>DASRHI010000037.1:0-9406 GCA_035650615.1 Gaiellaceae bacterium | reverse complement strand
ACCCCCATCCAGGCCCGCGCGCTCGCGCTCATCGCCGACTACACGCTCACCACGTAGTCACGACCGATCCAGCCGCAGCCACCCACAACACCAGCCAGGAAGCCAAAAACAGCCCGCCCACTCAAGGGAACTTCGGCCTAGCCCCACGAGCCCTCGGTCATCGGCCTGAGCGCGAGCTCGAGCAGGCGGAAGCGGCGCGGGCGCTCGAGCGCGAACACGACCACCTCGGCGACGTCCTCGGCGCTCATCATCCCGGCGAGGGCCTCGCGCGGGCGCCCGCGGCCCTCCTCGAGCGCGAACCCCGTCGCGACGCCGCCCGGGCAGACGTTCGTGCACCGGATGCCCCGCTCGCGCAGCTCGTGGTCGAGCGCCCGCGTGAAGCCGACCTGCCCGAACTTGGACGCGCAGTAGACGGCCTCGTGCGGCAGGCCGCGGCGGCCGGCCTCCGACGCGAGCGTGATCACGTCGCCCTCGCGACCGAGCATGTGCGGGAGCGCCGCTCGGATCGTGTACACGGTCCCCTTGAGGTTGACGTCGAGCATCTCGTCGAGGTGCTCGCGCGAGAGCTCGAGGAACGGCCCGTAGGCGCCGACGCCCGCGTTCGCGACGACGACGTCGATGCCGCCGAACCGCTCCGCCGCCTCGCCGCAGAGCGCGGTGAGGGCGTCGAGGTCGCGCACGTCGCACGGCCGCGCGAGAACGCCGTCGAGGCCGAGGTCGTCGCCCCGGCGCGAGGCGAGGGCCAGGTTGACGCCGCGCGCGTGGAGCGCCCGCGCGACGGCGGCGCCGATGCCCCCGCTCGCACCGGTGACGACGGCGGTCTTTCCGTTGAGGCTCATGTGCCCTCCAGTCGAGTCGAGTGGTCGTCGAGGACGAGGGTCGCCTTGACCCCGCGGAATCCGAACGCGTCGGCGAAGCGGTCGAGCGGGACGCGCAGCCCGACGAACGCGTCGAGCGCCTCCGGCCAGCGCGCGCGTGCGCGCCGGAGCGCGTCGACGGCGTCGACGACGTCGTCCCGCCGCGCGTTCACCGAGCCGAACACGACGCGGTTCCCGAGGATCAGGTCGACTCCGAGGACGCGGCCGCCGAGCGCGACCGTCCGTTCCCGGGGGTCGATGCCGAGCAGGCACGCGACGCCGCTCCGGCGCAGGACGCCGAGCGCGGCCGCCATCGCGTCGGCGTCGCCCGTCGCCTCGAGCACGAGGTCGAACCCGCCCGCCTCCGCGCCGAGCTCGCCGACCGCCGCCGCCGCGGTCGAGGCGTAGCGCGCGCCGAGCGCCTCGGCGAGCGCGGCGCGCGGGTCGTCCGGCGGCTCGAGCGCCGCCGTCCAGACGTCGAATCCCTCGAGGCGCAGCAGGCAGGTCGCGAGCATGCCGACCGCTCCCGCGCCGAGGACGAGCGCGCGCACCGGCTCCCACGGCTGGCGGGCCCCGATCGCGCGGGCGTGCCGGATCGCGCGCGCGCACACCGACGCGGGCTCCGCCAGCACGCCGGCACGGCCGAGGGCGGCCGGGAGCGGCACGAGCTGGGCGGGGTCCTCGCCGACCAGCTCGCGCGCGAAGCCGTCCAGCCGCGTGATCCCGCGCTCGTCGTAGTCGCCGGTGAGGCACGAGTCCGGCGAGCCCTCCGCGCAGGCGCGGCAGCGCCCGCACGAGCGGCGAACCGTCGCGGTCACGAGCTGCCCGCGGGAGAAGCCGTGGGCGTCGCGCTCGACGACCCCGAGCAGCTCGTGGCCGAGGACGAGCTCGCTCGAGCCCCGCGGCGGGACGCCGAAGTGGCCGGCGGCGATCTCCCGGTCGGTGCCGCAGACGCCGACCTCGAGCACGCGCACCGGCACCTCCCCGGCGGCGACGCCCCGGGCGCGGAGCTCGCCGACCCGCGTCGTGTCCGGCCGCCCCGGCTCGGTGAGGAGCGCGAGCGTCAGGAGCCTCCGGGCCTCAGCACCGCCCCCTCGGACGCCGAGGAGACGAGCGCGCCGTAGCGGGCGAGGACGCCCGAGGCGTAGCGCGGCGGTGGCGGCGTCCACGCGGCGAGGCGGCGGGCGAGCTCCTCCTCCCCGAGCTCGACCGAGAGCGTCCCGGCGTCGACGTCGATCGAGACGACGTCCCCGTCGCGCACCGCCGCGATCGGGCCGCCGCGCGCCGCCTCGGGCGAGACGTGGCCGACCATCAGGCCGCGCGTCGCGCCCGAGAAACGCCCGTCCGTCACGAGCGCGACCGACTCCCCGAGGCCGGCGCCCATCACCGAGGAGGTCACGCTCAGCAGCTCGCGCATCCCGGGCCCGCCGGCCGGGCCCTCGTAGCGCACGACGAGCACCTCGCCGGGGCGCACCGCGCCCGAGCGCACGGCGGCCGTGCACGCGTCCTCGCTCTCGAACACGCGGGCGGGGCCGCGGTGCGTGCGCCGCGCCGCGGCGAGCTTCACGAGGCTCCCCTCGGGCGCGAGGTTCCCGAAGAGCGCGTGCAGGGCGCCGCTTCCCCGGAACGGGGCCTCGAGCGGGAGCACGACCTCGCCGTCCGGCTCCCGCGCCCCGGCCGCGGCCGCCTCCAGCGTCGCGCCCGTCACGGTCGGAGCGTCCCCGGCGACGTGGCCGCCGCGCAGAAGCTCGCGGAGCACGGACGCGGTTCCGCCCGCGCGGTGGAAGTCCTCGGCGACGTACGGCCCCGCGGGCGCGAGCGCCGCCAGCACGGGCGTGCGCCGTGCGACGCCGACGAGGTCGGTGAGCGCCAGCTCGACGCCGGCCTCCCGCGCGACGGCGAGCAGGTGGAGGACCGCGTTCGTCGAGCCCCCGGTCGCGGTCACGCCCGCCATCGCGTTCAGGAGGGCGCGGCGATCGAGGAAGCGGCGCGCGGTCACCCCGTCGCGCGCGAGCCCGACCGCGAGCGCGCCGGCGCGGGCCGCCGCCTCCCCCTTCGCCTCGCGCTCGTCCGCCGGCACGAGCCCGTCGCCGAGCGCCGCCAGGCCGAGGAAGTCGAGCGCGACCGCCATCGTGTTGGCCGTGAAGTGCCCGGCGCACGTTCCGGGGCCCGGGCACGAGCTGCGCTCGAGCTCGTCCAGCCTCTCCCTCGCGATCAGGCCGCGCTCCTCCGCGCCGACTCCCTCCCACACGTCCTGGATCGTCACCGTGCGCCCGTCCACCCTCCCGGCGCGCATCGGACCGCTGTAGAGGACCGTCGCCGGCCTGTCGAGCCGCGCGAGCGCCATCAGCGCGGCGGGCGCCGTCTTGTCGCAGCCGACCACGCAGACGAGCGCGTCGAAGTCGTGCGCGTGCGTCATCAGCTCGATCGAGTCCGCGATCACCTCGCGCGAGACGAGCGAGGCGCGCATGCCCGGCGTCGCCTGCGACTGGTTGTCGGAGACGGCGATCGTGTTGAACGGCAGCGCCACGCCGCCTGCCGCCTCGACGCCCGCGCAGGCGCGCTCGGAGAGCTCGAGCTGGTTCAGGTTGCACGGCATCGTCCCGGTCCACGTCGAGGCGACGCCGACGATCGGCTCGTCGAGCCGTTCAGGGTCGATCCCCATCGCCCGGAAGTGCGCGCGGGCGCCCGCGCGCGAGGCGCCGGCGCGGAGCTCGGCTCGGGCGCGGCGCCTGAGCGCCTCCTCGCTCACCCGCGCACCTCCCGGAGCGCCGGGTAGAGCGCGCGGAAGCGCCCGTAGCCCTCCTCGTAGACGGCCTGCCAGGACGGGTCGGGCTCGAAGACGTCGTGTACGCGGACGCACGCTTCGACCGCCTCCCCGACGTCGGCGAACCGCCCCGCGGCGACGCCGCCGAGGAGCGCCGCGCCGTAGGCGGCGCCCTCCTCGACTGCCGTGCGCTCGACCGGAACCCCGAGCACCGACGCGACGATCCGCAGCCAGAGCTCGCTGCGGGCGCCGCCGCCGGAGGCGCGCGCCACGCCGGCGCGCACGCCGAGCGAGCGCAGCAGCTCGAGCGAGTCCCGCAGGCCGTACGCGACGCCCTCGAGCACGGCCCGGGCGAGCGCGCCGCGGTCGTGCGCGAGCGAGAGGCCGGCGAACGCGCCCCGGGCGTCCGGGTCGGCGTGGGGCGTGCGCTCACCCTGCAGGTAGGGCAGGAAGGTCAGCCCCTCGGCGCCGGGCGGCCAGCGCCCGGCCTCGGCCGCAAGAGCGGCCTCGTCGGCGCCGGCGACCTCGCGGAGCCAGCGCAGCGAGCCGGCCGCCGACAGCATCACCCCCATCGCCTCCCAGGTCCCGGGGGCCGCGTGGCAGAACACGTGCACCCGCCCCTCCGGCTCGGCCCGGTAGGCCGGAAGCGGGGCGAGGACGACCCCGGAGGTGCCGAGCGCGACCGAGAGGACGCCGGGCGCCACCGCGCCGACGCCCACCGCGCCCGCCTGCTGGTCGCCGGCGCCGCCGGTCTCGGTCGACTCGCGCACCGGCGGCAGCCAGCCGAGCGGGACCCCGAGCGCGGCGCAGACCTCCTCGCTCCAGCGGCGCCCGGCGACGTCGAAGAGCAGCGTGCCCGAGGCCTCGGCGGCGTCGGTCACGCGCCTCCCCTCGAGCCGGAGCCGCACGTAGTCCTTCGGCAGCAGGATCCCCGCGGCGCGCTCCCACACCTCCGGCTCGTGGCGCCGCACCCAGAGGAGCTTCGGCGCGGTGAAGCCGGGGAGCGCCCGGTTGCCCGTCAGCTCGACCAGGCGCCCGCGCCCGATCGCCGCCTCGATCTCGGCGCACTCGGCGGCGGTGCGCTGGTCGTTCCAGAGGATCGCCGGCCGCAGCACCCGGTCTGCGTCGTCGAGCAGCACGAGGCCGTGCATCTGCCCCGTCAGCCCGATCGAGCCCGCCTCGACGCCGAGCGCCGCGAGCGCGCGCCCGGTCGCGCGCCACCAGTCCTCGGGGTCCTGCTCGGCCCACCCCGGCCGCGGGAGCGAGAGCGTGTAGCCCTCCTCGGCGCGCGCGAGCACCTCGCCGCCGGGCGAGAGCGCGACCGCCTTGACGCCGGTCGTCCCGACGTCGACGCCGACGAGCGCGTCAGGCACCCAGGGCCGCGTACACGAGCTCGTACGCGCGCACGGCGTCCTTCGCGGCCTGCGCCTCGCGCAGCGCGGCGTCGTCGATCCGCCCCGCGACGGCGTCGATGAAGCGCCAGTGGAGCACGCTGCGCCGGACCGCTGCGATCGCGTCCTCCGTGTACGGGTAGAGGTCGAAGCCGAGCCGCTCGCCGCCGTCGCCGTAGCCGCAGCGGCGCAGCTCGACCGCGAGCTCGAGCGTCTCCATGAACGCCGTCGCGCCGACGATGTTGTCGTCGTCGAAGCTCCCCCAGCCCGAGTTCGCGTGCTGGTGGCCGAGCAGCCCCTCGGCCGCGAGGAGCGCCGCGTACTCGGCGAGGTTCTCGCCGTTCATGATCAGGTGCTGCCAGTCCATGTTGACCTGCACGTTGTCGAGGCCCTGACGCCGGAGCGTGTGGATGACGTGCAGCGTCATGCCGACGTTCCGCATCAGGATCTTCATCGCGGGCTCGGAGTTCTTGTGCTCGAGGAAGAGCCTGACGCCGCGGTCCTTCGCGCGCTGCGCCGCCTCCCCCATCCCGTCGAGGAAACGCGCCCACGACTCCCGGTACGGCGTCTGGAACGGGTAGTTGTAGCCCTCGATCCCGGGCCAGATGATGAAGTGCGACCCGAGCTCGCCGGCGAAGTCGATCGCCTCGAGCGTGCGGCGCAGGGCCTCCGCGCGCACCGAGTCGTCCGGGGAGGAGAGGCCGCCCTTGCCGAACAGCGGGTCGAGATGGAGGCCGGTGGCGACGCAGTAGACGTCGTGGCCGTCGAGGGCGGCGCGCACGTCGTCGAGGTTGTCGGCGGAGAGCTCCTGCGGGTAGTGGAACTCGTACCCGTCGATCAGGTCGCCGAGTCCCTCGACCGCCCGCCGCACCCTCGCCGCGGTCGGCTCGCCCGCCCACCGGGGCTGGTAGCCGCCCGGGACGAAGCGGGTCACCATGGGCCCGAGAGCCCAGATCCCGAGGCTGGTCTTCACCGGCGCAGAGCCTAACGCTCCCGGGCGGCCCCGAGATTTGACTAACGAGCGCGCATGGATCAGGCTTGGGCCCACATCACGACAAGACGCAGGCCAGGCAGGGAATGCGAACAGGGAGGAGCACGTGAAGCATCGTTCTCGGAAGGTGACGGCGGTCGGCATCGCCGCGGCGGTCGCCGGGCTCGTCGTCACGGTCACGGGTGCGGCCAAGACGTCCGCCGGCATCCTCGCCTGCGGGCTGATGCCCGACACGAAGACGTCGGTCCGCTGGGAGCAGTTCGACAAGCCGTACCTGATCAAGGCGTTCAAGGCGGCCGGCATCTCGGCCCGGGTCGTGAACGCCCAGGGTGACCCCCAGAAGCAGAAGACGCAGGCCGACCAGTGCATCTCGGACGGGGCGAAGGTGCTCATCATCGCGCCGATCGACTCCGGCTCCGCCGCCGCGATCGAGAAGGCGGCGGCCAAGAAGGGCGTCAAGTCGATCGACTACGACCGTCAGGTCGAGGGCGGCTCCGCCTCGCTCTACGTCTCCTTCAACGGCCACACCGTCGGCGTGCTGCAGGGCCAGGCCGTCATCCAGGGCCTGAAGGCGAACGGCAAGTACGGCAGCAAGCCCGTCGTCGCCTCGCTCTGGGGCGGCCAGGAGGACGCGAACTCGTTCCTGTTCAAGGGCGGCGTCGACCAGGTCCTCAACCCGCTCTACAAGAACGGCACCCTGACGAAGGGCCCGCAGCAGTTCGTCCCCGGGTGGGACAACCAGAAGGCGGGCACGATCTTCGAGCAGATGCTCGTGAAGACCGGCAACAAGATCGACGGCGTCGCGGCCGCCAACGACGGCCTCGCGAACGCGGTCGTCGTCGCGCTGAAGGCGCACAAGCTGGATCCGATCCCGCTCTCGGGACAGGACGCGACCCCGCAGGGCGTCCAGAACATCATCTCCGGCTGGCAGACGGCGACGGTGTTCAAGGACGTCCGCAAGCTCGCGACCGCCGCCGCCCAGGCCGCGGTCAAGATGATCAAGGGCCAGAAGCCCCCGACGACCGGCACGGTCAAGACCAAGGGCCGCTCCGTCGAGCCGGCCTATCTGATCGCGCCGCAGAGCATCACGAAGGCGAACTACAAGCTGCTGTTCACGTCGGGCTTCCTGAAGAAGGGCGACGTCTGCAACGGCGAGTACGCGCAGTTCTGCAAGTAGGCCTTCGACGTGACGCGGTGGGGCGCCCGAGCGCGGCGCCCCACCGCACTGTGGTACCTCTGATATGAGAGACGCGCCGTGACCGAACCACCTCTCCTCGAGCTCCGCGGAGTGTCGAAGTCGTTCGGCTCCGTCCAGGCCTTGAAGGACGTCGACTTCGAGGTGCGCCGCGGCGAGGTGATGGCGCTCGTCGGCGACAACGGCGCCGGGAAGTCGACCCTGATCAAGTGCGTCGCGGGCATCCACCCGATGGACGAGGGCGAGATCTTCTTCGACGGCGAGCCCGTGTCGATTCACGGCCCCAAGGACGCCGCGAAGCTCGGGATCGAGGTCGTCTACCAGGACCTGGCGCTCTGCGACAACCTCGACGTCGTCCAGAACATGTACCTGGGCCGGGAGGTCAACAGGTTCTCGATCCTCAAGGAGCCGCCGATGGAGGCGAAGACGATCGAGACGCTGAAGAGCCTGCGCGTGACGACGATCAAGTCGATCCGCCAGGCGGTCGCGACGCTCTCGGGCGGCCAGCGCCAGTCGGTCGCGGTCGCGCGCGCGGTGATGTGGAACTCGCGGCTCGTCATCCTCGACGAGCCGACGGCCGCACTCGGCGTCGCGCAGACCGAGCAGGTGCTCGCCCTCGTCAACCGCCTTGCCGAGCAGGGGCTCGGCGTCGTGATCATCTCGCACAACCTCCACGACGTCTTCGAGACGGCGACCCGGATCACCGTCCTGCGGCTCGGTCGCAACGTCGGCGTGTACGAGCGGGCGAGGACGACGCAGGAGGAGGTCGTGCACGCGATCACGGCGGGCGCCCCGACCAAGGTCTCCGGGATCCCCGGCACCGCGGTGCCCGTGCCCGGAGGGAGGACGTGACGACGGAGGTCGTGAGGCAGCCGGAGGCCGAGGCTCCGGAGATCGCCTCCCTCTCCACCCGCATCCTCGACAACATCAGGACCGGGAGCCTCGGCAGCTGGCCGGTGGTGATCTCGCTCGCGATCATCGTGATCGCCTTCAGCCAGACGGCGCAGAACTTCTTCACGCCCGGCAACTTCACGAACATCATCACGCAGATGGCCGGGACCTGCCTGCTCGCGTACGGCGTCGTCTTCGTCCTCCTGATCGGCGAGATCGACCTCTCGGTGAGCTTCGTCAGCGGCGTGGCCGGCGTCGTCGTCGCGAAGACGCAGCTTCCGAACGGCGCGGACATGCCGTGGTACCTCTGCATCTTCCTCGCGCTGCTGGCGGCTGTGCTGATCGGCGCCTTCCAGGGCTCGATCGTCGCGCTGATCGGCGTGCCCTCGTTCGTCGTGACCCTCGCCGGCTTCGAGATCTGGCAGGGGGTGATCCAGCGCACCGTCCCCGGCGTGATCGTGATCCAGGACGACATGATCAACAACACCTCGAACTACTTCTTCAGCACCCTCGCGGGCTGGATCATGGCCGGCGTCGTCAGCGGCGCGTACGTGCTCGGGATGGTCGGGGCGGCGGTGTCGAGCAGACGCCACGGGATCGACCTCCGCGACCCCGCGCTGTTCGCGCTGAAGCTCGTCGTGGTGCCCGCGATCGCGTTCCTCACCGTCTGGATCCTCAACAAGGACCGCGGGGTCCCCTTCGCGCTGCTGCTCGTCGTCGGCGCCCTCCTCGTCTGGACGTACGTCGCGAGGCGCACGACGTTCGGGCGTCACGTCTACGCGGTCGGCGGCAACGCCGAGGCTGCCCGGCGCGCGGGCATCAACGTCGCGCGCATCCGCATCCTCGTCTTCATGATCTCGGGCGCGATGTCCGGGCTCGGCGGGATCGTGCTCGCCGCCCGCCTGAACAGCGTCGACCTGAACGCCGGTGGCGGCACCCTCCTGATCGACGCCATTGCCGCGGCCGTGATCGGCGGCACCAGCCTGTTCGGCGGCCGCGGCGAGATCCGGAACGCGCTGATCGGCGCCGCGATGATCTCGACCGTCTCGAACGGCATGTTCATCCTCGGCTACACGACCGGGACGATCTTCATGGTCACCGGCGCCATCCTCCTGCTCGCCGTCACCTTCGACACCGTCGTGCGGCGCCTGCAGGTCAGGTCAGGGCGCTAGTTGTAGGACCCAGCAAGGTTGTTCCTCCTGAGCGCTTCCAGCCGCTGTAGTGGCGGTTGGTGGTTGAGGCTGCCGTGGGGTCGGCGGCGATTGTAGAAGTCGAGCCAGCCGGCGAGGGCGGCGCGACGCTCGGCGGAGTTGC
>DASRHI010000036.1:0-101747 GCA_035650615.1 Gaiellaceae bacterium | reverse complement strand
CCGAGATGATGAACTTCCCCGGAGTCGTCCACGGGGACGAGCGCGAGCTGCAGAAGCTCGAGCTCGCCCGGCACCTCGACGGGCACGCACCCGGGGTCAGCGGGCGCGAGCTCAACGCGTACGCGGCGGCGGGGATCCGATCGGACCACGAGGCATCCGCCGTCGAGGAAGGGCGTGAACGGCTGCGCGCCGGTATGTGGCTCCTGATCCGCGAAGCGTCGGCAGCCCGCAACCTCGACGCGCTGCTTCCGCTGCTGCGCGAGTACGGGCCGAGCCGAATCGCCTTCTGCACCGACGACCGCGAGCCGGAGCACATCGCCGACGACGGCCACGTGAACTCGATGGTGCGCGACGCGGTCGCGTTCGGCATCCCGCCCGAGGACGCCATCACGTGCGCGACCCTCAACCCCGCGCTCTGGCACGGCCTCGCCCACCTGGGCGCGGTCGCGCCCGGCTACCAGGCCGACCTCCTGCTCCTGCCCGACCTCGAGCGCTTCCTGCCCGACGTCGTGCTGAAGGCCGGCCGTCCGGTGGCCGAGATCTCGCGCGCCGAGGTGCCCGACTGGGTGCGCCACACGGTACGGATCGGCGCGCTCGGGCCGGAGATGTTCCGCATCCCGTGGCGCGGCGGCAAGGCACGCGTGATCGGTCTCGTGCCGGGCCAGATCCTGACCGACTCGCTCGTGGAGGAGCCGGCCGTGCGGGCGGGAGAGGCGCTGGCCGACCCGGAGCGCGACCTCGCGAAGATCGCGGTGATCGAGCGCCACCTCGGCACGGGCCGGGTCGGGCTCGGCTTCGTCCGCGGCTTCGGCCTCCGCAGCGGCGCGCTCGCCTCGACGGTCGCGCACGACGCGCACAACGTCGTCGTCGTCGGCACGAGCGACGCGGCGATGGCGTTCGCGGTGCGCCGGCTCGCGAACCTCGGCGGCGGGATCGTCGTCGCGGACGGCGCGCGGGTGCTCGCCGAGCTCCCGCTGCCCGTCGCGGGCCTCCTCTCGGACGCCCCGCTCGAGGACGTGGTCGCGAGCAGCCGCGCGATCGTCGCCGCCGCGCGCGAGCTCGGCTGCACGGTCGACTCGCCGTTCCAGCTCCTCTCGTTCCTCGCGCTCTCCGTGATCCCGCACCTCAAGCTCACCGATCGCGGCCTCGTCGACGTCGACCGGTTCGAGCTCGTGCCGCTGGAGGCCACGGCGTGATCCTCGAGAACGGGTGGATCGTCACGATGGACGACGCCGGCACCGAGCACCCGCGCGGCTGGCTCCGCATCGAGGACGGGCTCGTCGCCGGAGTCGGCGGCGGCGACCCGCCCGAGCGCGGCGAGGACCTCGGCGGCGCGGTCGTGACGCCGGGCCTCGTGAACGCGCATCACCACCTCTACCAGACCCTCACGCGCGCCCGCGCGGCCGACGCGGACCTCTTCACCTGGCTGCGCACGCTCTACCCGGTCTGGGCGCGGATCGACGAGGAGGCGGAGTACGCGGCCGCGCGCAGCGGGCTCGCCGAGCTCGCGCTCTCCGGCTGCACGACCGTCTTCGACCACCACTACGTCTTCCCGCGGGGCGTCTCGGGGCTCGTCGAGGCCGAGGTTCGGGCCGCGCGCGAGCTGGGAGTGCGGATCGCGGCCTCGCGCGGCTCGATGGACCTCGGCGAGTCGCAGGGCGGCCTCCCGCCGGACTCGCTGGCGGAGGACCTCGACGACGTCCTCGCGGACACCGAGCGCGTGGCCGCGCTCGCCGACGGCGACCGCGTGCAGGTCGTCGTCGCGCCGTGCTCGCCGTTCTCCGTCACGGCGCGGCTGATGGAGGAGTCGGCCGCGCTCGCCCGGCGGCTCGGGCTCCAGCTCCACACGCACCTCGCCGAGACGGTCGAGGAGGACGCCTACTGCCGCGAGACGTACGGCTGCAGCCCGGTCGAGTACGTCGAGCGGCTCGGCTGGCTCGCCGGGGACGTCTGGTGCGCCCACTGCGTCCACCTCGCGCCGGCCGAGGCGGCGCGCTTCGGGGCGACCGGCACCGGCGTCGCGCACTGCCCGACGTCGAACCTGCGGCTCGGCGCGGGGCTCGCGCCGGTGCGGGAGCTGCTCGACGCGGGCGCCCGCGTCGGCCTGGGCGTCGACGGCAGCGCCTCGAACGAGCGCGGCGACCTCCTCTACGAGGCGAAGCAGGCGCTCCTCGTCGCGCGCGGGCGGGGCGGAGCGAGGGCGATGGGGGTGCGCGAGGCGCTCCGGCTCGCGACGCGGGGCGGCGCCGCCGTGCTGCGGCGGGACGACCTGGGCTCGCTCGAGCCCGGGAAGCGGGCGGACGTCGCCGTCTGGCGCACCGACGGGCTCGAGCTCGGCGGCGCCGAGGACCTCGTCGCCGGGCTCGTGCTGTCGGCGCCGCACCGCGTCGACCGCCTGCTCGTCGGCGGCGAGGAGGTCGTGCGCGGCGGCGCGCTCGTGCGCGCCGACGAGCGGGAGATCGCGCGCGAGCACCGCAGGGAGGCCGCGAGACTGTGGCGATGACGCTCTCGACCCACGTGCTCGACACCGAGCGCGGCCGCCCCTCGGCCGGCGTCCGCGTGGAGCTGTGGCACGGCGACGAGCTCGTCGGCTCGGGCGAGACGGACGCCGACGGCCGCATCCGCGAGCTCGCCGCGGGCCCGCCCGGCGTCTACCGGCTCGTGTTCGCGCCGCACTCGCCCTTCTTCCGCCGCGTCGAGCTCGAGGTGACGCTCGGCGAGGGCCACCACCACGTACCGCTCCTCGTCTCGTCGTACGCATGCGCGACCTACCGCGGAAGCTGAGCGCCGACGAGCTCGCCGAGCTCTTCGAGGGGCGCACGCGCTTCGTCGAGCGGCTCGCCGAGCTCGACGACCCGCTCGGGCGCGCTCGCGAGGTCGCGGCGCAGCTCTCCGACGAGGAGAAGAAGGAGGTGCTCGACGCGCATCCCGCGATCGGCGCGCGAGGCCTCCCGCCGCGCTCGGCCGCCGAGCAGGGAACCGGCGAGGCTCCGGAGCTCGACGAGCTCAACCGAGCCTACGAGGAGAAGTTCGGCTTCCGCTTCGTCGTGTTCGTGAACCGGCGGCCGCGGTCGCAGATCGTGCCGATCCTGCGCGCCCGGCTCGAGCGGACGCGCGAGGAGGAGCTCGCGACGGCCCTCGACGAGCTCGTGGCGATCGCGGTGGACCGGTGGCGGCGCTCCTAGGCCTCGGCGACTACTGGTGGGGGTGGGGCAACCTGCTCTTCCGCTGGCTGCACGTGCTCGCGGCGATCGCGTGGATCGGGTCGTCGTTCTACTTCATCGCGCTCGACGACCACCTCTCGCCGCCCGCCGACGAGCGCGACCGCGCGCGCGGCGTCGCGGGGGAGGCGTGGGAGATCCACGGCGGCGGCTTCTACCGCGTCGAGAAGTTCCGCGTCGCCCCGCGGGCGCTCCCGGAGCCGCTCTACTGGTTCAAGTGGGAGGCGTACACGACGTGGCTCTCGGGCTTCGCCCTCCTCGTCGTCGTCTTCTTCGTCCATCCCCGCGCCTCGCTCGTCGACCCGGCGGTCGCCGACCTCGCCGGCTGGGAGGCGGTCGCGGTCGCGGCCGGCGGCCTCGCGGTCGCGTGGATCGTCTACGACGGGCTCTGCCGGCTGCTCGCGCGGGACGAGCGCCTGCTCGCGCTCGCCGTGCTCGGGTTCGCGGTGCTCGCGTCGTACGGCGCGGGGCGGCTGCTCTCGGCCCGCGCAGCGTACGTCGAGGTGGGCGCGATGCTCGGGACGATGATGGCGGGCAACGTCCTCTTCGTGATCATCCCGGCGCACCGGGAGCTCGTGCGCGCGAAGCAGGCCGGCCGCGAGCCGGACCCGCGCTGGAACGTGCGCGGCAAGCAGCGGTCGGTGCACAACAACTACCTGACGCTTCCGGTGCTGTTCGCGATGCTGTCGAACCACTTCCCGTTCACGTACGGGCACGACGACGCCTGGGTCGTGCTCGTGTGCCTGATGGCGGTCGGCGCGTGGACGCGCCACTTCTTCAACCTGCGCCACCGCGGCCGGAACGAGTGGTGGATCCTCGCGACGGCCGCCGCCGGGGTGGCCGGGCTCGCGATCTGGCTGCGGCCGCACACGAGCGCGGCGGCGGCCGCCGGGCCCGCGCCGACGCGGGCGCAGGTGCAGGCGGTCGTCGGCCGCCGCTGCGTCCCGTGTCACTCGCTCCACCCGACGCAGCCGGGGGTCGCGTCCCCGCCGTCCGGCGTCGTCCTCGACACGTGGGCGAAGATCGACCTGCTCGCCCCGCTCGTGAAGACGGTGGCCGTCGACAACCGCCTGATGCCGCCGTCGAACGCGACGCACATGACGCAGGACGAGCGGGACCTGCTCGCGCGCTGGCTGGCGCACCGGTAGCGTCTCGCCCGTGCTCGAGATCGTCGCCGCCGGCCTCACGTTCCGCGCGCGCTTCCTGGAGGAGGAGGCGCCGGCGACGGTGGCGGCGTTCCGCGCGATCCTCCCGTTCGAGGACCGGCTCGTCCACTGCCGCTGGAGCGGGGAGTCGAACTGGATCCCGTGGGGCGACCGCGAGCTCGGGATCGGCCCCGAGAACGCGACGTGCTACCCGGCGCCCGGGGAGCTCCTCCTCTACCCGGGCGGCGTCTCGGAGACCGAGCTCCTCTTTCCCTACGGCCACTGCGCGTTCGGCTCGAAGGCCGGCGCGCTCGCCGGCAACCACTTCGCGACGGTCGTCGACGGCGCCGAGCGCCTTCCCGAGCTCGGCCGGCTCACCCTCTGGGAGGGCGCCCAGCCGATCTCCTTCCGGGAGGCCTGAGCACGCCGCGTCAGCGCTCCTCGCGGACGTAGGGGACGCCGAGGGCCGCGGGGGCGCCGAGGCGGCGGCGGGCGCCGCTCGCCGAGACGGCGACGAGCACCACCACCGTCATCACGTAGGGGAGCGAGTTCGTCCAGAGCACCGTCGGGCCGAGCTGGATGCCGCGCGCCTGGAGCTGCGGGGCGAGCGCCTGCAGCGCGCCGAAGAAGTACGCGCCGACGAGGCAGAGCTCCGGCCGCCAGAACGCGAAGATGACGAGCGCGATCGCGATCCAGCCCGCGCCGCCCGTGATCCCGTCGACCCACTGCGGCGTGATCGCGAGCGTCACGGTCGCGCCGGCGACGCCGGCGAACGCGCCCCCGGCGAGCGTGTGCGCGTAGCGGTAGCGCGTGACGTCGATCCCCATCGCGTCCGCCGACGCCGGGGACTCGCCGACCGCCCGCACGTTCAGTCCCGGCCGCGTGCGCGACAGGTACAGCCAGACCGCCACCACGCACGCCCAGGACGCGTACACGAGCGCGTTCTGGCCGAAGAGGATCGGGCCGGCGACCGGCCAGTGCCGCGCGTCCGCGGGGAAGACCGCGCCGAACTGGTGCCGCGCCGGGTTGTCGGCGAGCTTCAGGTCGTTGCCGAGGTACGACGAGAGCCCCGCCGCCCCCGCGAAGATCGTGAGCGCGAGCCCGGACACGATCTGGCTCGCGCGCAGCGTGATCACGAGGAACGCGTGGATCGCCGCCATCGCCGCCCCCGCGACCGCGGCCACCCCGACCGCCGCCGCGAGCGAGAGGCCCGCGCCGGCGTGCAGGCGCTGCACCGTCCAGAACCCCATCACGGCGCCCACGAGCATCATCCCCTCGACGCCGAGGTTGAGCACGCCGGAGCGTTCCGCGAGCAGCTCGCCCAGCGCGGCGTAGAGGAGCGGCGTCCCGTACGCGACGCCGGAGGCGATCACGACCACGAGCAGCGAGTCGTTCACGCGCCGCCCTCCGCGGCGGCCGCCGGCTCGGCTCGCGCCCGCCGCGCGACCCGCACCCGGTAGCGGACGAGGAGCTCGCCGCCGAGCGCCGAGAAGAGGATGATCCCCTGCATCACGCCGACGAGCCCCGACGGGAAGTCGGCGCCCTGCAGCGTCGTGCCCGCGTTCTGGAGCCCGCCGATCAGGAACGCGACCACCAGGACCGCGAACGGGTTGTACCGCCCGAGCGCGGCGACGACGATCCCGGTGTAGCCGTAGTACTGCTTCTGGAGCCCGTTCGGGTCGGCGTCGAGCGTGTGGCGGAAGTCGCCGTCCTGGCTCGCGCCGCCGAGACCGGCGAGCGCGCCGGAGATCCCCATCACCGCGAGGATCTTGCGGCGCGTCCGCATCCCGGCGTAGCGGGCGGCGCGCGGCGAGTCGCCGAGCACCTGCGCCTCGAAGCCGAAGCGCGTGCGCGAGTAGAGCAGCCAGAGGACGGCGGCCGCGAGCAGCGCGAGCCCGGCGCCGAGCGGCAGCGCGATCCCGCCCTGCGCGTGGATCGTCGCCGCCGGCCAGAGCGCGCGGTCGGGCAGCTCCTTCCCGGTCGGGAAGACGCTCGCGTTGAAGCCTTCCGTCTCGCGCCAGTAGGACTCGGTGTTGAAGATCAGGTACGTGAGCAGGTAGGCGGCGACGTAGTTGAGCATCAGCGAGCTGATGATCTCGTTCGTCTTGAAGAACGCCCGCAGCACGCCCGGGACGAGCGCCCAGGCGGCGCCTCCTGCGCAGCCGGCCGCCACCATCGCGGCGATCACGAGCGCCTGCGGCCAGCCGTGCCCGCCGAGGTAGAGCCCGGCCGCGGCCGCGGCGATCGCCCCGACGAAGAGCTGGCCCTCGGCGCCGATGTTGAAGAGGCGCATGCGGAACGCGGCCGCCGCCGCGAGCCCGGTGAACGCGAGCGGCGTCGCCGACACGAGCGTCTGGCCGAGCGCGCCCCGGTCGACGAAGGCGGCGTCGAAGATCTGGCGGTAGGCGTCCGGCGCGTCGTGTCCCGTGGCGGCCAGGACGACCCCCGACGCGAAGAACGCGAACACGAGCGACCCGGCGGGGACCGCGGCGAGCAGCCACCGCGGCCGCTCGAGCCTGCGCTCAATCCTCACGGGGGTCGCGCCCTCCGGCCATCAGCAGGCCGATCTCCTGGACGTCCGCCGCGGCGCGCGTCGTCTCGCCGGCGATCGCGCCCTCGTACATCACGACGATCCGGTCCGCGAGCGCGAGGATCTCGTCGAGGTCCTCGCTGATCAGCAGCACGGCGAGGCCGCCGGCCGCCGCGTCGCGCAGGTACGAGTGCACCGTCTCGATCGCGCCGACGTCGAGGCCGCGCGTCGGCGACGCGGCGACGAGCACGCGCGGGCTGCCCGAGAACTCGCGCGCCAGCACGACCTTCTGGAGGTTCCCGCCCGAGAGCAGGCGCGCCGGGGCGGCGGGCCCGGGCACGGCGATCGCGTAGCGCCCGATCAGCTCGTGCGCGCGCTCGCGGATCCGGCCGAGGCGCAGGAGCGGCCCGCGGGAGGCGTGCCGGTCGCGGTAGGAGCGGAGCACGAGGTTGGCCGCGACGCTGAGGCTCGGCGCGACGCCGGTGCCGAGCCGGTCCTCGGGGACGTAGGCGACGCCCGCGGCGAGCGCCGCGCGCGGGTCGCCGCGCAGCCGGCGACCGCCGACAGCGACCGTGCCGGCCGTCTGGGCGCGGATGCCCGCGATCGTCTCCGCCAGCTCGCGCTGGCCGTTGCCCGCGACGCCGGCGACGGCGACGATCTCGCCGCCGCGCACCGACAGCGTCACGCCGCGGACGGCCGCGCCGCCGCGGTCGCCGTCGGCCCACAGCTCCTCGAGCGCGAGCTCGACGCCGCCCGGCGCGGACCGCTCGCGCTCTGCGGCACCGGCGCCGAGCTCGCGGCCGACCATGAGCGACGCGAGCGAGCGCGGCGTCGCATCGGTGGCCGCGACCGTCGCGATCGTGCGCCCGTTCCGGAGCACGGTCACGCGGTCGGCGACGGCCTTCACCTCGTGCAGCTTGTGCGAGATGAAGACGACGGTGCGTCCCTCGGCCGCCATCTCGCGCAGCGTCGCGAAGAGCACGTCGGCCTCCTGCGGCGTCAGCACCGCGGTCGGCTCGTCCAGGATGAGGATCCGCGCCTCGCGGTAGAGCGCCTTCAGGATCTCGACGCGCTGCTGCTCGCCGAGCGAGAGCTGCCACACCCGGGCGCGCGGGTCGACGTGGAGCCCGTAGCGCTCCGACAGCTCGGTCACGCGGCGCTCGATCGCGCGCGGGCGCAGCCGGAACGCGCGCCCCTCGCCGCGATGGTCGCCGAGGACGACGTTCTCCGCGACCGTGAACGGGTCGACGAGCCGGAAGTGCTGGTGCACCATGCAGATCCCGGCGTCGAGCGCGTCGCGCGGAGCGTGGAACTCGACCGGCTCGCCGTAGAGCGCGATCTCGCCCGCGTCGGGGCGGTAGAGCCCCGTGAGGATGTTCGAGAGCGTGCTCTTCCCGGCGCCGTTCTCGCCGAGGAGCGCGTGCACCTCGCCCTGCGCGGCCGCGAAGTCGACCCCGTCGTTCGCGACGACGCCCGGGAAGCGCTTCACGATCCCGCGCATCGCCACGGCCGCCGCCGGGGAGACGGCGGCCGTGGTCCGCACCTCGGTCTCGGGCCTCGCCAGGGGCGGCTAACCCTTCGGGCTGCCGATCACGCCCTTCACGAGCCAGTTCATCCCGTAGAGGCTGTTCGTGCCTCCCTTGAGCACCTGCATCCGCCGGCCCTTCGGGACCCGGAGCTTGCCGCTCTGGTCGTAGAGCGGCCCCTCGAACTCGTAGAAGCTGCCGCTCCGGAGCGCCTTCATCTTCGCCGCGATCGCGGCCTTCGTCTTCGCGCTCACACCCGGGCCGTACGGCGCGAGGCCGGTGAAGCCGTCCTCGATCGAGCCGTAGTAGAAGCCGGGCTTCCACGTGCCGGCCATCGCCGCCTTGACCCGCTTCAGGTAGTACGGCCCCCAGTTGTAGACGGCCGCGGTCAGCCACGACTTGGGCGCGAACTTCTTCGCGTCGGAGTCGTAGCCGACCCAGGGGATCCCCTTCGACTCGGCGTACTGGCCGGCCGCCGGCGAGTCGACGTTCTGCCCGAGGACGTCCGCGCCGGCCGAGACGAGGCTCTCGGCCGCCTTCTTCTCCTTGGCCGGGTCGAACCACGAGTTCGTCCAGACGAGCCGCACCGTCGCGCCGGGGTGCGCAAGCTGCGCGCCGAGCGCGAACGCGTTCGCGTGCCGGATCACCTCCGGGATCGGGTACGCGACGACGTACCCGATGTGCCCGCTCTTGCTCGCGGCGCCGGCGGCCATGCCGGAGAGGAACACCGTGTCCTCGCCCGCGCCGAAGTACTCGGCGAGGTTGTCCGCGGTGTCGATTCCCGTCGCCTGCTCGAACAGGACGTCCGGGTACTTGGCCGCGAGCTTCCTGTCGAAGAAGCCGTAGGAGGTGCCGAAGATCATCTTGTAGCCCTGCTGGACGAGGCTGGCGACGGTCTGCTGGAGCTGCGGACCGACGGCGATGTTCTCCTTGTACGTCGTCTGGACCTTCGAGCCCAGCGCCCTCTGGACGTACCGCCTGCCCTCGTCGTGCGCCTGCGACCACCCGGCGTCGTTGTGCGGCCCGACGTAGATCCAGGCCACCTTGAACGCGTCGCTCCGCTTCGCCTGCCCCGCGGTCGCCGCCGTGAGCGCGACCGCCGCGATCGTGAGCACCAGCGCTCCGAACGCGAACTTCGTCTTCTTCATCTCGCTTCCTCTCCTCGGTGCGCGGGGACAGCCGACTATAGCCCGCCTCCCGGCGAGTCTCTACCCCGCGAAGAGCTCCTCGCCGACCGGCGCCCGCGCGCTCCACGGGAACTCGATCCAGCGGTCGGTCCGGCGCCAGACGTACTCGCAGCCGACGGTCGAATGCGGCTTCTCGTAGAGGACCGCGCACCGCACCTCCGCCACCTTCCCCTCGCAGAAGTCCTTCACGAGCGCGAGCGTCGGCGCCCGTGTCGGCGACGTCGTCGGCGATCAGCAGGCGCTGCTCGGCGAAGTCGACGAGGTCGGGCACCGGCGGGAGGAGCATCGGCATCGGCAGGCGCTCGTCGACGCCGGTGTAGAACTCGACGTTCATCGCGAAGGTGTTCTTGACGCCGAGCGCGTAGCCGACGGCGCCGGCGACGAGGAGGCCGCCGCGGGCGATCGCGAGGACGATGTCGGGCCGGTAGCCGTCGCGGTGGACGAGCTCCGCGAGGTGCCGCGCTCCTGCCCCGAGGTCGTCCCAGCTCATGAGCTCGCGGGCCTCCTCGGTCACCGGGCGATCGTACAACGGCGACCCCGGCGGACGGTTGGAGGTTTGCCTTTCTCGGATCCGAGGTATGCTGCGGGTATGGCGGCAACCGTCCCAGTCAGCGCAGCTCGGATCCCAGACCGCGACCGGCTCCTGCGGGAGCTCCGTGCCGCGGGCCTCTCGGCCGAGCCCGTGGGCGAGGTCGAGATCGTCGTCCGCTGCGACGACGACGGCGACTCGGTCTTCGCCCGGGCCGAGGAGCTCGTGATGGCGATCGGCGACCCCTTCGTGCCGATCAAGCACGAGGGCGTGATCTACATCCGGCCTCCGGTCGGCTAGGCTCGCTCGAAGAGCGCCGCCTGGCCCTGGCCGACGCCGACGCACAGCGTCGCGATCCCGTAGCGGCCGCCGCGGCGGCGGAGCTCGTGCAGGAGCGAGACGACGAGGCGGGCGCCGCTCATCCCGAGCGGGTGGCCGATCGCGATCGCGCCGCCGTTCACGTTGACCTTCTCCTCGTCGAGGCCGAGCTCGCGCACGACCGCCAGCGACTGCGACGCGAAGGCCTCGTTCAGCTCGACGAGGTCGACCTCGTCGAGGCCGATCCCGGCGCGGGCGAGGAGCTTGCGCACGGCCGGGATCGGGCCGATGCCCATCACGCGCGGATCGACCCCGGCGACCGCGGAGGCGACGAAGGCGCCGAGGGGCTCGGCGCCGAGCGCCCGGGCGCGCTCCTCGGAGGCGACCACGAGGGCGGCGGCGCCGTCGTTGATCCCCGACGCGTTCCCGGCGGTGACCGTGCCGCCGTCGCGGAAGGCGGGCCTGAGCGCCGCGAGCTTCTCGAGCGAGGTGTCGGGCCGCGGGTGCTCGTCGCGCGCGACGCCGGCCACGGGCACGAGCTCGTCGTCGAACCGGCCGGCCTCCGCCGCCGCGGCCCAGCGGCGCTGGGAGCGGAGCGCGAAGGCGTCCTGGTCCTCGCGCGAGACGCCGTAGCGCTCGGCGACGTTCTCGCCGGTCTCGCCCATCGACTCGAGCGGGAACATCGCCTCGAGCCGCGGGTTCGGGAAGCGCCAGCCGAGCTGCGTGTCCCACTCGCGCTCGCCGTAGCCCGGGCGCTCGCGCGAGACGGGCGCCCGCGACATCGACTCGACGCCGCCCGCGACGAAGAGGTCGCCGTCGCCGGCGGCGACCGCGTGGCAGGCGCCCACGACGGCGGCGAGCCCGGAGGCGCAGAGCCGGTTGACCGTCACCCCGGCGACCGAGTCCGGGAGGCCGGCGAGCAGGGCGGCCATGCGCGCGACGTTGCGGTTGTCCTCGCCGGCCTGGTTCGCGCAGCCGAGCCAGACGTCCTCGATCTCGCCGGGCGGGATGCCGGCGCGCTCGACCGCGGCGGCGATCGCGGCCGCGGCGAGGTCGTCGGGGCGGACGCCGGAGAGCGCGCCGTCGCGCCGCCCCACGGGCGTGCGGACCGCGCTGAGGACGACCGCCCTAGTCGGCATAGGCCGGCTCGACGGCGGTGCCGGCGCGGCGCAGGAGCTCGGCGACGGCGCGCCGCCCGAGCTCGCCGTAGCCGGTCGTGAGCTCGTTCACGTACATCGCCACGAAGCGGTCGGCCGTCGCGCGGTCGATCCCGCGGCCGAAGCGCTCGGCGTAGGCGAGCGCCTCGTCGCGGTGCTCGAGCCCGGCGCGGATCGCCTCGCCGAGCACCGCCGAGACGTCCGCGAGGCGGTCGAGGTCGCGCCGGGCGGCGTTGACGCCGAGCGGCAGCGGCAGCCCCGTCTCCTCGCGCCACCAGGCGCCGAGGTCGAGCAGGCGGCGGAGGCCGGCGCCCGCGTAGGTGAGCTGCCCCTCGTGGATCAGCAGCCCGGCGTCGGCGCGGCCGGAGCGCACCTCGTCGAGGATCCGGTCGAACGGCAGCTCGCGCACGCGCGGCTCCCCGAGCGCGAGGCGGAGCACGAGGTAGGCCGTCGTGAGGCGCCCGGGGACCACGATCTCGACCTCGCGCGGGTCGAGCTCCTCGCGCGCGACGAGCACCGGCCCGTAGCCGTCGCCCATCGACGCGCCGTGCGGCAGGAGGACGTAGCGGTCGGCGACGTGCGGGTAGGCGCCGGCCGAGAGCGCCGTCACCTCGAGCCTGCCCTCGAGCGCCCACTCGTTGAGGGTCTGGATGTCGGAGACGACCTGCTCGAGCTCGAGCCCGCGCCTGTCCACGCGGCCGGCCTCGAGCGCCCAGAACATGAACGCGTCGTCGGGGTCCGCGCTGTGTCCGACCCGGATCGCCACTCGCGGCCACGCTAGCAGCGTCACTAAGCTGGGCGGGTGACGAAGACGCCCCTGTCGGAGGCGATCCAGGACTACCTGAAGGTGATCTACAAGCTGCAGGACGCG
Source organism: Gaiellaceae bacterium (assembly GCA_035650615.1). Taxonomy (GTDB): domain Bacteria; phylum Actinomycetota; class Thermoleophilia; order Gaiellales; family Gaiellaceae; genus PALSA-600. Next base: position 89,263 of record DASRHI010000036.1, on the reverse strand, counting down.
AGCGGGCGAGTCACGATCACGGCCGTCGCCCGCGACCAGGGGGTCTCGGCGGCGTCGGCGTCGGCGATGGTGAAGAAGCTCGCGGCGCTCGGCCTGCTCGAGCACGTGCCGTACCGCGGCTCGCGGCTGACGGAGGCGGGCGAGCGCGTCGCCGTGGAGGTGATCCGCCACCACCGCCTGCTCGAGCTCTACCTGGCGGAGACGCTGGGCCTGCACGTCGACGCGGTCCACGCCGAGGCCGACCGGCTCGAGCACGTGATCTCGGAGGAGCTCGAGGCGCGGATCGACAGCGCGCTCGGCTTCCCCACCCACGACCCGCACGGCGACCCGATCCCGGACGCCAACCTCGAATGGCCAGCGACGAAGTCGCTCGTCCGCCGCAGGCGGACCGGTGGAGGGGGCGCGGGGGAACCGGGAGGCTCCCCCGGCTGAGCTCGCCCACCCGCTCGTCCGCCGCAGGCGGACGGGTGGAGGGGGCCCGGGGGACCGGGTTCGGGCGCCGCCCGAGCTTCCTCGCCTACCGGCCGAAGAAGAAGCGCTCGAGCGGCTCGAGCAGCTCCTCGCGGCGGAAGGGCCTGATCCGGCCGTCGAAGCCGTCGTCCTCGGACACGACGCAGTCGTCCTCGAGCGCGGCGTTCCCGGCCTCGAGCGCGTCCTCGAGCTCGTAGCCCTCCCAGAGGTAGTCGTCGCGGCGCGGCTCGACCGAGTCCCGCAGGTGCGGGTTGACCGCGCGCCCGACCGCCCACACCGCCCCGGGCCTGCGCTCGATCCAGATCACGATCCGCTCCTCGGCGCCCGCGTCGTCTCGTCCCTCGACGACGCGCTCGGCGAACCGGCCTGCCGAGTCCGCGGCCTTCACGGCCGTCGAGTATACGTCAGTAGGATGCAGCCGTGGCCCGCATCCCCGACATCCTGCGCAGCCCGTTCGCGTTCCTCTTCGCGCGCCCGCAGCGGGAGGAGCTCGTCGCCGAGTACGTCGTGCGCGAGCACCATCGCGGCCGCTCGCTGACCGACATCCTCGACGACGCGTACGTGAAGAACCGCTGCACGCCGGAGCAGGTGCGCCGCGTGCTCGAGCGGCCCGAGGTCGTGCACGCGATCGGCGACGACGTCGTCGCCGCGCACGTCTCAAAGCTCTAGGCCGGCGCCGCGCTCGCGCGCGAGCTCGACGACCCGCGCGCCCGCCGCGAGGTCCCAGGCCGCGATCCCGTTCGACTTGAAGAGGACGACGTCGTCGTCCGACGCCCGTCCCTGCACCTCGCCGGCGACGACCTCCTGGAGCTCGTGCACCTCGAGCCAGTCGAGGAGGCCCTGCTCGACGGGCTCGATCAGGTCGCCGGACTCGCGCCGGGCGTCCTCGCGAGAGTCGCAGCAGACGAAGGCCGCGCGCTCGAGCACGGCGTTGTCGAGCTCGCGCCTGCGCCGGTCGTTCGCGCCGACGGCGCAGACGAGCGCGCCAGGCGCGAGCCACTCGCCGCGCAGCACCGGGTCCTTCGACGTCGTGACCGTGACGACGACGTCCTGGACGGCCGCGTCGCGGTGCGACTCGGCGGGCTCGCAGCCGTGCTCGCGGCAGAACGCCTCGAGCCGCTCCCGGTTGCGGCAGTAGACGACCACGCGCTCGATCCCCGGCAGCGCCTCCCGGATGCAGGCGACCTGCGAGGCGGCCTGCCAGCCGCAGCCGATCACCCCGAGGCTCGCCGCGCCGGCACGCGCGAGGTGGCGCGCCGCGACGCCGGAGGCCGCGCCGGTGCGCAGCTGCCCGAGCTTGTCGGCCTCGATCACCGCCTCGAGGCGGGCCTCGGGCAGCTTGAAGAGGAGCACGGCGAAGACCGTGCCGCGGTCGGTCCAGACGTACGACTTGAGGCCCGCGTAGCCGAGCTCCGGGTCGGCGCACGCCATCACCGCGAGCACGCCGCCCTCGACGAAGAGCCGGTCGCGCGGCCGGTTGTCGACGGCGCCCCGGGCGAGCCGCCGGAACGACTCCTCGACCGCGGCGAGCGCGTCCGCAGGCGAGAGCAGCGCCGCGACGTCGGCCTCGCGCAGGTAGAGCGGCATGCAGGAACGCTACTCGGTCTTCTTGACGAAGCTGAGCTCGCCGTTCCGCTCGAGCACCGCCCACTTGACCTCGTCGAGCGAGCCGATCTCGTGCATGCGCGCAGACTCGGCGAGCTCCTCGACCGTCAGCCGCTCGCGCTTCAGGTTCCGCTCGATCGGCTTGCCGTCCTCGACGACGATCAGCGGCTCGCCGTCGAGGACGGGGCGGACGGACGGGAAGCGGTAGCCGAGCCACGACGTGAGCACCTGCAGGAGAGCGAGGGTGCCCACGACGACGATCGCCCCGGTCACGGAGTAGTCGTCCTGGGTGAGCCCCTGCTGGAGGGCGTCGCCGACGACGATCAGCAGGATGAGGTCGAAGGGCGCGAGCGAGGAGAGCTCGCGGCGCCCGATCACCCGCGTCAGCACGAGGACGAAGAGGTAGAGCGCGACTGCGCGGAGGACGAGGTCCATCGGGCTACGGGAAGATCGTCACGCTGCGGTGGAGGCTCAGGATCCGGCGGTCCCCGTCGTCGAGCTCGACGTTCTGCTGCCGGTGCCAGGCGACGTTCGTCGGGTTGACCTGGAACTGGACGAAGAGGAGGTACGAGCCGCCCGCCGGGATGTGGCCGAGCTCGAGCGCCAGGCGACCGTCCCTGCTCGCCTCGCCGGCCGGGCTCGGCTCGATCGTGTTGATCGCCATCCCCTCGGCCCAGCCCGGGTCGAGGACGAGCGTGGCCCGTCGGAGCTCGCGGTGCGCGGTGACGTGGAAGCGGGCGCTCCAGAGAAGGCCGCCGCGGACGGTCGCGGGCGCGTAGAGCTCGAGCGACGCCGCCGGGGCGACGGCCACCCGGGTCTCCGGCCGCTGCCCGAAGACGTTCAGGAGCGCGAGCAGCGACACGGCCGCGAGCGCCGACAGCACGAGCCGGCGCGCCCAGATCCCGCGACGCTGCGCCCCGCCCAGGTCGCGGTGCCGCCGCAGGACGAGCGCGTCGGGGACGTCGGCCGCCACGAGCGCGACGTTCCCTCGTCGTCTCGCCGAAAACGCAGCGCGCGATGCGCCCGGCATGATTCGAACATGCGACCTCTGCCTCCGCAGGGCAGCGCTCTATCCCCTGAGCTACGGGCGCGCGAGGCCGTCAGTGTAGCCGGGCCCTCGCGCCCCCGACCTCGAGCTCGGCGCCGTCCGGCACCTCGACCCGGACGTAGGCGAGGGCGAGCCCCGGGACGGCGCTCGTGACCCGGCCGACGGCCCGCCCCTCGTAGCGCACCTCGTCCGCCGGGCGCGCCTCGCCGTCGAGCTCGAGCACGCGGAGCGTCCGGTTCACGTGGCCCCGGTTGCGCAGCCGTGCGAGCGGCTCCTGGCCCGGGTAGCAGCCCTTCGTGAAGGAGACGGCGCGCTCGTCGAGCCCGGCCTCCGCCGGCAGGATCCCGCCGTCGAGCTCGCGCCCCCAGCGCGGCGTCCGCGCCAGGATGCGCAGGCGCTCGAGCTCCTCGTCCGGAGGGCGGGCGTCGATGCCGGCGTCGAGCACCTCGACCGCCGGGACGCCGAAGTCGCGCGTCGGGATGCCGCCGTCGCCGCCGAGGACGACGACGGAGGCGTGCTCCTCCGGCTCGATCTCGCAGCGCGAGGCGACGCGCAGGCGGCGGAGCTCCGCCGTCACGGCCTCCCCGAGCTCGGGCTCGGTGAGGAGCAGGAAGTCGTCCGCGCCGCGGCGCCAGACGAGGAGCGGGGCGATCACGCGGCCCTTGGGGGTGAGGAGGAGCGCCTCGCACGACTCGGTCGCGAGCACGTCGTTCGAGAGCACGCGCTGGAGCAGGTCGGGTGCGTCCGGGCCCGCCACGCGCACGTAGGAGCGGGGACGGACGTAGGCGCGTGTAACGGCGGGCGTGGACACGAGACTACTGTTGTAGCGATGTTCAGGTCGATGGCGGAGCGAAAGGTGCGCGCGGCCGGCTACGACCCGGGGCGCCTGCCGCCCGGGCAGTACCTCACCGACAAGTGGCCGGTGCTGCACGCCGGCGAGGTGCCGCGCGTCGACCTCGCGACCTGGACGTTCCGGGTCTTCGGCGAGGTCGAGCAGGAGGTCGAGCTCGGCTGGGAGGAGCTGGCCGCGCTGCCGCGGAGCTCGAACGTCCAGGACATCCACTGCGTGACCCGCTGGAGCCGCTTCGACGTGCGCTTCGAGGGCGTGCACTGGCGCGAGCTCGCGAAGCTCGCCCGGCCGCTTCCGGGCGCGCGCTTCGCGATCGCGCACGCCGAGCACGACTTCACCTCGAACGTGCCGCTCGCCTCGCTCGAGGAGGACCTCGCGCTGCTCGCGACGCACGCGGACGGGCAGCCGCTCGAGCCGGAGCACGGCGCGCCGCTGCGGCTCGTCGTCCCCGGCAAGTACTTCTGGAAGAGCGCCAAGTGGCTGCGGGCGATCGAGCTCTCGCCGGTCGACCGGCTCGGCTTCTGGGAGCGCTACGGGTACCACAACGAGGCCGACCCGTGGAAGGAGGAGCGGTACTCGTTCTGACCTCCCTCGATCGAGGGATCGCCCGGATCCCCTAAAGCGGGGGCCGCTGGTTGTCGATACCGAGGACGTAGCGACCCCTCACCCCGAACGCGAAAGGGCCCGCGGAGCTCGCGGGCCCTTTCCGTTTCCTCCGGCGGGACGACGGGGCTACATCATCCCCGACATGTCGGGCATGTTGGCGCCGGCCTTCTCCTTCTCGGGCGCCTCGGCGACGACCGCCTCGGTCGTGAGGATGTTCTTCGCGATCGAGGCCGCGTTCTGGAGCGCCGAGCGCGTGACCATCGTCGGGTCGATGATGCCGCTCTTGACGAGGTCCTCGACCTCGCCCGAGTCGACGTTCAGGCCGTGGCCGGCCTTCGCCGAGCGCACCGTGTTCACGACGACCGAGCCCTCGAGGCCCGCGTTCGTCGCGAGCTGGCGGAGCGGCTCCTCGAGCGCGCGGAGGATGATCTGCGCGCCCGTCTTCTCGTCGCCCTCGATCGACTCGACCGTCGAGCGGACGGAGTCGGCCGCGTTCAGGAGCGCCACGCCGCCGCCGGGCACGATCCCCTCCTCGAGCGCCGCGCGGGTCGCCTGCAGCGCGTCCTCGACGCGATGCTTCTTCTCCTTCATCTCGGTCTCGGTCGCGGCGCCGACCTTGACCACCGCCACGCCGCCGGACAGCTTCGCCAGCCGCTCCTGCAGCTTCTCGCGGTCGAAGTCGGAGTCGGTCGTCTCGATCTCGCTCTTGATCTGCTTGATGCGGGCCTTGATCGCCTCGGCGTCGCCCGCGCCGTCGATGATCGTGGTCGCGTCCTTGTCGACGACGACCTTGCGGGCGCGGCCGAGCTGCGAGAGCTTCGTGTTCTCGAGCTTGAGGCCCATCTCCTCGGTGATCACCTCGCCGCCCGTGAGGATGGCGATGTCCTCGAGCATCCGCTTGCGGCGGTCGCCGAAGCCCGGCGCCTTCACGGCGACGGCCTGGAAGGTGCCGCGCAGCTTGTTGACGACGAGCGTCGCGAGCGACTCGCCCTCGACGTCCTCGGCCACGATCAGCAGCGGCTTGCCGGCCTGGATCACCTGCTCGAGCACCGGCAGGAGGTCCTTGACCCCGCCGAGCTTCTGGTTCGCGATCAGGATGTAGGGATCCTCGAGGACCGCCTCCATCCGCTCGGAGTCGGTGATGAAGTACGGCGAGAGGTAGCCCTTGTCGAACTGCATGCCCTCGGTGAACTCGAGCTCGAGCCCGAAGGTCTGGCCCTCCTCGACGTTCACGACGCCGTCCTTGCCGACCTTCTCGATCGCGTCCGCGATCACGTCGCCGATCTCGCGCTCGCGCGAGGAGATCGTCGCCACGCGGGCGATGTCCTCCTTGCCGGAGATCTCGGTCGACTGCGACTTCAGGTTCTCGACGACCGCGTCCACGGCCTTCTCGATCCCGCGCTTCAGCGCCATCGGGTTGGCGCCCGCCGAGACGTTCTTCAGGCCCTCGCGGACGACGGCCTGGGCGAGCACCGTCGCGGTGGTCGTGCCGTCGCCGGCGACGTCGTTCGTCGCCGTGGCGACCTCGCGCACGAGCTGCGCGCCCTGGTTCTCGAAGACGTCCTCGACCTCGATCTCGCGCGCGATCGTCACGCCGTCGTTCGTGATCGTCGGGGCGCCGAACTTCTTGTCGAGGACGACGTAGCGCCCCTTCGGGCCAAGCGTGACCTTGACCGCGTCGGCGAGGATGTCGACGCCGCGCTGGAGCGAGCGGCGCGCGTCCTCGTTGAACTTCAGCTCCTTGTGAGGCATGGTTTCTCGGTTCCTCCTTCTAGGCCTTCGCGCCGGCCAGCTCGCGGTCGCCGACCACCTTGGCGAGGACGTCGCTCTCGCGCAGGATCAGGTAGTCGACGCCGTCGATCTTGATGTCGGTGCCGCCGTACTTCGAGAAGACGACGACGTCGCCCTCGCTCACGTCCATGGGAATGATCTCCCCCGTCTCACGGCTCCGCTCTCCGGGGCCGGCCGCGACCACGGTCCCGCGCTGCGGCTTCTCGAGCGCCGTGTCGGGGAGGACGATCCCGGCGGCCGTCGTCTGCTCCTCCTCGAGGGGCTCGACGATCAGGCGGTCGCCAAGCGGCTTCAGGTTCATACGTTCGACCTCCACTGGTGACAGGATCCAGAGTCTTCGGCACTCTACCTGGCAGAGTGCCAGCGCGAGTAGCATACCGCAAAAACCTCAGTCTGCACCACTGAGATCCGCCGGCCGCCGTGCGCCGTGAGTTCTCCGCCGGCGGGGTGCTCGTCCGGCGGCTGCGCGGGCGCTGGATGCTGGCCGCGATCCGGCCCGCCGGCCGCCCCCGCGGCCTCTGGGCCCTCCCGAAGGGCCAGATCGACGCGGGCGAGAGCGGCGAGGCGACGGCCCTCCGCGAGGTCGCGGAGGAGACCGGGGCGAGCGGACGCTCGCTCGGGAAGCTGGGCGAGACCCGCTACTCGTTCAGCTGGGAGGGAGAACGGGTCTTCAAGGTCGTCTCGTTCTTCCTCGTCCGCTACGAGCGCGGGAGGCTGGGGGAGATCCCTGAGCCGTTCCGCCACGAGGTGGCCGAGGCGCGCTGGCTCCCGCTCGACGAGGCGCCGCGCCTCCTCGCCTACGAGGGGGAGCGGCGGATGGCGGCGCGGGCGCTCGAGGTGCTCTCGGGAAGGGAGGCACTATGATCCAGCGCGCTTGGCGGCGTTCGCCCTGAACTTCTACTCGCCCGTGGTCGAGGCGCAGCTGCGCTCGCACCGCAAGACCGCGACGATCCGGCTCGGCGACAAGTCGCGCAAGTACCACAAGGGCATGATCGTGTCGGTGCTCGTGGGCGCCCGCTTCGGGCCGCGCCAGCACGTGTTCGACGCAGTGATCGACAAGGTCGAGGTGAAGACCCTCGGCGAGCTCTCGCCGCGGGAGATCGAGCACGACAACCCCGAGATCCGCCGGCCCGAGGAGATGGCGCACTTCCTCGCCCAGCTCTACAACCGGGACGTGAGCGAGGAGGACACGGTCACCGTGATCCGCTTCTCCGCGATCAAGCCGTCGCTCGGCCTCTGACGCGCCGGCCGGGGTCGGCGCGCGACCTCCCGCGGTCGTCGCGGACCTCCCCTACGCCTTGCGGCGGATCGGGATGCCGTGGAGCTCGGGGTCGCGGAGGGGGGCGGCGCAGGCCTCGCAGGTGACGGCGAAGGCCGACGAGAACGGCGCGGCGCAGGCCGGGCAGCGGTGGCGGAGCTCGCCGCCGCAGGCGGGGCAGGCGGCCGGGAGCTCGTCCTCGAACCGCTCGAACCAGCGCAGGGCGCCGCCGCAGGCGAGGCAGAAGGCGCTCCAGTCGCCGAGCACCTTCCGGCGCTCCTCGCGCAGCCGGTCGGCCGCACGCCCCATCAGCGGTTCTGGAGCGCGTCGAGCGCGATCGCGAGCGCGATCGCCACGCGCCGGTCGATCCTCCGCTCGGCGTCGCCGGAGAGGTCGAGGACGTACTGGTCGCGCAGCTTGAGCTTCCGGTTCATCGCACCGACCACCCGCCCCTCGATCAGGAAGTCGAAGTTGTACGGGATCGGGACGAAGCCGCCGTAGTCGGGGACGAAGTCGACCACCCGTCGGGCGATCGCCCCGACGAGCGACCGCTCCCGGGCGAGCGCCACCTCCTCCTCGTTCGGGCCGCCCAGGTGCCAGGTCGTCCGGACGAGCGACTCCTTGAGCTTGTGCCAGAGGAAGCCGATCCGCTCCTGCCCGGCGAGGACGTCGTAGCGGGAGCCGCCGATGTCGAGGATCGAGCGGGCCGCGATCCGGAACGCCTCCCGGGTCTCCCCCTCGTCCGCGTAGAAGCGGATGTCCTCCTTGATCGCCAGGCGCCGCTGGCGGACGTAGGCGACGGGCGGCCCCGCCGGCGTCTCCCCGGCCCCGAGCGGCGTCACCCGGTAGAGGTTGGCGACCGGGCGGACGAGCTGGTCGACGAGGAAGCGGTCGGATTCAAGCGATGCAAGCTCCACGTGGGTCACTGTAGTTACAGTTGGAGGCGGCAATGGCGACCGCACGCGTAGCCGAGCCCGGCGGCTCGCTCGGCGAGGTGAAGGAGTGGGGCCTCGACCGAGAGGACCTGCTCGCGATCTACCGCAACATGATCACGACGCGCGGCGTCGAGGAGCGCGGCCACATCCTCTACCGGCAGGGCAAGATCCCGGGTTCCTTCTACACGGGCCGCGGCAACGAGGCGGCCTCCGTCGGGGTCGCGACCGCGATGGGCCCGGAGGACGTCGGCACGCCGCTCCACCGCGACATGGGCGTGCACATCACCCGCGGCGTCGAGCCGTGGCGGATCTTCGCCAACTACATGGGCCGCGTCGAGGGACCGGCCAGGGGCCGCGACGGCAACGTCCACATGGCCGACGCGCGCCTCGGCCTGATCGCGATGGTCTCGCACCTCCCGGCGATGCTCCCGGTCGCGGTCGGCTGCGCGCTCGCCTTCCGCATCCGCGAGGAGAAGCGCGTCGCGGTCGCGTGGTTCGGCGAGGGCGCCTCCGCGCGCGGCGACACGCACGAGGGGATGAACTTCGCCGCCGTCCGCGCGCTGCCGGTGGTCTTCGTCTGCGACAACAACCAGTGGGCGTACTCGACGCCGACGCACCTCGAGTACGCGGTCGAGCACCTCGCCGACCGCGCCCAGGGGTACGGCTTCGAAGGGGTCGTCGTCGACGGCACCGACGTGCTCAGCGTGTACCGCGAGGCGAAGCGCGCGATCGAGAAGGCCCGCGACGGCGGCGGCCCCACGCTGATCGAGTGCCTGACCCTGCGCATGGAGGGCCACGCCGTCCACGACGACGCCTTCTACGTCCCGAAGGAGCTGTTCGAGCGCTGGGCGGCGCACGACCCGATCGAGCGCTACCGCCGCTGGCTGCACGAGCACGCCGAGCTCACCGACGAGGAGGAGGACGAGATCAAGCTCCACGTCAAGAAGCACCTGAACGACGCGCTCGAGCGCGCCGAGGCCTCGCCCCTCCCCGACCCCGCGACGCTGCTCGAGGGCGTCTACGCGGCGCCGGAAGACCTGGACACGCCTCACCACAAGTAGCGGACGGGCCGTGGCGGAGAAGACCTACCTGCAGGCGATCTCCGACGGCCTCCGCCAGGAGATGCGCCGCGACAAGCGCGTCTTCGTGATCGGCGAGGACGTCGGCGTCTACGGCGGCGCCTTCAAGGTCACGCTCGGGTTCCAGGAGGAGTTCGGGCCGTGGCGGGTGATCGACGCGCCCCTGTCCGAGACCGCGATCCTCGGCGGCGCGACCGGCGCCGCGATCATGGGCATGCGCCCCGTCGCCGAGATGCAGTTCGCCGACTTCGTCTCGTGCGGCTGGGACCACCTCGTCACGGTCGCGGCGAAGCAGCGCTGGCGCGCGGGCACGCCGGTCCCGATCACGGTGCGCCTCCCGTCGGGGGGCGGCTTCTCCGGCGGCCCCTTCCACTCGCAGAACCCGGAGTCGTCGTTCGCGCACATCCCGGGGCTCAAGTGCGTCTGCCCGGCGACGCCCGAGGACGCCAAGGGCCTCCTCGTCTCCGCGATCGAGGACCCGAACCCCGTCCTCTTCTTCGAGCACAAGCACCTCTACCGCCGGATCAAGGGCGAGGTCCCCGACGAGCGCTACACGACGCCGATCGGCGAGGCGCGCATCCACCGCGAGGGCGGCGACGTGAGCGTGATCACGTGGGGCGCGATGGTCCACACGGCGGCGGAGGCGGCGGCGAAGCTCGGCGACCTGTCGGTCGAGATCGTGGACCTCCGCAGCGTGCTCCCGTGGGACAAGGACGCCGTGCTCGCGTCGGTGCGGAAGACCTCGAAGGTGCTCATCCTGCACGAGGACACACGCACGGGCGGCTTCGGCGCCGAGATCGCGGCGACGATCGCCGAGGAGGCCTTCGAGGACCTCGACGCGCCCGTGAAGCGGATCGCCGCGCCGGACACGCCGGTGCCGTTCTCGCCGGCGCTCGAGTCCGCCTTCATCCCGCAGGTGGACGACGTCGTCGCCGGGCTCCGGGAGCTGGCGGAGTACTGATGGCGGCGGGGGCTGCGGTCGAGGTCGTGATGCCCCAGATGGGCGTCTCGGTCTCCGAGGGGACTGTGACGAAGTGGCTCAAGAACCCGGGCGACACCGTCCAGGCCGACGAGCCGCTGCTCGAGATCTCGACCGACAAGGTCGACACCGAGGTGCCCTCGCCCGGCTCCGGCGTCCTCGGCGAGATCCTCGTCCACGAGGGGGAGACGGTCGCCGTCGGAACGCTCCTCGCCCGCATCGGCGGCGACGCCGCGGCGGCGGCCCCCGCCGAGCCCGCGGCCCCCGCCGAGCCCGCGGCCGGGGAGGCCCCGGCGGCGCCGGCGCAGCCCCAGGCCCCGCCGCCCCAGGCTCCCGAGCCGGCCGGCAACGGCCGCGCCGGCGAGGGCCACGCCTTCGTCTCGCCCGTGGTGGCGCGGATCGCGGCCGAGCACGGCATCGACCCGTCGAGCCTCGAGGGCACGGGCCGCGGCGGCCGCGTCACGAAGCGAGACATCCTCGCCTTCGTCGAGTCGGGCGCGCAGGCGCAGGCGCCGCCTCCCGAGGCGCCGCCTCCCGAGGCGCCGGCCCCGCCCCCGCAGGCCGCGCCCCCGCCGCCGCCGGCGCCCGCCGCGCCCCCGGGCCCGCCGCGACCGGCGGCCCCCGCCGAGCTCGGCCCCGGCGAGCGGCTCGAGCCGCTCAACGCGATGCGCCGCGGCATCGCCGAGCACATGCGCCGCTCGCTCGACACGAGCGCGCACGTCACGAGCGCGATCGAGGTCGACATGTCGAACGTGGTCGCGATCCGCTCGAGGCTCAAGCCCGAGCTCGAGCGCTCGTACGGGGTCAACCCGACGTACCTGGCGTTCGTGGCGCGCGCCGCGGTCGACACGCTCAAGGACTGGCCGTGGCTGAACGCGGAGCTCCGCGGCGAGTCCGTGCTCACCCGGAGCCACGTCAACCTCGGCTTCGCCGTCGCGCTCGAGGAGGGGAGGGGGCTGATCGTCCCGGTCGTGAAGCATGCGGAGGGGCTCAACCTGCTCGGCCTCGCGCGCGCGATCGCTGACGTGGCCGAGCGCGCGCGGACGAAGCGGCTGACGCCCGACGACGTGCAGGGCGGCACGTTCACGATCACGAACCCCGGCAGCTTCGGCACCTTCCACGGCACGCCGATCATCAGCCAGCCGCAGACCGGGATCCTCGGCACGTACGCGGTCGTGAAGCGCCCGTGGGTCGTCGCGGACGAGCTCGGGCAGGACGTGATCGCGATCCGGCCGATCATGAACGTGACGCTGACCTACGACCACCGGATCGTCGACGGCGCCTACGCCGGCCAGTTCCTGCGCGACCTGCGCGAGCGGCTGCAGACCTGGGGCGAGTCCGACTACTGAGCTACCCGCCGCGGCGCGAGACCCTGACGGCCGCGAGCGGCGAGACCGCGAGCAGCGAGGCGCCGGCGAGCTCGAGGTAGTTGAGCGCGCCGTGGCGGAAGCCGGTGAGCGTCATGTCGTTCGCGACGAGCGAGCCGAAGCCGCGGTAGCCGGCGACCGTGTCGAGGCCGGCGACGCCGAGCGCCACGCCCCCGGCGCCGAGGAGCGCGATGAGCGCCCACGCCGCCTGCGCGCGGCCCCGGCCGGCGAGCCCGACGAGCGCGAGGGCCGCAGCGCCGATCAGCGCCGCGCCGACCCGGAACAGGAGGTCGGACGGATGCGAGATGAAGTCCGGCACGCCGTCCGCATAGCTCGGCCAGGCGACGCGCGCGGGCTCCACCCAGGAGCCCGCCGCCGACGCGACCAGCACCGCGCCGCCGAGCGCGGCGAGCGCGAGCGCGAGCCTGCCTCGCTTCGTCGGCGGTCCCAGCACGCCGCCACAGGCTACCCTCGTCCGCAGTGAGCCGCGGGGCGTATTCCATGGACCTCGGCGCCGTCGAGTACGTCGCGGCGTGGGAGCTCCAGCGCTCCCTCGCCGCGGCGGTCTCCCAGGGAGCGATCCCGGACACCGTGCTCTTCCTCGAGCATCCGCCCACGATCACGCTCGGCCGGCGCACCGACGAGGCCGAGCTGCACGTGCCCGAGGGCGCCGACGTCGCCGTCGTCGAGACCGACCGCGGCGGCCGCTCGACCTACCACGGCCCCGGCCAGCTCGTCTGCTACCCGATCCTCGACCTGAAGCGCCACGGCAAGGACGTCCGCAGGTTCTGCCGCGACCTCGAGGAGGCGATCATCCGCGCGGTCGCGCCGTTCGGGCTCGAGACGACCCGGATCGAGGGGCTGACCGGCGTCTGGCTGCAGGCGCCGCCCAGGAAGATCGCGTCGATCGGCGTGCACCTCTCGCGCTGGATCTCGACGCACGGGTACGCCCTCAACGTCGACCTCGACCCGGCGCCGTTCACGGAGTGGATCACCGCCTGCGGCCTCGACGACGCCGCGTTCACCTCGATGGCGCGCGAGCTCGGCCGGCAGGTGACGGTGGACGAGGTACGCCCGGCCGCGCGCGCGGCGCTCGCCGAGGTCTTCGACCTCGCCTTCGAGGAGCTGCCCGGCGACGACCCCGGACTCTGGCCGCAGCCTGTGCACGCGCAGCTGGCCGCGCGCTAACGTGGCCGGGATGCAGGGATCGCTGCCCGTCGCGGAGCGCCCGCGCCGCCCGGAGTGGATGAAGGTGCGCGCCCCGAGCGCGAAGACGCGCTTCTACGACGTGAAGAAGCTGATCCACGGGGCGAGCCTGCACACGATCTGCGAGGAGGCGCGGTGCCCCAACATCGCCGAGTGCTGGGGGCGCGGCACCGCGACCTTCCAGATCCTCGGCGACACCTGCACGCGCGCCTGCCGCTACTGCTACGTCCACTCGGGGAAGCCCGGAGCCGTCGACCCGCTCGAGCCGCTGCGGCTCGCGCAGACCGCGGCGCAGATGGGGCTCGAGCACGTCGTCGTCACCTCGGTCGACCGCGACGACCTGCCGGACCGCGGCGCCGGCCACTACGCGGCCACGATCCGGGCGCTGCGGCGCAGGCTCCCCGACGCGACGGTCGAGGTGCTGACGCCCGACTTCCTCGGCGTCGAGGAGGAGGCGCTCGCGACCGTGCTCGCGGCGCGCCCCGACGTCTTCAACCACAACATCGAGACCGTCCGCCGCCTCCATCGCAGCATGCGCGGCGGGAAGGCGAGCTACGACGGCGCGCTCGCGCTCCTGCGCCGCGCGAAGGAGGTCGCGGGCTACCCGGTGCTGACGAAGAGCGGCATCATCGTCGGCCTCGGCGAGCGAAACGACGAGGTCGTCGACACGATGCGCGACCTTCGCGCCGCCGGCGTCGACGTGGTCACGATCGGCCAGTACCTGCAGCCGAGCGCGAGGCACGCGCCGATCGACCGCTGGGTGCACCCGGACGAGTTCGCATGGCTGCGGGAGCAGGGCGAGGCGCTCGGCTTCGGCTCGGTCTTCGCCGGTCCGCTCGTGAGGTCGAGCTACCGCGCCGACGAGCAGCGCGCGGCCGCGGCTACGTCTGTGCGCTGAGGAACGCCTGCACGCCCGGGTTGTCGAGCCGCAGGGCGTAGGTGACGCCGTTGCAGTTGGGGTTGCCGTTCGAGAAGCTCGTGATCGCGACCACGTTCCCGGAGGCGTCGAGGGTCGGGCCGCCGGAGTCGCCGAGGCAGGCGCCGGGGTCGGCGAGGAGCTTCAGGTAGAGCCCGTCGAGCTTCCCGTCGCCCGCGAGCCGGGTCGAGGCGACCATGCGCCGACCGAACGAGGTCGGCACCTTGTGCTCGATCGTCTGGACGCCGTAGCCGACGACGTCGACGCGGTCACCGGAGCCGAGACGCGCGGCGGAGCCGATGTCCATGTGACCGGCCTGGGCCGGGAGCGTGATCACCGCGATGTCGAAGTCCGGCGAGTTGACGACGGAGGACGCCGGAACCTCGACGAAGGCGGCGCCGGGATCGCGCGAGTCCGCGTCGAAGGTGATGCGGACCGGATCGCCCGACGGGTCGAAGCAGTGCGCCGCCGTGACGAACTTCGTCTCCGAGACGAGGAAGCCCGAGCAGCGCTCGTTACCCGAGACGCCGTTCTGCACCTGGTGTTGCAACGCGGCGCCGACGAGCACGTGCGTCGTGTCCGGTGCCCCGCCGACGACCGCGGACGCGCTCCCGCCGAAGCCGAAGGCGAGGGCCGCGAGCATCGGGAGGATCGCGAACAGGCGCCGCATCTCCCGCATGGTGATCGAAAGCCCGCCCCCGCGCAACCCGCAGGCTGAGTGAGGTTGTCACCCGTTCGAGTGACGGATCCTTGGTGATCTTCGCGGGTACTACCCGTGCGGCTTCGCCATCGCCCGGTAGTCGAGCGCCTCGTCGAGCACCGACTCCTCGACGCCCTCCTCGCGCGCGACCTCCCGCAGCGAGCGGCCGCTCGCGGCCGCCTTCTTCACGATCTCGGTGGCCCTGTCGTAGCCGATGTGCGGGTTGAGCGCCGTCGCGGCCGAGAGCGTGAGCTCCGCGTAGCGCTCGCACTGCTCGCGGTTCGCCTCGATCCCGTCGACGCACTTCTCGGCGAGCAGGCGCGAGGCGGAGGCGAGCAGCTTGACCGAGTCGAGCAGGTTCCGGGCCAGCAGCGGCACGAACACGTTCAGCTCGAAGTGCCCCTGCATGCCGCCGATCGCGATCGCCTGGTCGTTCCCGATCACCTGCGCGGCCACCTGGGTCACGACCTCCGGGATGACCGGGTTGACCTTGCCGGGCATGATCGACGAGCCCTTCTGCAGCTCCGGCAGGAAGATCTCGGCGAGGCCGGCGCGCGGGCCGGAGCCGAGGTAGCGGAGGTCGTTCGCGACCTTCGTCAGGCTGACCGCGACCACCTTGAGCGCGCCGGAGGCCTCGACGAGGCCGTCTCGCGCCGCCTGCGACTCGAACGGGTCGGCCGGCGGCGAGATCGAGAGGCCGGTCTCGGCCGCGAGCCGCGCCCGCACGCGCTCCGCGAACTCCGGGTGCGTGTTCAGGCCGGTGCCGACGGCGGTGCCGCCGAGCGGGATCTTGCCGAGCCGCTCGAGCGTCGCCTCGACGCGGGCGCGGCCTTCCCGCACCTGCGCGGCGTAGCCGCCGAACTCCTGGCCGAGCGTCACCGGCACCGCGTCCATCCAGTGCGTCCGGCCGGACTTGACGACGTCGTCGAACTCCCGCGCCTTCGCCTCGAGCGAGGCGGCGAGCCGCTCGAGCGCCGGCAGGAGGTCGTTGACGATCCGGTCGAGCGCGGCCAGGTGCACCGCGGACGGGAAGACGTCGTTCGACGACTGGCCCATGTTGACGTCGTCGTTCGGGTGGACGCCCTCGCCCGCGAGCGTCGCGATCACCTCGTTCGCGTTCATGTTGGACGAGGTGCCGGAGCCGGTCTGGAAGACGTCGATCGGGAACTGGTCGTCGAGCTCGCCGTTCGCGATCCGGTCCGCCGCCGCGGCGATCCGCTCCGCCTTGCCGGGATCGAGCAGCCCGAGCTCCGCGTTCACGCGCGCGGCGGCGGCCTTGATCCGCCCCAGCCAGCGCGCCACGTGCACCGGGATCGGCTCGCCCGAGACCGGGAAGTTGTCGACCGCCTTGCGGGTCTCCGCGCCCCAGAGCTCCTCCGTCATGCCGCCGAGTCTAGTGCGCGCGCCGTCTCCAGCAGCTCGTCCCAGCTCGCCAGCTTCACGCGCGGGCGGCCGAGCGGCTCGCCGAGGCCGCGCTCGTGCCGGTCGATCGCCTGCCAGCCCGCGTACTCGACGAAGCGGACGCCGCGGGAGCGGAGGAGCTCCTCGAGCTCGCCCTCGCCGCCGCGGGGAAGGCGCCCGGCGGCGGCGTCCTCGAGCAGGCTCGCGACCGTCTCGGCCGCGTCCTTCTTGTTCGTGCCGATCACGCCGGACGGGCCCCGCTTGATCCAGCCCGCGCAGTAGACGCCGGGGAGCGGCGCGCCGCCGGGACCGAGCACCCGGCCGCGCTCGTTCGGGATCACGCCGCGCTCCTCGTGGAAGGGGACGCCGGGCAGCGCCACGCCCCGGTAGCCGACGCTGCGCAGGACGAGGCCGCACGGGACGACCTCGAGCTCGCCGGTCGGAACGGCCCGGATCGCGCCTCCCTCGCCGGCGACGAGCTCGTTCCGCACGACCTCGATCGCCTCCACCCGGCCCTCGCCGAGGATCTGCACCGGCGAGACGCGGAAGCGGAGCTCGAGCCGCTTCGGCTTGCCGGCCGGCGCGCGCGCCGCGAACTCGCGCAGGATGTCGACGTTGCGCCGCGCGCGGGCGCGGTCGGCCTCGAGCGCGGCGGCGCTCGCGGCGTCGAGCTCGAGCTCCGCGGGGTCGACGGCCACGTCCGCGCCGCCGAGCTCCCCGAGCTCCTTCAGCTCGGGCGGCGTGAACGCCGCCTGCGCGGGCCCGCGGCGCCCCAGCATCACGATCTCCCGGATCCCGGAGGCGACGATCGCGGCCGCCGAGCGGTCGGTCACGTCCGTCGGCGCGAGCTCCTCGCGCGTCCGCGCGAGCATCCGGGCGACGTCGATCGCGACGTTGCCGTTCCCGATCACCACCGCCCGCTCGCTCGAGAGGTCGAACTCGAGCTCCTGGAAGTCGGGATGGCCGTTGTACCAGGCGACGAACTCGGTCGCGGCCCACGAGCCGGCGAGATCCTCGCCCGGGATCCCGAGCCGGCGGTCGGTCTGCGCGCCGACCGTGTAGACGACGGCGTCGAAGAGGCGGACGAGCTCGTCGTGGGTGACGTCGCGGCCGACGTCGACGTTCCCGAAGAAGCGGAAGCCCGCCTTCGCCGCCGTCTTCTCGAAGACGCGGGAGGCGGTCTTGAGCTCCGGGTGGTCGGGCGCGACGCCGAGGCGGACGAGGCCCCACGGCGTCGGCAGCCGCTCGAGCAGGTCGACGCCCGCGCCCGCCTCGAGGAGCGCGTCGGCGGCGTAGAACCCCGCCGGACCGGAGCCGACCACGGCGACGCGCAGCGGCCGTTCGGGGCTCATCCGGGAGGACGCGCGCCTAGTGGCTGCAGCCCGCGGCTTCGCCGTCGGCGACCTGGAAGCTGTGGCCGCAGCCGCAGGAGCTCGAGGCGTTCGGGTTGTCGATCTTGAAGCCGGACTCCTGGAGCGACTCGACGAAGTCGACCGTCGAGCCGGCCAGGTACTGCGCGCTCGCCGGGTCGACCACGACGCGCACGCCGTGGAACTCGGCCTCGCTGTCGCCCTCGGCCGCGCCCCGGTCGAACCCGAGCGCGTACTCGAACCCGCCGCAGCCGCCGCCCCGGATCGCCACCCGCAGCACCTCGGCCTCCCCGGCCGGCTCCTGAGCCATCAGCGCCTTCACCTTGTCGGCCGCGCGCTCGGTCAGCGTCACGGCCGCGGTCTCGCGGGTCTCGGTCGTCGCCACGGTCTCAGTGTACCCGCGGCGGCCCCCGGGGGAACACCCGGCCGGGGGACGATACCGGGGGCGGCGCCGATTTCCGGCTTGGTAGCGTCCGGCGCGGGAACGACGTCTGGGAGGACGCATGTTCGACGACTGGCTGCCGTTCGCAATCTACGGGCTCCTCGCGCTGGCGATCCCGTCGTCGATGGTCGTGTTCAGCTTCGTGTTCGCCCAGCGGCCGAGCCGGCGAGCTCGCGCCCGCGGGGTCCCGTTCGAGTCGGGCGTCTCGCAGGGCCCGCCGCCGAAGCAGCGCTTCACCGTCAGCTTCTACCTGACGGCGATGCTCTTCATCCTCTTCGACATCGAGATCGTCTTCCTCTACCCGCTCGCGGTCATCCTCCACCGGCTCGCGTGGTTCGGGTTCCTCGAGTTCCTCGTCTTCATCGGGATCCTGCTCCTCGCGTACGTGTACATCTGGCGCAAGGGGGCGCTCGAGTGGCGCTAGAGCGGCCGCTCGCCGAGCTCGGGCTCCACTCCGAGCGGGTGCTCTGGCCGGACAAGGGACCGGGGCGCTTCGAGCAGGAGGTGGAGGCGCTCGAGCGCAAGGTCGGGCTGACGACGCTCGAGAAGGCGGTCGCCTGGGCGCAGACGAAGTCGATGTGGCCCGACACCTTCGGGCTCGCCTGCTGCGCGATCGAGATGATGTCGATCGTCTCGGCGCGCTACGACATCGCGCGCTTCGGGATGGAGGCGTTCCGCTCCTCGCCGCGGCAGGCCGACCTGCTGATCGTCTCCGGCCGCGTCTCGAACAAGATGGCGGCGCCGCTCCGGCAGATCTACGACCAGATGCTCGAGCCGAAGTGGGTGATCGCGATGGGGGCCTGCGCGAGCTCCGGCGGGATGTTCAACAACTACGCGATCGTCCAGTCGGTCGACAAGATCACGCCGGTCGACGTGTACGTGCCCGGTTGCCCGCCGCGGCCGGAGCAGCTGATGGAGGGGATCATCCGGCTCCACGAGGCCGTCCAGGCGGGCGTCCCGCCGGCGTACGAGCTGCGGAGCGTCGCGCCCTGATGTACGAGGGCGTGCCGGGCGTGACGGAGGTCGTCGAGGCGCACGGCGAGACGACCGTCGTCGTCGAGACGGAGCGGCTCGTGGACGCGTGCGTGCACCTCCGCGACGAGGAGGGCTTCAACTTCCTCTCCGACGTCTCGGCGGCCGACTACCTCGGCTGGGGCGAGGCGGGCGTCTCGGGCTACATCGGCACCGCGGCGGGCCGCGACCTGAACGCGCCGATGACCCAGGGGCTCCAGGTGCTGCCGCGGCCGAAGCCGAAGCGCTTCTCCGTCAGCTACCACCTGCTCGCGCTCTCGGCCGACCCGCGCCGCGTGCGCGTGCAGACGTGGGTGGACGACGGCGAGGAGGTGCCGAGCGTCGTCGCGGTCTGGCCGACCGCCGACTGGCACGAGCGCGAGGCGTGGGACCTGATGGGCATCCGGTTCTCCGGGCACCCGAACCTGACGCGGATCCTCCTGGACGAGGACTGGGAGGGTCACCCGCTGCGCAAGGACTACCCGATCGGCGGCGAGCCGGTCCGCTTCTCGGAGGAGGAGTAGTGGCGGTCTCACCCGTCGCGACGCGTGCGCCGATCTACGAGGGCACGCGCATTCCGCATCCGGTTCCGACCGTGCTGCGCGTCCCCGACGAGCTGCGCGCGACCGGGGACGTGATGACGGTCAACTTCGGCCCGAACCACCCGTCGACGCACGGCGTCCTTCGCCTCGTCGTCGACCTCTTCGGCGAGGACGTCGTCGGGCTGGAGGCGGTGATCGGCTACCTCCACACCGGCTTCGAGAAGAACATGGAGCAGAAGACCTGGTGGAAGGCGATCACCTACCCGGAGCGGATCGACTACCTCTCCTACCAGGCGAACGAGCTCGTGTTCGTGCTCGCGATCGAGAAGCTGCTCGGGCTCGAGATCCCGCCGAAGGCGTCGTGGATGCGCACGTGCCTGTGCGAGCTGAACCGGATCCACTCCCACCTCGTGTGGCTCGGCACCTCCGCGCTCGAGCTGGGGGCGATCTCGATGTTCTGGTACTGCTTCCGCGAGCGGGAGCAGATCCTCGACCTGTTCGAGCTCGTCACCGGGGCCCGCATGCACACGCGCTACTTTCAGGCGGGCGGGCTCGCCGAGGACATCCCGCGCGGGTTCTTCCCCGAGGCGCGGAAGCTCGTCGAGTGGATGCCTCACGCGATCGACGAGTACGAGGCGATGCTCTCGCGCAACAAGATCTGGCTCGAGCGCACGCAGGGGATCGGGCTGCTGTCGGCCGCCGACGCGATCGCGCTCGGGCAGTCGGGACCGGTGCTGCGGGCCTCGGGCGTGGACTGGGACCTGCGGAGGGCGGAGCCGTACCTCGCCTACCCCGAGGTCGACTTCGACGTCCCCGTCTACCACGAGGGTGACGTCTACGCCCGCTACCGCGTGCACGTCGACGAGATGCGCCAGTCGACCCGCATCGTCGCGCAGTGCCTCGACCGGCTCGAGGCGATGGAGGGCGAGCCCTGGATCGCCGACGACCGCAAGGTCGTGCTCCCGCCGCGCGAGGAGCTGCACACCTCGATGGAGTCGCTCATCCACCACTTCAAGATCGTCACCGAGGGCTACCGCGTGCCCGAGGGGGAGGTGTATGTCGCCGTCGAGTCGCCCCGCGGCGAGCTCGGCTGCTACGTCGTCTCGGACGGCGGCCCGAGGCCGTGGCGCGTGAAGTTCCGGGCGCCGTCGTTCGTCGCGCTCGAGGCGACCGCGACCTGCATGTCGGACGCCCTGATCGCCGACATGATCGCGATCGTCGGCTCGCTCGACACCGTCATGGGCGAGGTCGACCGGTGAGGCCCGCGATCACGCTGTGGAGCGTTCGTCACGCTTCCGTCACAGCGGCTGCCGCCGGACATGACGGGCGGGGACGTGGCTAGGTTCGCCGAGGAGGTGCGGGCGCTCGCGGCGCGGTTCCCGGACGCGCGGTCGGCGACGATCCCGGCGCTGCGGCTGGCGCAGGAACGGCACGGCTGGCTGCCTCCGGAGGCGTTCCGCGAGGTCGCGGACGCGCTCGGGCTCACGCCGGCGTACTGCCACGCGGTCGCGTCCTTCTACGACATGTTCCACCTCGCGCCCGTCGGCCGTCACCTCGTCGAGGTCTGCACGAACCTCTCCTGCGCGCTCTCGGGCGCGCAGCGCGTGGTGGACGCATTCGAGGCGGAGCTCGGCGTGCGCCCCGGGGAGACGACCGAGGACGGCGAGATCACGTTCCGGACGGTCGAGTGCCTGGGAGGCTGCGGCTACGCCACCGTCGTCGCGATCGACAACAGGTACCGGCAGCACGTGAAGGCCGAGGACGTGCCGCAGATCGTGGAGGCGGTCCGTGGGCGCTAGGGCGATGCTCCTCGCAGGCACCGAGGGCCGCGATCTCACGCGGCTCGAGGAGTACCGCGCGATCGGAGGGTACGCGCAGGTGCCGAAGGCGCGGGCGATGAGCTCGGACGACCTGATCGCCGAGCTGCAGGCCGCGACGCTGCGCGGCCGCGGCGGCGCCGGCTTCCCGATGGGCAGGAAGGCGTCGCTGATCGACCGGGGGAGCCCGAGGCCCAAGTACCTCGTCGTCAACGCCGACGAGTCGGAGCCCGGCGCGTTCAAGGACCGGCAGGTGATGGCCGAGGTCCCCCACCGGCTGATCGAGGGCTGCCTCATCGCCGCGCACGCGATCGAGGCGAAGGACGTCTTCGTCTACATCCGCGGGGAGTACCTCGCGGAGTACGAGATCCTCCAGCGCGCGGTCGACGAGGCGCGGGCCGCCGGTCTGCTCGGCGACGTCGACGTCACCGTCTACCGCGGCGCCGGCGCGTACGTCTGCGGCGAGGAGACCGCGCTCCTCGACTCGCTCGAGGGCCGGCGCGGCCAGCCGAGGCCGCGGCCGCCCTTTCCCCCGGTGCAGGGGCTCTACGACGCCCCCACGCAGGTCAACAACGTCTGCACGATCGCGACGGTGCCGGCGGTGCTCGAGCTCGGCGCCGCCGAGTTCGCGAAGATCGGCGCCGAGAGCTCGCCGGGCACCGCGATCTTCTCGATCTCCGGAAACGTCGTCCGGCCCGGCAACTACGAGCTCGAGCTCGGCACGCCGATGCGCGAGCTGATCTACGACTGGGCGGGCGGCATCCCGGACGGCCGCGAGCTGAAGGCGGTGATTCCCGGCGGGTCGTCCGTCCCCGCGCTGACGCCGGACCAGATCGACGTGCCGCTCGACTACGACTCGCTCGGCGCTCTCGGCACCTTCTTCGGCGCCGCGTCGCTGATCGTCGTCGACGACCGCTGCTGCATGGTGCAGCTCGCGCTCCGCTCGACCAAGTTCTACATGCACGAGTCGTGCGGCAAGTGCACGCCCTGCCGGGAAGGGACCCGGTGGATGGTGCAGCTCCTGGAGCGGATCGAGGCCGGCACCGCGGCACGCTCCGACCTCGACCTGCTCCGCTCGGTGGGCGACCGCATCCTCGGGAAGGTGCTCTGCGCGCTCGGCGAGTTCGCCGTCTACCCGGTGCGCAGCTACCTCGACCACTGGGAGGACGAGTTCGTCGCGCACCTCGAGCGGGGCGGCTGCCCCTTCGCGGGCGAGTCCTCGCTCGAGGGGATCGTCGCCCCGAGCGACGCCCACGCCCGCCACGCCGCGGCGGAGGTGCCGGCGTGACGCGGCGCGCCCGCCACGTCGCGACCGGACACGGGCGGGGCCGGTCCCCGGCCATGTCCCGAGGGGACGCGTGCGGGGGGGACGGGTGAGCGCGCCCGAGCTGGTCACGCTGACGGTCGACGAGGTCGAGGTGACCGTCCCGAAGGGGACGGGGCTCGTCGAGGCGGCGCTGGCCGCGGGGATCGAGATCCCGGTCTTCTGCTACGAGCCGCGGCTCGGACCGCCGGTCGGCGCGTGCCGCATGTGCCTGTGCGAGGTCGCGCCGGGGCCGCCGAAGCCGCAGGCCGCGTGCACGCTCGCCGCCGCCGACGGGATGGTCGTGAAGACCGCGCGCACCTCGGCGATGGCGGCCGAGGCGCAGAACGCGACGCTCGAGTTCATCCTCGTCAACCACCCCCTCGACTGCCCGGTCTGCGACAAGGGGGGCGAGTGCCCGCTCCAGGACCTGACCTTCCGCTACGGGCCGGGGAACACCCGCATGGTCTTCCCGAAGCGGACCTTCGAGAAGCCGATCCCGATCTCGCCGACGATCGCGCTCGACCGGGAGCGCTGCATCCTCTGCTACCGCTGCACCCGCTTCTCCGAGAGCGTCGCCGAGGACGGCCAGCTCGTCGCCGTCAACCGCGGCGCGCTCACGACGATCGCGACTTTCGAGGACGAGCCCTACCGGGCGCCGTTCTCCGGCAACGTGATCGAGCTCTGCCCCGTCGGCGCGCTCACCTCGACGCAGTACCGCTTCGAGGCGCGACCGTGGGAGATCCAGAACGTGCCCACGGTCTGCGGGCTCTGCCCGGTCGGCTGCAACGTCAGCGCGACGACGCGCGAGGGCCGGGTCAAGCGGATCCTCTCGCGGAACCACCCCGAGGTCGACGGGGGCTGGCTGTGCGACAAGGGCCGCTTCGCGTTCGGCCACCTGCGCGCCCGCGACCGGATCGAGGACCCGCTCCGGCGGGCCGGGCGCCGCCGGTTCGAGGCGCTCTCCTGGGCGGACGCGCTCGACGAGCTCGAGCGGCTGCTCCGCGCCGGCGGCTCCTCGACGGTGACGGCGCTCTCCGGCTCCGAGACCGTCGAGCAGGCCTACGCGCTCGGGAAGCTGCTGCGGCAGGGACTGGGCGCGCACACGGCCGTGCTCCCGGAAGAGGTGCCCGACGCCCTCGACGCCTTCCGGGCGCCGCTCTCGGCGATCCGCGACGCGCCCGCGGTCGTCGTCCTCTGCGACGAGCCGGTCGCCGAGCGGGCGCCGATCGTCGACCTCTGGATCAAGGCGGCGCGGCGGCGCGGCGCGCGCATCCTCACCGAGATCCCCGAGGAGCCGCTCGAGGGCGCGGTCCTCGTGAGCGACGACGCCGCCCGCTGCGCCTGGTTCGCGCGCGACCTCGGCGCGGCCGCCGCCTTCTACCTGCCGCGCACCCCGAACGGCCGCGGCGTCGCCGACGCCTGGAGCGCGGCCGCCGACGGCGAGCCGGGCGACGAGGAGCCGCGCCTGCTCGTCGTCTCCCGCGAGCTCGCCGCCGCCGACCCGAGCGTGCGCGCGCTCGCCCGGCGGGCGGAGGCGGTGGTCGGGATCGGCATGTTCGAGGACACCTTCCGCGGCCTCTGCGACCTCGTCCTCCCGGGCACGAGCTACCTCGAGCGCGACGGCACCACCGTGAACCTCGAGGGCCGGCTCCAGCGGCAGCGCCGCGCCGTGATCGCCCCCTGCCCGGACGAGCTCGCCTGGATCGCGAGGCTGGCCGAGCGCTTCGGCGTCGAGCTCTCGCCCCACGCCTCGGTCGTGTTCGAGGAGGTCTCGGCGCGCTGCTACGGGGGCATCGGCTTCGGCGACGTCGGCGAGCGCACGCCGCTCCCGGCGCGCGCCGAGTCGCGCGCGCCCGTCGCCGCTCCGGCGAGCGCGCCGCTCCCGGACGGAGAGGGGCTCCGGCTCGTGACCTACCGGCCGCTCTTCTCCGGCGCCGCCGTCGAGCGCACGCCCGAGCTGCAGTTCATGCGGCCCGACGGGGAGGTCGAGCTCGCGCCCGACGACGCGCGCGCCCGCGGCATCCGCACGGGCGACCCCGTCACCGTCAGCTCGAACGGGACCTCGCGCGAGCTGCGCGCCCGGGTCGCGCGGGACCTCGCGCCCGGGCTCGTCCGGATCCCGCGCGACGACGCGGCCGGCCTCCACGACGTCGTCGAGGTGAGCGGCCGTGCATGAGGCGTGGTGGATCTCGCTGATCAAGGCCGTGGTCGTGATCAACCTCGTGATGGGCGCGTTCGCGTACACGACGTGGCTCGAGCGGAAGGTGCTCGGCCGCCTGCAGCTCCGCTACGGGCCGAACCGCGCCGGGCCGTTCGGGCTGCTGCAGCCGATCGCCGACCTGATCAAGCTCGTCCGCAAGGAGGCGTTCTACCCCGACTCGGCCCGCGAGCTGCCCTACATCCTCGCACCCGTGCTCTCCTGCTTCACCGCGCTCGCGGCGTTCAGCGTGATCCCGTGGGGCGCCGGCTGGACGATCGGCGGCCACTACGTGCGCGGGACGCTCGTGAACGTGCCGATCTCCCTGATCCTGATCTTCGCGCTCGGCTCGATCGGCGTCTACGGGTTCATCGTCGGGGGCTGGGCCTCCGACTCGAAGTACTCGCTGCTCGGCTCGATGCGCACCTGCGCGCAGCTCGTCTCCTACGAGGTCTCGCTCGCGCTCAGCGTGCTCGGCGTCGTGCTCATGGGCCAGTCGCTGAACCTCGTCGACATCGTCGACAAGCAGCAGGCGACGCTCTGGTTCTTCCTCCCGCAGTTCGTCGGGCTCTGCGTCTTCCTGCTCGGCGGGATCGCGGAGACGTCGCGGCCGCCGTTCGACCTGCCCGAGGCCGACACCGAGCTCGTCGCCGGCTACCACACGGAGTACTCGGGCATGCGCTGGGGCCTCTTCCAGACCGCCGAGTACATCAACCTGATCGTGCTCTCCGGGCTCTGCGTGACGCTCTTCTTCGACGGCTGGCACTTCCCCTGGGTGCACGCGCTCGACATCCTCGGCCCGCTCTGGTTCGTCGCGAAGCTCGGCGCCCTCGTGACCGCGTTCATCTGGCTGCGGGCCTCGCAGCCGCGTCTGCGCTACGACCAGCTGATGCGCTTCGGCTGGAAGGTGCTGCTGCCGGTCGCGACCGTGAACGCGCTCGTGACCGCGCTCCTGGTGGTCTGGGTGTGAGCGTCGTCCCGAACACGTTCAAGGGCTTCGGCGTCACGCTGAAGCAGGTCTTCCGCAGGCCGATCACGCAGCAGTACCCGGAGTACAAGCGCCCCGTGTACCCGCGCTTCCGCGGGCGCCACCGCCTGCACCGTCACGAGAACGGGCTCGAGAAGTGCGTCGGCTGCTCGCTCTGCGCGGCCGCCTGCCCCGCGGACTGCATCCGCGTCGTGGCCGCAGAGAACACGCCCGACAACCGCGTCTCCGCCGGCGAGCGCTACGCACGGATCTACGAGATCAACCTGAGCCGGTGTATCTTCTGCGGCTACTGCGAGCTCGCCTGCCCGTTCGACGCGATCACGCTCGGCAACGACTTCGAGCTCTCCGAGTACAACCGCGACGACCTCATCTACACGAAGGACATGCTGCTCGCCGAGCCCGTGAAGCAGGTCCCGGTCGCCGACCGCGACCTCTACGACACGCCGATCCCGTACTACAAGTCGAGCTCCTGATGGCGAACGTCCTCGTCTGGGCCGTCTGGTGCGGAGCCGCCTTCGCGTGCATCGCGAGCGCGCTCGCCGTGGTCAGCTTCTCGAACCCGTTCTACTCGGCGCTCGCCCTGATCGGGAACCTCGCCTCGCTCGCGGTGCTCTACCTCCTCCTCGGCGGCGAGTTCGTCGCGGCGGGGCAGGTGCTGGTCTACGGCGGCGCCGTGATGGTGATGTTCCTGTTCGTGATCGCCTACCTGGGCGACCGCTCGCAGGAGGCGCCGTGGGCGGGCGGGCCGTCCTGGCAGGCGGTCGGGACCGTGCTCGCGGCCGCGGCGATCCTCGCGGAGGTGATCGTCGCGCTCGCGCTCACCACCGGGGGCCGCCTCACGCACGAGGCGCACGTCGGCCGCTCCTTCGGCTCGCCGGGCCAGATCGGCCGCCTCTTCCTGACCGACCACCTGCTCGCGTTCGAGGTCACCTCGATCGTGCTGCTCGTCGCGGCCGCCGGCGGCGTCGTGCTCGGCGCGCACGCCCGCGCGCTGGAGGACGATGCACGGCCCTGACGTCGGCTGGTACCTCGTCCTCGCCGCGCTCCTGTTCGTGACGGGGGCGCTCGGGGTGCTCGTGCGGCGCAGCCCGCTCATCATCCTGCTCTCGGTCGAGATCATGCTGAACGGCGCGAACCTCGCCCTGATCTCGTTCGCGCGCCGGCTCGGGCACGCGGACGGGCAGGTGTTCGCGATCGCCGTGATGGCCGTCGCCGCCTCCGAGGTCGTCGTCGGGCTGGGCCTGATCGTCGCGATGGGCCGGCGCAACGTCGAGCTCGACGTCGACAAGCTGCGGACGCTGCGCGGATGAACGCGGCCGCCTGGACCTGCCTCGCGCTCCCGCTCGCGTCGGCGCTCGCGATCACGGCCTGCGGCACGTCGCTCTCGCGACGCGCCGCAGGCTACGTCTCGACGGCCACGGCGTTCGGCTCCTTCGGAGCCGCGCTGGCGGCATTCGCGCTCATGCTCGGGAAGACGCCCGGCGAGCGCGCGCAGGCGACGACCTCGTGGACGTGGCTCTCGGCCGGCCGCTACAGCTTCGGCCTCACCCTCCTCACCGACCAGCTCAGCGTGCTGATGATGCTGATCGTCGCGGGCGTCGGCAGCCTGATCGTCGCCTACTCGATCGGCTACATGGACGGCGAGGACGAGGAGCGCCGCTACTTCGCCTACATGTCGCTCTTCCTCTTCTCGATGCTGCTGCTCGTGCAGGGCGGGAACCTGCTCCTCCTGCTCGCCGGCTGGGGCATGGTGGGGCTCTCGAGCTACCTGCTGATCGGCTTCCACCAGGAGCGGCCGGCGGCGGTCGCGGCGGCGAAGAAGGCGTTCGTGATGAACGCGTTCGGCGACGCGACGATGGCGCTCGCGCTCTTCCTGCTCGTCCAGCAGACCGGCCGCCTCGACTACGGCGGCGTCTTCGCCGCGGCGCCGCACGGCGGCGCCGTCGCCAACCTCGTCGCGCTGGGCCTCCTCGGCGGCGCGGTCGCGAAGTCCGCGCAGATCCCGCTCCACACGTGGCTCCCCGACGCGATGGAGGGCCCGACCCCGGTGAGCGCGCTCATCCACGCCGCCACGATGGTCACCGCCGGCGTCTACCTGATCGCGCGCACGCACCCGCTGTTCGAGAACGCCTACGTCGTCGAGGACCTCGCCGCGGGGCTGGGCGCGGCGACGCTGCTCGCGGCCGGCCTGATCGCGCTCGTGCAGGTCGACATCAAGCGCGTGATCGCGTACTCGACGATGTCGCAGATCGGCTACATGTTCGTCGGCGCGGCCGGCGGCGCGTACCCGAGCGGGATGTTCCACCTGATGACGCACGCGTTCTTCAAGGCGCTGCTCTTCCTCGCCGCCGGGATCGCGATCCACGCGCTCGCCGGCGAGCAGGACCTCCGCCGCATGACCGGGCTCGGCCGCACGATGCCGCACACGAGCCGCGCCTTCCTGGTCGGCTGCCTCGCGCTCGTCGGGATCCCGCCGTTCGCGGGCTTCTTCTCGAAGGACGCGATCCTCGCCGCGGTGCTCGACCGCGGAGCCTTCGGCTGGGTCCTCTTCGCCTGCGGGCTCGCGGGGACGTTCCTCACCGGCCTCTACACGTTCCGCCTCTACTTCGTCGTCTTCGGCAGGACCGGCGCCGCCCGGCCGCACCTGCACGGGACGCGCGAGGGGCCGGTCTCGATGGTCTCCACCGTGACCGTCCTCGCCGCGCTCTCCGCCGCCGGCGGCTTCCTCCAGCTCGCGCCGGTCTGGACGCCGCTCACGACGTGGCTCACCCCCGCCGCCGAGCCGTTCGCGGAGGCCTCGAGCTGGGAGGAGGCGCTCGCCTCGGCCGCCGCGGTCGCCCTCGGCGCCGCCGGCATCTACGCGGCGTACGCCGCCTACGTCGCCCGCACCCTTCGCATCCCGGCCGCCTGGCCGGCGCTCGAGCGGAAGCTCTACTGGGACGAGCTCTACGACGTCCTCTTCTACCGCCCGGCCGACCTCGCCGCCCGCGCGCTCCGCCGCTTCTTCGAGCAGCCCGTCGTCGCCGGCTCGATCGGCGAGGTCGGGCGCGGCTTCCGCCTCGGCGCCGGCGAGGTCAGCCGCGTCCAGAGCGGCCTCGTCCGCGCCTACGTGCTCGCGCTCGCGGGCGGGCTCGCCGTCCTCGCCGTGGTCTTCCTCTCGACCCGATGACGGGCTGGCTCTCGACGATCCTGATCGTGCTGCCCGTCGCGGGCGCGCTCGCCGTCTGGCTCGCGCCGCTGCCGCGCCACTGGGTCGGCTCGCTCGCGACGCTCGTCTCCCTCGTCGAGGTCGGCTTCTGGATCGACGCCGTCCGGCGCTTCGACTTCGGCAGCCCGGCGCTCCAGCTCGAGCAGCGGCGGTCGTGGTTCTCCGACCTCGGCGTCTCGTGGCACGTCGGCCAGTACGGCTTCTCCCTCTGGCTCGTCGGCCTCACCGCCGTCTGCGGCGCCGCCGCCTGCCTGTACGCCTGGTGGGTGGGGCGCGAGCGGCCGCGCGCCTACTTCGGCCTGCTCCTCTTCCTCACCGGCTCGATCGCGGGCGTCTTCTCGGCGCAGGACCTGCTCGTCTTCTACGCCTTCTTCGAGGCGATGCTGATCCCGCTCTACGTCCTGATCGGCGTGTGGGGCGGGGCGGCGCGCATGCGGGCGACGATCACCTTCGTCGTCTACACCGTCGCCGGCTCGCTGCTGATGCTCGCCGCGATCGTCGTCTACGGCCTGCAGCAGGGGACGTTCGACCTCACCCGCACGGGGCAGAGCGGAAACGACTGGCTCTTCCTCGGCTTCGCCGTCGCGTTCGCCGTCAAGGCGCCGCTCTGGCCGTTCCACGGCTGGCTCCCCGACGCCTACCGCGAGTCGCCGGCGGAGGTCTCGGCGATCCTCTCCGGCGTCGTCTCGAAGGTGGCCGCGTACGGCTTCCTCCGGATCGCGATCGCGAAGTTCCCGGATCCGGCGCACGACTTCCGCGTGCCGATCCTCGTGCTCGCGTCGGTCGGGCTCGTGTACGGGTCGCTGCTCGCGTTCCGCTCGCCCGACTTCCGCGGCGTCGTGGCCTACTCCTCGCTCGCGCAGATGGGCCTGATCACCTACGGGCTCTTCGCCGCGAACGACCTCGGCTTCGACGGCTCGGTGCTGCAGATGGTGAACCACGGCCTGATCTCGACGACGCTCTTCCTGCTCGCCGGCATGGTCGAGCGGCGCGCGGCGACGGGCGAGCTCGCGCTGCTCGGCGGGATGGCCCGCGGCCGGCCCGCGCTCGCGACGGTCCTGATGACGACCGGGATCGTCGCGCTCGCCGTCCCCCTCTCGTCGAGCTTCGCCGGCGAGTTCCTGATCCTCGCCGGGGTCTTCCAGCAGGGGTGGGGCTGGGCCGTCGTCGGCGCGGTCGCGATCGTCCTGGCGGCGATGTACATGCTGCGCCTGATCTCCGCCGTGCTGCACGAGGAGCCCGGCCCGGCGGTCACCGAGGCGGCGCTCGACCTGCGCGGCGCCGAGCTCGCCGTCGTCGTCCCGCTCGTCGCCCTCCTCCTCGTCCTCTCCGCGTGGCCGGCCGCCGTCAGCGGCCACTCGTTCCTGGGGCTGCCGTGATCCCGCGCCCGCACGTCGACTGGTTCGCGCTCGCGCCGTCGCTCGCGATGACCGGCGCCGCGGGGCTGCTCCTGCTCGTCGCGGTGCTCGTGCCGCGGCGCTGGCGCAAGCCGGCGGCGGCGGCCGGCGCGGGCGCCGGCTTCGCCGCCGCGTTCGCGCTCGCGGTCGCGCTCGCCGCGAAGAGCCCGCACGCGACGACGGCGGTCGCCCACGCGGTCTTCCGCGACCGCTGGGCCGCGCTCGCGCAGGTGCTCGTCGCGGGCTGCGGCGCCGTCGCGGTCCTCCTCTCCTACGGCGAGCGCTGGCGCGAGGAGCACGTCGCGGAGTACTACGCGCTCCTCTCCGCGGCCGGCGCCGGGATGGCGTTCTTCGTGCAGGCGTCGAACCTGATGACGCTGTTCCTCGGCCTCGAGTGGTTCTCGATCGCGCTCTACGTGCTCTGCGCGATCGACATCGACCTCGTCGGCTCGCTCGAGGCCGGGCTCAAGTACCTGGTGGTCGGGGCGGTCGGCTCGGCGACGCTCCTGTTCGGCTCCGCCCTCGTCTACGGCGCCTCCGGCGCGCTCGAGTTCGACCGGATCGGCGCCGCCGGGGGCGCGCACGACTCGCTGCTCGTGCTCGGCCTCGCGATGGTGCTCGCCGGGCTCGCGTTCAAGACCTCGGCGGCGCCGTTCCACATGTGGACGCCCGACGCGTACACGGGCGCGCCGACGCCGGTGACGGCGTTCATGGCGTCGGCGACCAAGGTCGCCGCGCTCGCCGTCTCCTACCGGCTGCTCCTGACCGCGTTCCCGGCCGAGGAGCACCTCTGGACGTGGGCGGTCGCGGGGATCGCGTGCGCGTCGCTCGCGGTCGGGAACGTCGCGGCGCTGGCGCAGCGGAACGTCAAGCGGCTGCTCGCGTACTCGTCGGTCTCGCACGCGGGCTTCATGCTGATCCCGGTCGCGGCCGCGAACGCGCTCGGCGGCCGCGCGCTCCTCTACTACCTGATCCCGTACTGCGCGATGTCGCTCGGCGCCTTCGGCGTGGTCGCGGCCCGGGAGCGCGAGCTCGGCGCGCCCGTGACGCTCGAGAACCTCGCCGGGCTCGGCTGGGAGCGGCCGTTCCTCGGCGTCGCGATGTGGACGTTCATGCTCGGCTTCCTCGGCTTCCCGCTCACCGGCGGGTTCCTCGGGAAGTTCTACGCCTTCGCCGCGGCGTACGAGCACGGCTGGTGGTGGCTGATCGTGGTCGGCGTCGCCGGCACGATCGTCTCCGCCGCCTACTACCTCGCAGTGGTGCGCGCGATGTACTTCCGGGACGCCGCCGAGCTCCAGCTCACCCCGCGCGTCGCCGGCGGCTCGCCGCCGCGCGACCCGGCGCTCGGCGCCGGCGTCGCCGTCTGCCTGGCCGTCACGGTCGGCTCCTTCTTCGCGGTGCAGCCGCTCGTCGACGCGGCACGCAGCGCGGCGCGGGCGCTGCCCTTCTGAGGCGGCGGGTCAGGGCTTCGCCGGGCGGAGCGCGGCGAGGCGGCGGGCGTACGGCGCGGCCGCGACGACCGCCTTGATCGCGAAGACGCCGAGGCAGGCGACGAGCGAGGAGACCGCGAGCGGCGGCACGCCGTGGATCGCGCTGCTGCGCACCTCGCACGAGACGAGGAGCAGCACGAGCGCGACCGCCCACAGGAGCGCCTGGAGCGCGACGACGGGGTCGTCGCGCCGGTCGAGGTAGCCGCCGAACGCGGCCAGCCCGGCGACGGCGGCGAACGGGACGGCCGCGAGCAGCGCGTCGAGCGCGAGCCCGTGCGCGCCGTGCGCGTCCGCCGCCGCGGCGGCGGCGACGAGGAGCGCAGGGAGCACACGCCGTCCCACGAGACGTAGCTTCGCTCCCGCGCCGGACGATCCTTCTATCCTCTCCCGGCTGGCAGGGCTCGCGACGAAAGGAGGACGATGGCAACCCTCACCTGGCTCGGGCACTCCGCGTTCCTGGTCGAGAGCGACCGGGGCAGCCGGATCTACGTCGACCCCTTCCTGACCGGAAACCCGAAGACGCCTGACGACGCCCGCACGCCCGAGCGGGTCGACGCGATCTGCATCACGCACGGCCATTCGGACCACGTCGGCGACGCGGTCGAGCTCGTGAAGCGCTTCCCCTCCGCGCAGCTCGTCTGCCAGGTCGAGATCAAGGCCTGGCTCGCGCGGAAGGGCCTCGCCGTCGGCGACGCGCACGGCCTCAACAAGGGCGGCCGCGTCGAGGTCGACGGCGTGACCTACGGCCTCGTCAACGCCTTCCACTCGTCGAGCTCGGACGAGGGCGAGTACCTGGGCGAACCCTGCGGCCTCGTGATCCGCCTCGAGGAGGGCAAGACCGTCTACTTCGCCGGCGACACGTGCGTGTTCGGCGACATGGCGCTGATCCGCCGGCTCTGGGAGCCCGACTACGCGGTCCTGCCGATCGGCGACTACTTCACGATGGGGCCGCGCGAGGCCGCCGTGGCCGTCGAGCTGCTCGGCAACCCGCGCGTCGTGCCGTGCCACTTCGGCACGTTCCCGATCCTGCGCGGCACCCCGGACGAGCTCCGGCGGGAGAAGCCGGACGCGGACGTCGTCTCGCTGGAGCCGGGCGGGACGGTCGAGCTCGTCTGAGCGGTGCCCGCGACCGTCGCCACCCACTCGATCGCCGCCTGCGACCTCGAGGCGGGACGCGGGGCCGGACGGTGGGACGTGGCGGCGCGGTCGTGGCTCCTCGCCGCCGGCGAGGCGCTCGCGCAAGAGCTGCGGGAGCGGGCATGAGCGCCGGCTGGCAGACCGTCCACGTGGACGAGCTCGACGCGATCCACGTCGCCGGCGTGGTCTGGCGGCCGGTGCGGCGACGGCTCGGGATCCGCGCCTTCGGGATCAACGCCTACACGGCCGAGGCGCCCGGGAGGCAGATCGTCGAGGAGCACGACGAGAGCGCCGGCGGCGCGGGCGGGCACGAGGAGCTCTACCTCGTCGTCCGCGGGTCGGCGACCTTCACGGTCGGCGGCGAGACGGTCGACGCGCCGGCGGGCACGATCGTCTTCGTCTCCAACCCGGCGCTCCGGCGCGCCGCGGTCGCGAACGAGGAGGGAACGCTCGTCCTCGCCGTGGGCGGGGAGCCCGGCCGCGCGTACGAGGTCTCGCCGTGGGAGCACGTCTTCGCCGCCGCGCCGCTCGTCGCCGCGGGCCGTCTCGGCGAGGCGGCCGAGACGATCGAGGCGGGGCTCGCGGAGCGGCCGGGCCACCCGCGCCTGCTCTACGAGCTCGCCTGCGTCGAGGCGCGGGCGCAGAGGGCGGACGCGGCGATCGCCCACCTGCGCGAGGCGATCGCCGCCGAGCCCGCCTACGCCGAGCGGGCGCGGACCGAACCCGACTTCGATCCGATCCGCGCCATGCCCGGCTTTCCCGGCTCCCAGGACGGCGGCTAGGCGATCGCCGTCTTGCGGGTCGCGGCCGGAGCGGTCCCGGCCGCGGTCACCTCACGCCGCCGGTGGAGCGCGACGACGTCGAGCACGACGAACCCGACGCCGGAGAGGAGCAGGGCCACGCCGACCACGATCGAGAAGAGCGAGAGCTGCGAGGCCATGTAGCTCATGTTCAGGGCGGTGGTCAGCGCCGTCTCGGTCACCCACGTGTCGCGGGCGTGGTTCGGGACCGGCTGGCCGTCCACGATCAGCGCCTTCTCGGGGTCGCTCGTGCCCGCGGGGTTGCCGTCCTTCGTCGCGAAGCGGCCCATCTCCGCGTAGGTGAGGCCGCCCGACGACTCGAGCGCGTGGATGCGCATGTACTGCGCGAAGCAGCGCGCGCGGTCGCCGGAGTTGATCGCCTTGCCGGCGACCGAGCACGAGGGCAGCGAGACGTTCGTGAGCCCGGCCTTCGCCGCCTCCTGCTTGATCAGCGCCGGCGTCATGTCCTCGGAGCCCGTGATCTTCTCCTGCTTCAGGCTCGAGGTGACCGTCGAGCGGCCGTCCACGCCGAGCGCGATGACGGCCACGCCGAACGCGATCAGGATCGCGCCTGAGATGAATCCGCCGATCTCGAGCAACTTCTTCATCGTCCATTCCTCCTGTGAAGCCGGGGAACCTGCGTTACCCGCGCAGTGTCCGCGCGGGCGGGAGGCGCGGGCATCCGGGTTTCCCCGCAGCGGCCGTCAGGGTCGGCGCCGATTTCCCGCAGAGTCTCCGGGCAGCCGCAGGTCCGCCGCGAGGGCCCGGAAGGCGGGGACCGGGTCGGCCTCGGGCCGGGCGAGGAGCAGCACCGCGCCGAACCCGTCGCCGGGCGCGAGCGCGTCCACGAGGAGCTGGAGGCCGGCCGCGAGCGCGAACGCCTTGTGCGCGTGGTCGCCGCCGAACGGTCGCAGGTCCTCCTCCCGCGCCCGCCCGGCGAGCACGTCGCCGTAGGTCAGGTTCCCCATCGAGACGTCCGCGACGAGCGGCCGCCCGTCCGAGGAGGGGACGGCGATCGCGAGCGGGTTCGTGCCGGTCAGCCGCGGCCCGCCCTCCGGGTGCCCGAGCCTGCGCGGCGAGGTGGCGGTGAGGACGGCGACGAGCCCGCCGTCGGCGAGGCGCCGCGCCCAGTGGCCGAGCATGCCGGTCGGGAAGGTGTCGGCGCAGACGACGAGGCGGGCCCGGGCGGGCGGGCGGGCGAGCTGCGCCTCGACCGCCGCGGCGAGGACGAGGTAGCCGAGCGCGCCGCCTCCCTCCCAGCGCTCGTAGCACGGCTCGGCGAGCACGCGCCGCGGGCGCGCCGCCGGCCGCAGCGCCGGCAGGGTCTCGAGCCACTCGATCCGCCGGAAGCCGTGCCCGTCGCGGCCCGCGCGCTCGGCCTCGGCGAAGTGCTCGACGAGGACGCGCGCGTCGCGGTCCGCGAACCCGAGCGCGCGGAGGCGCTCGAGCGCCTCGTCAGGAGACAAGCGGCAGCGTCTTCGTGAAGCCCGCCGCCCGCGCGGCGTCGACGGCGCGCGCGAGCTCGAGGAGCGCCTGCGCCGCCTCGCACTCCGGGTCGGAGACGACGAGCGGCACTCCCGCGTCGCCCGCCTCGCGGATGCGCGCGTCGAGCGGCACCTGCCCGAGCAGCTTGATCCCCAGCTGCGCCGCGAGCCGCTCGCCGCCGCCCGAGCCGAAGACGTCGGACGTCATGTTCTCGACCACGCCCACGAGCTGCATGCCGACCTTCTGCGCCATCGCCGCCGCCCGGCCGGCGACCTCCTGCGCGAGCGGCTGCGGCGTGGTCACGATCAGCGCCTCCGCACGCGGGAGCATCTGGCCGAGCGAGATCGAGACGTCGCCCGTCCCGGGCGGCATGTCGACGACGAGCACGTCGAGCTCGCCCCAGTGGACGTCCTGCAGGAACTGCTCGAGCGCGCGGTGCAGCATCGGCCCGCGCCACATGAGCGGCTGGTTGTCGTCGAGGAAGAACCCGATCGACATCAGCTTCAGGTCGTGCTTGACGGGCGGGATCATCAGGCGGTCGACGAGCACCGGCTTCTGGTGGATCCCGAGCATGTGCGGCACCGAGTGGCCGTAGATGTCGGCGTCGAGGACGCCGACGCGCCGGCCGAGCGCCGAGAGCGCGGCGGCGAGGTTCACGGTCAGCGACGACTTGCCGACGCCGCCCTTGCCGGAGGCGACGGCGACGACGCGCGTCGACGGGTCGAGCTGGATCGCGCGGTCGTCCGCCGGCCGGCCGCCCCGGAGCTTCGCCGTCAGCGCGGCCCGCTCGTCCGCCGACATCACGTCGAAGTCGAGCGAGACGGACGTCACGCCCTCGAGGGCTCCCACCTCCCGCGCGACCTGGTCCTGGAACGAGGAGCGCAGCGGGCAGCCGGCCACCGTGAGCGCGATCCGGACGGTGACGTCGCCGTCGCCGACCTCGACGCCGCGGACCATGTCGAGCTCGGTCACGGGCCGGCGCAGCTCGGGGTCGATCACGTTCGCGAGCGCGGCGAGGACGGCCTCACGGGTCGGCGGCATCTCCGGAGAGCGTAGCGCGGCGCCGCCCCGGCCGCGCCCGGGCGCCGCCGGTCGGAGCCGCGCCGAGCCTCAGCGCTCGACGAGGGCGCGCAGCCGCGAGGCGTTCCTCGGCGCGAAGCCCTCCCAGTCGTTGTTGAAGTAGGCGTAGACGTCGCCCGCCTCCGCGAAGCCGCGGATCCGTGCGGCCCACTCGGCGAGCTCGCCCTCCGAGTAGTTCCCGCGGGCGCCGCGGGAGCCGTGGTGGAAACGGAGGTAGGTGAAGCCGGCGGTGAGCTCGTGCGTCTGGAAGGAGCGGATCTCGGGCCGGTCGGCGATGACGAGCGCGACGCCGCGCTCGCGCAGGAGCGCCATCACGTCCGGCTGGAACCAGCTCGGGTGGCGGAACTCGACCGCGTGCCGGAGCGAGCGGGGCGCGGCGCCGAGCGCCGCGGCGAGCCGCTCGTCGTCGCGCCGGAAGGTCGGCGGGAGCTGCCAGAGGAGCGGGCCGAGCTTGCCCGCCGCGGCGAGCGGCTCGAGCCGGCCGAGGAGGAGCGGGAGATGGCGCTCGACCTCGAGGAGCCGCTTCACGTGCGTGACGAAGCGGCTCACCTTGGCGGCGAAGACGAAGCCCGGCGGCGTCTCCTCCGCCCAGCGGGCCGCGGCGGCCGCGCGCGGGAGGCGGTAGAAGGTCGTGTTCAGCTCGACCGTCCCGAACCGCTCCGCGTAGTAGCCGAGCCAGCGCTCGGCGGGGCAGCCCTCCGGGTAGAAGACGCCGCGGCGCCAGTGGGCGTAGTTCCAGCCCGAGCAGCCTACGAGGACGCGGTGAGCGCCTGGACGATGCGGCGGCACAGGCCTTCGGTTCCCGCCGCCACGACCCGAGAACGCGGGACGAGGTCGAGCGGGGAGGCCCCGAGCGGGGGGCCGTCGAAGAGCTCGAACGCGAAGCCGCGCTCGCGCACGAGGAGCTGCGCGGCGGCGAAGTCGACGGCGCGCGCCGGCTTGAGGCAGACGACCGCGTCGGTCCGGCCCGCGGCCAGGTGGCAGTAGCTGAGCGCCTGCGCGCCCATCACCCGCACCCGGTCCGCGAGCGGCGCGAGGACGCGCAGGCTCTCGCCGACGAGCGCCGCCGTCGTCGCCTCGAGCGAGAGCAGCTCGAGCCCGTCCTTCGGCGCGCCCGCGACCGGCTCGCCGCCGAGGAAGGCGCCCTCGCCGCGGAGCGCGTACCACTCCTCGTTCGCGCCGAAGTCGTAGACGTAGCCGAAGAAGACGTCGTCGACCGTGTCCCCGTCCGCGACCGCGACGCTCAGGCAGTAGTAGGGGATCCCGCGCTCGGCGTTCTGGGAGCCGTCGACCGGGTCGACGACGACGGTGTAGCGGCCGGAGCCGCGGACGCCGGCCTCCTCGGAGACGACCCGGCAGTCGTCGCGGGCGAGGTGGCGGAGCACCGCCGCCTCGACCGCGGCGTCGACCGCGGCCGTGTCGTCGCCGCCCGCGCCGCGGCCGACGACCCGCTCCCGCTCGGCGCGCGTGCGCAGCCCCGCCAGCTCCTCCTGGGCGTCGACGAGCGCCGCGCGGCAGAGCTCGAGCCACTCCGTCACAGCGGGAAGAGGAGGAGGCCCGAGGTCAGCTTGGGGTAGAAGAAGGTCGACTTCTGCGGCATCGTCTCGCCCCGCCGCGCGAACTCCGCCACCTGCGCGACGGTCGGCGCGCGCACGAGGAACGCCGCCTCGTAGAGCCCCGAGTCGACCGCCTCGATCGCCTCCTGCGCGTTCGGCGTGTACTCGAAGCCGCTCCCGTAGCGGTCGACCTCGCGCGCGTCGAGCTCGTCGCTCGAGTCGATCCGGAAGAAGTTGCCCTGCCGGTAGAGCGTGAGCGAGCCCTGGTCCCAGGTGGAGGTCATGATCGCGTCGGGCTCGCGCTCGAGGTCGGGGACGATCCGGTGGGTCGGGAAGACCTCGAGGCCCGGGCTACGCGAGGAGACGAGCACCGCGAAGGTCCGCTCGGCCTCCGGCTGCTCCTCGCGGTAGGCGACCGCGGTCTCGTAGCGGTGGTGGCCGTCGGCGACGAGGAGCGGCGCGGGGAACTCGAGCGCCTCCGCGGGCAGCCGCCAGAGGCGGGTGCGCACCCCGCCCTCGTCGACCTCGAGCACCGGCTCGCCGCCCGGCCGCGACGCCGGCGGGTCGCCGTCGTAGAGGAGGAAGATCGGCTCGAGCTGCGTCCGCGTCGCGCGGAGGAGCGCGAGCCGGCCGGCCTTCGGCTCCTCGTGCGTGCGCTCGTGCGGGAGCACCTCGCCGGCGGCGTACGGCGTGGCCTCGAGGGCGCCCGCGATCCCCTCGCGCGTGCGCTCGACGCCGTCCGGGCCGGTGTAGGTCTGCTCGAGCCACCAGAGCGCGGGCGCCTCCTCGCGCAGCACGCCCCGGCCGCGCCAGTCGGCGAGCGCGCGCGCGGCCTCCTCGGGCGAGGAGGGCAGGGTCAGGTGGACGACGTTGTAGGGGCTGCGCGCGGCGAGCCGCTCGCGCTGCTCGGGCCCGACCACGTCGTACGGCGGCGCGACCAGGTCGGCCAGGGCCCCGGCGCTCTCGTCGTAGCGGAGGGCGCGGAACGGCGAGAGCGCGGGCACGGCCTGAGGCTACCGTAGAGTTGGAGCGTGATCTCCGAGCTCGCGGAGGACCGCGTCGTCGAGGGCGTCTTCGCCGTCAGGGCGAAGCGGAGGCTGCGGACGAAGGCGGGCGCGCCCTACCTCGCGCTCGAGCTCGTCGACCCGAGCGGGCGGATCGAGGCGCGCGTCTGGAACGACGTGGAGCTGCTCGACGGCCGCTTCGGCGAGGGCGACGCCGTCCGCGTCCTCGGCCGCGTCGAGCGCTACCGCGACCGGCTCCAGCTGGACGTGCGCACGCTCGAGTCGGCGGACGTCGACCCCGCCTCGCTCACCCCGGCCGCGCGCCGCGACCGCGACGAGCTGCAGGGCTTCCTCGAGTTCCTCGCGGGCGAGCTGACGCACCCCGGCCTCGCGGCGACGGTGCGGGCGGTGCTGGCCGAGTGCGAGCTCGCCGCCTACCCGGCGACGCCCGACGACCACCACTCCTACGCCGGCGGGCTGCTCGAGCACACCGTCGGCGTCGCGACCCTCTGCCGCGAGGCGGCCCAGCTCCATCCGCGCCTGCGCGCCGAGCTGCTGCTCGCCGCCGCGCTCGTCCACGACGCCGGCCGCACGCTCGAGCTCTCCCGCGGCCCCTCGTTCGCCCCGACGGAGGAGGGACGGCTGCTCGGCCACGTCCAGCTCGGCGTGCGGCTCGTCGACCGCGCCGCCACCGGGCTCACGACCGCGCAGCGGGCCGAGCTCCTGCACTGCGTCGCGGCCCACCACGACGCGCGGGCGGCGCGCACGGCCGAGGCGGCCGTCCTCTACCACGCGAACCAGCTCGACGCGACCGCCGCCACCCGGCCCGTCTAGGGTCGTTGGGGGCGGCCGTCACGCTGGCGCTCGGCGCGAGCCTCGCCTGGGGCGTCGCCGACTTCGTCGGCCCGTGGCAGGGACGGACGCTCGGCGCGCTCCGGGTCCTCCTCTGGGCCCAGCTCGCCGGCGCCGCGGCGCTCGCGCTGGTCGTGGCCGCGCGGGGCGAGGGGCCGGACGGAGCCGGGGTCCTCTGGGCGGCGCCGGCGGCGCTCTCGGGCACGCTCGGCCTCTACGCCTACTACCGCGGCACGGCGACCGGGACGATGGCGGTGGTCGCGCCGATCGCGGGCGCCTCGGCGATCGTCCCGGTCGTCTTCGGGCTCGCCACCGGCGACCGGCCGAGCGCGGCGCAGCTCGCCGGAAGCGCGTGCGCGCTCGCCGGCGTCGCGCTCGCCGCGCAGGAGCACCAGGCGGAGGGGAGGCGGCTCGCCGCCGGCGCCGGGCTCGCGCTGCTCGCGGCCGTCGGGTTCGGCTTCTACTTCCCGCCCATGCACGCCGCCGGGTCGGTCGACGCGTGGTGGAGCTCGCTCGTCTTCCGTCTCACGTCGGCCGGCCTCGTCGCCGCGACGGTCGCGGCGCGCCGCCCGCCGCTCGCGCTCGCGGGCCCCCGGCTCGCGGTCGTCGCGGCCGTCGGCTGCGGCGACACGCTCGGGAACCTCCTCTTCGCCGCCGCGTCGGGCCGCGGGCTCGTCAGCCTGACGTCGGTGCTCGCGTCGCTCTACCCGGTCGTGACCGTCGTCCTCGCCGCGCTCGTCCTGCGCGAGCGCGTGTCGCGCTCCCAGCTCGCGGGCATCGCGCTGACGCTGGCCGGCGTCGGCCTCATCTCGGCCTGACCTCGGCGAGCGCCGCCCACCGCTCCTCGACCCGGCCCACCTTCCAGACGGCGAACGAGAGCCCCCAGGCGAGCACGAAGAGGCCGGCGACCCCGAGGCCCAGGGTGCCCAGGTCGAGCCCGTCGAGCCACGGCCACACCGAGAGCACCTGCAGCAGCTCGACCGTGCCGATCGCGAGCGCGACCGCGACCGAGAGGCTCGTGACGGTGAGGTTGTAGAAGACCCTGCGCACCGGGTTCGAGAGCGCCCAGCCGTAGGCGTGCGTCATGAACGCGCCGTCGGCGGTGTCCATCAGGCTCATGCCGGCGGCGAAGAGGAGGGGCAGCGCCAGCACGGCGAGGAACGGCGCGCCGTGCGTCGCGACGCCCGCGGCGAGCGCGAGCAGGCCCACCTCGGTCGCCGTGTCGAACCCGAGCCCGAAGAGCATGCCGAGCGGGTACGTGTGCCAGCTCGCGGTGATCCGGCGCGCGAGCCCGCCGGCGAGGTAGCGGTTCACGAAGCCGCGCTCCTGGAGCCGCCGCTCCAGCCGCTCCTCGTCGCAGCTCCCCCGTCGGCAGTCGAGGAAGACCCGCGCGACGTCGACGAGCACGAGCAGGTTCAGGATCCCGATCGCCCACAGGAAGGTGCCGGAGACGCCCGCGCCGATCGTCCCGCCGTAGCGCTGCAGCGCGGGCATGCCGGCGCCGACCGCGTGCGTCGCGACCGCGAGAGCGAGCGTGAGCGCGAACACGACCGACGAGTGGCCCAGCGAGAAGAAGAAGCCGACGCCGACCGGCCTCTGCCGGTCGGCGAGAAGCTTCCGCGTCGTGTTGTCGATCGCGGCGATGTGGTCGGCGTCGAAGGCGTGGCGGAGCCCGAAGGTGTACGCGAGCACGCCGAGGCCGGCGAGCGCCGGCGTCGAGCGCGCGTACCACGCGAAGAGCCCGAAGCCGAGCAGGTGGAGAGCGAGGACGGCCCCGCCGAACCCCGTCAGCCGCCGCCACTCGGCCCGCGTGAACGTGCCCATCGCCGCCTGGTTCGCCCGCCGGCGGCGACCGGTTCGGACGCGCTCAGACGTTGAAGCGGACGTTCAGCACGTCGCCGTCCCGGACGACGTACGTCTTGCCCTCGAGCCGCTGGAGCCCGCGCCGCGCGGCCTCGGCGTGCGAGCCCGACTCGACGAGGTCGCGCCAGCCGATCACCTCGCAGCGGATGAACCCGCGGGCGATGTCGCTGTGGATCGCGGCGGCCGCCTCGAGCGCCGTCTGCCCGTTCCGGAGCGTCCACGCGCGCGTCTCCTTCTCGCCGGCGGTGAAGAACGTGACGAGGTCGAGCTCGTCGCGCAGGCGGCGCACGACCTCGTCGAGCGCCGAGCCGCCGCCGTCCCGGAACGCCGCCGCCTCCTCGTCCGGCAGCTCCGCGAGCTCGGCCTCGAGGGCCAGGTCGATCCCGCCCGGGCCGTTCTCGACCGCGATCAGCGGCTTCGTCGTGAGCGGCTCGAGCCCGGCCGGGAGCGCGCCCGGGTAGTCCGCGAGCGAGGAGCCGCCGTCGGCGTGGGCGAGCACGCGGCGGAGCTCCTCGACCTCGGCCCGGAGCTTCGGGTCACCCGACTTCGCCTGCTTCTCGACGCGCTCGAGCCGCCGCTCGACGTGGTCGCGGTCGGCGACGAGGAGCTCGAGCCGGAGGTTCTCGAGGTCGCCCGCCGGGTCGGCCCCCGGCGAGTGGCCGTCGAGGACGACGAGGAGGGCGTCGACCTGGCGGAGCGCGCCGAGGAGCGCGGGCCCGGTGCCCGGCACGTCCTGCACGCGGATCGCCG
Source organism: Gaiellaceae bacterium (assembly GCA_035650615.1). Classification (GTDB taxonomy): domain Bacteria; phylum Actinomycetota; class Thermoleophilia; order Gaiellales; family Gaiellaceae; genus PALSA-600. The sequence continues at coordinate 46,756 of DASRHI010000036.1, read as the reverse complement.
CGGGCGTCACCTTCCGCGCCTCGACGACGCGGGCGAGCGCGGCGAGCCGCTCGTCGGCGATCGACGCCATCCCGACGTTCGTCTTCCCGTACTCGCCGCCCCCCGCCTTCGTGAGCGCGGTGAAGAGCGTCGTCTTGCCCGCGCCGGGGAGCCCGACGATCCCGACCTCGAGCGCCACGGAACGAGAGCCTACTCGGCGCCCGCCGGCTCCTCGCCGGAGGCGAGCTTCCGCTGCAAGGTGACGAGCGCGCGGTGCTGCAGCGACTTGACCGCGCCCTCCGTCTTGCCGAGCACGGTCGCGGCCTCCCCGTTCGAGAACCCGAACACGAACTTGAGCGTGAGCACCTGCTGCTGCTCGAGCGAGAGGCTGTCGATCAGCTCGAGCATCGAGCGCCGCCCGATCGAGTCGAGCGCGCCGGCCTCGGCCGACGTCGTCTCGTCCGGCTCCGGCTCGGGCACCTCGTCCTCCGGCTGCCAGCGCCGCGTGGCGCGGAAGTGGTCGATCGCGAGGTTGTGGGCGATCCGGAAGAGCCAGGCCGAGAACGGCGCCGACCCCCAGCGGAAGCGCCCGATCGACTCGAGCATCTTCAGGAACGTCTGCGTCGTCAGGTCCTCGGCGTCGTGCCTGTTGCCGACCGTGACGTGGAGGTAGCCGAAGATCCGGTCGAAGTGGATCAGGTAGAGCTCCTCGAGCGACCCGCGGTCACCGGCCTGCGCGGCGTCCACGAGCGCCCGGACGCGGGCGGCCTCGCCGCCGCGGGCGCCTCGCGCGGTCAGTGGCGGTGGCACGCGTCGAGAGTGCCCGCGGGCGGCCGCGGGGTAACCAGCTCCGCGGCCTACGCGGCCGCGCCGAAGCCCACGGTGGCCTCCCGCGCGTACCGCTTCACGAAGACGATCTTCTTCAGGACGAGCGTGTAGCGCCCGTCCTCCGCCTCGAACGAGAGCGAGTCTCCCCCGGCCGCGAGCGCGCGGTCGAGGTCGTCGGCGGTCTGCAGCGGCACGGTCAGGCGCAGCGCCTGGCCGCCCTCGAAGGCGATCTCGAGCCAGACCCGGTCGCGCTCAGCCACGGCCGACCAACTCTGCCAGGACCCCGCCCGTCGCATGCGGGTGAACGAACGCGACCTCCCTGCCGAGGAGGCCGGACCGCGGCCGCCGGTCGACGAGCTCCGCCCCGCCGGCCGCCAGCCGCTCGAGCTCCGCGGCGACGTCGTCGACCGCGAGCGCGAGGTGGTGCATGCCCGGGCCGCGAGCGGCGACGAACCGTCCGACCGGGGTGTCCGGGCCGAGCGCCGCGAGCAGCTCGACCCGGCCCTCGCCGAGGCGGAGGAGCGCCACCTCGACGCCGTCCTCCTCGAGCACCTCGCGGTGCTCGAGCACCGCGCCGAAGAGCCTGCCGTAGGCGGCGACGGCGCCGTCGAGGTCGTCGACCGCGATCCCAACGTGGTCGATGCCCGCCGCGCCCACGCGGCCGATGCTAGCGGCCGCCCGGCGTGAGAGGATCGGGGGCGTGCGCCGCCGGCTCCTGATCGCAGTCGCGCTCCCGGCGCTCCTCGCGGCGTGCGGCGGCGGCCCGAAGTCGAACGGCGAGGCCGGCAGGACGGCGGAGCAGATCGTCGCCGACGCGCAGGCGGCCGTGAGGACGGCGACCTCGGTCCACGTCACCGGGTCGAGCGCCGGCGGCGGCACGCCGCTCCGGGTCGACCTCGAGCTCGTCGCCGGCCGCGGCGGCAAGGGGCGCGTCACCGCGAACGGGCTCACGTTCGACCTCGTCCGGATCGGCTCCACCGCCTACGTGAAGGGCGACGCCTCCTTCTGGCGCAGCTTCGTCGGCGCCGGCGCCGCCCGGCTGCTCGAGGGCAGGTGGCTGAAGGCGTCGGCCACGACGGGCGACCTCGCGACGTTCACCCCCCTCACCGACCTCGAGCGGCTCTTCACGACCATGCTCGGAGCGCACGGGAAGCTCGAGAAGGGCGACGAGACGACGATCGGCGACGCGCCCGCGATCGAGGTGCGGGACGCGGAGCAGGGCGGCACGCTCTACGTCTCGACCCGGGGGAAGCCGTACCCGCTCGCGCTCGCGAAGGGCGGCGCCGGGAAGCTCAGCTTCGGCGCCTGGGACGAGCCGGTGGAGCTCCGGGCCCCGCCGCGCGCCGTGGACATCTCCACCCTGGGACGCTAGGAGGTCTGGTCGGCGTTCAGCGCCCGCACGAGCCCGACGGTGTCGGCGGCGTGCGACTCGCGCTCGACGTCGCCGAAGACCGCGGCGAGCTCCTCCCGCGTGAGCGTCTCCTGGTCGAGCAGCGCCGTCGCGACCCGGTCGAGGAGGACGCGGTGCTTCGTCACGAGCCTGATCGCCTCCGAGTAGGCGTGGTCGGTGAGCCGCGCCTGCTCCTGGTCGCGCAGCCGCTTCGTCTCCTCGGAGAGCGCGTAGTTGTCGGCGCGCATCGTGCGCGAGGTCACGGCCTCGCCCATCCCCCACTCGAACACCATCGAGCGCGCGATCTCGGTCACCTTCTCGAGGTCGCTCGCCGCCCCGTTCGTGACGCGCCCGAACACGACCTGCTCCGCCGCGCGGCCGGCGAGCGCGACGACCATCCAGTCGAGCAGCTCCTCGCGCGTCTCGAGGTGCCGCTCCTCCTCCGAGAGGTGGAGCACGAAGCCGAGGGCGGCGCCGCGCGCGATGATCGTCGCCTTCTGCGGCTCGCGGCCGACGAGGTGCGAGACGAGGGCGTGCCCGCCCTCGTGGTAGGCGAGGATGCGCTTCTCCTTGTCGGTCACGACGCGGCGCTGCTGCAGCCCCGCGACGACGCGCTCGACCGCGTAGTCGAAGTCGGCGCCGGTGATGACCGCGCGGTGCGCGCGGCCCGCCGCGATCGCGGCCTCGTTGCAGATGTTGGCGAGGTCGGCGCCGGTCAGGCCGGACGTCTGCCGCGCGATCCCGGGCAGGTCGACGTCGGGGGCGAGCGGCTTCCCGCGGGTGTGCACGCCGAGGATCGCCTCGCGGCCGCGGAGGTCCGGCTGCTGGATCAGGATCTGCCGGTCGAAGCGGCCGGGGCGGAGGAGCGCCGGGTCGAGGTCCTGGAGCCGGTTGGACGCCCCCATCACGACGACCTGGTCGCGCGCGCCGAAGCCGTCGAGCTCGACGAGGAGCTGGTTGAGCGTCTGGTCCTGCTCCCGGTTGAAGGAGTGGCCGCTGCGCGCCTGCCCGACCGCGTCGAGCTCGTCGATGAAGACGATCGAGGGCGCGTTCTTCCGCGCCTCCTCGAACAGCTTGCGGATGCGCGCGGCGCCGAGCCCGGCGAACATCTCGACGAAGGCCGACGCGCTCTGCGCGTAGAAGCGCGCCCCCGAGTCGTTCGCGACCGCCTTCGCCGCGAGCGTCTTGCCGGTGCCGGGCGGGCCGTGGAGCAGGATCCCCTTCGGGACGCGCGCGCCGAGCGCCTCGAAGCGCTTCGGGTCGCGGAGGAAGTCCGCCACCTCCTGCAGCTCGGCCTTGGCCTCGTCGAGCCCGGCCACCTGGTCCCACGTGACCGAGGAGGCCGACCCGGGCGTGATCTCCATCGGCTTCACGCGCGGCATCAGCTTCACCGTCCGCCAGAGCAGCCAGACGACCACGAGCATCACGACGAAGAAGGCGACCGGGAGCCACGTGGTCGCGAAGTCGGCCACGGAGGATCCGGCGGAGGCGACCATCGGGGCTCTCATCGGCACGACGCCCGACAGCCTAAAGCCGGCCCGGGTCAGACGACGGGCTCGAGCCTCGGGTTCGGCCGGAAGCGGCGGCCCGCCTTGGCGCAGGGCCTGCCGTCGAGGAGGACCACGTCGGCGGTGAAGTCGTTGGCGCCGCGGATCAGCGACGACCCCACCCCGTAGGCGTCGACCGGCACCCCTTCGCGCTCGAAGGCGCGGATCTTGCCGGCGTCGAAGCCGCCGGAGACGACGATCCGGACGCCCGGGAAGCCGGCGGCGTCGAGCGCGTCCCGCACCTTGCGCACGAGCCTCGGGTTGACCCCGGTCGGCCGGAAGTCGCCGAGCTCCGGCCAGAGCGAGCTGTCCACCAGCGTCTCGGAGGTGTCGAGGCGCACGCCCCAGAGGCGGGGGCCGAGCTCCCGCGCGACCGCGAGCGCGGTCTCGACCGAGTCGTTGTCGAAGTCGACGAGCACGGTCACGTTCATGTCGGGGGGCGCCCAGTCGGCGAAGCGCCGCGCCGCCAGCACGGTGTCGCCGCCGTACGCGGCGATCAGGGAGTGCGGGACCGTCCCGACGCCGCGGCCGCCCCACCACGAGGCCTGGTCGTCGGTGGTGACGCCGACGGGGAAGCCCGTGATCCGCCCGGCGACGTAGGCGGCGTAGCCGTCGCCCGTCTGCACGCGGTAGTGGTCGTGGCGCGCCGGCATGAAGATGATCGGCTTGCCGTTCGCGGCCTCGAGCACGCGCACGACGTTCGTCGTGATCAGCGTCCGCCGCGCCAGCGTCCCCAGGTACAGCGTCTCGAGATGCGCGAAGGCCGTGTAGTCGCCCTCGATCGTCATCACCGTCTCGTACGGCGCGATCGCGTCGCCGTCGTGGAGCGCGCGCACCTCCAGCCCGGCCCAGTCCTCGGAGCAGAGCTTGAGGATCGCGATCGCCTCGTCCATACCGCCGAGGTACGCCTCCTGCTTCTGGAACACCTGCATGAGCACCCGCGGGTGCCGGCCGTCGGCGAGGAGCGCCGCGCGGGTGTGGTTGAAGTAGGCGTCGGTGTAGTAGCCGGCGCGGAGCTTTCCGACCGGAAGGTCGAAGACCGCCGGGTCGAGGCGGCTACGCGGTCTCGAGCTCGAGGCAGGCACGGAGAGCCGCCTCGGCGACCTCGAGCTGCTCCCGCGTCGGCTCGGCGGTCGCGACCCGATGCTGGAACTCGTGCCCCGGCTTCGCGAGGGCGCGGGCGAGGCGGTGGTCGGGGTGGCGGAGCATCCAGCCGAAGACCTCGGTCGACGCGGCCACGGCGCCGACCGTCGCGGCGAGGCGGGCGGCCGGGCGGAGGTGGGCGGGGGCCCGCGCGGCGAGCACGTTGCCCGCCGTCGCGGTCGCGAGCAGCGGCCCGACGAGGTGCGTCCCGCAGCGCTCGTGCTCGCGCTCGCGGGGCGAGCCGTGCTCGTAGGAGCCGATCGCGATGTGCTCGGCGCCGTGGTAGGCGGCGACCGAGCCCTCGCGCAGGGAGAGCACCGCGGGCGCGACGCTGAGCAGGCTGCCGAGCAGCTCCTTCGCCGTCGCCCGGAGCCGCGAGCGGCGGATCCCGTGGACGACGGCGGCGCTCCCGAGCACGGCGCCGACCACCCGCCCCCGCGCGAACGGGAGCTGCGCCTCGGGCAGCGCCCGCTTCACCTCCGGGACGAGCGCGAAGACCTCGGCGAGCCGGAGCGGCCCGCGCAGGAGCGGGCTGCGCACGTCCGCCGCGGCGAAGCGCTTGCGCCGCGACGCGACCTCGAGGCGCCCGTCGGCCGTCCGGATCGCGCACGCCCACGACGTCGGGCCGTGCACGAGCACGCCGTTCGCGAGCGCCATCCCGCCCAGCCGGACCTTCTTCTCGTCGGCCACGGTCAGAGGGTACCTGGGCGCCCGCCGTCGACCTGCTCGAGCAGGGCCTGGAGCCGGCGGGCGGCGTCCCCGCGGCGGAGCGGCGCGCCGTCGACGCTGGCGACGGGAACGAGCTCCCGGACGGCCGAGCTCGTGAACGCCTCGTCGGCGCCGAGCAGCGCCTCGAGCGCGAACGTCCCCTCGCGCACGCGCAGCCCGGCGCCGGCGGCGAGCTCCGCCACGACCGCCCGCGTGACGCCGGGCAGGACGCCGGTCGAGAGGGCCGGGGTCGAGAGGACGTCGCCGTCGCGCCACCAGACGTTCGCGGTCGTCGCCTCGAGCACGGCGCCGTCCTCGCCGACGAAGAGCGCGTCGTCGGCGCCCCGCGCCCGCGCCTCGGCCGCCGCGGCCATGTTCGCGCCGTAGCTCGTCGACTTGATCCCGGCGAGGAGCCCGCCCGCCCGGACGGGGACGGTCACGAGCGCGAGCCCGCGCCGGCGGAGCTCCTCCAGCCCGGGCGGAAGCGGCGCCACCGTCGCCACGAGCGTCCGCGCGGTGCGGAAGAGCCGCAGCGCGGCCTCGTCGGCGCCCGCCGCCGCCGCGGCCTCGAGCGCGAGCTCCTCCGCGCCGTCCGGCGGCGGCAGCCGCAGCGCCGCCGCCGACCGGGCGAGCCGCTCCGCGTGGCGCGCGAGCAGGACCGGGCGGCCGCCGCGGATGCGGACGGTCTCGAACGCGGCGGTGCCGCGGACGACCGGCTCGTCGTCGGCGCGGAAGACCGGGGCCTCGGGGTCGACGACCCCCAGGCCGGCGACCGCGACGGCGAGCAGGCCGGTCATGCCGGCTGCAGCGCCCCGAGTGCGGCGAGGAGCGGCCGCGCCTTCACCCACGACTCCTCGATCTCCGCCTCCGGGTCCGAGTCCCAGACGATCCCGCCGCCGACCCACAGGTGGATGCGCCCCTCCGCGACCGCGAACGTGCGGATCGTGAGCGCGAGGTCGAAGTCCCCGTCGGGCCGCACGACGCCGAGCGCGCCCATCGAGGCGCCCCGGCCGACCGGCTCGAGCGCCGCGATCAGGTCGAGCGCCGCCACCTTCGGCGCGCCGGTGACCGACCCGCCCGGGAACGTCGCCGCGAGGATCTCCGCGAGCCCGGCGCCCTCGCGGAGCGTGCCCTCCACCGTCGACTCGAGGTGCGCGACCCCCGCGAGCTCGCGCTGCCGCCCGAGCTCGGGCCAGCGGACCGAGCCCGGCTCGCAGACGCGGGCGAGGTCGTTCCGCTCGAGGTCGACGATCATCACGTGCTCGGCCGAGTCCTTCTCCGAGCGCACCTCCTGCCCGGCCGGACGCGTGCCCTTGATCGGCCGCGTGGCGAGCCGGCGGCCGCGGCGGGCGAGGAAGAGCTCCGGCGAGGCCGAGACGACCGCCCAGCCGTCGCCGGCGAACGGCCTCGGGACGAGCGGGCGCAGCGCCGCGAGCGCGCGCGCGGGCGCGGCGGGCGCGCCCTCGAACGGCGCCGAGAGGTGCTGGACGAGGTTCACCTGGTAGACGTCGCCGCGCGCGATCGCGGCCCGCACCGCCTCGATCGCGGCGGCGTAGCCCTCGTCGTCCCAGCTCCGCTCCCACCCGCCGAGGGAGTACCCGCCCGCCGCGCCCCCGGCCTGCGCGCGCGGCGGCGGGTCGGGGCGGATGCGGCAGGCGAGGAGCGGCAGCGGGCACGGCTCGGGCGGGGCGGGGTGCGCCGTGCGCCGCAGCGGCCCGGAGAGGCCGTAGCCGAGGTAGAGGTCGGCGGCGACGCCGCGCCGGCCCCAGAAGCCCTCGGCGGCCAGGAACCGCTCGAGCGCGGCGAACGCCCCGTCCGGCTCGTGCAGCTCGAACCGGGCCTCGACCACGGCCGCGAGCATACTGGGCCCCATGCCCGACCTCTTCGACGAGGCGGCGGGAAGGCGGCTCGGCGAGATCGCTCCGCTCGCGCAGCGGCTGCGGCCGCGGACGCTCGACGAGCTCGTGGGGCAGCGGCACGTGGTCGGCGAGGGGCGCGCGCTCCGCCGCGCGATCGAGGCCGACCGGGTTCCCTCGCTCGTGCTCTACGGGCCGCCGGGGTCGGGCAAGACGACCCTCGCCCGGATCGTCGCGAACACGACCGGCGCCGAGTTCGAGGAGCTCTCCGCCGTGTCCGCCACGGTCTCCCAGGTACGGGAGGTGCTCGCGCGCGCACGCGAGCGACTCGGCGCGAGCGGGCGCCGCACGATCCTGTTCCTCGACGAGATCCACCGCTTCAACAAGGCGCAGCAGGACGCCCTCCTGCCGGGCGTCGAGCAGGGCCTCGTCACGCTGATCGGCGCGACCACCGAGAACCCCTACTTCGAGCTCTCTTCCGCGCTGCTCTCGCGCACGCAGCTCTACGAGCTCGAGCCGCTCTCAGAGGACGACCTCGCCGCGGTCGTCGCGCGCGGGGCGGCCGAGCTCGGCGCGACCGTCCCGCCGGAGGTGACCCGCCTCGTCGCCCGGCGGGCCGGCGGCGACGCGCGCACGGCGCTGTCGATCCTCGAGCTCGCGGTCGAGACGGCCCGCGACGAGGGGGTCGGGCCGAGCGCGGCGCACGTCGAGGACGCGGCCCGCAAGCGGCCGCTCGTCTACGACAAGGGCGGCGACGCGCACCACGACTTCGTCTCGGCGTGGATCAAGTCGACGCGCGCCGGAGACGTGCAGGCGTCGGTCTACTACCTCGCGGCGATGCTCGAGGGCGGCGAGGACCCGCGCTTCGTCGCGCGCCGCATGATCGTGCTCGCGTCCGAGGACGTCGGCAACGCCGACCCGCAGGCGCTCCTCGTCGCGGTCGCGGCGGCGCAGGCGGTCGAGCACGTCGGGCTGCCGGAGGCGCGCCTCAACCTCGCGCAGGCGGCGATCTACCTCGCGCGCGCGCCGAAGTCGAACGCGTCGTACGCGGCGCTCGAGGCCGCGACGGCGGACGTGCGCGAGCACGGCCACCTGCGCCCGCCCGCCGCGCTCCGCTCCGCCGGCTACGCGGGCGCCCGCGCCCTCGGCCGGGGCGAGGGGTACGTCTACCCGCACGACGACCCGGCCGGCTTCGGCGTCGACTGCCTCCCCGACGAGCTCAGGGGCCGCGTCTACTACGAGGGCGAGCCGGAACCGGACTGACGACCGGTGGCTCCGCTAGCCGCAGCCGTTGCTCGGACGCGCGCTCGCGATCGGCCCGCCCTCGACGGCGAGGCGGCCGACGATCGCGAACGCCCCGCTCGCCGTGCGCGGCACCACCTCGAAGCGCGCGGCGAACGGGTTCGCGTGCATGCCCTTCGCCGCGTGCGGGTTCGTCTGCGCGAAGCGCCTGAAGGCGAGTCCCTTCGAGACGAACGAGACCTGGGCGATCGCGCGGGTCTCGACGAGCTCGCGCTCCACCCGCGCGACCTGGCGCCTCGTCGCGTCCGCGACGAGGAGCACCGTCACGTAGCAGCCGGCCGGGGGCTCGAGCCCCGCGACGACGACGGCCGCCCGCGGCCCGGGCTCGGTCGTCGCCCGGGCGCCCTCGCCGCGCCCGCCGCCCCCGCCGCCGCAGCCCGCGAGCGCGGGCAGGAGCGCTGCCGCCAGGACGGCCGGGCATCGCATCGCCGGGATTCCTACAGGATCCGCGCCCCGAGCGCGCTCGCGGCGAGCTCGACGGCGAGCAGGCCGGTCGCGTTCTCGCGGTCGAGGACCGGGTTCACCTCGACGAGGTCGAGGGAGTCGAGCAGCCCGGACTCGGCCACGAGCTCCGCCGCGAGGTGGGCCTCCCGGTAGGAGAGGCCGCCGCGGACGGGCGTCCCGACGCCGGGCGCCACCATCGGGTCGACGGCGTCGAGGTCGATGCTGAGGTGCACGAACGCGGCGCCGTCGACGTACGCGAGCGCCTCGTTCATCGCCCGCTCGAGCCCGCCGCGGTCGATGTCGCTCATCGTGAAGACGCGCAGGTCGAGCTCCCGGATGAGGTCGCGCTCGCCCGGATCGAGCGACCGCACGCCCACGAGCGCGACCCGCTCGAGCGACGGCGTGGGCCACGCGTCGCTCGCGAAGGCGTCGCCGGCGGCGCCGAGCGCGGCCGCGAGCGGCATCCCGTGCACGTTGCCGGTCGGCGAGGTCTCGGGCCTGTTCAGGTCGCCGTGCGCGTCGATCCAGAGCGCGGCCCCGGGGCCGTCCGCGCGCGCGAGCCCGCCGAGCGTCCCGATCGCGACGGAGTGGTCGCCGCCGAGGACGAGCGGCACGAACCCGCCGGCACGCGCGTCGTGCACGAGCGAGGCGACGCGCTCGCACGTGCGCAGGATCGAGTCGAGGTAGCGCGCCTCCGGCTGCCCGACCTCGGTCGCCTCGGGCACGCCGGCGGCCACGTCGCCCCAGTCGACGCAGCGGCGGCCGAGCCGCTCGATCCGGTCCTGCAGCCCCGCGTACCGGATCGCCGACGGCCCCATGTCGACCCCGCGGCGGCCCGCGCCGAGGTCGAGTCCCGCGCCGATCACCGCGACGGGCGGCGTCTCCCCGGCTGGCATGCGGCAAGGCTACTGCGCCCCGCCCGCGGGCGCCCTGCGGCCGGGAGCCGGGTACACTGGAGCGCCGCGGCGAGGTAGCTCAGCTGGTAGAGCACACGGCTGAAAACCGTGGTGTCGCCGGTTCAAGTCCGGCCCTCGCCACTCTTCGCGCGTCGTCCGGCCGCCTCGCGGGCGCGCGGTCAGCGGACGTCGCCGTGCTCGGCCGGCCTGATCCTGACGCGGTCGCCGGGCCCGGCCGCGGTCAGCCGCGCGGCGTTGCCGTCGCGGATCGCGATCGCGAGCGACCCGTAGGAGTCCTCGTAGAGGATGAGCGTGCCCGGCTCCGCGTCGGCGTACGTCGCCGCGACGCGCGCGTAGTACGGCTCGAGCGCGAACTGCAGCTCGGCCCAGTCCCCGAGCTCGAGGCCGAGCCGCTCGAGGTGCTCCCGCCGCGCGTTCAGCGCGAGGTTCCCGAAGCGGTCGGTCGTGAGCACGGTCGCGAGCAGCCGGCCGGTCCCGACCTCGGGGCGTGGCACGTCGACGCGGACGAGCTCCGCCGCGTCGACCTCCTCGCCGAGGTCGGCGAAGGCGGCGCCGGCGGCGAGGTGGGCGGCGACCGGGGCGAAGAGGTCGCGGGCGTGGAAGGTGCGCGAGACCCGCGCGAGGTGGTAGCGGGGGTTCGTGAGCGCGCGCGCGGCCTCGACGCCCTCGGCGTCGGCCGCGAGCATCAGCAGGCCGTTGTCGGGCCCGACGAAGATCCGCCCGGCGGCGGTGCGGACCGCGACCGGCCGCCGCTCGCTGCCGACGCCGGGGTCGACGACCGCGAGGTGGACGGCCACGGGCAGGTAGGGCGTGGCGCGGGCGAGGACGATCGCGCCCTGCGTCACCGCCTGCGGCGGGATCCCGTGCGTGAGGTCGATCACGGTGGCCTCCGGCGCGATCGTGCGGATCACGCCCCGGCAGACGCCGACGAAGTCGTCCTCGACCCCGAAGTCGGTCAGGAAGGTGACGAAGCGGAAGCTCACGTCGCCGCGGCCAGGCGCTCGACCGCGGCGACGAGTCCGTCGAGGTCGTGCGACTCCGCCTCGAGCGCGACCTCGAGGCCGACCGAGCGGGCGACCCGCGTCGTCTCGGGCCCGATCGAGACCGCCGGCGCCCGCCCGCCCGTCCAGGCGTACGCGCGCGCGGCGGAGCCGGAGGCGAGCACGACGACGTCGCCCTCGGGCGGGTCGGGCCGGAGCAGGACGGTGCGGTAGAGCGGGACGTAGTCCGCCCCGAGCGCCTCGATCGGCCGGCGGCGGGCGTTCTCGGCCGCGAGGTAGACGACCTTCCCCTCGGGCCGCGGGAACTCGGCGAGCAGGCCGTCGACCGACGACACCTTCGGGACGAAGTCGGGCTCGATCCCGTGCGCGCGCAGCTGCTCGGCGGTGCCGGGGCCGACCGCCGCGACCTTCGGCAGGTTCCGCGCCCGCCGCGCCACCTCGTCGGCGCCGTTCGGGCTCGTCACGACCGCCCACTCGTAGCCGGCGCAGTCGATCGGCTCGTCGGAGGTGCGCTCGATCTCGATCAGCGGGCACTCGACCACCTCGTGGCCGAGCGCCTCGAGCCGCGCGACGAGCGGGCCCGCCTGCGCGCGCGGGCGGGTGACGATCACCCTCACGCCGCCCGCCTCCGCGACGCCTCGGCGAGCGCGGCCGCGACGGCGGCCGGGTCGGTCCCGCTCCGCCGCTCGAGCCACGAGCCGTCCTCGGCGGCGATCAGCGCGTCGAGCCGCTCGCCGTCGTGGTGGGCGGCGACGGGCGCGAGGCAGCCGGCGCCGAGCGCGGCGACGCACGCGCGCTCCGCCTCGACGCGCCGCCGCGTCTCCGCCGAGTCCCCGGCGGCGACGAGCTCCTCCTCGCCCGCGCGCACCTGGAGCGCGAGCGCGCCCTGCGCCGCCTCGGGCAGCAGCGTCCCGGTGGGGAAGCGCAGCCCGACCTCCGCCGCGAGGCCGAGCCGGTCGAGGCCGCACGCGGCCAGGACGAGCGCGTCGAGCCCGCGCTCGCGCGCCTTGCGCAGGCGCGTCTCGACGTTGCCGCGGAGCGGCTCGACCGAGAGCGTCGGCTCGAGGGCGAGCAGCTGCGCCTTCCGCCGCGCCGAGGCGGTGCCGACGCGCATCCCCGGCCGGATCGCGGCGGCGCCGACGAGCGCGTCGCGGGGGTCGTCCCGCTCCAGGTACGCGCCGACGGCGAGGCCGGCGGTGTCGGTCGAGGTCATGTCCTTCGCGGAGTGCACGGCGACGTCGATCCGCCCCGCGAGCAGGGCCTCCTCGATCTCCTTCACGAACACCCCGCGGGCGCCGATCTCGCCGAACGGGCGCGACCGGTCGCGGTCGCCGGCGGTCGTGATCGGCACGAACGCGACCTCGTGCCCCGCGCGGCGGACGACCGCGGCGGCGAGCTCCGCCTGCGCGAGCGCGAGCCTAGATCCGCGCGACCCGATGCGAACGAGCACAGCCGGCCCTCCTCCCGCCCGTCACCGGCCCGCACCGCCGCGCCCGGCTGCGCACGCGGACGAAGGCCGTCGGCGCCTGGGCCGGCAGGGGGCGGGCCGCCCGCGGGGGTTGCTCTCTCACGGCTCCTCGTCCAGCCCGAAGAGGTGACGAACCGCGTGCGCGTAGCGCGCCCCGTCGGGCCCGACCGCGGCCTCCTTCATGCGCACGGTCGGCAGGTGCAGGAGCTTGTTCAGGATCTGCGCGGTGACCGACTCGACCGTACGGCGCTCGTCCTCGCTCAGGGCGCCGAGCTTCGCGAGCTCGCCGGCCCGGATCTCCTCCGCCCGCGCCCGCAGCGACGCGATCGCGGGCACGACCTCGAGCGACGCGCGCCACTCCTTGAACCGCTGCGCCTCGAGCGCGACCAGCTGCTCGGCGCGCTCCGCCTCGGCGCGACGGCCCGAGAGGGTCTCGGCGACGACGGCCTCCAGGTCGTCGATGTCGTAGAGGTAGCAGCCCTCGAGCGCGCCCACGGCCGGGTCGACGTCACGCGGCACGGCGATGTCGATGAAGAAGAGCGGGTGCCGGCGCCGCGCAGGGACGTCGCCGGCGCCGATCAGCGCGCCGGACGCGCCCGTCGCGGCGAGGACGACGTCGACCTCGCCGAGCTTCGCGGGAACGTCCCCGAGGGAGACCGCCTCGGCGCCGAAGCGCGCCGCCAGCGCGGCGCCCGCCTCCGGGCTGCGGTTGGCGACGAAGGCGATCGCGGCGCCGCGGGCCGAGAGGCTCCCGGCCGCGAGCTCGCCGATCCGGCCCGCGCCGACGAGGAGCACGCGCCGGCCGGCGAGGTCGCCGAACACCTGCTGCGCGAGCGCGGCCGCCGCGGCCGGCACCGAGGCGGGGCTCTCGCCGATCGCCGTCTCCGCCCGCACCCGCTTGCCGAGCGCGAGCGCCTGCCGGAAGACGCGGTCGAGGAAGGGCCCCGGCCGGGCCGCGTCGAAGGCGGCGCGCACCTGGCCGAGGATCTCGCTCTCGCCGGGTACGAGCGAGTCGAGCCCCGCCGAGACCCGGAAGAGGTGCACCGCCGCCGCCTCGTCGTGCAGCCGGTAGGCGACCGCGCGCAGCGGCTCGCCGGCGAGCTCCTCGAGCGAGGCGAGCGCGCGCGACTCGTCCCCGCCGGCGAGGTAGACCTCGGTGCGGTTGCAGGTCGAGAGGCAGACGGCGTCGCCGAGGCGGCGGGCGAGGCTCGCCGCGCGGTCGAGCGGCAGCGCGACCCGCTCGCGCAGCTCGACCGGCGCGACGTGGTGGGAGATGCCGACGAGCGACAGCCTCAAAAGTGGCTCCCGGCGAGCGCCACCCGGGCGACGATGACGAGCGCGAAGCCGGCGAGCGCGAGGTGCGCGCCGGTGCGGCCGGTCGGGCGGAGGGCGAGGAACGCCGCGTAGACCCCCCACGCGGCGATCGTCGCGCCCATCAGCGCGTCGACGCCGCCGCCGCGGTCGCGCAGGCGCACGAAGCCGGCGACGAGACCGAGGGTGAGGAGCGGCAGCGAGACCGCGATCGTCCGCGTCGCGAGCCGCTCGAGCGTGACGAGCGAGGGCAGGCGCAGGCGCAGGATGTCCGCCGCGCGCCGCTTCAGCCGGCGCTCCTCGACGAGGTAGAGGCCCGAGAGGCCGGCGGCCAGCGTGAACCCGGCGAACGCGGCCAGCACGAGCCCCACGTGCAGCACGAGGAAGACGTTGCCGTAGTGCGAGCGCTCGCCGACAGCCGTGCCGCCGCCGATCCGCGCGGCGAGGAAGAGCACCACGGCGAGCGGCATGACGGTGAGGCCGAGCAGCCGGAAGCGCGGCCGGCAGCCCCAGATCAGGTACGTCCCGACCACGAGCCAGACGAACAGGTTCAGCGAGCCCGCCCACGACGACCACGGGAACCCGTCGACGCGCACCGCCTGGAGCGCGAGCAGCGCGGTCTGCGCGAGCCAGCCGACGCGCACCCCCCACGTCCCGAGGCCGCTGAAGCGCGGCGAGGAGTACGCGAGGGCGGCCTCGCCGTAGGCGACGAGGGCGGGCCAGAAGAAGGCCTCAGCCATCGCGCTCCCGGAGCCGCTCGAGGATGTCGGCGACCTGGCGCTGCAGCCGCTGCAGCTTCGCCGCGATGATCAGCACGTAGGCGAGCACGCCGACGAAGACGACGAGGTACGCGGCGGCGGTGTACTTCTCCGAGGGGGTCATGCGAGGAGCTCGCGCAGCTCCCGCAGGTGCGCGTCGAGGCGCTTCCCGGCGAGCTCGAGCTGGTAGAGCGTCGCGAAGAGCGCGAGCATCCCGGCGAGGGCGACACAGAACGTGAGGAACTGCGAGCCGGTCATCTGCGGACCGTGGCTCGTGAAGACGACGGGGTGGATGAAGCTCCGCGAGAGCCGGATCGCGAGGAAGGAGATCGGGATCAGGACGACGCCGAAGAGGGCGTAGACCGCGCACATGTTCGCCCGCGCGGGCCCCGGGTCGACCGAGTAGCGGAGCATGAAGTACGCGCAGTAGAAGAGGAAGAGGACGAGGAAGAGCACGAGCTGGTTGTCGCTCCAGGCCCACCAGACGCCCCACGAGATCTTCGCCCAGATCGAGCCGGTGAGGAGCGTGAGCGAGCCGAACACCACGCCCTGGTGGATCGCGACGTAGCTCTCGAGGTCGGCGCCCTCGGGGCGCTTCCACAGGTGCAGGAGCGCCTTCCAGGCGCCCCAGCCGAAGCAGGCGTAGGCGGTGAGCGCGATCGGCACGTGGAAGTAGAAGATCCGCTGGGAGAGGCCCTGGTCGGCGTCCGTCGGCGCGTAGAAGGCGATCAGCGCGATCGCGGCGCCGAGCAGCGCCGCCGCCGCCGCCGCGAGCTCCGGGAGCCGGATCGCCCTCACCCGGGGAACTGTAGTCCGGGCCGTCGTCCCGCCCCGCGTCAGGTCTCGGAGACGACGTACTCGAACGCCGCCCAGGCGAGCAGCCCGAAGACGGCGTCGTAGAGCACGAGGAAGCCGAGGTAGCGCCCCCCGGCGCCGGCGCTCGCGCCGACGCCGCCGACGACGACCGGGATCGCGAGCGGGAGGAAGAGGAGCGGCAGGACGAGCTCGCGCGCGCGGCCGGCGACGGCCATCGCGCCCGTCAGCGCCCCGACCGCGCAGATCCCGACGTCGGCGAGGGCGACGGCGGCGACGGTGCGGCCGTCCAGACCGGAGAAGAAGGCGGCGAACGCCGGGAGCGCGACGACCTCGGCGAGGCCGAGGAAGGCGAGCACGGCGAGCACCTTCCCGAGCCAGATCGCGCTCCGGTCGCACGGCGCGAGCACGAGCGCGTCCATCAGGCCCTGCTCGCGCTCGGGCACGAACGCGCGCGTGAGGCCGAGGAGCGCGGTGAAGACGAGCGCGATCCAGAGCAGGCCGAGCGCGGCGACGTGGCCGGTGCCGCGCGGGAGCGCGAAGTGGAAGACGGTGAGGGTCGAGAGCACGAACAGGAGCATCGCGGGCACCGTCTCCTTCGCCCTCAGCTCGAGCAGCAGGTCCTTGCGCGCGAGCGCGCCGACGTCGGCGAGGTAGCTCATGCGAAGGCGATCCGCCCGGTGGCGAGCCGCTCGACGCGCTCCGGGTCGTGGGTGGCGACGACGAACGCGCGGTCCGCGAGCTCCGCGAGCGCCTCGTCGAGGAGCCGCGCCCCGTCGGCGTCGAGCGCGTTGAACGGCTCGTCGAGCACGAGCAGCTCCGGCTCGTGCAGGAGCACGCGGCAGAGCCCGAGCCGCTGCTGCATCCCCCGCGAGAACGTCCCGACCCGCTCGCGGCGAACCTCCCAGAGGCCGAAGCGCTCGAGCAGCATCCCGATCCGCTCGCCGCGCTCCGGCACGCGGTAGAGCCGGCCGAAGAGGTGGAGGTTCTCGAGCGGGGTCAGCTCGCGGTAGACCATCGGCTCGTGCCCGAGGTAGCCGACGAGCCGGCGCGGCGGCAGGTCGAGCTCGCCCGAGCTGGGGGCGGCGAGCCCCGCGAGCACGCGCAGGAGCGTCGTCTTGCCGGAGCCGTTCGGCCCGGTCACGAGCAGGAAGTCGCCGCGCCCGAGCGAGACGTCGACCCGCTGGAAGACGAGCCGCGGGCCGAAGCGCTTCGAGAGGTTGCGGGCGGTGAGCATGGGGTCGGTTGCGCGCGCGCGAAATTCGGGGGGCCCCGCGCGGCGCCCCTACTCGAACGCTAGCGAGGATTCCGTGACGTGTCTGCGCCGAGATCGTGACGATCTCGCGACGGCCGCGGCGCGGCCCGAGGCCGCGGCCGCGGGCCGCGCGGCGAGGGAGTAGCC
The DNA here is from genome assembly GCA_035650615.1 of Gaiellaceae bacterium. Classification (GTDB taxonomy): domain Bacteria; phylum Actinomycetota; class Thermoleophilia; order Gaiellales; family Gaiellaceae; genus PALSA-600. The sequence goes on along the minus strand of DASRHI010000036.1, from coordinate 29,889 downwards.
TTCGCCCCGGTGCTCGCGCGCTTCACGGGCGGCGCCCGCCAGGTGGTCGTCCTCGCCCAGGAGGAGGCGTGGGCCCTCGGCCACGACCACATCGGCACCGGGCACCTCCTGCTCGGGCTCCTGCGCGAGGGCGAGGGCGCCGCGGGGGCCGTCCTGCGCTCGGCGGGCCTCGGCCCGGAGGGCGTCCGGGCCCGCGTCGTCGAGCTCGCCGTCCCCGGCGGGCGCGGCGCCGCCGAGGGGCAGGTGCGCTTCGGCCCGAAGGCGAAGAAGGCCCTCGAGCTCGCGCTCCGCGAGGCGATCGCGCTCGGCCACGAGGAGATCGGCGCCGAGCACGTCCTGCTCGGCCTCCTCCGCGCCGACGACGGCGCCGCGGCGGCGATCCTGCGCGGGCACGGCGCGGAGCCGGAGCGGCTCAGGGAGGCGGTGCTCGCGACGGCCCCGGCCCGGCCGCGGGGCGCCCGGCGCCGCGGCAGGCGCAGGTCGTTCGCCGAGCTGCTCCCGGGGAGGACGCGCTGGGAGTACCGGCTCGAGACGCCGGCGGCGCTCGACGCCGCGTGGCTGAACGAGCTCGGCGACGAGGGGTGGGAGCTGACCGCGGTCGTCCCGGGCGCCGGCGCGCCGACCTACGTCTTCCGGAGGCGCTGCGAGCCGCCGGGCGCGCTCCGCCGCGCCGGCTGAGCCGGCTCACACAGCGTCGAAGAAGACGAACACGAAGAAGGCGACGCTGATCACGCCGTTCATCGTGAAGAACGCCTGGTCGAGGCGCGCCAGGTCGCCCGGGCCGATCAGCCGGTGCTCGTAGGCGAGGAGCGCCGCGACGGCGATCACCCCGAGCCAGTACCAGACGCCCACCGCCAGCCCGAGGCCGGCGGCGAAGAGGAGCGCGATCGTCGCGAGGTGGAGCGCCCTCGCCCCCGCGAACACGCCCGGCTCGCCGAAGCGGACCGCCCACGAGTGCAGGCCCTGCACGCGGTCGACCTCGACGTCGAGGAGCGAGTAGAAGAGGTCGAAGCCCGCCACCCAGGCGGCGACCGCGCCTCCGAGCGCCCACGCCTGCCACGGCAGGTCGCCGCGGATCGCGACCCACGCGCCCATCGGCGCGAGCCCGTCGACCGCCCCGAGCCAGAAGTGGCACAGCCACGTGAAGCGCTTCAGGTACGGGTAGACGACGAAGGCCGCGACCGGGATCGGCCAGAGCCAGCGCACCACGTGCGCGAGCTGCCACGTCGCGACCAGGAAGACGAAGAGCGACGCGGCGCAGAACCCGACCACGGCGCCGATCGAGAGCGCTCCCGACGGCAGCTCGCGGTTCGCCGTCCGCGGGTTGGCGGCGTCGATCCCGGCGTCGATCAGCCGGTTGAGCGCCATCGCGAGCGAGCGGGCCCCGACCATCGCGACCGTGACCCAGAGGAGGTCGTGCGCGCTCGGGACGCCGCCCACCGCGAGCAGCCCGCCGACGTAGGCGAACGGGAGCGCGAAGATCGTGTGCTCGAACTTGACGAGCCGCGCGAAGAGGACGGCCGTCCCGGGCGGTTCCGGAAACGCGTCGCTCATGCGCGCCCCTCAGCGCGGAACCTGCGAGCGCCCGGGCTCGGAACGGGCCGCCTCACGTGTGGACGTGGTCGGTCGCCGCATGCTGGTCGGCGAGCAGCCGGAGGGCGTGCGGGAGCGCCGGCCTGATCACCGCGTAGCCGTCCCTGCAGGCGCCGGGCGAGCCGGCGAGGTTCACGACCAGGGCGCGGCCGACGGTGCCGGCGACCCCGCGCGAGAGGAGGGCGTGCGGGGTCTTCGCGAGCGAGTCGGCGCGCACCGCCTCCGCGATCCCGGGCGCCTCCCGCTCGAGAACGCCGCGCGTCGCCTCCGGCGTCACGTCGCGCGCGCCGAGACCGGTCCCGCCCGTCGTGAGGACGAGCTCGGCCTCGCCGGCGAGCTCGCGGATCGCGCCGGCGATCTCGCCCGCCTCGTCGGGGACGAGCCGGCGGGTGACGTCGTAGCCGTCGGCGCGGAGGAGCTCCTCGAGCGCGTCGCCGCTCCCGTCGTCGGCCTCGCCGCGCGACACGCGGTCGGAGACCGTGAGCACGGCCGCCCTCACACGAGCTCCTTCGTCTTCTCGACGAGCGCGACCTCGGAGACGACCATCCCCTTGTCGATCGCCTTCGCCATGTCGTAGACCGTCAGGGCGGCCACGGCGACCGCCGTGAGCGCCTCCATCTCGACTCCCGTCTGGGCCGTCGTCTCCGCGGTCGCGCTGATCTCGACCCGGCCCTCGCCGACCTCGAGCTCGACGCCGACGTGCGAGAGCGGCAGCGGGTGGCAGAGCGGGACGAGCTCGCTCGTGCGCTTGGCGGCCATGATCCCGGCGAGCTGCGCCGTCGCGAGCGCGTCGCCCTTCGGCAGCTCGCGCAGGCGCCTCGCCGTCTCCGGCGCCATCAGCACGAGCCCGCGGGCGGTCGCCCGGCGCCGCGACAGCGGCTTCCTCCCCACGTCCACCATCCGGACCGCGCCCGACGCCTCGTCGACGTGGGAGAGCTCGCTCACGAGCGGATCGTACTCGCGGGCCGGTCCAGCTCGGCGAGCTGTCCGTCCGTCCAGGCGGCGATGTCCCGCCGCCGGACGTGGGCCCGGATCGCCACCGCCCGCCGCCGCCGCTCCGGCGCGGGCATCGTCAGGCCGTCGTAGAGCGCCGCGGCCTGCTCCTCGACGTCGAACGGGTTCACGCCGAGCGTCCACTCCCCGAGCTCCTCGTGAGCGCCCGCGTTCTCGGAGAGGACGACGACGCCGTCGCGCCGGTTCACGAGCGGCGCCTCCTTCGCGACGAGGTTCATCCCGTCGAAGATCGGGTTCACGAGCAAGACGTCGAACTGCTTGTACGCCGCGATCGCCTGCGGGAAGTTGTCGGCGACCTGGAGGTCGACGGGGCGCCACGCGCCGGCTCCGAAGCGCTCGTTCACCGCGCGCGCCTCCTCCTCGGCCGCGCGGAGGTACTCCCCGTAGACGGGCAGGTCCTGCCGCGACGGGTCGAGGAGCGCGAGCATGCCGACGCGGCCGGCGAGCTCCGGGTGGCGCTCGAGCAGCAGCGCGAAGGCGCGGAAGCCGCGCACGATGTTCTTCGAGAGCTCCGTGCGGTCGACGCGCACGACGAGCAGCTCGGGTCGCGCGGAGGCGATCCGCCGTTCCTCCTCGAGCACGAGCGGGTCGTCCGCGAGCGCGTCGAGCTCGTGGGCGTCGACCCCGATCGGGTTGACGACGGTCCGCGTCCCGGGCGCGCCGAGCCACTCGCAGCACAGCTCGAAGTTGCGACGCCACCGCTCGGTGTGGAAGCCCACCACGTCGTTCGCGCAGAGGCCGTGGTGGAGCGCGCGCCGCACGTCCGCCGGCAGCACGTGCCAGTAGTCGGGCTGGGCCCACGGCACGTGCACGAAGTGAGTCAGGCGCGCGGACGGCCGCACGTCGCGCACGTACGCCGGCGCGAGGTAGAGGTGGTAGTCGTGGAAGCACACGGCGGCGCCGGGCTCGCGGTCGAGCTCGTCGACGACGGCGTCGGCGAAGACGCGGTTCACGCGCTCGTAGCCCTCCGTCCACGCTGCGCGGAACGCGGCGCCGACGTCCGGCTCGACCGCCAGACCCCACAGGTAGTGCTGCAGGAACCAGAGCGTCCCGTTGCTGACGACGTTGTAGTAGCGGTCGTACGCCTCGGCGTCGCACGCGACGAGCCGGAGCCGGAACGGCGGGCCGCCCGCCGCCTCCTGCTCGATCGCCTCGCCCGCGTGCTCCGCCGCGACCGCGCGGTCCTCGTCGCTCATCGCGCTCGCGACCCACGTCACGTCGTGGCGTGCCGCGAGCCCGCGGAGCGCGGTCGCGAGGCCGCCGCCGCCCCGCCGCGCGACCCTCCGGCCCCGGTCGTCCAGACCGAAGGAGACGGGCCCCCGGTTCGACACGACGATCAGCTTCCGCCGAGCCACCGGCGGGAACCGTAACTCTCCGTCCTCCGCGGAGCGGCCGGCTTACGCGCCCGCCGCGGCGGCGACGAGCTCGCCGGCCGCCGTCTCGTCGCCCGAGAGGCGGTTGAAGAGGGCGAGCCAGTCGCGCAGGAGCCGGGGAGTCAGGAAGCGGTGCCGCACGACCTCCTTGCCGCGCACCGCGCGCACGCGGGCGGCGGCCGGGTCGGCGAGGACCTCGCAGCAGGCGTCCGCGCAGGCCTCCGCCGAGTCGACGAGCCAGCCCGAGACGCCGTCCTCGATCTGGGTGACGATCCCGCCCACGCGACCGGCGACCATCGGGCGCGCCTTCCAGAGCGCCTCCGACACGGTCAGGCCGAAGCCCTCGCGGATCGACTTCTGCACGGTCACCGCCGAGTGCACCTGGAAGGCGTTGACCTCGACCGCGCCCACGTTGTTCATGTTCGAGAGGATGTAGATGTCGGGATCGTCGGCCGCGTAGGCGACGGTGCGGTGGTAGTAGTCCCACCCCTCCGGGTCGTCGTGCGCCATCGAGCCGACGAGCGCGAGCTGGACGCCGGGATAGCGCTCCTTCGTCAGGCGGTAGGCGTCGATCACGCCGAGCGGGTCCTTCCACGGATCGAACCGCGACACCTGCGTCATGAGCGGGCGCGAGACGTCGACGCCGAACTGGTCGACGATGTACTCGGCGTCCTCGGCCGACAGCGCCATGTTCTTCGGCGTCAGCGGGTCGATCGCCGGCGGCCACACGAACGTCTCGGGCAGCGCGTCGCTCCGCGGCACGTACTCGCGCAGGTGGAAGATCGCGGCGTCGTAGCGCCGGATCGACGGCAGCAGCACGTCGAGCACCTCGGGGTTCGGAGTCGAGAAGTCGATGTGCCCCCGCCAGATCCACTTCGCCCGCCGCCCCTCGAAGCTGTCGATCAGCGCGACCGGCTGCGGGTCGTGGACGATCACGAAGTCGTACTCGTCGGCCGGGAGCGCGAGCGCGTTCTCGGCGTTGTAGCGGCGGAAGACCTCGACCTCCCCCGCCGTCAGCGAGCGCGGGTCGCCCTGGAGCGCGTTGTGGACGGCCTTCGTGACGTTGAAGAACTCCTCGGCGCCCCTGATGATCCGCCACTCGACGTCGAGCCCGACGTCGGCCATGAGCGGCACGAGCGTGTAGTTGATCTCGGCCACCCCGCCGCCGAAGGCGGTCGCGGAGACGTGCACGACGCGCTTGCCCTGCAGCGGCTCCGCCAGGCGGTGGATCTCCTCGACGAGGCCTCGTGTCGCGAGCGACGCGTAGTCGGCGAGGCTCTTGTGCCCGACGTTGACGAGCTGCAGCAAGGTCGCGGGAGAGTAGCGGGCTGAGCGGCCGTCAGCCGCCGAGGCGCTTCACGAACCGGAGTCGCGACCCGCCGCCGTTTCGCTCCTCGATGTCGAGCTCGTCCGCGACCGCGCGGATGAGCGCGATCCCGAGACCGCCCTCGACGAGCTCGTCGCCGGCGTCCGGCGCCCCCTGGGCGCCGTTGTGGAAGCCCTCGCCGGTGTCGGTCACCTCGACGACGAGCCGGTCGTCGTGGAGCTCGTAGAGGATCTCGACGACGCCGTCGCCGTCGTCGTAGGCGTGGCGCACGGAGTTCGTGCACGCCTCCGTGAGCGCGAGCTTGAGGTCGGCCAGCGTGTCCTCCGAGACGGGCCGGAGGCGCGACAGCCCGGTGAGGGCGAGCCGGCCCAGCGTGATGTACTCCGGCTTCGCCGGGATGCAGAGCCGCACAGCGAATGGGTGCCCGCCGCCGTCGCGCATCGACTGCTCCCTCTCGGTTCCCGGTGAAACCGGAACTTAAACCTCCGTAATTCTTCCGAAGCCTCCCGCGCTGGCCTCGTCGAGGGCTCCTATTCCCGCCGCCTGGGGTGCGCCAAACGCGTCGGCGGCGAGCACGAGGGTGAAGCGCGTGCGGCCCGCGGGGCAGTCGAGCTCGAGCCGGCCGCCCATCAGCTCGGCCAGCTCGCGGGCGAGCGCGAGCCCGAGGCCGCTCCCGGACGCAACCGTGCCCGCGACCCGGAAGAAGCGGTCGAACACCTGCTGCCGCGCCTCGGCCGGGATGCCGGGGCCGTCGTCGACGACCGCGAGGCGCGCCTCGTTGTTGTCTCTCTCGACAACCAGCTCGACCTCGGTCCCCGGCGGGGTGTGGCGGAGCGCGTTGTCGACCAGCACGCGGCCGACCTGGAGCACCCGCTCCTCGTCTCCGAGCGCGGGCGCAGGGCCGGCGGCGCCGAACCGGAGCGCGTGGCCCGACGCCGCGGCGAGCGGCCGGAACTCGGTCGCGACCACCTCGCCGGCGGCGGCGAGGTCGAAGCTCTCGCGGGCGACGGCGAGCCGGCCGGCGTCGAGCCGCGAGAGGTCGAGCAGGTCGGTCGCGAGCTTCTGGAGGCGCGAGACCTGCTCGCGCGTCTCGCCCAGGAACTCCGCCCGGGTGCGCGGGTCGAGCTCCTCCCCGGCGAGCAGCTCGAGGAAGCCGCCGAGCGAGAAGAGCGGCGTCCGCAGCTCGTGCGACGCGCTCGCGATGAAGTCGCGCCGCGCCCGGTCGAGCGACGCGAGCCGCAGGCGCATCCGCTCGAACGCCCGCGCGAGCTGGCCGAGCTCGTCGGGCGCGCCGTCGAACACGGGCTCGTCGAAGTGGCCGTCGGCGATCCGCTCCGCCGCGCGCTCGAGCCGGCGGATCCGGCGCGCGAACAGCGTCGCGAGCGCGTAGCCGAGCAGGATCGCGAACCCCGCCGCGAGCGCCCCCGCGACGACGACGCGCCGGCGCACGACCCCGACCGACTGCAGGTCGTTGTGCAGCGACGAGGAGAGGAGGAGCACGGGGCCGCCGCGGCCGAGCGCGACGGCGGCCTCGGCGTAGCGCTCCTCGCCGCGCGTGACCTCGCCGCGGACGGCGTCGCGGGCCCGGAGCGCGCGAACGGCGACCGGGTCGCCCGCGACGTCGAGCGAGGCGCCGGCCGTCGAGTCGACGGCGACCACGAGCCGGCCGCGGTCGACCCGGAAGACGACCACCCGGGCGTCGGCGAGCGGCGCCGCCTCCGTCTCGACCCAGCGCCGGCCCGGGACCGCGCCCGCCGGGCGCGGCAGCTCGGCGACCGAGCGGAGCGTGTGCTGGAGGTCCGCGAGGCGCGCGCCCACGAGCGAGCGCTCGTAGGACGGCACCACGACGACGTACACGATCGCGAGGGCGCCGGCGACGACGGCGAGCAGCGCGAGCGCGAGCCGGCCGCCGACCGTCCGGAGCGGGTTCACGCCTCGCGGAAGCGGTAGCCGACGCTGCGCACCGTCAGGATCGCCTCGGGCCGCGACGGGTCGCGCTCGAGCTTCTCGCGCAGGTGGCGGACGTGGACGTCGATCGTGCGGGGGTCGCGGAAGTCGGAGCCGCCCCAGAGCGCCTCGAGCAGCATCCGGCGGCTGTAGACGCGACCGGGGTGCGCCATCAGCGTGCGCAGGAGCTCGAACTCGACGTACGTGAGCTCGACCTCCCGGCCGGCCACGGTGACGAGCCGCCGGGCGGGGTCGAGCACGAGGCCGCCGGCGGCGAGCACCTGCTCGGGCGCTCCCGGCTCGTGCCGCGGCGCCCGCGCCCGGCGGAGCAGCGCCCGCACCCGCGAGCGGAACTCCCGGATCGAGAACGGCTTCGTGATGTAGTCGTCGGCGCCGAGCTCGAGGCCGAGCACCTTGTCGAGCTCGTCGTCGCGCGCCGTGAGCATGATGATCGGCACGGAGCTCCGGGCGCGCAGCTGCTTGCAGACCTCGAGCCCGTCGAGCCGCGGCAGCATGATGTCGAGCACGACGAGGTCGACGGGCTGGTCGCCGAAGCGGGCGAGCGCCTCCTCCCCGTCGGCCGCCTGCACCACCGTGTAGCCGTCGCGCTCGAGCGGGAACGTGAGCACCTTGCGCACGGCGTCCTCGTCGTCGACGAGCAGGATTGTGGACGCGTCGGCCATCGTCATCCGCCTGCCCTCCACGCCGCCGCTGACGGCTCCGGCTCCTACTATAGCCCCGAGATGGCGGCCCCCCTGCCACCGGCACGGCGGCCGCGGCGCGGGTCGCTCCAGCGGCCGGTCTCGAGCCAGCTCTACCGCAGCGCCTTCCTCGTCTGCGCGCTGCCGCTCCTCCTCGCCGCGTTCACCGTCACGACCCCCGGCTCGTTCCCGAAGCCGCTCCTGCCGCCGGCGTTCGACGCGGCGACGACGCTGCGCCTCGCGCGCGAGCTCTCGACGCAGTACCCGGACCGCGTACCCGGCAGCCCGGGCGCCCTGGCCGCGGCCGAGTGGTACCGGGAGCAGCTCGCGCCGTACGGGCTTCCGACGCTGACCGACGCGTGGCGCGAGCGGCTGCCCGGAGACGGCCGCGTCGTGCGGCTCCAGAACCTGAGCACGGTCGCGCGCGGGCGGTCGCCCGACGTGATCGTCGTGGCCGCGCACCGCGACGACACCGGGGCGGGCCCGGGCGCGAACGACAACGCCACCGGCACGGCGGCGCTGATCGAGCTCGCGCGCGCGTACGCGCAGCCGGCGACGGAGGCGCAGGCGGCGGTGCAGTCGGCGCACACGATCGTCTTCCTCTCCACCGACGGCGGGGCGTACGGCGGGCTCGGGGCGGTGCGCTTCGCGACCCACTCGCTCTTCCGCAACCACGTCGTCGCCGTGATCGACCTCGACGCGATCGGCGGCACGGGCGCGCCGCGGCTCGAGCTCGCGGGCGAGCGGCCCCGGACCGCGGCCGCGTCGCTCGTCGCGACCGCGACGAGCCGTGTCCTCGAGCAGACCGGGCGGCGTCCCGGGCACGCGGGCTTCCTCGCCCAGCTCGTCGACCTCGCCTTCCCGTTCACGCTCCGCGAGCAGGGCGCCTTCCTCGCCCAGGGCATCCCCGCGCTCACGCTCACGACCGGCGGCAGCCGCCCGCCCGCCGCCTTCGGCGACACCGCCGGACGGCTCGCCGCGCCCAAGCTCGTCGCCCTCGGACGCGCGGCGCAGGAGCTGCTCGGCTCGCTCAACCAGAGCCTCGAGGTGCCGCCGGGGACGCCGAGCGCCGTCTGGGTCGGCGCCCGGGCGATCCGGGGCTGGGCGGTCGAGCTCGTCCTGATCTCCCTGCTCGTGCCGTTCGTCGTCGCGTCGGTCGACCTGTTCGCGCTCGGGCGCCGCCACGGGATGCGGCTCGCGCCCGCCCTGCGGGCGCTCCGGAGCCGGCTCCTGTTCTGGGCCTTCGCCGGCGGCGTTTTCACGTGTTTTCGCGCGCTCGGCGCCTTCGGGAGCGGCCCGCCGCGCCCGCCCAACCCCGACACGGCCGGCGACTGGCCGGCGCTCGCCCTGACCGGGCTCGCGGCGGTCGTCGGCGTGGGCTGGGTGGTCGTACGCCACCGCCTCACGCCCCGGCGCACGGTCCGCCCGGAGGAGGTGCTCGCCGGCCAGACCGTGGCGCTGCTCGCGCTCGCGGTGGTCGCGCTGCTCGTCGTCGCGACGAACCCGTTCGCGCTCCTGTTCGTGCTGCCGGCGCTGCACCTCTGGCTCTGGCTCCCGCAGGTGCAGCGCTCGGGGGCCGCGGCCAGGCTCGCCCTCTTCGCCGCCGGCCTCGCCGGCCCGGGCATCCTGCTCGCGTCGCTCGCGTGGCGCTTCGGCCTCGGCCTCGACGCACCGTGGTACCTGCTCCGGCTCGTCGCCGTCGGCTACGTCGGCACGACGCCCGTCCTCGTCGTCCTCGCGGGCGCGGCCGCGGCCTCGCAGCTCGCCGCGGCGGCGGCCGGCCGCTACGCCCCCTACCCCGCCGCGAGCGAGCGGCCGCCCCGGGGGCCGCTTCGGGAGCTCGTCCGGATCGTCGTGCTCGGCGTCGGCGGACGGCGGGCGCAGGAGCGCCGCCGCGCCGTCGCCGGCTGACCGTCAGAGCGGGAGGTAGCGGACGGCGGTGCCCTCGGCGAGCTCGCCCTCGCCCTGCGGCACGAGCACGAGCGCGTCGGCCGAGGCCGCCTGCGCGATCATGTGCGACTGCTGCCCGGTGAGCGGGTCGAGCAGGACCGTGTCGCCGTCGACGCGGGTGCGGGCGCGCAGGAGCGCGTCGCGGGCGGCGAGCCGCCTCGCAGGCCGGGCGAGGCGGCCCGGCCTGAAGGCGGGCCGGGGGTCGGCGAGCCCCTGGAGGGCGAGCAGGGCCGGCCGGACGAACAGCTCGAAGCCGACGAGCGACGAGACCGGGTTGCCCGGCAGCCCGAACACGAGCGTCCGCCCGCGCACGCCGAACGCGACCGGCTTGCCCGGCTGCATCGCGACGCGCCAGAAGACCTCCTCGACCCCGAGCTCGGCCTCGACCGAGCGCACGAGGTCGTGTACGCCGACCGAGACGCCGCCCGTGGTCACGAGCACGTCGGCCGCGAGGCCGCGCTCGACCGCCGCGCGCGTCGCCGCCTCGTCGTCGGCGACGGGCGGCACGCGCTCGACCGCCGCGCCGGCCGAGCGGAGCTGGGCCGCCAGGATGAACCCGTTCGAGTCGTAGATCTGCCCCGGCGCCAGCGGCTCGCCGGGGGCGCGGAGCTCCGTCCCGGTGACGACGACGACCACCCGCGGCACGCGGGTGCAGCGGACGCTCGTGACGCCCGCCGCGGCGAGCGCGCCGACGCGGGCCGGGCTCAGGCGCACGCCCGCGTCCACCACGAGCTCGCCCCGGCGGAGGTCGCCTCCGCGCTCGCGCACGTTGTCTCCGACGACAACGTTGTCGCGTATGACAACCGACCCGTCCCGCTCCTCGACGAGCTCGATCGGGACGACCGCGTCGGCGCCCTCCGGGACGACGCCGCCGGTCGAGATCGCGACCGCCTCGCCCCGCGCGAGCGGCCGCGAGGCGGGGCGGCCGGCGGCGACGCTTCCGGCGACCGGCAGCGTCCCGGGCGCGTCGGCGGCGCGCACGGCGAACCCGTCCATGGCCGAGGACGGGAACGGCGGCAGGTCGACCGCCGAGCGAGCGGGCTCGGCGAGCACCCGGCCCGCCGCGTCGGCAAGCGCCACCTCCTCCGCCTCGAGCGGCCTCACCCGTGCGAGGACGAGCTCGAGCGCCTCCTCGATCGAGAGCAGCGCCTCGGCCACGACGCGGCAGCCTACTGCGCGCCGCCCGCCCGAGCGGACGGGGGCTGGGGCGGCTCGCGGTCGCGCGCAGGCGGAGACGCCGGCGCGGCCGGGGCGGCCGTCTCCGTCGTCTCCGTCGTCGCCGTCTCCGTCGTCGCCGTCTCGGTCGAGGCGCCGTACGAGCCGAGGTAGCCGTAGCTCCCGCGCTGGAAGGGCCGGAAGGCGGGCGGCGAGGCGGGCGTCGCGAACTGGCGCACGGGCCGCCGCCACTCGGCCGCCGACATGTAGCGGTGCCAGATCGGCACCGGGAAGGTCGCGCCCGCGACCTCCTGCCCGTGCACGGAGAGCATCGGGATCTCGCCGCGCGGGTAGCCCATCCAGACCGCGGTCGAGAGATCGCGCGTGTAGCCGACGAACCACGCGTCGGCGTGGTCCTCGGTCGTCCCCGTCTTGCCGGCGTTCGGGTGGACGCCGTCGCCCGAGCCCGCGCCCGTCCCGTACTGGGCGTTCTGGGCGAGCACCTGCGTCACCTTCCACGCGACCCCCTCGGAGAGCGCGCGCTTCGTGTCCGGCTTGCCCCACCCCGCGGTCGTGTCGACCTTCCCCCCGGGCAGGACGACCTTCGTGATCCCGGTCGGCCGCGCGTACACGCCGCCCGCGGCGAACGTCGCGTACGCGGCCGCCATGTCGATGGGCGAGACCGAGAGCGGGCCGAGCCCGATCGACGCGACGGGCTTCTGCGTCAGGTGCACGCCGAGCCGCCGCGCCATCCGCCAGACGTAGTCGGGGCCGACGTCGAGGGTCAGCTGCGCGAAGACGGTGTTGTCCGACCGAAGCGTCGCGTGGGTCACCGAGGTCCAGCCGACGTAGGTGTGGTCGTAGGTCGTCACCTTCCACGGCTTGCCCGCCGCGTAGTCGCCGGCGCACCACGGGCTCGAGACGCACGTGAACGGCGCCGACGGGTAGTAGGTCGTGTCGGGGTCGATCCCCTGCTCGACCGCGGAGGCGAGGACGAACGCCTTGAAGGTGGAGCCGGCCTCGCGCGCCGACTGCGCGGCGAGGTTGAACTGGTTGCGCCTGTTGCCGGGGATGACGGCGGTCATCGCGCGGATCGCGCCCGTGCCCGGCTCGACGGAGACGATCGCGGAGGCCGGGTCGTCGGGACGGTCGAGGATCTCCCGGATCGCGCGGTTCGCGGCGCGCTGCAGGCGCGGCTCGATCGTCGTGTACACGCGCAGCCCGCCCTCGCGCACGGCGTTGGCGCCGTACACGCGCACGAGCTCGTCGAGCACGTACGAGAAGAAGTAGGGCTGCTTGATCTTCGTGTAGAGGCGCCCCGGGTGGAGCACGAGCGGCGCGCGCCGCGCGTAGCGGTACTGCGCGCGCGTGATCGCGTCGTTGCGCAGCATCGCGTACAGGACCTCGTTCCGGCGCGCGACGGCGGCAGCCGGGTTGTGGAACGGGTCGTCGACCGACGGCGCCTGCGGCAGGCCCGCGAGGAGCGCCGCCTGCGGGAGCGTGAGCTGCCACGCGTGGCGCGAGAAGTAGGTCTGCGCCGCCGCCTCGGCGCCGTAGGCGTGGTTGCCGTAGTAGACGGTGTTGAGGTAGCCGGCGAGGATCCGCTCCTTCGTCCACCGGTTGCTGAGCTTGATCGCGAGACAGGCCTCCTTCAGCTTGCGCTCGAAGGTGCGCTCGCGACCGGTGTAGAGGTTCCGCACGAGCTGCTGCGCGATGGTCGAGCCGCCCTCGACCACCTTCCCGGCGCTCACGTCGCGCCAGAGCGCGCGCGCGATGCCGACGTAGTCGACGCCGCCGTGCTCGTAGAAGCGCCTGTCCTCGATCGCGATCGTCGCCGCCGGCAGCCAGCGGCTCATCCGGCGCAGCGGGACGGGGACGCGGTTGCGCTCCGCGGGAACCCTGCCGAGCAGCGTGCCGTCGGCGGCGTACACGAACGAGTTCTGGCCGATCTGGATCGGCCGCAGGCTGTCGAGGTCGCAGCTCACCGAGAGCGCGGTGCCGGCGCCGATCCCCGCGGCCAGCACGACCGCGGCCACGGCCACGAGCGCGGCGGCGGCGAGCGCGCCGGCGCGGCGCCTGCGGCGGCGGCGGTCGAGCCGCCGGCGGCGGCGCGCGTGCGCGTCGAGCAGATCGCGGAGGTCGTCGTCTCGGCCGGTCACGGCGGGCCCGCCGTCAGGATGACACGATCCCGAGCGCCCGGAGCCGGTCGTGCACGGCGAGCCGGAGGTCGCTCTCGGCCTCCTCGACGCCGTGGCCGGACTCCACCCAGCGGCGGAGGACGATCGTCGCGTCCTCGCCGAGCGCGGATACGTACGCCTCGTTCGCGTCGCCGGCGAGCGAGGACACGAGCTCGCGGAGGTCGCACGCGAGCGGAACCTTCACCGTCACCTCCGCGAGCTGGGTCGGGCTCCGGATCGTCGCGTTCCGGAGCGAGGCCGAGACGAGCCGCTCGTTGGGGACCACGAGCCGGTTCCCGTCCGGGAGCCTGACCCACGTGTACGTGAGGCCGATCTCCTCGACGACGCCGCGGTCGCCCTCGACCTCGATCTCGTCGCCGAGCCGCAGCGGCTGGCTGAGCGCGATCAGGATCCCGGCGATGAAGTTCCCGATCGTGCGCTGCGCGGCGAAGCCGAGCACGACGGCGAGCACCGCCCCGGAGGCGAGGATGCCGCCCGCGACCGCGCGCACCTGCGGGATCACGAGCAGCGCGGACAGGACGCCGACGAAGACGACGGCGGAGACGAGCGAGCGGCGCAGCACCCGGTAGCGCGTCGCCGTGGCGGGGTCGAGCTCGCGGCGGCCGATGCGGCCGTCGATCAGCTTGGCGACCGCGACCGCGACGAGGATCACGCCGCCGGCGACCGCGACCCGTGTCCAGGCGTGGCTCAAAAGTCGACCCGCCTACGGCCGGCGAAGCCGTCCTCGGGGCGGTGCCACCACTCGACGGCGGGCTCCCCGACGCGCCAGCAGAGCAGCACCGGCTCGCCCGCGCGCACGCTCGGGAAGTCGACGAGCCCGGCCCCGGCGTCCTTCACCTGCACCCCGATCAGCGCCAGCTCGTCGAGCAGCTCCTGCAGCTCGCGCGCGAGCTGCGCGAACTCGGGCGTGCGCGCGTCGCCGACGCCCGCGCCGCTGCCGTTCCCGGCGACGATCCGGACGACCTCCCGCTGCTCGCCCTCGAGCTCGGCGAGGCGGGCGCGCACCTCCACCATCCGCTCGGCGAGCGGGCGGACCTGTCGGAGGGCGCTGTTAGCCTCCTCGGGAGTGAACTCGCGGCCGGCCACGCGCCGGAATCATCCATGAGCCGGCGCCTCGTCGCGTGGGTCCTCCTCGTGGCGGCGATCGCCGGGGTCGCGTACGCGAGCCGCTTCGCCGCCGGGCCGCCGGATCGCAACATCCTCTACCGCTGGTCGACGACGGCGAACGAGCTGGTCGTCTTCGGGATCATCGCCGCCGTCACGCTCGCGATCGCGCGCGGCGAGCGCGGGCTGCTCGCGCTCCGGCGGCCGCGGTCGTGGAAGCGCGCCCTCGGGCTCGGGCTCCTCCTCCTGCTCGTCGTCTACGGCGCGGTCGCGGCGGTCGACCCGCTCCTCCACGGCGGGCGCGAGCAGGGGCTCACGCCGACGAGCTGGCAGCCCGACCACGCGCCGGCGTTCGCGGCCAACTTCTTCGTGATCGGCGCCGTCGCGCCGTTCGTCGAGGAGCTGCTCTTCCGGGGGCTCGGCTACAGCCTGCTCGAGCGCTTCGGACGGGTGCCGGCGATCCTCGTCGTCGGCTGCAGCTTCGCCGTCTACCACGGGCTCGTGCAGGCGCTGCCCGAGCTCGCGATCTTCGGCTGCGCGCTCGCCTGGCTGCGCGCGCGCACGGGAAGCGTGCTGCCGGGCATGCTCCTGCACGCCACCTTCAACTCGATCTCGCTCGGCGCCGCCGTCGCCTTCGCCTGACCCCGGCTACTGGCGCTCCTCGCCCTCCTCGCCCTCGGCCTCGGCGAAGTCCTCGGCGGAGACGCGGTCGAGGAAGCGCCTGAACTCGTCGACGATCTCCTCCTCGTTCACCTCGTCGCCCTCGAACTCGATCGCCGACTCCTCGATCACGGCGTCCGCCGCGTAGATCGGCACCTGCGTGCGGACCGCGACGGCGATCGCGTCCGACGAGCGCGAGTCGATCTCGATCTCCGAGCCGTCCTGCTTCATCGTGATCGACGCGTGGAAGGTGTTCTCCCGCAGCTCCGTGACGGTGACGCGCAGCACCTCGACGTCGAGCTCGCTGAGGATGTTGACCAGCAGGTCGTGCGTCAGCGGGCGCGGCGCCGTGGCCCCCTGGAGCTTCATCAGGATCGCGGCCGCCTCCGGGTGCCCGATCCAGATCGGAAGGAACTTGTTGCCCTCGGCCGTCTTCAGGAGCACGATCGGCTGCTTCCCGACGAGATCGAACGAGACCCCGTAGATCGTCATCTCGACCATCGCCCCCCAAGCTTACCCCCGCTTCTCGCTCCGGCACGGACGGCGCTACACTGGCGCACCGCGGGCGATTAGCTCAGTCGGTTAGAGCGCCGCTCTGATAAGGCGGAGGCCCCTGGTTCGAATCCAGGATCGCCCACTCGGGGGCCGGCGGGCCGGCTAGATCCGCTCGAGCGCCTCGGCGAGCTCCTCGAGGTCGTGCTCGTCGGCGTAGGCGAGCTCGACCTTGCCGGGCGCGACGCGGGCCTCGAGCCCGGTCAGGCGCTGCAGCCCCTCCTTCACCCGCGCGGCGAGCGCCGGGTCGACGGGCGTCTTCGTGCGCGGCTTCGTGCGGGCGCCGGCCCAGCGCGCCGCCCGCTCGGCCGCCCGCACGGACATGCCCTGCGCGACGATCTTGCGCGCGAGCCTGCGGCGGCCGGCCTGGTCGGGGACGGCGAGGACGGCCCGCGCGTGGCCCTCGCTGAGCTCGCCGCGCTCGACCATCGCGAGCACGTCGTCGGGGAGGTCGAGCAGGCGCAGCTTGTTCGAGATCGCGGGCTTCGAGCGGCCGACGCGCTCGGCCACCGTGCCGAGCGAGAGCTCGAACTCGTCGATCAGGACGGCGTAGCCGCGCGCCTCCTCGACGGGCGAGAGGTCCTCGCGGGCGACGTTCTCGACCAGCCCCAGGAGGAGCGTGTCGCGGTCGTCCGCGTCCCGGATCACGGCCGGCACCGTCTGGAGGCCGGCCTCGCGCGCGGCGCGCCAGCGCCGCTCGCCCGCGATCAGCTCGTAGCCGCCCGCGGGCCGCGGCCGCAGCACGACCGGCTGGATCACGCCCTGCGCCCGGAGCGACTCCGCGAGGCCGGCGGTCGCCTCGTGCTCGAAGCGGCGGCGCGGCTGCCGCGGGTTCGGGTGGACCTGCTCGACCGGCACGTGCGCGAGCTCGGACCCGCCGCCGCCGAGCAGCACCTCGAAGCCGCGGCCGAGGCCGCGGCGCGGCCGCTCAGGCACGCTCGACAAGCTCCATCGCCACCTTCCAGTAGGCCTCGGCGCCGGGCGAGCGGCGGTCGTAGCGCGTGACGGGCAGCCCGTGGCTCGGCGCTTCGGCGACGCGCACCGAGCGCGGCACGACCGTGCGGAAGACGAGGCCGCCGAAGTGCGCGCGCACCTCGCGCTCGACGTCGGCGGCGAGGCGGGTGCGGCCGTCGCTCATCGTGATCAGCACGCCGGCGAGGGCGAGCCGCGGGTTGAGCCGCGCGCGCACGAGGTCGATCGAGCGCATCAGCTGCGCCAGGCCCTCGAGCGCGTAGTACTCCGCCTGCACGGGCACCACGACGCGGTCGGCCGCCGCGAGCGCGTTCACCGTCAGGGGCCCGAGCGAGGGCGGGCAGTCGAGCAGCACGAAGTCGAAGCCGTCGGCGTGCGCGAGCGACTCGGCGAGGTACCGGTCGCCGCCGTCGCGGCGGGCGAGCTCGACCGCCGCGCCCGCGAGCTCAGGTCTCGACGGGACGAGGAACAGGTTCGGGAAAGCGGTCGGCTTCGCGAGCTCGCGGAGCGGCACGCCGTCGAGCAGGTCGTAGCTGGACGTGCCGTTCGCCCGCATGCCGAGCCCCGAGGTGGCGTTCGCCTGCGGGTCGAGGTCGACGACGAGCGCCCGCTCTCCGGCCTCCGCGAGGCAGGCGGCGAGGTTCACGGCGGTCGTCGTCTTCCCGACGCCGCCCTTCTGGTTCGCGAAGGCGTAGACCCTGGCGCGCACCGTCGAAGTTTCGCTACGCGAGCGGACGTTTCCTCGCGACGCCCGCCCGGCGGGGGAAGCCCGGGGGCGTCGGCCCGACCTTGCGCAGCACCGCGAGCCCCGGCTCGGCGTCCTCCGGCGCCGCGGCGAGCCGCTCGGCGACCGCGGCCACCCGCTCGAGGTCCGCGCCCGCGCCCACCCAGAGGATCGCGATCCCGCCGGGCCGCAGGAGCGGCAGGCACCACTCGGCGGCGACCGGCGGCGGCGCGAGCGCCTTGGCGAGGGCGGCGCCCGCCCAGTCGACCGCCTGCTCCTCGGCGCGGCCCCACACGACCCGGGCGTTCGGGGGCGCGTACCGCTCGAGGAACGCGCACTTGCGACGCTCGGCCTCGAGCAGCACGAAGCGGAGGTGCGGGAGCGACCACGCGAGCGGCAGCCCCGGCGTCCCGTTCCCCGAGCCGACGTCGACGACCTCGCCCGCGACCGTCCGCAGGAGCGGCGCGGCCCGGAGCGAGTCCTCGAGCAGCGTCCGGCGGGCGTCCTCGAGGCCGAGCGCCGTCAGGCCCGGCGTCTCGACGGCGGCGCGCAGCCACCGCTCGAGCGGGCCGTCCTCAGGCGGGGAAGACGACGACGCGGCGATGCGGATCGTTCCCCTCGCTCGCGGTCGTCACGTCGCCGCGCTCCTTCAGCCGCTCGTGCACGACGCGCCGCTCGGCGGCGCTCATCGGCTCGAGGGCGACGCGGCCGCCGGTGCGCAGCGCCTCGTCGGCGCTGCGGTCGGCGAGCGCCTCGAGGAGGCGGCGGCGCCGGTCGCGGTAGCCGGCCGCGTCGACGACGACCTCCCTGCGGGGCTCCCCCTCCTCCCGGCGGAGGATCGCGCCCGCGAGCGTCTGCACGGCGTCGATCGTCTGCCCGTGGCGCCCGATCAGGAGCCCGAGGTCGCCGCCCGAGCAGACGGCCGTCACGACCCCGTCCGACTCCTCGACGTCCACCCGGCAGCGGAGGCCGAGCGCGGCCGTGACCCGCTCGAGCAGGCGGCGCACCCGCGCGGCGTCGCCGGCGTCCTCGGCGTCGGCCCCGGCCGGAGCGGCGGCCTCGTCCGCCGTCGCGACCACGCGCGCGGGCGCGTACCCGAGGCCGAGCAGGCCGCGCCGGCCCTCGTCGAGCACCTGGAAGCGCACCGTCGAGCGGTCGAGCGAGGGCACGATCCGCTCCAGCTCGCGCAGCGCGTTCCACTTCGCCTCGCCGACGGTCTCGCCGGTCGCCTCGACGGAGGGCGTCACCGCCGCGGCCCGCCCTTCTTGCGCTTCACCCGGCGCGGCTGCTGCGGCCGCGGCTTCGGCGGCGCGGCCCGGGCGCCGTCGCCGGCGGCGGCCCTGGACGGCTCCTTGGCCGGGGCTCGCGACGTCCGCCTGGGGCCGAACGCCGGCAGCGGCGTCTTCGGCATCAGCTGCCGGGTGATCAGCCCCTGCCCCACCGTCCACAGGTTCGTCGTCGCCCAGTAGAGCACGAGGCCGGTCGGGAAGTGGGCGACGACGGTGATGAAGATGAGCGGGACGATCATCAGGATCGTCCGCTGCGCCTTGTCCATCGTCGTGGACATGAAGTAGCTCGAGAGCACCTGGCTCCCGGCGTAGATCCCGAGCAAGACGTAGCCCGACCAGTGCGCGTTCGCCTTCGCGCTGATGTCCGGGACGATGTGGAGCCACGACAGGCCGCCCGGCGGCGGGTGCTTCGAGAAGTCGCGCAGGACGAAGTAGAGCGCGAAGAAGACCGGGAGCTGCGCGAGGAGCGGCAGGCACGACGCGGCCGGGTTGATGTGGTTCTCCCGGTAGAACTTCATCAGCTCCTCGTTGAGCTTCTGCCGGTCGCCCTTGTACTTGCGCTGGATCTCCTTCATCTCCGGCGCGTGCCGCTGGAGCGCCTGCATGGAATGGATCTGCCGCACGGTGAGGGGCACGAGCAGGATCCGCACCACGACCGTCGTCGCGACGATCGACCACGCCCACGGCAGGCCGACGTCGTCGTGGAAGCGGTCGAGCAGCCACTTGACGGCGTCCTCGAGCGGCTGGAGGAAGCTGAGGACGAGCGCGAGGGTCACGCGTAGTCGACTCCCCCGCGCGACCACGGGTTGCACCGCGCGAGGCGCCACGCCGCCTTCGCCGAGCCGACCAGGAGCCCGTGCTTGCGAAGGGCGTCGGAGGCGTACTGCGAGCACGACGGGTGGTACTTGCAGGTCGGCGCGCCCGGCACGCCGACCGCCGGCAGGAGCGCGCGCAGGAGGAGGCTGAGGTGCCTCACGCGGCGGCCTTCCCGAGCACCTCGTCGACCCGCTCGGCGAGCCACTCGTAGCCGCGCGCGTCGACCGCCTCCGGCAGCCCGGGCCGAACCGCGATCACGTAGTCGTTGGCCGGAGCGATCGCCCCCTCGACCAGCCTGGCGCGCCAGATCTCGCGCAGCTGCCGCTTGATCCGGTTGCGGACGACGGCGTTCCCGACCGCGCGGGGGACGGCGAGCCCGAGCCGCGGCTCGGCGGCCGCGTCCTCCCCCTCGCGCTCGAACCAGTGCAGCGTCAGGAAGCGCGTCGAGACCGAGCGTCCGTGCCGGTAGACCGCGTCGAAGTCGCGCGAGCTGGAGAGGCGGTGCTTCCGCTGCACGGCGCCGTCAAGCGGAGAGGCGCTTGCGGCCCTTCGCGCGCCGGCGCTTCAGGATCAGACGGCCGGCTCTCGTCGCCATGCGGGCGCGGAAGCCGTGCCTGCGCTTCCGGCGGCGCACGTTTGGCTGGTAGGTGCGTTTCATGCCCTCGAAAGAGTGAAAAGCCGGCGAAGCTCGCGCGGCGGAGGCCAGTATAGACGCATCCCCCGGAGCGGGGTTGTCCACAGCCCGCCGGCGGGCGAAAAGGCGTGGAAACGCGGCGTGCGGCCGCTGCGCGGATCGGCTTTCTCCACACCTGTGGAGACGGGTGTGGAGGAGTGCTTTTCTCCTGCAAACGAGGGCATTTTGGCGGCCGCGTCATGGCCCGAAATCCTCATTGAAACGGCGGCGGGGGCGCTGCTATTGTCGGCGCCCTTCCGCCGTTTCACCGTGAGGAGCCGCTGAGCTTTTGAACCACCCCGCCGAGTTGACCGCCGACGCCCTCTGGGAGGACGTCGCGGCCCGTCTGCGCGGTGCGCTCAACGAGAACACCTTTCGCAACTGGTTCAGCGAGGTCGGGGCCGCGGGCGTCGACGACGAGGCGTTCGTCCTCGCCGTGCCGAACGACTTCACGCGGGAGTGGATCGAGGGCCACTTCGTCGAGCTGATCCGCGCCGCGGTCAAGGACGCGACGGGCACCGACCGCCGGCTGCGGCTGACCGTGCGGCCGCCGGCCGAGCCGAGCCGCACGGCGGCGCTCCCGCCGCCGCTCCCGCGACCCGACCCGGGCGGGATCAACCCGAAGTACACGTTCGACTCGTTCGTGATCGGGTCGTCGAACCGGTTCGCCCATGCGGCCGCCCTCGCGGTCGCCGAGGCGCCCGCCCAGGCCTACAACCCGCTCTTCATCTACGGTCACACGGGGCTCGGGAAGACGCACCTCCTGCACGCGGTGGCGAACTACATCGGCCAGCACTCCGCGCGGCTGACCGTGCGCTACGTGACCTCGGAGACCTTCGTCAACGACTTCATCAACTCCCTCCGCGACAAGCGAATCGAGGGGTTCAAGCAGCGGTACCGCGCCTACGACGTCCTCCTGATCGACGACGTGCAGTTCTTCGAGCACAAGGAGCGGATCCAGGAGGAGTTCTTCCACACCTTCAACTCGCTCCACGAGGCCGGCGGTCAGATCGTCATGAGCTCCGACCGGCCGCCGCGCGACATCGCGACGCTCGAGGACCGCCTGCGGTCCCGGTTCGAGTGGGGTCTCATCACCGACATCCAGCCTCCCGACCTCGAGACGCGGATCGCGATCCTCCGCCGCAAGGTGAACGCCGACGGCATCGACATCGGCGACCCGGAGGTGCTCACGTTCATCGCGAGCCGGGTCTCCACGAACATCCGCGAGCTCGAGGGCGCGCTCACGCGCGTCGTCGCCTTCTCCTCTCTGACCGACCGCCGCATGGACGTCGAGCTCGCGCAGGACGTCCTCCAGGACGTCTTCCCGCAGGGCGAGGCGGCGGCGGTCTCGATCGAGCGGATCCAGGAGCTCGTCTGCGAGCGCTTCGCGGTCACGCTCGACGAGCTCACCGGCGACCGCCGCTCGCAGAACATCGTCTACCCCCGCCAGGTCGCGATGTACCTCGCCCGCGAGCTCACCGACTCCTCGCTGCCCAAGATCGGCAAGGAGTTCGGCGGGCGTGACCACACGACCGTCATCCACGCGACCTCGAAGATCGCGCGGCTGATCCGTGAGGACAGGTCTGTGTACAACCTCGTCCAGGAGCTCACAGCCCGTGTCAAGCAGGCCCGGTGACCCCGTGACGGTGTCGAAAGCCGCCGAGCCTTCCCCGTCCGGACCCACCGTCACAATGGGCTTCGCCCTGCGACCCGGCGGCTTCTCCCCGGCTTCCACAGGCTCTACTACGACGACTGGATTTTCCAATTCATGATTGACTCGGACGTCCTCGTGGCCTCCGGCGTGTTGAAACTCACCGTTACGCGCGACGCCCTCGCCGACCGGCTCTCGGTCGTGGCCCGCGCCGTCTCGACGCGAACCGCCGTGCTCGTCCTCGGCGGGATTCGCCTGCGCGCGGCAGGCTCGGAGCTCGAGCTCGCGGCGACCGACATGGAGCTGTCGCTGCGCTCGTCGGTGGAGGCGGAGATCGAGGGCGAGGGGGAGGTCGTCGTCCCCGGCAGGCTCCTCCTCGACATCGTACGCGCGCTGCCGGAGGCGGAGGCGGCGCTCGAGCACCGGGCCGACG
This sequence comes from Gaiellaceae bacterium, assembly GCA_035650615.1. GTDB lineage: Bacteria > Actinomycetota > Thermoleophilia > Gaiellales > Gaiellaceae > PALSA-600. The sequence goes on along the minus strand of DASRHI010000036.1, from coordinate 7,757 downwards.
AGTCGATGCTCGCGATCGGCTCCGGCTCGGCGAGCTACCGGCTCCACACCTACGCGGCCGAGGACTTCCCGCGCCTGCCCGACGTCGAGGCGCTGCCCCTGCACGCCGTCGACCGCGAGCCCCTGCTCGAGACGATCGCCCGGGTCGGCCGCTCGGCCTCGCGCGACGAGAGCCGCCCCGTGCTGACCGGGATCCTCGTGCGCTTCGAGGGCGACCGGCTGATCATGGCCGCCACCGACTCGTACCGCCTCGCCGTCAAGGAGACGCCCGCCGGCGGCCCCCTGCCCGAGCTCGAGGCGATCATCCCGGCCCGCGCGCTGCAGGAGCTCGCGCGGGTCGCCGCGACCGCCGACGAGGTCCAGCTCGGGCTGCACGAGAACCACGTCGTCTTCGGCGTCGACGGCGCCTGGCTCACGACGCGGCGGATCGACGGGCAGTTCCCGAACTACCGCCAGCTCCTGCCCGAGCAGTTCGAGCACGAGCTCCAGCTCCCCCGCGAGGAGCTCCTCGACGTCGTGCGCCGCGTGGCGCTGATGGCGCAGCGGAACTCGCCGCTCCGGCTGCGCTTCGCCGCCGGGGAGCTGACGGTCTCGGCGCAGACCCCCGACGTGGGCGAGGCCCGCGAGTCGCTGCCGGCGCCGTTCGCGGCCGACCCGCTCGAGATCGGCTTCAACGCGGACTTCCTCCGCGACGGGCTCGAGTCGGTCGACTCTGCCACCGTCCGGGTGAAGCTGATCAGCCCGCTGCGGCCGGCGGTGCTCGAGGGCGAGTCCTCCGACTACACGTACCTGCTCATGCCGATCCGCCTCGCGGGCTGATCGTCGGCGCCGTCACGCTCAGGAACTACCGCTCGTACCCGTCCCTCCAGCTCGAGCTCGCGGCCGGCGTGGTGCTCGTCGCGGGGCCGAACGGCGCGGGGAAGACGAACCTGCTCGAGTCGCTCCACGTGGGGACTCAGGGGTTCTCGCCGCGCACGCGCGCGGACGGGCAGCTCGTCCGGTTCGGCCAGACGTCGGCGTCGGTGACGCTCGAGCTCGTGCGGGACGGGGTGCCGCACCGCTCGCGAGTCGTGCTCTCGACGGCGGCGCCGAAGGCGGCCGAGCTCGACGGCGCGCGGCTCCCCTCGACCGAGCCGCTCCGGCGCGAGCTGCCGGCGCTCGTCTTCACCCCCGACCGCCTGGCCGTCGTCAAGGCGGGGCCGTCCGCGCGGCGAGCGTACTTCGACCGCGTGCTGGCGCGGCTGCAGCCCGCCCGGGCGGGCCTGCCGCAGGAGTACGCGGCGGCGGTCGCGCAGCGCAACGCGGCGCTGCGGCGGGTGCAGCTCGGCCTCTCCGGCCGCGCGGCGCTCGAGCCGTGGACGGCGCAGGTCGCCGAGCTCGGCGCCCGTCTCGTGGCCGCCCGCCGGGACGCGCTGGAGGCGCTCGCGCCGGGGTTCGCCCTGCGCGGCGGCGAGCTCGGCCTGCCGGGCCTCGCGCTCGCCTACGAGGGCGACCCGCCCTCGCCCGAGTCGCTCGCGGCGCGGCTCGACGCGGACGTCGCCCGCGGCGTCACGGGGCTCGGGCCGCACCTCCACGACGTGCGGGTCGCGGCGGGCGGCCGTGACCTGCGCAGCTTCGGCTCGCAGGGCGAGCAGCGGCTCGCCGTGCTCGCGCTCGTCCTCGCCGAGGCCGAGCTCGCGCGGCCGGAGCCCCTGCTCCTGCTCGACGACGTCCTCTCCGAGCTCGACGGCGAGCGCCGCCGGGTGCTCGCCCGGCGGATCGCCTCGATGGAGCAGGCGGTCGTCACGTCCACCCACCCGGGTGCGCTGCCGGCGGAGCCGGCCCAGCTCGTGGAGGTGAGCCCTGGACAGGCTCGGTGACGAGCTCCGCTCCGAGCTCGCCCGGTTCGGCGCGGGCGGCGACCTGGCGGCGGCGGTCGACCGCTGGCCCGCCGCCGTCGGCGAGGCGATCGCCCGGAACGCGTGGCCGGCGCGGATCGCACGCGACGGGACGCTCCACGTCGCCACCTCCGACGCCGTGTGGGCCTTCGAGCTCGGCCACCGCGCCGCCGAGATCGCGGCGCGCATGGGGGTCGAGCGCGTCCGGTTCGCGCCCGGCCCGCTCCCGTCCTCCGAGGCCCCGCCGCGCCCGGACGCGGCCGTCTCGCCCGGTCCCGAGGAGCTCGCGCGGGCCCGCGAGATCGCCGCGGCCGCGAGCGACGAGAAGCTGCGCGAAAGTGTGCAAAAAGCGGTGTCTTTCGCGCTCGCGAGAGCCGCCCGCGGCCGGCCGGTCTGATACACTTGGGGGTGCCCGCGAAACGGCAGTTTTGCAGGGCATTTTCTCTATGGCGAAGTCTCCGGCGAAAGCGTCCTACTCCGCGAAGGACATCACGGTCCTCGAGGGTCTCGAGCCCGTCCGGCTGCGGCCGGGGATGTACATCGGCTCGACCGGCCTGCGCGGCCTCCACCACCTCGTCTACGAGGTGGTCGACAACGCCGTCGACGAGGCGATGGCGGGCTTCAACGACCTGATCGAGGTCTCGATCCACCCCGACAACTCGGTCACGGTGCGCGACCGCGGCCGCGGCATCCCGACCGACGTGATTCCCGACCAGGGGCTCCCCGCGCTGACGGTCGTGCTGACGAAGCTGCACGCCGGCGGGAAGTTCGGCGGCGGCGGCTACAAGGTCTCGGGCGGGCTCCACGGCGTCGGCGTCTCGGTCGTGAACGCCCTCTCGGAGTGGCTCGTGGCGGAGGTCGCGCGCGACGGCAAGGTCTTCCGGCAGGAGTTCGCCCGCGGGGTCCCGGCCGGCGACATGAAGCCCGTCGGGATGTCGAAGGAGACCGGAACGACGATCTCCTTCCTCCCCGACGCGGAGATCTTCGAGGAGCTCGAGTTCTCGGCCGAGACCCTGCGCCAGCGCTTCCGCGAGACCGCCTTCCTGACGCGCGCGCTGCGCATCGTCTTCACCGACGAGCGCGCCGGGGGGGAGACCGTCGAGTTCCACTACGAGGGCGGCATCCGGGACTTCGTCTCGTACGTGAACCACGCGAAGGAGCCGGTGCACCGGCACATCGCGTACTTCGAGGGCGAGAGCGCCGCCGGCTACGTCGAGGTCGCGATGCAGTGGAACACCTCCTACCAGGAGTCCGTCTTCTCGTTCGCCAACAACATCAACACCGTCGAGGGCGGGACGCACATGCAGGGGTTCCGCTCGGCGCTGACGCGGACGCTGAACAAGTACGCCCGCGACAAGGGCCTGCTGAAGGAGAAGGAAGAGAACCTCGAGGGCGAGGACGTCCGCGAGGGGCTCGCCGCGGTGGTGTCGGTGAAGCTGCAGAACCCCCAGTTCGAGGGGCAGACGAAGTCGAAGCTCGGCAACCCGCCGATCGCCGGCCTCGTCGAGTCGACCGTCAACGCGAAGCTCGCCGAGTTCCTCGAGGAGAACCCGACCGACGCGCGGCAGATCGTGAACAAGGCGATCGCGGCGTCGCGCGCGCGCCAGGCGGCGCGGAAGGCGCGGGAGCTGACCCGGCGCAAGTCCGCGCTCGAGAGCATGTCGCTGCCGGGCAAGCTCGCCGACTGCTCGATCTCCGACCCCGAGTCGGCGGAGCTCTTCATCGTCGAGGGCGACTCCGCCGGCGGGTCGGCCAAGCAGGGGCGCGACCGCACCTACCAGGCGATCCTGCCGCTGCGCGGGAAGATCATCAACAGCGAGAAGAACCGGATCAACAAGGTGCTCTCGAACGCCGAGATCCAGGCGATGATCACGGCGATCGGCACCGGCATCGGCGACGAGTTCGACATCTCGAAGCTCCGCTACAACCGCGTGATCGTGATGACGGACGCCGACGTCGACGGCTCCCACATTCGCACGCTCATCCTCACGTTCCTGTACCGGCAGATGCCCGAGCTGATCGAGCGGGGGCACGTCTACATCGCGGCCGCGCCGCTCTACCGCGCGAAGCTCGGCAGCCAGGAGTTCTACTTCGAGAAGGACGCGCAGCTCGAGGAGCTGCTCGCGCGCGAGCGGATCCCGTCGGTCGAGGTCTCGAACCGCGACGGGAAGGCGGTGAAGCTCACCGAGGCGAAGTGGGCGCGGTTCGCGAAGGAGCTCGCGCAGTACGAGGGCTACTCGGCCCGGCTCCGCTCCGACTTCGGCGGTCCCGCGACCGACCTGATGATCCACCACCGCCTCGTCGAGCACGAGATCGAGCAGCCCGAGGACGTCGCTCGCGCGATCGGCGAGATCGCCCCGAACGGCTACGAGCTCGCCGTGCTCGACCAGGACGACGAGTCCTTCCGGGTCAGGCTCGTCGAGACGGAGACGAGCACCGCGCGGTCGATCAGCGTGCCGGTCGAGCTGCTCGGCTCGCCGATCTACGGCCACGTGCGCAAGGCGTACGCGAAGCTCGGCGAGATCGTCGGGCTCCCGCCCTTCGCCGTCGCGAGCGGGAAGGAGCGCGAGCTCGCCGAGACGTTCTCGGAGCTGCGGGCGAAGGTGCTCGACGCCGCCAAGCACGGGATGCAGCTCTCCCGCTACAAGGGCCTCGGGGAGATGGACGCCGAGGAGCTGTGGGCGACGACGATGGACCCCGCGAAGCGGCTGCTGATCCGCGTCGACGTCGAGGACGCGCACACGGCGGACCAGCTCTTCTCGGTGCTGATGGGCGACGCGGTCGAGCCTCGCCGCGAGTTCATCGAGCAGAACGCGAAGGACGTCCGCTTCCTGGACGTGTGACGCTCGGTGTCTGAGCTGGAGACCGGCGCGCTCGGGCCGGGGCGGATCGAGCCCCGCGAGCTCGAGCAGGAGATGCGCTCGAGCTACCTCGACTACGCGATGTCGGTCATCGTGGGCCGCGCGCTGCCCGACGTGCGCGACGGCCTCAAGCCGGTGCACCGGCGGGTCCTCTACTCGATGTGGACGAACGGGAACCGGGCCGGCCGGCCGCTCGTGAAGTCGGCCCGGATCGTCGGCGACGTGATGGGGAAGTTCCACCCGCACGGCGATCAGGCGATCTACGACACGCTCGTCCGCCTCGCGCAGCCGTTCTCGCTGCGCTACCCGCTCGTCGAGGGCAAGGGCAACTTCGGCTCGATCGATGACGACCCGCCGGCGGCGCAGCGCTACACCGAGGCGCGGCTCGAGCGGCTCGCCGAGGAGATGCTGCGCGACCTCGACGCGAACACCGTCGACTTCGGGCCGAACTACGACGAGTCGCTCCGCGAGCCGCTCGTCCTGCCCGCGCGCTTCCCGAACCTGATCGTGAACGGCTCCGCCGGGATCGCGGTCGGGATGGCGACGAACATGCCGCCGCACCACCTCGGCGAGGCGATCGACGCGATCGTGACGCTGATCGACAAGCCGTCGGCGAACGTCGACGACCTGATGAAGCACCTCAGGGGCCCGGACTTCCCGACCGGCGCGATCGTCGTCGGCCGGTCCGGCATCCGCGACGCCTACCGCACCGGCCGCGGCCGCATCGTGATGCGGGCGCGCGCCCACGTCGAGGAGCTGCGGGGCGGCAAGAGCGCGATCATCGTCACCGAGCTGCCCTACGGCGTCCGCAAGGGCGGCGAGGCGGGCGTGATCAAGAAGATCGCCGACCTCGTCAACGACAAGGTGCTGACGGAGATCTCCGACCTCGCCGACCACAGCGACCGCAGCGGCATGCGCATCCAGATCGAGCTGAAGCGCGAGGCCCGGCCGCAGGTCGTGCTCAACAAGCTCTTCAAGCACACGCAGCTCCAGACGACGTTCGGCTACAACGCCGTCGCGCTCGTCGACGGGGTGCCGCGGACGCTGTCGCTGCTCGAGCTCGTCCGCCACTACCTCGACTTCCAGCGTCAGATCGTCACGCGCCGCTCTCAGGACGAGCTGCGCAAGGCCGAGCGGCGCGCGCACATCCTGCGCGGCTACCTGATCGCGCTCGACAACCTCGACGCCGTGATCGCGCTGATCCGCGGCGCCGCGGACGTCGACGAGGCGCGCAACGAGCTCATGGAGCGCTTCGACCTCTCCGAGCTCCAGGCCTCGGCGATCCTCGAGCTGCGCCTCCGTGCCCTGACCGCGCTCGAGCGCAGGGCGGTCGAGGACGAGCACGCCCAGCTCGAGGCGCGGATCGCGGAGCTGCGCGAGCTCCTCTCCGACGAGGCGAAGATCGACGCTCTCATCCGCGAGGAGCTGCTCGCGCTCAAGAGCGCGTACGGCAGGAGCGACGACCGCCGCACGGAGATCGTGGCGGCCGAGGAGGAGCTCGAGCTCGAGGACCTGATCGCGGAGGAGGACATGGTGATCGCGATCACCCGCTCGGGCTACATCAAGAGGCTGCCGGTGACGGCGTACCGGGAGCAGCGCCGCGGCGGGATCGGCGTGATGGGGATGGACCTCAAGGACGACGACTACATCGAGCACCTCTTCGTCGCCTCGACGCACGACTACGTGCTCTTCTTCACCTCGGTGGGGAAGGTCTACCGGCTCAAGGTGCACGAGCTGCCGCTCGGCTCGCGCCAGTCGAAGGGCCGCGCCATCGTCAACCTGCTGCCGTTCCGCCAGGGCGAGCAGGTGCGGGCGGTGATCCAGACGCGGAGCTTCGAGGAGGCCGAATACCTGCTCTTCGCGACCCGGAGCGGAGTCGTGAAGAAGACGCGGCTCGCCGAGTACAACACCCCGCTCAAGGCGGACGGGATCATCGCGATCAAGATGCGCGAGGGCGACGAGCTCGTCGCGGTGCGCCACTGCTCGGAGGGCGACGACGTGCTGCTCGTGTCCCGGAACGGGCAGGCGATCCGCTTCGCCGAGGCCGACGCGCGCGCGATGGGCCGCGCGACCGAGGGCGTCCGCGGGATGTCCCTCCGCGGGGACGACGAGGTGATCGCGGCCGAGATCGCGCGGGACGACGCCGACCTGCTCGTCGTCACCGAGAACGGCTACGGCAAGCGCACGCGCGTGTCCGAGTACCCGCGCAAGGGCCGCGGAGGCCTCGGCGTCAAGACGGTCCAGCTCACCGAGGCGCGCGGCCACCTCGCCGGCGCCCGCGTCGTCCGCGACGGCTACCAGGTGATGCTGATCTCGAACGCCGGCACCGTGATCAAGATGCCGGCCGTGGACGTGAAGCGGCTCGGCCGCTCCACGCAGGGCGTGATCGTGATGCGCCTGCGGGAGGGCGAGGTCGTCTCGACGCTCGCCCCGGTGATCGACTCCGGCGAGGACGAGGGCGGCCCCGCGGACGACTCCGGGTAGGCCGGCGGGGCGGCCGCTCCGGCTTCCCTTTTGCGAAGCCGGGCGATATACATTGAGGCGCGGGGTCGGGGCAAACCGGGACGAGGGGCGGACATGGCGTACTCGAAGCACGTCGACCTGCTTGAGCCGATCAACTTCGCTGACCACCTCGACAAGGTCGAGCTCTACCTCGGCCAGGTGTGCCGCCTGGCGGGCATCTCGAAGATGCAGCTCGACTACTGGACGAACAAGGCGCAGATCCCGACCAAGGGCAAGAAGCAGCGGATCTACGACATGGACGCGATCGAGACCGTGATGCTGATCAAGCAGGCGAAGGACAAGGGCCTCAACCTCGGCGCGGCGATCGACGCCGCGCGGCGCTTCCGGGAGCAGCGGGCCGAGCAGCGGCTGGACGACTAGCCCGAAGTTCCCTTGAGTGGGCGGGCTGTTTTTGGCTTCCTGGCTGGTGTTGTGGGTGGCTGCGGCTGGATCGGTCGTGACTACGTGGTGAGCGTGTAGTCGGCGATGAGCGCGAGCGCGCGGGCCTGGATGGGGGT
>DASRHI010000035.1:0-204814 GCA_035650615.1 Gaiellaceae bacterium | reverse complement strand
GTGAAGCACGGGCGGCCCACGCACATCGACGTGCGCATCGGGCTCGCCGGCAGGGCGCTCGTGCTCGAGGTGGAGGACGACGGCAGCGGCGGCGCAGATCTCGCCGGCTCCGGGCTGAGCGGCATCCGGCGGCGCGTCCAGGCCCTCGACGGCACGGTCACCGTGCGCAGTCCTGCCGGCGGCCCCACCGTCGTCCGCGCTGAGCTTCCGTGCGGATCGTGATCGCCGAGGACCTCGCGCTCCTGCGCGACGGGATGGTGCGCCTGCTCGAGGACAACGGCTTCGCGGTCGTGGCCGCGGTCGCCGACGCCGACGCGCTCGTGCACGCCGTGCGCCGCGAGCGGCCGGACGTCGCGATCGTGGACGTCCGCCTCCCGCCGAGCTTCCGCGACGAGGGGCTCCGCGCCGCGCTCGAGCTCCGGCGCACGTCGCCCGGGACGGCGATCCTCGTCGTCTCGCAGTACGTCGAGCACACCTACGCGACCGAGCTGCTCGCCGGCGCCGGCGACCGCGGCGGCGTCGGCTACCTGCTCAAGGACCGCGTGATGGACGTCGCCGAGTTCGTCGACGCGGTGCGCCGCGTCGGCGCGGGCGGGACCGCGCTCGACCCCGAGGTGGTGGCGCAGCTCCTCGGGCGCCGGCGCTCGACCCACCTTGACGACCTGACCCCGCGCGAGCGCGAGGTGCTCGCGCTGATGGCGGAGGGGCGCTCGAACGCCGGCATCGCCGCCGCGCTCGTGCTCACCGTGGGCGCCGTCGAGAAGCACGTGGCGAGCATCTTCGGCAAGCTCCGGCTCGCCCCCTCGGACGCCGAGAACCGGCGCGTGCTGGCGGTGCTCGCCTACCTGCGCGAGGGCGGGTAGCGCGGCGCGGGCGCGGCAGGAGTCGTCCGGGGCCGCGCCTAACCTTCCCCCGTGAAGGTTCTCGGCATCGACCCCGGGACGGCTGCGTGCGGGTACGGGATCGTCCACGAGCGCGACGGGCGTCTCCGGGCCTCCTGCCACGGCTGGTGGCGGACGGCGCCGTCGGAGCGCCTCGAGCGTCGGCTGCACACGATCTTCGCGGGCGTCCAGGAGCTGATCGCCGACCACGCGCCGGACGCGGTCGCGCTGGAGGAGTCCTACGTCGGAGCCGACGCCCGCGTCGCGCTCTCCGTCGGGCAGGCGCGCGGCGCCGTCCTCGTGGCCGCGGCGTCGGCGGGCGTCGCGTGCGCCGAGTACGCGCCGGCGCTCGTGAAGCAGGCGGTGTGCGGCTACGGCCGCGCCGACAAGGCGCAGGTGCAGCGGATGGTGAAGACGATCCTCGGCCTGGAGGAGCCGCCGCGGCCCCACCACGCCGCGGACGCGCTCGCGGTCGCGATCTGCCACGCGCTCGCGCCGCCGCGCCTCGCGGAGGCGAGGGCGTCGTGATCGCGCGGCTGCGCGGAACCGTGGCGGCGCGCACCGCCTCGGGCGTCCTGCTCGACGTCGGCGGGGTCGGCTACCTCGTCGCGGCGACGCCGCGCGTCTCGGCGCGCGTCGGGGAGGAGACGACGGTCGAGACCTACCTGCACGTGCGAGAGGACGCGCTCCAGCTCTACGGCTTCGCCTCGCTCGAGGAGCGCGAGCTCTTCGAGCTGCTGCTCGGAGTGTCGGGCGTCGGCCCCAAGGTCGCGCTCGCGATCGTGTCCGGGTCGACGCCCGCCGAGCTGCGGCGCGCGATCGCGCGCGAGGACACCGCGCGCTTCGAGGCGATCCCGGGCATCGGCCGCAAGACCGCCCAGCGCGTCGTGCTCGAGCTCCGCGAGAAGCTCGGGCCTGCGGCGCCCTCCGCGCCCGCGGCCGGGTCGCTGCTCGCGCGCGAGGCGCTCGTCGAGCTCGGCTACAGCGTCCCCGACGCCGAGCGGGCGCTCGCGGGCGTCGACGGCGACCTCCCGGTCGAGGAGCAGGTGCGGCTCGCCCTGAGGCAGGCGGCATGACCTCGAGCGCTCGCGGCGGGAGACGCGCATGAGCGAGCGGGTGCTCTCGCCGGTGCTCGATCCGTCGGGCGAGGAGGAGCTCGAGCGCTCGCTGCGGCCGCAGTCGCTCGCCGACTTCGTCGGCCAGGAGCGGGTGAAGGAGCAGCTCGGGATCGCGCTCGACGCCGCCCGCGCGCGCGACGAGGCGCTCGACCACGTCCTCCTCGCGGGCCCGCCGGGCCTCGGGAAGACCTCGCTCGCCCAGATCGTGCGGCGCGAGCTCGGCGTCGGGATCCGCCAGGTCGCCGGGCCCGCGCTCGAGCGCAAGGGCGACATCGCCGCGATCCTGACCGCGCTCGAGCCGCGCGACGTGCTCTTCGTCGACGAGATCCACCGCCTGAACCGGACGGTCGAGGAGATCCTCTACCCGGCGCTCGAGGACTTCCGGCTCGACATCGTCGTCGGCCAGGGCGCCGCGGCCCGGACGCTCACCCTCGACCTGCCGCCGTTCACGCTCGTCGGCGCGACCACGCGCACCGGCCTCCTGACGACGCCGCTGCGCGACCGCTTCGGGCTCACCTTCCGCCTCGACCACTACGCGCGGGACGAGCTCGCGACGATCGTGCGCCGGAGCGCGCGCATCCTGGGCGTCGAGGTCGCCGGCGACGCCGCCGCCGAGATCGCGCGGCGCGCGCGCGGGACGCCGCGGATCGCGAACCGGATCCTCCGGCGCGTGCGCGACGTCGCCGAGGTGCGGCACGCGGGCGCCGTCACGAGCGAGATCGCCGAGGAGGCGCTCGAGCTGCTCGAGGTCGACGAGGCCGGCCTCGAGCGCTTCGACCGCGAGCTCCTGCGGGCGGTGGTCGAGCGCTTCGGCGGCGGCCCGGTCGGCCTCTCGACGCTCGCGGTCGCGCTCGGCGAGGAGGCGGACACGATCGAGGACGTCTACGAGCCGTACCTGCTCCAGCTCGGCTTCCTGCAGCGCACGCCCCGCGGCCGGGTCGTGACCGAGCTCGGGCGCGCCCACGTCGGCGCGTCCGCCGGACGGGGGACGCTCTTCTAGGAGCGGCGGTCGTGGGGGTCGGGCACGACGTCTTCGTGCTGCGCCGGGTCGCGCCCGGCCGGTTCGTCCACCTCGGGGGCTCGGGCCGCGGCGAGAGCTGGGCCGGGATCGTCGAGGCCGACCTCGAGGAGGACGCGGCCGTCGCGGAGGCGCTCAAGACGTCCCGGCCGCTCCGCGTCGAGCACGAGGGGAGCGCGCGCGTCTTCGGCCCGTACTACGCCCGCTCGGCCGCGATCGTCCCGGTGAGCCAGGACGCCGTCGTCGTCTTCGGCTCGCCGGACGGGCGCGTGGAGGCCGGGGACGGCGAGCTCGCCGCCGCCGCGGCGGCCGCGAACGGCGCGATCGCGGCGGACGCGCCGGCGAAGCGCCTCGCCGACGAGCTCGAGCTGCTCGAGGCGGTGCGGGCTGCGGCCGCCGTGGCCCCGCTGCCGGTGGCGGCCGCGATCGAGTCGCTCGCCGCCGTCGCGGTCGACGCGCTCTCCTGCGAGCTCGGCCTCGTCTACCTCGCGGACGGCGACCGCCTCGGCGTCGTCGAGCGCGGCTGGACGCTCGCCGTCCCGCGAGAGGACGCCCTCGTCTCGCTGCGGAACGTGCTCGGCGGCGCCGCCTTCCCGTTCTGCGTCCAGGACGCGCACACGGCCCCGCCGCCCGGCGCGCTCGCCGGCGACCGCGGGATCCGCTCGTACTACCTGCTCGAGCTGACCGGCCTGGCGCGGGGCGTCCTGCTCGTCGCGCACACCGACGCGGCGCCGCGCGGGTTCACGCTCCTCTGCCGCCAGCTCGGCGCGCGGGTCGCGCAGGTCGCCTCCGCCGTGCTCGGCCTCGGGCTCACGCGGGAGTGGACCGCGGCAGAGGCCGCTCGCGTGGAGGAAGCGCTCGGCGAGCTCGAGCGGCGAGCCTGAGCAGCGCCGGCGCCACGAGCAGCGCCATCACGTCGAACCACACATAACCGCTCGCCACTCCACTGGGAGGATTGCCGTCGGGGAGGCCGAGGCCTGGCAGCTCCGCCGCCCAGCGCCACGTGCCGAGCGCCGTCCCGTAGAGCTCGAGGCCGGCGACGACCAGGAAGACGCCCGCGTAGAGCGCCCGGCTGCGCGAGCGCCACAGGAACGCGAGGAGGAGCGGGACGCCGACCGCGCCCGCGACGTCGCGCCGCGGCAGCGCCACGAGCCCGAGCAGGCCCCAGGCCGCCGCCGCCGCGGCGGCCGCCGCCGCGAGCGCGCGCGCGTGGGCCCGGAGCGCGGTCGCGAGCGAGAGGCCGGTCAGGTAGACGAGCCCGTGGGCCGGGGGCACGAAGAGCGGCAGGTTGTGGAGCCGGTAGCGGTACACGCCCCAGAGGATCGAGCCGGTCACCTCGCCGATCGTCGCGAAGCAGACGACGCCGGCCACCTGTGCGCGGCGCTCCGCGGACGCGCGCGCGAGCGCGAGCGCGAGCACGACCCAGGTGAGCGCTCCGAGCGCGAGCTGCTCGTGGAAGGAGGAGTAGCGGTCGGCGAGGAGGAGCCCGGCCAGGTAGGCCGTTCCGGCGATCCCCGGCGCCAGGGCCCGGGCCGAGGGGCTCGCCCGCGACCCTGCAACTGGTTCCGCTCGTCCGTCTGCGGTCGCCCGGACGCTCACCCGCGGTCCTGCGGCTCGTGCCACCACGTCGCCGCTCGTCGGCGACGTCTCCAGGACGTGCGGGCTCTGCCCGCTCGTCCGTCTGCGGTCGCCCGGACGCTCACCCGCGGTACTGCAGCTCGTGCCAGCTCGGGATCGGCGCGAGCTCGAGCAGCGGGCGCCCGCCGTCCGGGTGCTGGTAGGCGAACTCGGCCTCGGCGTCGTCCCACACGACCTCGAGCGCGCCGCGCTTCACCTGGTGGTCGAGCCAGGCGCCGCGGAAGACGAGCTTGCGCAGCCAGTAGACGAGCGACTCGCCGCCGACGAGCGCGACGCGCTCCCAGTTGCGCGAGAGGTAGCGGCCGAGGCGCGACTCGGGCGTGTCGATCAGGCCCTGGGCCGCGAGCGCGACGAGGTCGGCGGTCTCGTCGTCGTCGAGCTCGTTCGCCTCGACGAGGCCGAGCTTGACCGCGGCCGCGACGACGCGCTGCTCGAAGTCGTCGGCGTTGAAGGTGAAGCGGTAGCCCAGGAACTCGACGATGTAGTCGTCGCCGGAGCTGTAGTTCGCATCGGCCATGGCGCCGGTCCCAGGATAACTACGGTTTCGAGCGTGATCACCGGCACCGCGACCTGGGAGCGGCTGATCCTCCTGCTGCCGGCGCTGGTCATCGGGGGAGGCCTCGTCGCGGGCGTGCTGATCCTGCTCGGCCGGGCGTTCGCGCACTCGGTGCGGGAGAGCGGGCACAAGCGGCTGGTCGTCGCCGGCCTCGTCGCGCTCGCCGGCGCGGTCGTCGTGCTGACCTACCTCGGCGTCGAGCTGCCTAGAGAATGACGACGGGCGTGCCGACCGCCACGTGGCGGAAGAGCCACTCCGCCTCGGGGATGTGCATCCGCACGCAGCCGTGCGAGCGCGAGTAGCCGATCGAGGTGTCGTCCGGGGTGCCGTGGATGCCGACGCCGGCGGCGTCGAGCCCCATCCAGCGCGTGCCGAGCGGGTTGCCGGGGCCGGGCGGGACCGGCTTCGCGCCGGCCGCCCACGGCGAGGGCGGCGGGATCCACCACGGGTTCTCCTGCATCGTGACGATGTGCCAGAGGCCGCTCGGCGTCGGGTACACCGACTGGCCGGTCGCGACGTGGAACGTGCGCACGAGCCGCGTCGAGTCGTAGAGCTTGAGCGTGTTGGCGGCGCGGTCGATCACGACGACCGGGCCGAGCGTCTCGACCGTGCGCTTCGGCTGGACCGCGTCCATGAGGAGCACGAGCGGCCTGCGCGCGCCGGTCACGAGCTGCTGCTCGATCGCGGCGCGGAGCGTGCGCTGCTCGACGGCGAGCCCGACCCTGCTCGGGCGGACGATCGGGCCGTGCGCGTCGGCGCCGATCACCTCCGCCGGGCGGGCGGGCCGGTCGTACCTGCGCGCGAGCGACGCGACGTACCGCGACACCGCCGCGGGCGAGTAGGCGACGCGGAGGCGCACGCGGCTCCGGGGCTCGGCGGAGAGGGCCGTCCGCAGCGCCCGGTCGACGCGGGCGCGGACGCCGAGCGCGCGCGGCGAGACGGTGATGACCTCGCCGCGGTAGACGATCGCGAGCGGCCGGTCGACGAGGGCGCGGAGCCGTTCGCGCGCGGCGTCGAGCGGCAGGCCGCCGACGCGCGCGCCGAAGACCCGGACGCCCGGCGCGATCGTCTGGAGCTGCTCGGCGGCAGGCGCCGCCGCGCAGGCGATGCCCGCGGCCGCGAGCGTCGCGAGGGCGGTGCGGAGCACCCCCGCAGCTTGCCAGATGCAGGGAAATGTCGGCAACGTCGTCCGCCGCCCTCCGTACCCTCGTCGTCCGATGCAGAACGCGACCGCGACGTGGACGATCGCGCCGTGCCCGCCGCACGCGGCCCGCCGGCTCGCCGCCGAGCTCGGGGTCAGCCGGACGACGGCCTCGGTGCTCGTCCGCCGCGGGCTCGGGGACGCGGCGGCGGCGCGGGCGTTCCTCGAGGGGGCGCCGCCCGGCCACGACCCGCTCGCTCTCGGCGACATGGGCGCCGCCGTCGCCGCGGTCCGCGCGGCGGTCGGCCGGGGCGCGCGCATCTGCGTCCACGGGGACTACGACGCCGACGGCATCTGCGCCACGGCGCTCGCGGTCTTCCTGCTGCGCGAGCTCGGCGCCGACCCGGCCTGGCACCTGCCCTCCCGCTTCGAGGAGGGCTACGGCCTCCACGGCGGCACGCTCGCGCGGCTCGCGGGCGAGGGCGTCGACCTCGTGCTCACCGTCGACTGCGGGATCACGGCGGTCGACGAGGTCGCGGAGGCGCGCCGCCTCGGGCTCGAGCTCGTCGTCACCGACCACCACCGGCCGGGGGAGCGGCTGCCGGAGTGCCCCGTCGTCGCGCCGCTCGCCGGCGGCTACCCGTTCAAGGGACTCTGCGGGACCGCGGTCGTCTGGAAGCTCGCCGAGGCGCTGCTCGGCCGGGCGCACCCGTTCCTCGACCGGCATCTCGACGTCGTCGCGCTCGCGACCGTCGCCGACGTGGTGCCGCTCCTCGACGAGAGCCGCGCGCTCGCGCGCGCGGGGCTGCGCCGCCTCGCGCAGACGCAGAAGCCCGGGCTCCGCGCGCTCATGCAGGTGGCGGGGGTCGACCCGGCCGCGTGCGACGAGGGGGCGATCGGCTTCCGGCTCGCGCCGCGCATCAACGCGTCGGGGCGGCTCTGCCGGCCGGAGGCCGCGCTCGAGCTGCTGCTCACCGACGACGCGGACGAGGCCCGCCGGCTCGCGCTCCAGCTCGAGGAGCTGAACCGCGAGCGGCAGGCGGTCGAGGAGCGGATCCTGCGGGCCGCGGTCGAGGAGATCGAGGCGTGGCCGGCCGCGCGGCGGCGGCGGCGCGGCTACGTCGTGGCCGGGCCGGACTGGCACGAGGGGGTGATCGGGATCGTCGCGTCGCGGCTCGTCGACCGCTACGGGCGGCCGGTCGTCCTGATCGCGGGCGGGAAGGGCTCGGGGCGGGCGCCCGGCGCGTTCGACCTCCACGGGGCGCTCGCGGCCTGCGCCGCGCACCTCGAGCGCTTCGGCGGGCACCGCGCCGCCGCCGGGCTCACGATCGACCCGGCGCGGGTCGAGGCGTTCGCCGAGGCGTTCGCGGCGCACGCCGACGCCGTCCTCGAGGACGACGACCTGCGCCCGCGGGTCGCCGTCGACGCGATCGTCACCGGCGGCGAGCTCGGGCTCGAGCTCTGCGAGGAGCTCGCCCGGCTCGCGCCGTTCGGGCTCGGCAACCCCGGCGTGACGCTGCTCGTCGACGGCTGCGAGCTCGCGGAGCTCGGCACGGTCGGGGAGGGCAGGCACCTCCGCTTCCGCGTGCGCCAGCGCGGGCGCGACGCCGGCTCGGCGATCGCGTTCGGGCTCGGAGCGCAGCTCGACCGCTTCCGCCGGCCCGGCCGCTACGACGTCGCCTTCCGGCTGCAGGAGAACCGGTGGCAGGGCCTGTCGGCGCCGCAGCTCGTCGTGCGCAGGATCTTCGACGCCGACGAGCGCTACGAGGAGCTGCGCCGGTGGCTCGCCGGCGAGTGGCGGGCGGGGGAGGCGGCGTGGACGCCCGACGCCCGGGCCGTCTTCGCGGAGCTCGAGCTCGAGCCCGGCGAGCGGCGCAGCCTGCTCGAGTCGGAGACGTTCCGGCGCCTGCTCGCGGCGCCGCCGCTCGCGCGCGCGGCGTAGCGCCCGCGTCAGGCGCGGGCGAGCACCACGAGCACCTTGGCGATGCGGCGGAGCCTTCGGATTCGTCTGCGGCGGGAGAGCATGAGGAGGGAGGGTTCACCCGTGGAACGCCGTTTCCTGCCGGGCGGGTGCGCGCGAGACACCCGAGTACACTGAGTGGGTGGCGGTACTCGAGCGGCATCAGGACCTCGTCGACGAGCTGATCGCCGAGGTGGAGGCGTACAAGCCCGACGTCGACCGGGAGCTCTTGGCGCGCGCGTTCGACTTCGCCGCGCGGGCCCACGACGGGCAGCTCCGCCGGTCGGGGCAGGAGTTCATCTACCACCCGTGGGGGGCCGCGAAGATCCTCGCCGGGCTCAAGCTCGACGAGGCGACCCTGGCGGCGGCGCTGCTCCACGACACGGTCGAGGACACCGGGATCGAGATCGACGACATCCGCTCCGAGTTCGGGGAGGAGATCGCGAAGCTCGTGGAGGGCGTCACCAAGCTGACGCGCGTGCAGTTCCAGAGCCGCGAGCACGCCGAGGCCGAGAACTACCGCAAGCTCGTGCTCGCGATGGCGGAGGACCTGCGGGTGATCCTGATCAAGCTCGCCGACCGGCTCCACAACCTGCGCACGATCGAGTACATGGGCAAGCAGACGCAGGTGCGCAAGGCGCGCGAGACGCTCGAGGTGTACGCGCCGCTCGCGCACCGGCTCGGCATCCACGCGCTCAAGTGGGAGCTCGAGGACCTCTCCTTCCAGACGCTGCACCCGCGCAAGTACGAGGAGATCAAGCAGATGGTCGCCGAGCGGCGCGCCGACCGCGAGGAGCACGTGCGCGAGGCGTCGCTCGTGCTGCAGCACGAGCTCGAGAAGGTCGACATCCCGGCCGAGATCTCCGGGCGCGCGAAGCACTTCTACTCGATCTACGACAAGATGGCCAAGAAGGGCCGCGAGTTCAACGAGATCTACGACCTCACTGCGATGCGCGTGATCGTCGGCCGCGACGGGGACGAGGGCACGCGCGACTGCTACGGCGCGCTCGGGCTGATCCACTCCCTCTGGAAGCCGATGCCGGGGCGGTTCAAGGACTACATCGCGATGCCGAAGTTCAACGGCTACCGGGCGCTGCACACGACCGTGATCGGGCCGCAGGGACGGCCGCTCGAGATCCAGGTGCGCACCCGCGAGATGCACCAGACGGCCGAGTACGGCGTCGCCGCGCACTGGCTCTACAAGGGGCGCAGGGAGCAGCGCGACGACGAGTGGACGACGTGGGTGCGGCAGCTCATGGACGCCGGGACGACCGACGAGGCCGACCCGCGCGAGTTCATGAAGAGCTTCCGCACGGACCTCTTCGACGAGGAGGTGCACGTGTTCACGCCGAAGGGCCAGGTGAAGACGCTGCCGGCCGGCTCGACGCCGATCGACTTCGCCTACGCGGTGCACACGGACGTGGGTCACCGCACGGTCGGCGCCAAGGTGAACGGGCGGATCGTGCCGCTCCACTACCGGCTGAGGAACGGCGACTTCGTCGAGATCCTGACCGCGAAGCAGGGGCGCGGCCCGTCACGCGACTGGATGTCGCTGGCGCAGAGCTCGCGGGCCCGGAACAAGATCCGGCAGTGGTTCTCCCGCGAGACGCGCGAGGACCAGGAGCACAAGGGGCGCGAGTCGCTCGAGCACGCGCTCAAGCAGCAGAACCTGCCGTACGCGAAGCTGCGCGGCTCGTCGGTGCTCGCGCAGGTGATCCGCGACTCGGGCTACAAGAAGGCGGAGGACTTCTACGTCGCGCTCGGGTCCGGGAAGCTCCAGCCCGGCGCGATCGTGAACAAGGTGATCCAGCGCCTCAAGACCGACCAGGTCGCGGAGGAGGCGCCGGTCGTCACGAAGGCGCCCAAGGCGCGCGAGGCGGTCGCCGGCTCGGACATGGGCGTCGTCGTGCCGGGCGTCGAGGACGTGCTCGTGCGGCTCGCCAAGTGCTGCACCCCGGTGCCGGGGGACCCGATCGTCGGGTACATCTCGCTCGGCAAGGGGATCACGATCCACCGGGAGGACTGCCCGAACGTGAAGGCGCTGCGGCGCCAGCCGGAGCGGTTCACGGCGGTCGAGTGGGACGGCGGCGGGACGAAGTCGTTCCGCGTGCAGATCGCGGTCTCGTCGTGGGACCGGCCGCGGCTGCTCGAGGACGTCGCGCGGACGTTCGCCGAGCACGGCGCCAACATCGTCTCCTACGGCGGCGTCGTCGAGGACCAGCTCGCGAAGAACTGGTACACGGTCGAGGTTGGGGACATCCAGTCGCTGCGCTCCCTGCTGAACTCGCTGCGCTCGGTCGACGCGGTGTTCGACGCCTACCGCGTCACGCCGGGCGGGTAGCGCCGCCCGCCGCGCGGCGTGCCGCGGGAACGGTCGGGGCGTCAGGGCCGCCACGGCTTGCCGCCGGTGTCCCAGCCGACGAGGCAGTGGGCGGCGATCAGCGCCGCGACGCGTTCGAGCAGCTCGCCGTCCGCGCAGCCGTCGACGACGAGCTCCGCCACGTGGTCGTCCCCGTAGACGACGGGGACCTGGAGGCGAAGCCCCGGGTCCGGGCTCCCGGCCTCCGGGCCGAGCACGAACGCCCCCTCCTCGGCGAAGAGGATCCCGGCCCAGGAGCAGCCGCCGTCCCGGACGAGCGCGCCCACGACGGCGCGGAGGACGTCGTCCGCGTCGCCGCCCTCCTCGACGGCGCGCCCGACCGCCTCGAGCGCCGCGTCGTTCACCCGTCGAACGCCGCCACCTGCGCGCGGAAGGCGTCCGGGACCGGGATCGGGCGGCGGGTCGCGGGGTCGATCAGGACGAGGGTCTGCTTCGCCGTCGCCATGAGCGCGTCGTCGCCGGCGCGGTGGACGGCGTGGTCGTAGGTGACGCTCGTCCTCCCGACCCGCTCGACGCGGACGAAGACCTCGAGCAGGTCGTCGAAGCGGGCGGGGGCGTGGTACTCGACCGTGCAGGCGCGGACCGCGAACTCGCCCGGCACCTCGACGGGGCCGAGGTGGCGGTGGTACTCGACGCGGGCGAGGTCGAAGTACGGCAGGTAGCGCCCGTAGTAGACGACTCCCTGCGCATCGGTGTCCGAAAAGGCAACGCGCGTGAACGCCGCGTAGCGGAACGGCGGCTTCCGGTCGGTCGCGTGCCCGAGCTCGATCACGCGCCGACCCTAGGAGCGGATGACGGCGAGGACCTCGTCGCGCATACGCTCCATCAGCGCCTGCGAGCGCGCCTCGAGGTTCAGGCGGAGGAGGGGCTCCGTGTTGGACGGGCGCACGTTGAAGTGCCAGTCCGCCGCCTCGACCGAGAGCCCGTCGAGGTGCGAGACGCGGCCGCCCGGCCCGAACCGCTCCTTCAGCTCCTGCAGCTTCAGCGCCACGTCGGCGACGGGCGTGTTGACCTCGCCGGTGAGGAAGTGGCGCTCCCGTAACGGGGCGAGGATTCCGGACAGCCGCCCGCGGCGGGAGACGAGCTCCAGCATGAGCAGGAACGGGATCACCCCGGAGTCGGCCTGCGAGAAGTCGCGGAAGTAGTAGTGCGCCGACACCTCGCCGGCGAACACGGCGCCCTCGTCGCGCATCCGCTGCTTGATGAAGGAGTGCCCGACGCGGTTCACGATCGGCACGCCCCCCGCGCGCTCGATCGCCTCCGGCACTGCCCAGGACGCGCGCACGTCGTAGATCACCTTGCCGCCCGGCTCGCGCGCGAGCACGTGCTCCGCGAAGAGCGCGGTCACGAAGTCGCCCGGGACGAACTCGCCGCCGTCGTCGACGAAGAAGCAGCGGTCCGCGTCGCCGTCGTAGGCAACGCCGAAGTCGGCGCCCTCCTCGCGGGTCTTCGCCACGACGAACTCGCGGTTCTCGGGCAGGAGCGGGTTCGGCTCGTGGTTGGGGAACGTGCCGTCCGGCTCGAAGAAGCAGCGCACCGCGTCCACCTGCGGCAACCGCTCGAGCACGCGCGGGAGCATCTCGCCGGCCATCCCGTTCGCGGCGTCGACGACGACCCGCAGCGGCGCGATCGCGTCCGCGTCGACGAACGAGAGCACCCGCTCGACGAACCGCTCCCAGACGTCCTCCCGCGCGACCCGCCCGCGCTCCGCCGGCCGCCAGTCCGCGCGCAGCGCCCGCTCGCGGATCTCGAGCAGCCCGGACTCGCCGCCGACCGGCAGCGCCCCGCGCCGCACGATCTTCATCCCGGTGTACTCCTTCGGGTTGTGCGACGCGGTCACCGCGATCCCGCCGTCGAGCCCGAGCTCGCCGACGGCGAAGTAGAGCATCTCGGTGCCGACCATCCCGATGTCGACGACGTCGGCGCCGGCGTCCGCGGCGCCCTCGACCGCCGCCGCCGCCATCGCCGGCGACGAGAGCCGCACGTCGCGCCCCACCGCGACGCGCCGCGGCTCGAACTGCTCCACGTAGGCCCGCCCGATCGCGTACGCGCCCTTCTCGTCGACCTCCGACGGGTAGAGGCCGCGCACGTCGTACGCCTTGAAGACGCCCGGCTGCAGGGTCACCGGCCGAAGACCCGCTGGGCCTGCCTGCGCCACGCCGCGGCGCCGCCGGCGTCGAGCACGTTGCAGCCGCCGGCCCGCACCACCTCCGGCATCGAGGCGTAGAAGCGATCCGCGAACCGCTGCAGCGCCGCGTCGTCCTCGGACGCGAGCTCGAACGCGGCGGCGAGCTGCTCGTACGGGCGCCGGAAGTCCTCGGTGATCTCGGTCAGGCCGACGTACGCCGCCGTGACCGCGTCGTCCGGCCGGCAGAAGTCGATCACCTGCTGCGCGAATTCGTGCGGCACGCGCTCCGGCGGCGTGTCGAGGAGGCGGTGCTTGACGCCCATCGCGCTCGATCCTACGGCCTACGCCCCGAGTGCCGCGCGGATCGCCTGCGACGACTCCTCGTCGGGCGACTCGCTGATCACGGTCGCGGGCCGCTCGAAGCGCGCGAGCGCCTCCGCGAGCGGCTCCGCCCGCAGCGTCCCCTCGCCGTACGGGAGGTGCTTCGTCTCGTTCCGGTTCGCATACGCGATGTCGGAGAAGTGGACGTGGAACGGCGCCCCCGCCGGCAGGACGGCGTCGGCCGCGGCGAGCGCCTCGGCGAACGGCTCCGCGCGCGTGAACGCCCCGTCCGAGGTGGCGTGCATGTGGGCGAAGTCGAGCACCGGACGCACCCACCCGAGGCGCCGCGAGATCTCGACGACGTCCTCGGCCGACCCGAGCTCGCGCGCGCGGCCCATCACCTCGATCCCGAACGGCACCGCGCGGCCCTTCCCCTCGAGGCGCGCCCGCAACTCGCCGAGCTGCTCGCAGACCGAGTCGATCGCCTCCTCGCGCGTGCGGCCGAGCAGGAAGCCCGGGTGGAAGACGACGAGCTCGGCGCCCGCGGCCCGGGCGATCCCGGCGGAGTGGTCGAGCATGCCGATCGCCATGTTCAGCTTCCGCCCGCGCTCGGCGTGCCCCATGAACCCGGCGATCGGCGCGTGCACGGAGAGGGCGATGCCGCGGCCGAGGGCGAGCTCGCCGAAGCGCGCCGCGAAGCCGTAGTCCATCCAGAAGCGCCCCTCGAAGTCGATCTCGCAGGCGCTGTAGCCGCGCGCGGCGAGCGCCTCGACGGCCGCCTCCGGGCTCTCCCGCGACGGCACGCGCGCGGGCCCGAAACGGAGGCGGGAAGCCATCCGGCGCAGCCTAGCCGGCGCCGTCCGGCCCGCCTTCTACCCTGCGCGCATGGCCGCTCGCCCAACACGCATCGACCTCCTCGAGCTGGACATCGACCTCCGCCTCGCCGAGCTCTGGCGCGAGGCCGCCGGGATCGCCGAGTGGAGCCTCGAAGTCGTCGCCGCCTTCATGCGCGCGGCGTACGGCAAGGGCTACTGCGACGCGCTCACCGAGGAGAGCCCCGGCTCCCTCTGCGCCGACCACGGCTACCGGGTCCCGCAGCGGAAGCTCTCGCCGGCGGACGCCTAGCGCGAGGCGCCCCGGGCGCGCGGCTAGACTTCGGCCGTGGCCCGTCCTACCCGCAGCCCGGCGAGGCTCGTGGTGGCGCTCGCGGTCGCCGGGGTCCTCGCGGTGTTCCTCATCTACACCGCGCTCGGCGGCAACCAGACGCCGCTCCTCCAGCCGAGCAACCTCGCGGCCCACTCCGGCACGGTCTCGCTCACCGGCAAGGTCGTCGGCCCGGTCGCCGGGAACGCGAAGTCCGACGCAGGCCTGCGCTTCTCGCTGCACAACATCCGGGGCGCGAGCCCGCTCGTCCCGGTCGTCTACCGCGGCTCGGTGCCCGACCTCTTCGAGGTGGGCCGCGACGTCAACCTCACCGGGCACCTCGAGGGCGGCGCGTTCGTCGCGAACCAGATGACGACGAAGTGCCCGAGCAAGTACACGGCCGCCCCGAACGACGCCGCGTAGATGGCGGATCTCGGAAGGGCCGCGCTCGTCGTCAGCCTCGGGCTGGCGCTGTACGCGGCCTGCGCGGGCACGGCGGCCGCGCTCGGCCGCAGCCGCCGCCTCGCCGACTCGGCCCGCAACGCGCTGATCGCGAGCTTCGGCTCGACCGCGGTCGCCGCGGTCGTGCTGGCGCTCGCGCTCGTCCGGCACGACTTCTCGTTCGCGTACGTCGCCGCGCACACGAGCCGCGACCTCTCGACCGTCTACGCGCTCAGCGCCTTCTGGGGCGGGCAGGAGGGGTCGCTCCTCCTCTGGCTGCTCGTGCTCACCGGCTACGGGGCGCTCGTCGTGCTCCTGAACAGGCGCCTGCTGCGCGACCTGATCGTCTGGGTGGTGCCGATCGTCGGCGCGATCTCGGCCTTCTTCGCCTTCGTCCTCGTCGCGGTCGCGAGCCCGTTCCGCACGCAGGTTCCGGCGCTCGACGGCGCCGGGCTCACCCCGAGCCTCCAGAACCCGTACATGGTCGCCCACCCGCCGATGCTCTACCTCGGCTACGTCGGGCTCACGATCCCGTTCGCGTTCGCCGCCGCCGCGCTGCTCTCCGGGAAGACCGACGAGCGCTGGATCGTGGCCACCCGGCGCTGGACGCTCTCGGCGTGGATGTTCCTCGGCTTCGGCCAGATCCTCGGCGCGCACTGGGCCTACGTCGAGGTCGGCTGGGGCGGCTACTACGCCTGGGACCCGGTGGAGAACGCCGCGCTCATGCCCTGGCTCGCCGCGACCGCCTTCCTGCACTCGGTGATGATCCAGGAGCGCAAGGGGATGCTGCGCGTCTGGAACATGGTGCTCGTCGCGCTCGCGTTCGAGCTGTCGGTGTTCGGCGACTTCCTCACCCGCTCCGGCGTGATCAACTCGATCCACTCGTTCGCGCAGAGCTCGATCGGAAGCTGGTTCCTCGGGTTCGTCGTGCTGACGGCGCTCTTCTCGCTCGTGCTGATCCTGTGGCGGCTGCCGCTTCTGCGGGCGCGCACGAAGCTCGAGAGCCCGCTCTCGCGGGAGGCGACGTTCCTCTACAACAACCTCCTCCTCGTCGCCCTCTGCCTGACGGTGCTGTGGGGCGTCCTCTTCCCGATCCTGAGCGACCTCTTCCTGAACCAGCCCCGCACGATCGGGCGGCCGTACTACGACTTCTTCCTGCGCATCTTCGGCCTCCCGTTGCTCCTCCTGATGGGCATCGGGCCGCTGATCGCGTGGCGCCGCGCCTCCGCGCGGGGGCTGCTGAAGACCCTGCGCTGGCCGATCTTCGCCGCGCTCGCGGCCGGCGCCGCGCTCGTCGCCGCCGGCGCCGGCTCCTCGCGCCCCGGCCTGATCGCCTACTCGTTCTCGGCGTTCGTGCTCGCGACGATCGTCGTCGAGCTCGTGCGCGGCACGCGCGCGACGGGGTCGCTCTTGCAGCTCGTCGCCCGCAACAGGCGCCGCTACGGCGGCTACATCGTCCACGCCGCCGTCGTGCTGCTCGCGATCGGGATCGCGGGCTCGAGCGCCTACGGCACGACGCGCGAGCAGAAGCTCCTCCCCGGGCAGTCGATGACGGTCGCCGGGCACACGGTCACGTACCGGTCGCTCGAGCGCGAGCGCACCGGCCTCGCCGACGAGACCCGCGCCGTGCTCGACCTCTCCGGCGACGTCCACGGCACGATCCGGAGCGGCGTCAACCACTACTTCGCGGGCGACTCGTCGCGCGAGGTCGGGATCCACACCGACTGGCTGCGTGCGGAGGACACGTACGTGATCTTCGACCAGCAGGACGGGCGGGCGGTGTTCTTCAAGGTGCTCGTGAAGCCGCTCGTGAACCTGATCTGGCTCGCCGGGTTCGTCTTCCTGGCGGGCTCGCTCGTCGCGCTCTGGCCCGATGCGCGGGAGCAGCGCCGGCTCGTCACGCGCCTCGCTCTCGCGCGCGGGTGACGGCGCTCGTCATCGGCGCGCTCATCGCCGCCGTCGCCGTCGTCCTCGTCTCGCTCCCGTTCCTCCTCGGCTCCGACGACGACCTCGGCGTGCCGACGGCCGAGGAGGAGCGTAGGCTCGCCCTGATCGAAGAACGCGACAGGGCGCTCGCGGCCCTCAAGGAGCTTGAATTCGACCACCGGACAGGCAAGATCGACGACGCGGACTACCGCGCGCTCGTCGGGCCGCTGCGCCGCGCCGCCGCCGAGGCGCTCCAGGCCCTCGACGCGGGCGCGGCGAAGGAGTAGGCCGGGGCCGCGCCGAATCCCGGACGCGATGACGAGGCGGACCGTGCTCGCCCTGCTGCTCCTGTGCGCGTTCGCCGCGCCGGCGCTCGGCGACGACGTCTCGCGCAAGCAGGAGATCGACGCGAAGATCGCGGCGCTCCAGGGGCAGCTCGACTCGACGCGCAAGGACGAGGCCGTCCTGCGCGACCGGATCGCCGCCCTCACGGACCGGATCGGGAGTCTCGAGGCGCAGGTCGGCGACGTCTCGCAGCGCCTCGCCGCGCTCCGGCACGACCTCGAGCTCAGGCGGCGCCGGCTCGCCGACCTGACGGCGCTCTACAGGCTCCAGACCAAGCGGCTCGACCACCTGAAGGCGCAGTACCGCCTCGCCGTGGAGCGCCTGAACCGGCGGCTCGTCGCGATCTACGAGAGCAACATCCCCTCGACGCTCGACTTCGTGCTCGGCGCGAGCTCGATCGACGACGTCCTCGAGAAGGTCGACTTCGTGACGATGATCGGCAAGGAGGACGAGCAGATCGCGGCCGAGGTCGAGCGCTCGAAGGTGCTCATGCAGGCCGAGCGGAAGCAGACGCGGAGGCTGCGCCAGAAGGTCGCGGGCGACGCGCGCGCGCTCGCCGCCCGGGCCGCCCAGGAGCAGGAGGCCCGCGACGCGCTCGTCGGCGCCCGCAACGAGCTCGCCCAGACGAAGGAAGCGCAGGCCGCCGACCTCTCCAAGCTCTCGGACCGCGACCGCGCGCTCGCCGACGAGATCGCGCAGGAGCAGGCCGCCTCGGCCGCCCTGGCGGCGCAGATCCGCGCGGCCCAGGCGAACCGCTCCGTCGACGTCACCCCCTCGGGGGCGGGGCTGGTCTGGCCGGTCAGCGGCCCGGTGACGAGCCCGTTCGGCTGGCGCTGGGGCCGGATGCACGAGGGGATCGACATCGGCGTGCCGTACGGCACGCCGATCCACGCCGCGGCTGCCGGCACGGTCATCTACTGCGGCTGGGAGTCCGGCTACGGCAACCTCGTCGTCCTCGACAACGGCGGCAACCTCGCGACCGCCTACGCCCACCAGTCGTCGATCGCGGTCGGGTGCGGCCAGCACGTCGAGCAGGGCCAGACGCTCGGCTACGTCGGCTGCACCGGCCACTGCTTCGGCCCCCACCTCCACTTCGAGGTGCGCATCGGCGGCAGCCCGGTCGACCCGCTCGGCTACCTGTAGCGCCCGGCGCCTACGTCAGCCCGAACGTCTGCGTCAGCAGGAAGACGTTGAGGGCGATGATGAGGGCGGCCACGACGGAGGCTGCGGCCGTCGTCGCGCGCCGGTTCACGAGCGGGCCCATCAGGTCGCGGCGCGAGGTGAAGCGCACGAGCGGCACGAGCGCGAACGGGATCCCGAACGAGAGGACGACCTGCGAGAGCACGAGCGTGCGCGAGGGGTCGACGCCGATCCCGACGACGACGAACGCCGGCAGCATCGTCACGAGCCGGCGGACCCAGACCGGGATCCGGCGCCGGACGAAGCCCTGCATCACGACCTGGCCGGAGAGCGTCCCGACGGCCGACGACGAGAGGCCGGAGCCGAGCAGCGCGATCCCGAAGAGCGCGCTCGCGGTGCCGCCCAGCACCGGCTCGAGCGTCCGGTGGGCGCCCTCGAGCGAGTCGACGTCCTCGAGGCCGCTCCGCCAGAAGGTGCTCGCCGCCATCACGAGCATCGACGCGTTGATCAGGCCCGCGAGGAGCATCGC
This sequence comes from Gaiellaceae bacterium, assembly GCA_035650615.1. Classification (GTDB taxonomy): domain Bacteria; phylum Actinomycetota; class Thermoleophilia; order Gaiellales; family Gaiellaceae; genus PALSA-600. The sequence goes on along the minus strand of DASRHI010000035.1, from coordinate 186,149 downwards.
CACGATCACGTCGATCTGCGTGTAGCGCATCAGCCGCCGCGCCGACCGCTCGTCCTCGGCGACGATCCGGTCCTGCGTCAGCGCCGAGTGCAGGTAGATCACGTGCGGCATCACGGTCGCGCCGAGGATGCCGACGGCGAGCAGCACCGACTCCGACCCCTCGAACCCGGGGACGACGGCGTGGCGGCCGACGGCGCCGAGGTCGGGGTTCGCGTAGAAGAGCTCGACGAGGTAGCAGAGCCCGATCACGCCCACGATCGTGGCGATCACCGCCTCGAACGGCCGGAAGCCGTAGCGCTGCAGGGCGAGGATCGCGAACGCGCAGATGCCGGTCAGGAACGTGGAGAGAACGAGCGGCGTCCCGAGCAGGAGGTTGAACCCGATCGCCGCGCCGAGGAACTCGGCCAGGTCGGTCGCCATCGCGATCACCTCCGCCTGGATCCAGAGGGCGATCGACGTGCGCCGCGAGAACTCGTCGCGGCAGACCTCGGGGAGGTTCCGGCGCGTCGCGATCCCGAGCTTCGCGGAGAGCGTCTGGATCAGCATCGCCATCAGGTTCGAGGCGACGATCACCCAGACGAGCGTGTAGCCGAACTTCGACCCGCCGGCGATGTTGGTCGCGAAGTTGCCCGGGTCGATGTAGGCGACGCACGCGATGAAGGCGGGGCCGAGGAAGGGGAGGATGCGGAACCGGGTCCGGTGCAGCGCCTCGTCGACGGTCCGCAGACCCTTCGGGAGCTGCTCTCCGACGGCACCGGCCCGGCTGACCACGCCGAAAGTTTAGCCTTGACTAAACCTCTGCGTCCACGGTCCGCACGAGGTGCACGTCGGGAAGGTTCCGCCACCGCTCGTCGAGGTCGAAGCCGTAGCCGGCGAAGAACTCGTCCGGCACGGTGAAGCCGACGTAGCGGAGCGGGAGGTCGTCCACGAGCCGCCGGTAGGGGCGGTCGAAGAGCGCCGCCGCCGCGATCGACTCGGGCCCTCTCAGGGAGAGGGACCGGCAGAGGTAGTGGAGCGTGAGGCCGGTGTCGACGACCTCGTCGACGAGGAGCACGTCGCGCCCGGCGACCTGGAGCTCGAGGTCGACGAGGAAGCGGATCCGCTCGTGCCCGCCGGTGGCCGCGGGCCCGTAGCCCGCGAGCTCGACGAAGTCGACGGCGTGGTGGATGGGGAGCGCCCGCGAGAGGTCGGCGAGGAAGGGGACGCACGCCTTGAGCGAGCCGACGAGCACCGGCTCGCGGTCGCGGTAGTCGCGCGCGATCTCGGCGCCGAGCTCGCGCACGCGGGCGGCGATCTCCGCCGCGTCGAGGTAGACCTCGCCGATCCGCGGGTCGAGGTTCCGGCCGGACTCGCTCAGGAGGCCTTGCGCAGACCGTAGCGGGCGGCGATCCGCTCGAAGTCCCGCTCGTAGAAGAGCTTGATCTTGACGTCGGGGTAGAGCCGGCGCAGCCGCCGCAGCTTGCGGTTCTTGCGCGTGACGAGCGACTGCCGCATCACCGTCACCTCGAGGTAGAGATCCTGCTCGGGGAGGTAGAAGTCCGGCGTGAACGCCTCGACGACGCGGCCGTCGGCGTCGCGCTCGAGCACGAACGTGTGCGGCTCGTACAGCCACGGGACGCCGTAGTAGTCGAGGATCTTGGCGTACTCGAGCTCCGCCTCGTTTGCGAAGCGGGGCGGCTCCTCGCCGCGATATGCCTGGAAAGTGGGCGTTTCCGGCGCCACCTGACTCCAAGGTACCAGCGCGGTCGGATGATCCCGAGGGGGCTTTTCTAGACTCCGAGCGTGGAGTCCTTCACCCTTGCGCACCTCTCCGACATCCACTGCGGCGACCCCCACTTCGTGCCGGATCTGATGGAGCGGGCGATCGCCGACATCAACGCCCTCGAGCCCGACGTCGTCGTCTGCACCGGCGACCTGACCACGTACGGGTTCAAGGAGGAGTTCGCCCAGGCGAAGCGCCACCTCGACCGGATCGTCTGCGAGTCGCTCGTCGTGGTTCCCGGCAACCACGACTCGCGAAACGTCGGCTACGTCCACTTCGAGGAGCTCTTCGGCGCCCGCAACTCGGTGCTGCGGAAGGGCGGGGTGACGGTCGTCGCGGTCGACTCGACCGAGCCCGACCTCGACCACGGGCAGATCGGGCGCGGGCGCTACAGCTGGATCGAGGCCGAATTCGCGGAGCCGGCCGAGCTGCGCGTCTTCGTCCTCCACCACCATCTGCTCCCTGTGCCTGGCACGGGCCGGGAGCGGAACATCGTCTACGACGCGGGCGACGCGATCGAGTGCCTCCAGCGAGCCGGAGTGAACGTCGTCCTGTGCGGGCACAAGCACGTGCCGTATGCGTGGCGGCTCGAGAACCTGTTCGTCGTCAACACCGGGACGGTGTCGTCCCTGCGCCTCCGCGGGCGCACGAGGCCCTGCTACAACGTGGTGGAGGCCCACGGCACGCACGTGGACGTGTGGCGCTGCTACCCGTTCCACGGACGGGAGCGGATCATCCAGTTCGACCTCGAGACGCTCGAGTACGAGAAGTACACGGGCAAGATCGAGCGCGAGGTGAGCGCGCAGCGGCCATGAGGGCGGTCGCGCTGATCGACGGCGAGCACGTGCCCGAGGTCGTCCGCGACGCGCTCGCGGAGCTGCCGTACGAGTGGGTCGGCGCGGTGCTCGTGGGCGGGACGGAGAAGCTCCGCGGCCGCGTCGACTACGGCGTCCCGCTGCGGACGGACTTCGGCGACGCGGAGCTCGTGGTCGACCTGAGCGACGAGCCGGTGCTCGGCCCCGGCGAGCGCTTCCGCTGGGCCTCGCGCGCGCTCGCCGCCGGCCTGCCGTACGTCGGCGCCGACTTCCGCTTCGACCCCCCTCGCTTCCACGACGCCGGCGTGCCCGCGATCGGCGTCGTCGGCGCCGGCAAGCGCGTCGGCAAGACGGCCGTCGCCGCGCACCTCGCGGTGCTCGCGGCGCGCGACCGCGACGTCGTGATCGTCGCGATGGGCCGCGGCGGGCCGCCCGAGCCGGAGCTGGTCGAGCGGCCGCCGGCGGTCGAGGAGCTCGTCGAGCTGTCCCGCTCGGGACGCCACGCCGCCTCCGACCACCTGGAGCTCGCGGTCGTCACCGGGCTGCCGACCGTCGGCTGCCGCCGGGCCGGCGGCGGCCTGGCCGGCCGCGTCTTCGTCTCGAACGTGCTCGAGGGCGCGCGGCTCGCCGCCGCCCGCGGGCCGGACCTCCTCGTCGTCGACTCGAGCGGGACGGCGATCCCGCCGGTCGCGGTCGACCGGCGCGTGCTCGTCGTCGGGCCGGGCCACTCCCTCGACGCCCACCTGGACACCTACCGGCGCCTCGTCTCCGACCTGGTCGTCTCGGTCGGCGCCGAGCTGCCCGGCGCCGTCCCGGCGCGGATCCGGCTGCGGCCGCTCGAGCCGCTCGACGGCCGGGTCGCGGTCTTCACCGCGGGCCCGGCGGCGCTCGACGGGCTCGAGGCGGACGTCGTCCACGTGTCGCACCACCTCGGCGACCGCCTCGCCCTCGCGGGCGAGCTCGAGCGCGTCGAGGCCGACACGTACCTGGTCGAGCTCAAGGGCGCCGCGATCGACCTCGTCGCCGAGGACGCGCTCGCCCGCGGCCGCCGCGTGGTGCTCGCGGCCGACGACCTCGAGGGCGACGGCCTCGACGAGGCCCTGCTCGCGCTGATCCCGGAGACCGCCCGTGTCTAGCCGCCGCTACGGCGACCCGCTGCCCCTCGGCGAGCCCGGCGGGCTGCCCTACTCGAAGGGGCTGATGGCGCGCGCGCTCGTCGCGGCCGGGCTCGCGATCGAGCCCGCCTACCTGCTCGCGAGCCACCTCGAGCTCGACCTCGCCGAGCGCGACGCGCGCTCGGTCTCGCTCGAGCGTCTCGAGGAGGTGGCCGCCGCCGTGCTCGGCGAGGAGGAGGGGCCGGCCGCCGTCGCGCGGCTGCGCCGGTTCGCCGCGGTCCAGTCGCTCGACGTGCCGATCGTGCTCCTCGTCGGCGGCGCCACCGGCACCGGCAAGTCGTCGGTCGCGACGGAGGTCGCGCACAGGCTCGGGATCACGCGCGTCACCTCGACCGACTTCATCCGCGAGACGATGCGCGCGTTCTTCTCGCCCCGCTCGATGCCGTCGGTCCACCACTCGAGCTTCGCGGGCGACCCGACGATCGAGGCGTTCCTCAGCCAGACGCGGAACGTGATGGTCGGCGTCGAGGCGGCGATCGAGCGCGCGCTGACAGAGGGCTGGTCGATGGTGCTCGAGGGCGTGCACCTCGTCCCGGGCCTCGTCCCGACCCAGATCGAGGGCGCGATCGTCGTGCACGCGATGCTCGCGATCGAGAGCGAGCGCGTGCACGCGACGAACTTCCGCGTGCGCGACGCCGTCACCGGAGGCACGCGTGCGATGGACCGCTACCTCGAGCGCCTCGGCGACATCCGGCTGATCCAGGGCTTCCTCGTCGAGCGCGCCGAGCGGCTCGGAGTGCCCGTGATCGAGGGCTCGAGCGCCGAGCGCGCGTCCGCCGCGGTGCTCGAGCTCGTGCTCTCGAGCGCCGACCGGATCGAGGTGCGCGCGTGAGCCGTCCGCAGCCGTGACCGACCGCCGGGCACCCTGCCTCTGCGAGAGCTTCGCGCGGGTGACCGAGCGCGCCGCGCTCGCCGGGGCGCGCTGGCTCGGGCGCGACGACCAGGCCGCGGCGGAGGAAGCGGCCTTCACGGGCGCCCGGCAGGCGCTCGAGTCGCTGCCGATCAGCGGCCGGATCGTGATCGGCGCGCCTCCCGACGGCGAGCAGCTCGCGGCGGGGTCGACGATCGGCGCGGGCGGGGAGGAGGTCGACCTGGCGCTCGACCCGCTCGAGGGGCGCGGGGTCGTGGCCAGAGGCGGCAACAACGCCCTCTCGATGATCGCGGTCGGGCCGCTCGGCTCGCTGCCGTCGCTACCCGACATGTACATGCGCAAGCTCGCGGTCGGGCCCCGCGCGCGCGGGCGCGTCTCGCTGACGCTGCCGGTGGGCGACAACGTCCGCGCCATCGCCGACGCGTACGGCCGGACGGCGGGCGACGTCACGACGATCGTGCTCGACCGGCCCCGCCACCACGACCTGATCGAGGAGATCCGCGGCGCCGGCGCCCGAATCAAGCTGATCCAGGACGGCGACGTGCTCGCGTCGATCTCCGCCGCGATCCGCGGCACGAACGACCACCTCGCGATCGGGATCGGCGGGACGCGGCAGGCGGTGCTCTCGGCCGCGGCCCTCCGGTGCCTCGGCGGCGAGCTGCAGGGCCAGCTCTGGCCGACGCGGCGGGCCGAGATCGAGGAGGCGCGCGCCCACGGGATCGAGGACGTCGAGCGCGTCTTCACGATCGACGACCTGGCGCCGCAGGAGGTGATCGTCGTCGCGACGGGCGTCTCGACGAGCGAGCTCCTCCGCGGCGTCCGCTACCTCGCCGACTCGGCGCGGACGCACTCGCTCGTGATGTGCACGCGCTGCAACTGGGTGCGGTTCGTCGACGGGATCCACTTCTTCGCCCGGGAGCGGCGCGAGGAAGTCCGGCTAAGCTGAACGCGATGCCCACGCAGGACGAGGTCGTCGAGGCGCTCCGCCAGGTCGAGGATCCCGAGCTCGGGATGGACATCGTCGAGCTCGGCCTCCTCTACGGCGTCGAGGTGGAGGGGCCCTCGGTGAGGGTGACCTACACGCTCACGTCGATGGGCTGTCCCGCCGGCCCGATGATCGAGGAGGACATCGAGCGCTTCGTGCGCGAGGTGCCCGGCGTCGAGGAGGTGCGCTCCGAGCTCACCTTCGAGCCGCCCTGGTCGCCGGAGCGGATGTCCGAGGACGCGAAGTTCATCCTCGGCTTCGGCTAGGCGAGGGTTGCGAAGCCGGTGCGGGAGGCGTACGCTCCCGCCCCGTGGGCGACGACCCGCGGCCCGAGGGGGAGCCGCCGCCCGGCTCCTCCCACGTCTACCTGATCACGGTCGACGACGGCGACGACCCGCGCCGGCCCGGGTTCGACGACCCGCCCCGGTACCGGTTCGCGGCGCGCGGCAGGCGCCTCGCGGTCGGCGACGTGCTCCGGGCGGGCGAGGAGGGCTGGCCCGGCCCCACCGTCGCGGTCGAGGAGATCGACCGGCACCCCGACGGAAACGGCGCCGGGATCGCGCTCGCCCACGCGGCTGTCGCGAGGCCGCTCGTCCCGCGGTAGGCCGCGCGCGGCAGCCCGGGGTCGACGCTCGGCTGTCGCGCCGTGCGCCGCCCGGAAGAGGGGCACCGGCGGCGGCAGGAAAGGGCTGTGGCCACCCGACATGCCGCCGCCGGCTCGAGGAGGCGCAAGCACCCCGTCTCTGGCGGTGGATCATACAGTGATGCACCTGCCGGATCAACCTGCGACGGTCGCGGCCCGGAAGTGCGCGCCGAGCTCGTCGAACGCCTGCGCGAAGGCGGCCCGGTCGCGCCGGAGCGCCTCGAAGACCTCGGTCACGCGCCGGTCGCCGTCGGCCGTGAGCTCGAGCAGGAAGACCCGCCGGTCGGACTCCGAGCGGCGCCTGCGGACGAGCCCCGCGTCCTCGGCCCGCTTCACGAGCTCGGTCACCGCGGTCTGGCGCAGGTGGAGCCGCTCGCCGAGCTCGGTCACCGTCGAGTGGCCCGCGGGCGCCGCCTTGAGCTGCAGCAGCAGGTCGTAGCGCTGCGGCGTCAGCCCCGCCTCGGCCGCGAGCGCCTCGCTCCGGCGCAGGAAGCGGCGGAGCTCGCTCCGGAAGGCGGCCGCGCTCTCCAGCTCGTCGGCGTCGGGGAGGGCCATGCCGCATTCTCGCAGGCGCCGGAAGCGGGCGCGCGGAGGCCCCGGGGCCGGAAGACGGCGGCACAATGGCGGGATGACGACCGCGGAGGTGCTGCGGGCGTGCGAGCGCCTCGGGCTCGACGCGGCCGGGGTCGCCCGCGCGGAGCCGTACGAGGAGACGGAGCGCCACATCCGCGAGCGGCGCGCGCGCGGGCTCTTCGGCGGCCTGCGCTTCACGACGGCGCGCCCGGAGGAGTCGTGCCACCCCGAGCGCCTGCTGCCAGGCGCCCGCAGCGTCGTCTCGGCGGCGCTCTGCTACTGGGCGCCCGAGCCGGAGCGCCCGCCCGGCCGCGGCCGCCTGCCGCGCTACGCCTGGCGCGACGGCTACGCGGAGCTGCGCCGGAAGCTCGACGCGCTCGGCGCGTGGCTGGGCGCGCCGTACCGCGTGCTCGTCGACGCGAACCAGCACGTCGACCGGGAGGCCGCGGCGCGCTCGGGCGTCGGCTTCTACGGGAAGAACACGATGCTGATCACCCGCCGCCACGGCTCCTGGGTCGTGCTCGGGACGCTCGTGACGGCGGCCGAGCTCGACCCCACCCCGCCGCTCGAGACCGACTGCGGCTCGTGCCGCCTCTGCGTCGACGCCTGCCCGACCGGCGCCCTCGACGAGCCCGGCACGCTCGACGCCACCCGCTGCCTCTCCTACTGGACGCAGACGCCCGAGCCGATCCCGGAGCCCTACCGCCGGCCGCTCGGGGTGCAGGTCTACGGCTGCGACATCTGCCAGGACGTGTGCCCGTGGAACCGCGGCGTCGAGCGGCGCCGCGCCGGGCTCGAGCCGGAGCCCGGCGCGCACGTCGACCTCGTCGCCTGGCTCGAGGGCGACCTCGGGGCGTACCACCGCCTCTACGTCCCGCGCAACGACCCGCGCTGGCTGCGCCGGAACGCGCTCGTCGCGGCCGGGAACGCGGGGGACGGCGTCGTCCGGCCGGCGGTCGAGCGGCTCGCCCACGGCGACGACGCGATGCTCGCGGAGCACGCCCGCTGGGCGCTCGAGCGGCTCTGACGGGCGTCAGGACGAGCGCGCGAGCCGCCGCGGCGAGGAGGCGGCGCGGAGCTCCTTCTCGAGCTCGCCCGCCCGCCGCGCGACGCGGCGGCGCAGGTCTGCGGGCTCGAGCACGACGGCGGCGCCCCGGAACGAGAGCACCTCGCCGACGAGCCACTCGGCGCTCCCGACCGGCCGCTCGTCGAGCGCCGCGCCGTCGACCAGCGCGCGCGCGCCCCGCTCGACCTCCCACCGCGCGACCTCCGGCGCGTACCAGATCCGCGCGCGCGTCGCCGCGGAGAGCTGCGCGGGGTCGAAGCCCTCGCGCGGCGTGAACCCGCGCCGCAGCACCTTGGCGCGGCGGGTGCGGTCGAGCCGGTAGCTGCGTGCGGCGTCGCGGCCGGTGTCCCAGGTGTGGACGTACCAGTGGGGGAGGCGGCGCTCGATCGTGTACGGCTCGACGGTGCGCGTCTCGACCTCGCTCGAGTCCGGCTTCAGGTACTCGAGCTCGACGAGCCGGTGGTTCTGGATCGCGCGCGTGAGCGCGGCCACGAGGTCCTCCTCGGCGCCGGCCTGCGGGGTGGGGGTCTGGGCGAGCGCGAACTGCCCGAACGTGTCCTCGAGCTTCGCGCGCACGCGGTCGAGCGACGCGTTCGCGTCCGCGGCGACCATCGGCCCGACGAACTCGAGCGCGAGCCTGATCGCGCGCGCCTCGAGCGGCGTCAGCCGCGGGGGCCGGCGGAACGTGTCGCCGAAGAGCTCCTTGTCGACGTGCACCTCGTCGCCGCGGAGCTCGGCGTAGACGGCGTAGCAGCCGCCGCCGAAGTTGACGAGGTTGAGCAGCGAGAGGTGCTCCTCGAGCGCCTCCGGCGGGATCGAGAAGCGCTCGACGAGCTCGGAGGCCGGGATCGTCGCCTCCCGCTCGTCGCCGCACGCGGCGAGCAGGTACGCGAGCAGCGACTGGAGCACGCCGAAGCGCTCGGGCGCGACCGGCCCGGCGGTGCGCTCGGCGGCGCCGTTGCTCCAGCGGCGGCGCACCTCCGCCGCCGGGTCGGGCGGCGCGCCCCCGTGCGCGAGCCGCGCCGCCTTCGCGCCGTCGAGCACGAGCCGGCGCAGCTCGGGCGGCTCGAGCGGGACCGCGCGGCCGTCCTGGCGCAGCACCCAGCGTGCGAGCAGCGGCAGGCTCGCGTACTCGGTCGTGAAGACGTCGCCCTCGACCCGGTTGCGCGGCCCCCGGTACTCCCGCCGCACCCACCAGGCGGTGTCGGGCGCGAGCGCGATCCGCGCCTCGCCGGCGAGGTCGCCGAGCTGCCAGTCGGCGCGCCCGCGGAACTCCTCGACGTCGAAGTCGTCGGGGACGCGGAAGTCGCGCTCGCGGCGGGTCGCGAAGCGGATCTCCGAGCGGATGCGCGAGACGCGGAAGCTCTTGACCCGCTTGTCGGCGACGTCCTGCCCGATCACGTACCACGTGCCGTTCTCGGGCAGGAGCGCGTACGGGTTGACGGTCCGCTCGCTCTCGTGGTCGCGCCCGATCGACCAGTACCGGAAGCGCACCGTGCGCTGCTTCGTGATCGCGCCCTCGAGCTTGCCGAGCCGGCCCTGGAGCTCGGGCGTGTAGTCGGGGTCGCGGACCTCGACCCGCGCGGCGGTCGCCGTCGGGGCGCCGTCGCCCGCGCCCGACGCGCGCCCGAGCGCGAGGTTCTGGAGGGCGAGGCGCAGCGGCTCGGCGTACGCGAAGCGGCCCTCGAGCAGGTAGAGGCAGGTCTGGAGCGCGGCGAGCTCGTCGTCGGCGAGGTCGAGCGGCGGCAGGAAGTAGCGCTCCGACCGGAGCGTGTAGAGCTCCTCGCCCGTGTGCTCGTCGCGATGGGAGTCGAGCGGCACCCCGAGCCCGACGAGCTCCGCACGGTCGGAGTAGAAGCGGCGGGCGAACGCCTCGTCGCTCATCTCCTGGTAGCCCTCGACGTTGCCCTTGATGTCGCGCGCGGTGAGCGGCCTCAGCTCGGCCATCAGGAACGCGACCAGCGAGAGCTGGCGGATCAGCTTGTCGGTGTCGTGGCTCACTCAGGCGCGAGCCTAGCGCTCGCGTTCCTACGCGGCGACGCGCGCTCGATCGAGATGCTGGTGCGACGGGCAGTAGTCGCGGTCGGGGAGCGGCGTCCGCTGGCACGGCTTGCCCTTGCGCGTGGTCGCGTGGCAGCGGGCGACGCCGCCCTCGAAGGCGCCGTTCTCGATCTGCTCCTCGATGAACTCGACCGCCGCGCCGACGCCGTGCGTGACCGACCAGGCCACCTGTGCCTGCACCGTGATCGGGAAGTAGCGCCGGATGTCCTGGAAGAGCGCCTTGTCCGGCTTCGCGAAGTAGTGGGGGTCGGCGGCGAGCCGTTCCATCGTCCCCTCGCAGGCGGCGAGCACCTCGCGGCGGTACTCGAGCTGCGTGGCCGGGTCGACGTAGGGGTCGACCAGGTCCTTGATCGACCGGTAGATCGCCCGTGAATATTGATACATGGCGTTCTGGATCATCAGCATCCGCTCGTCCATCGCTGTGGCGCTCATCCCCCTTCGAATGTGCCGAAATTCGTGTGGAGAAGCCGTAAAACCGGAGGACCGTCCGGCTTCGAACCGCTTCGGAACGGAGACTCTACACGCTTCCCGAGCATGTTACAAATGTTTTCTGTTTCAGCAACGGATTCGGCCCGGAGCTTGGGGTCTAGCGGGTGATTTGCCGCGTCGAGGCTCCCCCGAAACCGCTCGCGCGCACGCTCGGGAGCGCCGCCCGGGCCTCGCCGGCCGTGCTGTAGACGCCGCTGAACACGATGTAGTAGCCCGGGTGGAGGCTCGAGAACTCGCTCGAGTCGAGCACGCCGACCTCGGGGAGGCCCGCCCGCGCGGCGCGGGCCGCCGTGGCGCTCGGGGCGGCCGTCCCGTCGGCGACGGGGTAGCTCTCGAGCGCGATCGTCCAGCCGGTCCGGCCGGCCGGCCACGTGGCGAGCGTCTGCCGGCGAGTCGTCGGCGGGCCGGGGGCGGCTCCCGCGCGGACCGCGGGCGCGCGGGCGGCGAGCGTCGTGCCCGCGGCCGGGGTCTCCCCGCCGCCGAGCGCGATCGCGGCGGCGGCGCCCCCGGCGGCGACGGCGAGCGCCGGGATCGCGCCCCAGACCCAGTCGCCCGGGTACCAGCCGAGCCGCCGCAGCCAGCGCCGCCGGAGCGCCGGGACCGCGCCCCGGAGCGAGGGGAGGCGGAGGCCGCACTCGACGCAGTACTCCTGCAGGCGCTCGCGCGGCGCGGCGCAGCGCGGGCAGCGGCGCTCGACGGCGGCGATCGCGTCCTCGCGCCGGCGGCTCGCCACGGCGGCGGCTACGGCGTCTCCGGGCGGGCGATCACGGTGTCCTCGCCGCCGGCCCCGTCGCGGCCGTCGAGCGCGCGCCCGCAGCTCGGGCAGAAGCGGGAGCCCCGCAGCACCGGCGCTCCGCAGGAGCAGCGGGGCGGGGCGGTCCGGCCGGCTCGGAGCAGCTCGTCGATCTCGGCGAGGCGGGCGTCGATCCCGACCACCTCCGCGCAGCCCTCCGCGATCAGGTCCTCCCGGAACGAGCCGCGGCGGTAGAGCTCGACGGCGAGGCCGCCGAGGTCGCGGAGCTTCTCCTCCCGCACGGCGAGCAGCGTGCGCTCCTCGCGTCGCAGGAGGCCCGCGTGCGGCCGGCGCGGCGTCACGCCGCCGGCGCTCGGGCGCCGGCCGCGTGCGGCCCGCCGGTGGAACGGCCACATGCAGGGAGTGTAGGCGCTGCCCTCGCCGGAGCTACGTCAGCCGGGCCCGCCGGGCGCCGGGCGAGAGCCGGTGCATCCTGATGCCGAGGCGGCGGGCCGCGAGCGGGATCGTCGCCCCCTGCACGACCACCGAGGCGAGCACGACGACGAAGACGAGGTCGTAGATCCTGCCGGCGTCCTCGAGCCCCCGGTCGACCGCGAACGCCGCGAGCAGGATCGGCACGGCGCCCTTGAGGCCGCCCCAGGCGATGAACGCCCGCTCGCCCCGCCGGAGCCGGGCCGGCGCGAGCAGCGGGGCGAGGACGAGGGGGCGGACGACGAGCGCGACCGCGGCGGCGAGCAGGAGCCCGTCCCCCCAGGTGCCGGCGCCGAGCGCCGAGATCGTGATCGTGAGGCCGAGCACGCCGAAGACGACGATCTCCGCGAGCGACGAGAGCGCCTCCTGGAAGACCTCGAGCTCGGCGCGGAACGGCGCGCGCAGGTCGCCGACGGCGAGCCCGGCCACGAAGACGGCGAGGAACCCGGACCCGTGGGCGACGCTCGCGACGCCGTAGACGATCCCCGCCCCGGCGAGGCCCTGGAGCGTGTAGAGGCCCGCCGTCGGCAGCGTCACGCGCCGGATCGCCTGCCCGATCAGGAAGCCGCCGGCGACGCCGATCGCGAGCCCGATCGACAGCTCGAGCGCGAACTCCCGGACGACGATCCAGAAGCTCGCGTCCGGGTGCGTCGCGAGCTCGATCATGCCGATCATGAGCGCGATCCCGACCGGGTCGTTGGCGCCGGACTCGCCCTCGAGGATCGTCCCGGTGCGGCCCGCGACCTCGCGCTCCCCGAGCACCGAGAACATCACGGCCGGGTCGGTCGGGGCGACGGCGGCACCGAGCAGGCCGGCCGCCGTCCAGTCCAGGCCGAGCGCCCAGTGCGCGACGAGCGCGGCGCCGCCGGCCGTCGCGAAGGTGCCGAGCAGACCGAGGGACACGACCGGGACGAGCGACGCCCGGAGCCGCCGCCAGCCGATCCCGAGCCCGCCGTCGAAGAGGATCACGATCAGGGCGACCGTCGCCACCCGCACCACCGTCTCGGTCGAGACGTCGAGCGAGGGGAAGAGGTCGGAGGCGACCGCGGCGACGACGAGGAAGGGCGCGGCCGCGGGGACGGAGAGCCGCTCGCTCACCTTGGTCGTGAAGAGGGCGGCCGCGACGGCGCCTGCGACGAGCAGGATCCAGGCCCCGAAGGCGGTCACCTCGTGCACGTGCCGGGGGACGCTACCGGGCGGGACGCCGGGAGCCGGCCGCCCCCCGGCGGGCGGCCTTGCCGGCCGCTCATAAACTCCTTACTTTTCCGTCATTGAGGGCATACCTCGCCTGGAGATACTGCGTTCGCCACATGCGCAAGCTCTGCCTGATCGTGCTTGCGAGCCTGTCCTGCCTGCCTGCGGCCGCCCTGGCCGAGCGAGTGGCCGCCGGAGACGGCTCGCTCGTCGTCGCCAACGCCGACGGCCGCCTCGTCGTCTCCGGGCACGGGCTCATCTTCGGCCACCTCGACCGCGGCTCGGTCACGGTCGTGGGCGACTACAAGCCGGACGACCACTCGGCGCTGTCGTCCGTGAGCGGCGCGAAGATGAGGGTCGTGGGCGGCAAGGTCGTGTACACCGGCACCGACATGCGTTTCTTCTTCCCCGGCGGGAAGTACGTGCTCGTGCTGGACGGGCTCGGAATCGACGTGTCGGCGGTCGGGACGGGCAAGCTGGTCGCGCCCGGGCTCGGCCTCGCGGGCGACGGCACGATCGCCGTCGACGGCGGCCGTCCGCAGGCCGCGGACACGATCGAGGGGGCGGTCCTCTTCGGCAAGGGCGGCGGGACCGGCGGCGGCACCGGCCACGACTCCGATGCCGGGAGCGGCCGGGGCAAGCACGGCTAGCGGATGGCGGCTGCCGCGCCGACGATCCTGGTCGTCGAGGACGAGAGCTCGATCGCGTCGTTCGTCTCGCTCTACCTGAAGAACGCGGGCTACTCGGTGCGCACCGCGTCGACGGGCGGCGAGGCGCTCGCCCTCGCGGCGGCGGAGAAGCCGGCGCTGATCGTGCTCGACCTGATGCTCCCGGACATCGACGGGATCGAGGTCTGCAAGCGGATCCGCCAGGACTCGGACGTCCCGATCCTGATGCTGACCGCGCGCGACGAGGACGTCGACAAGATCATCGGCCTCGAGGTCGGCGCGGACGACTACCTGACGAAGCCGTTCAACCCCCGCGAGCTCGTGGCGCGGATCCGGTCGGTGCTGCGGCGCGCCGCGCCCGAGCGCCGCGAGCGCGAGAGCGAGACGATCCAGCACGGCAACCTCACGGTCGACGCGGGCCGGCGCGAGGTCCGCGTCGGCGACGAGGAGATCCAGCTCGCCCCGAAGGAGTTCGACCTCCTGTGGGAGCTCCTCGACCACCGGGGGCTCGTCCTCACGCGCGACCAGCTCCTCGAGCGCGTGTGGGGGTACACCTTCGCCGGGGACACGCGCACCGTCGACGTGCACGTGCGCCAGCTCAGGCGGAAGCTGGGGGACGCCTCCCCGATCGTCACCGTGTGGGGGGTCGGCTACAAGGTGGCGCCCGTCCGCGAGCCGCACAAGGGCGCGGCCTAGAGGGCCCCCGGCCGGTGGCGGGTCGCCAGCTCGCACCGCCCGCGAGCGACACTTAGAGGGATGTTCAGGTCCCTGCGGGTCCGGCTGCCGCTCCTCTTCCTGGTGGGGATCGCGTTCGCCGGGCTCGTGACGACGGTGATCGCGGTGCAGCTCTTCCGCGAGTTCGCGCGCGACCAGACGCTGAGCGAGCTCCGGCGGGAGGCGAAGGGGATCGCGAAGCTCTACGGCGACTGGGTCAACGAGACCTTCAGCGCGTCGACGCGGCGGGACTCGCGCCGGGCGCCGAGCTTCGCGCGTGCGAGCCTCGAGACGGCGACGGGCGACCTGATCGGGTACGTCGGGGTGAACCCGTTCCCGGGCGAGGACTCGGGGCTGCGGCGGTGGAGGCTCAAGACGATCGACTGGACGTCGGGCGAGACGCTCACCTTCGAATTCGTCCCGCCGGGCGAGCGCCGCACCTACTACGCCGTCGCGCGCCCCGTCGTCCTCCGCGACCGGCCGATCGGCGCGATCATCGTGGCGAAGCAGAAGACGAGCGTGAGCCACAGCGCCTGGCAGCTCGTGCAGCGGCTCGCGCTCGCGGGCGCGCTCGGGCTCGTCGCGGCGGCCGTGCTCGCGTGGTACTTCTCGCGGCGGCTCGTCAAGCCGGTGCTCGCGCTCTCCCGCGCCGCGGACGAGGTCGCGACCGGCAACTACGACGTCCAGGTGCCGCCGCGGGCGGCCGGCGAGATCGGCCACCTGGCCGACCGCTTCGGCGAGATGGCCGGGAAGCTCGCCGAGGCGGAGGCGCGCGAGCGGAACTTCCTGATGTCGGTCTCGCACGAGCTGCGCACGCCGCTGACGGCGATCCGCGGCCACGTGTCCGCGCTCCGCGAGGGCGTCGTCGAGGACCCCGAGCTGGCGGCGCACTCGCTCGAGGTGGTCGAGGCCGAGGCGCGCCGGCTCGAGCGGCTCGTGGGCGACATCCTCGACCTCGCCAAGCTCGACGCGCACCGCTTCACGGTGCTCTCCGAGGAGGTCGACATGGAGCAGCTCGTCGACCGCGCCTACCGGACGTTCGCCGAGCAGGCGCGGGAGCGCTCGATCGACTACCGCGTCGAGGTGCTCGCGCGGCCGGTGATCGTCTCCGACGGCGACCGCGTCCTGCAGATCGTCGACAACCTGCTCTCGAACGCGTTTCGCGCGACGCCCGACGGGGGGCGCGTCGAGCTCGAGCTCGCGCAGTCGAACGGCAGGGTGGAGGTCGCGGTCGAGGACACCGGGCCGGGGATCCCGCCGGAGGAGCGCGAGCGCCTCTTCCGGCCGTTCGTCTCGGGCGGGGGCGGGACCGGCCTCGGGCTCGCGATCGCGCGCGAGCTCTCGGCCGCGCTCGGCGGCCGGATCGAGCTCGAGTCGGACGTCGGCCGCGGCTCCCGCTTCGTGCTCGTCCTGCCGGCCGTCTCAGCGGTCGCCTGAGAGCCAGAACGCGGCCGCCGCCGCGACGTAGCCGGCGGCGAGGACGGCGCCGCGACCGCGGGTGGAGCGGCCGCCCGCGACGGACGCGCCGACCGCGAGCGCGGCCAGCGCGACGACGGCGACCTCGACGGGACGGAACGCCAGGGTCAGGTCGTGGCCCCCGATCGCGGACAGGAGCGCCGCCGCGGGCGCGACGAACACGGCCACCTGCGCCGCGGAGGAGACGGCGATCTCGCTCGCGAGCTTCGTCTTGCCGCGGCGCGCGACGACGATCGCCCCTCCGTGCTCGGCCGCGTTGCCGACGATCGCGACGATGACCGCGGCCACGAAGAAGTCGGAGAGGCCGAGCGTGTCGCCGAAGCCCTCGAGCGTCTTCACGAGCGCTTCGGAGACGAACGCGGTCGCGGTCGCGCTGACGGCGAGCGCGACGACGGCCGTGCGCATGCGCCACGCGCCCTCGGCGGCGGGGGCGGTGTGCAGCGCGCTGTGGCGGCGGAGGCTGAGCAGGCTCGCGCCGACGTAGAGCGCGAGCAGGAACCCGGCGACCGGCAGCGTCAGCACGAAGAGCGAGTGCCGGTCGGGGTCCCCGTCCCAGCCCGGGACCGACGGGACGAGGAAGAGCGCGGTCGCGACGCCGATGTTCCCGAGGTGGTGCAGGAGCGAGCGGCGGTCGACGTCGCCGGCGCCGGCCACCATCGTCAGGCCGAGGACGAGGAGGAGGTTCGAGACGACCGAGCCGGTGATCGAGCCGCGCACGACCTCGTAGAGCCCCTCGTGCACGGCGAGCACCGCGATGATCAGCTCGGGCGCGTTGCCGAAGCTCGCGTTGAGGAAGCCGCCGACGCCCGGGCCCGTGTGCTCGGCGACGTGCTCGGTCGCCTCCCCGATCACCCAGGCGAGCGGGACGAGCGCGACCGCGGAGACCGCGAACACGGCGACGTCGCCGGCGCCGGTGAGGTAGTGCAGCGCGAGCGCGACCGGCGTCAGGGCGAGCGACGCCCAGGTGATCCGTTCGAGGAGGCCGATCGGGCGAGCCTAGTCGGAGGGGGGCTACCCGGCGTCCGCCGGCCGGAGCGGCACCACGGCGGCGCGCGGCTCGAGCGAGCGCTCGATCCGGTCGAGCCGCTCGTTGAGGCTGCGCCACTGCGCGGTGAGGAGGTCGACGAGGAGGGCGAGGTCGTCGATGCGCGCGTGCCGCTCGGCGAGCAGGTCGGTCTCGATCCGCTCGAGCCGCCGGATCATCTGGTTCGAGAGGCCCTTGACCTCGGCGAGCCGGCGCGAGATCGGCGCCGCCTCCGAGCGGAGCCCGTCCCGGAGGGCGCCGCCCACGGCGTCGGGGAGCACCACCTGGAGCTCGTCCGCCGTCTGGGCGAGCGCCTCGACCTGCAGGCGCGCCCGCTCCAGGGCCGCGGCGATCTCCGGCGGGAGCGAGTAGCGGTCGTCCATCACCGCCGACGGTAACGTCGCCGTCGGATGAAGGCAAGCGACCTCGACTACGAGCTGCCCCCGGAGCTCGTCGCCCAGCGCCCCGCGCCCCGGCGGGACGAGTCCCGGCTGCTCGTCTGGTCGCGGGCCGAAGGGGGCGAGCCGCGCCACCGGGTCTTCCGCGAGCTCCCGGAGGAGCTGCCGCCGGGGACGCTCGCGGTCGTGAACGACACGCGGGTCGTCCCGGCGCGGATCCGCCTCGAGCGGCCGCGGGGCGAGGTGCTCCTGCTCGAGCCCCTCGGGGGCGGGGAGTGGGAGGCGCTCGCGCGGCCGACGCGGCGGCTGCGCGCCGGCGGCCGGTACGGGCCGGTGGAGCTCCTGGAGCACCTCGGCGAGGGCCGCTGGCGGCTGCGCCTCTCCGGTGCGCCCGCCGGCGAGCCGCCGCTTCCGCCCTACGTGACCGAGCCGCTCGCCGACCCCGAGCGCTACCAGACGGTCTACGCGCGCGAGGCGGGGTCGGCGGCGGCGCCGACGGCGGGCCTCCACTTCACGCCCGAGCTCCTGGCGCGGCTCGAGGTCGAGCACGTCACCCTCCACGTCGGGCTCGACACCTTCCGGCCGCTCGCGACCGAGACGCTCGAGGAGCACCGGCTCCACGGCGAGCGCTACGCGGTGCGGCCCGAGGCGTGGGAGCGGATCCGGGCTGCCGAGCGGGTGCTCGCGGTCGGGACGACGACGGTGCGCGTGCTCGAGACGCTCGCCCGCGGCGCGCCGCTCGCCGGCCGCACCGAGCTCTTCGTGACGCCCGGGTTCGAGTTCCTGCGCGTCGACTGCCTGCTCACGAACTTCCACCTGCCGCGCTCGACCCTGCTCGCGCTCGTGATGGCGTTCGCGGGCGTCGAGGAGACCCGCCGCCTCTACCGGGCCGCGATCGCCGAGCGCTACCGCTTCTACTCCTTCGGCGACGCCATGCTCGTCCTGTGACCGGAGCGCCCGTGGAACGACTGTCAGGCTTCCGAGACCGCGGCCGCCGCCGGAGATGACCGCGTTCGCCGTGTCCGCGAGGGACGGTGCGGCGCGGGCGGGCGTGCTGCGCACCGCCCACGGCGAGGTGCGCACGCCGGTCTTCATGCCGGTCGGGACGAAGGCGAGCGTGAAGTCCGTCTCGCCGGCCGAGGTGCGCGCGCTCGGCGCGCAGATCGTGCTCGGCAACGCCTACCACCTGCACTTCCGGCCCGGCGACGCGCTCGTCGCCGAGCTCGGCGGGCTCCACCGCTTCATGGCCTGGGACGGGCCGATCCTGACCGACTCCGGCGGCTTCCAGGTCTTCTCGCTCCGCGACACCCTGCTCGCGGTCGACGACGGCGGCGTCACCTTCCGCAACGTCTACGACGGCTCGGCCACCCGCTTCACCCCCGAGCTCGCCGCCGCGATCCAGGCCAACCTCGGCAGCGACGTCGCGATGTGCCTCGACCACGTCCCGCCTCCGGCCGCCGACCGCCGCGCGCTCGCCGACGCCGTGCGCCGGACGACCGAGTGGGCGCGCCGGCAGCGCCGCGCCCCGCGCGCCGACGGCCAGCTCCGCTTCGCGATCAACCAGGGCGGGACCGACCGCGAGCTGCGCCGCCGCTCGGCCGAGGAGCTCGTCGAGCTCGACTTCGACGGCAACGCGATCGGCGGGCTCGCCCTCGGCGAGGACCGGGGCGCGATGTTCGCGACGACCGACGAGGTGGCCGCGCTCCTCCCCGACGACCGCCCGCGCTACTTCATGGGGATCGGCGACCCGGAGGGGATCCTCGAGGTGATCGAGGCCGGCGTCGACATGTTCGACTGCGTCCTCCCGACCCGCACGGCCCGCACCGGCAGCGCGCTCACGTGGGAGGGGCGGCTGAACCTCCGCAACGCCCGCTACGCGCGCGACCCCGCCCCGCTCGACGAGCGCTGCGACTGCCCCGCGTGCACGACCTTCTCGCGCGCCTACCTCCGCCACCTCGTCAACCAGAGCGAGCTCCTCGGGCACCGGCTGCTCACGCTGCACAACCTCCGCTTCGTGCTCGCGCTCACGGACGGAGCGCGCCGCGCGATCGAGAGCGGTACGTTCAGCGCCTACAAGCGCGACGCGCTCGCGCGACTCGGCACATGGGCCCCCTGATCGTCATCGCCGTCCTGCTCGTCCTCGCCTGGATCTTCCTCGTCCTGCCCGCACGCCGGCGCCAGCGCGCCCACGCGGCGATGCAGGACGACCTCGAGGTGGGCGACGAGATCATCACCGCGGGCGGGATCCACGGCGTCGTCCGCGAGGCGGGCGAGAGCGAGCTCCGCGTCGAGATCGCGCCGGAGGTGCTCGTCACGCTCGACCGCCGGGCCGTCGCCGCCGTGGCCCGGGAGGGGCCCGGGGAAGGAGATTCCGCCGCTCCGAGCTAACCTGTGCGGGTAGCTTGGCCTCGCGGCGCTCGCATCTGACGCTCGTGGCGCTGCTCCTGGCGGCGCTCGTCGGCGTGTTCTTCCTCGGCTGGTCGGGGTCGCCGGTGCACAAGAAGCTCCGGCAGGGCCTCGACCTCCAGGGCGGCCTCGAGGTGGTGCTCGAGGCGCAGCCGCCGCGCGGCCACAAGCTCACCTCCGACGACATGACCCGGTCGGTCGACATCATGCGCAACCGGATCGACAAGCTCGGCGTGTCCGAGCCCGTCGTGACGAAGCAGGGCTCGAACCAGATCGTGATCGAGCTGCCCGCCGTCCACAACATCAACCAGGCGGCGCAGATCATCGGGGAGACGGCCCAGCTCGAGCTCTACGACCTCGAGACGTCGCTCGTGGCCCCGTCCGTCGACGCGTCGCAGAACCCGGTCGCGACGACGAGCCTCTTCACGCTGCTCACGAGCGTGCAGAGCGGCCAGAAGGGCCTGCCGTCGCAGTACTACCTCTTCAACTCGCGCACGAAGCAGCCGGTCGCGGGCCCGACCCAGACGCTCGCCCAGCTCAAGCGAGACCCGGCGGTGAAGGCGCTGAAGCCGCTGAAGCGCGCCGCGAAGCTCAAGACGTCGACGGGCTTCCCGACGGGCTACCAGCTGCTGACGGTCCCGTCGAAGCGCGTCGTGATCACGTGCGACGCCGAGAGCTCCGTCGTCTGCCCCGGCGTCAACACGGCTCCGGCGCCCGGCGTCACCTACTACTACCTCTTCAAGCACGACCTCGAGGCCGAGAACCCGGTGCCGCAGATGACCGGCAAGGACCTGAAGCTGAAGGGGACGCGGCAGGACTTCGACCCGAACGGGCAGCCGGTCGTGACGATGCAGTTCACTGGCCACGGCAACAAGGTCTTCCACGAGATCACGCGCCTGGAGGCGGTGCGCGGCCAGACGCTCGGCGTGCCGCAGCACTTCGCGATCGTGCTCGACAACGAGCTCCGCTCGTTCCCGCAGATCGAGTACCAGAAGTACCCGGACGGGATCGACCCGTCGAGCGGCGGCGCCGAGATCACGGGCCTCGCGTCGCTCTCGGAGGCCAAGAACCTCGCGCTCGTGCTGCAGACGGGCGCCCTGCCGGTGAAGTTCGTCACCGTCGAGCGCACGGACGTGTCGGCCACGCTGGGCAAGGACTCGCTGCGCGAGGCGCGGAACGCCGCGATCGGCGGCCTCCTCGCCGTGGCGCTCTTCCTGCTCGTCCTCTACCGCTTCCTCGGCCTCGTGGCGGTGATCGGGCTCGGCATCTACGCCGCGTTCATGTACGGCGCGATCCTCATCTTCGGCGTCACGCTCACGCTGCCGGGGTTCGCGGGCCTGATCCTCACGATCGGCGTCGCCGCCGACGCCAACGTCGTCATCTTCGAGCGCATCAAGGAGGAGGTGCGCGGAGGCCGCTCGGTCCGCGCCGCGATCGCCGCCGGCTACCAGAAGGGCTTCCACACGATCGTCGACGCGAACGCGGTCACCTGCATCACCGCGCTGATCCTGTTCGCGGTGGCGACCGCGCAGGTGAAGGGGTTCGCCCTGATGCTGCTGATCGGCACCGTCATCTCGCTCCTCACCGCCGTCGCGGCCACGCGAGCGATGCTCGGCCTGCTCGCCGGCTTCGGCTGGTTCAGCGACCCGCGCTTCATGGGTGCGACCGCGACCGAGATCCCGCGCTGGCAGCGCATCGACGTCGTCGGCCGGCGCCGCCTGTGGCTCGCGATCTCGGTCGTCGCGATCGCGCTCAGCGTCGTCGCGATCGGGGTGAAGGGCCTGAACCTCGGGATCGACTTCAAGGGCGGCGTCCAGGTGACCTTCGAGACGCCGAAGCCGACGTCGCTCAGCGCCGTCCGGAGCCAGATCACGGAGAAGGGCGCGGTCGTGCAGGGCCGCGGCAAGGTGACGGGCGCCGAGAGCTACCAGAGCTTCCAGGTTCGCCTCAAGAAGCTGCAGCCCGGCGCGCAGGCGCGGCTCACGAACGACCTCACCGACCGGCTGGACGCGCAGAAGCTCGGCGTCAAGAACGTCTCGGCGAGCTTCAGCCGGCAGATCCTCCGCGGCGCGATCGTCGCGATCGTCGTGTCGTTCGCCCTGATCGCGCTCTACGTCACGCTGCGCTACCGCTGGCGCTTCGCCGTCCCGATCCTGCGCACGCTCCTCAACGACATCCCGATCGCCCTCGGCGTCTACGCGATCGCCGGCCGCGAGGTGAGCGCGGCCACCGTCGCGGCGATGCTGACCATCCTCGGGTACTCGGTGTACGACACGATCATCGTCTTCGACCGCGTGCGCGAGAACATGCGGCTGATGCCCCGCGCGAGCATCGCGACGATCGCCAACCTCTCCGTCTGGGAGGTGCTGCGCCGCTCGATCGTCACGTCGGTGATCACGCTGATCCCGATCGTGGCGCTGTTCGCGTTCGGCGGCGCCACGCTCCGCGACTTCGCCTTCGCGATCATGGTCGGCATCTCGATCGGCGCCGTCTCGACGATCTTCGTCGCGACCCCGCTGCTCACCCAGCTCATGGAGCGGGACCCGGAGTACGCGCGCCGCAAGGACGAGCCGGTCGACGCCGAGGCCGGGCGGAAGCTCCTGCGCCGGGCCGAGCTGGCGGCGGCGGAGGAGCCCGCACCCGAGACGCCCGTCGACCTGATCGAGGACGCGATCGAGGCGGTCGTCGACGGCGGCGCCGCCCGGGACGCCAAGCGAGAGCGGCGCCGCCAGCGCCGGCGGTCGAGGCCGCATGGACGAGCCAGGTAACGGGCCCTACGCCGAGCCCGACCCGTTCGACCGCCTCGGCGCGGTCCTCGGGCCCCGGCTCGACGAGCTCCGCTCGCTCCTCGACGAGCTGACCGTGCGCTGGCGCGGCGACGCGGCGCGCGTGGGCGAGGGCACCCGGCAGCGCCTGCGCGACCTCTTCCGGGAGCTCGGCCTGATCACGCGCGACGACTGGGACGAGCTCGACCTCCGCGTCGCCCAGCTCGAGCACCGCCTGCGCCTCCTCGAGGACGAGCCGAAGCCGTGACCGAGCGGCTCACGCCGAAGCAGGCCGACGCGCTGCGCGCCGAGCTCGCCGAGCTCGAGGGGCCGCGCCGCGCCGAGGTCGTCGCCGCGATCAAGCGCGCGCGCGAGTTCGGCGACCTCTCCGAGAACTTCGAGTACCACGCGGCGAAGAACGAGCAGGGGCTGCTCGAGGCCCGGATCCGGACGCTGAGGGCGCGGCTCGACCACGCGGAGATCGTCGAGCACGCGGTCGGCGACGAGGTCGGGATCGGGTCGGTGGTCGACGTCGAGGACGAGGGCGGCGACGTGCTCACGGTCGAGGTGAGCGCCGTCGGCGGCGCCGGCACCGTCTCGCCGACCTCGCCGCTCGGCGCCGCGCTGCTCGGGCGGAAGCCCGGGGAGACGGTCGACGTCGAGGCGCCGCGCGGCGCCTGGCGGGCGACCATCCGCGCAGTCCGGTGAGCCGACCCGACGAGCTCGACCGGCTCGTCGAGCGCAGCCGCAGGATCGGGGCCGACCCGGCGCTCGTCCTCCACGGCGGCGGCAACACCTCGACCAAGCTCGTCGAGCTCGACCACACGGGCCGCGAGCGCCGCGTGCTCAGGATCAAGGGCTCCGGCTCCGACCTCGCGACGTGCACGCGGCGCGACTTCCCGGGGCTCTGGCTCGACGACCTGCTGCCGCTGCGCGACCGCGACGCGATGAGCGACGAGGAGATGGTCGCCTACCTCGCCCGCTGCCTGGTCGAGCCCGACGCGCCGCGCCCCTCGATCGAGACGCTCCTGCACGCCTTCCTGCCCGCAGCCCACGTCGACCACGTGCACGCGGACGCGATCTGCGCGCTCGCGAACGCGCCCGATCCCGCCGCGGCCGTCGCCGACGCGCTCGGCGGGGAGGTCGCCGTCGTGCCCTACCTCCGTCCCGGCTTCGCGCTGTCGAAGCTCGTCGCCGAGCACGCCGGGGCCCGGGCGGTCGTCCTCGCGCACCACGGGCTCGTCACGTGGGGCGAGAGCCACGAGGAGTCGTACGAGCTCACGCGCGAGCTGGTCGACCGGGCCGCCGCCTACGTCGGCCTCCGGCCCGTCCGCGTCGAGCTCGGCGGCGCCGCCGGGCTCGTCGGCCTGCGCGGCCGGGTCTCGAGGAGCCGGCGTCAGGTGCTCGCGGTCGACGTCGCGCAGCGGGCGCTCGCCGGCCGCGACGACGCCGTCGAGATCGCGTCGATGCGCAGCACGCCGGACCACATGCTGCGGATCGGAGCCGAGACGAACGGCGACGGCCCGGTCTTCCTCGTCGAGGGCGTCGGCTGCGTCGCCGCGGGCCCCGACCCGCGCACGGCGCGCACGAGGCTCGAGCTCGCGGCCCACTCGCACGCCGCCGTCGCCGCGACCCGCGACCGCTTCGGCGGCGCCTCGTGGCTCTCCGGGCAGGAGGTCCGGGACTTCCTCGAGTGGCCGCTCGAGCGGTACAAGCTCACGCTCCTGCCGCCGCCGCCGGAGCTCCAGGGGTACGTCGCGATCGTCACCGGCGCCGCCTCCGGGATCGGGCGCGAGCTCGCGGCCGACCTCGCCGCACGCGGCGCGAACGTCGTGGGCGCCGACCTGGCCGGCGCCGACGTCGAGGGCGACCTCTCCGACGAGCGGGTGGTCGACGAGCTCGTGCACGCGACGGTCGACCGCTACGGCGGCCTCGACGCGGTCGTCTTCTGCGCGGGCACCGCGGCGACCGGAACGCTCGCGGAGGTCGGCGACGCGCAGTGGAGGCGCAGCCTCGAGGTCAACCTCACGAGCCACTTCCTGCTCACGAAACGCGTCTGGCCGGTGCTCGCGGAGCAGCGCATCGGCGGCAGCCTCGTCTACGTCGCGTCGAAGAACGCGTTCGCCCCCGGCGCCGGCTTCGGGCCGTACTCCGTCGCGAAGGCGGGGCTCGTTCAGCTCGCGCGTGTCGCCGCCCTCGAGGGCGGGCCGATCGGCGTCCGCGCCAACGCCGTCAACCCGGACGCGGTCTTCCGCGGCTCGAAGCTGTGGTCGGACGAGGTGCGTCGGGAGCGCGCCGCGGCCCACGGCGTCCCGGTCGAGGAGCTCGAGGCGTTCTACGTGGATCGCTCGCTGCTTCGCCGCGAGGTGACGGCCGGCGACGTCGCCGAGGCCGTGGCGTTCCTCGTCTCCGACCGCTCGCGCGCGACGACCGGCTGCGTCGTCACGGTCGACGGCGGCGTTCCGGGCGCCTTCCCCCGGTAGCTGCATACTTCGCGCATGGCGACGCGCCAGCGCTCGCTCACGATCGGCCGGCTCGGCGAGATCGCTCAGGTCGCCGCCCGCCACGGCTTCGGCTACCTGCTCGAGGGCAGGCGGCACCGGCCGGCGGCGGACGGCACGCCGACCGCGCGCGGCCGCCACCTGCGCGAGATGCTCGACGAGCTCGGCCCGACCTTCGTGAAGTTCGGGCAGCTCCTGTCGACGCGCCCGGACATCGTCCCGCCCGACATCATCGCCGAGCTGCGCGGGCTGCAGGACGACGTCCGCCCCTTCCCGTTCGCCGACGTCGAGCGCGTGATCCGGGAGGAGCTCGGCCAGCCGATCGAGCGCCTCTTCCTCGAGTTCGAGGAGACGACGGTCGCGTCCGCGTCGATCGGCCAGGTGCACCGCGCCGTGCTCCCGAACGGCCGCAAGGTCGCGGTCAAGGTGCAGCGGCCGCTCGCGCCGGCGACGATCGAGAGCGACATCCAGCTGCTCGACCAGGCGGCGAGGCTCGTCGTCGAGCGGGTGCGCGCGCTCGACTTCGTCGACACCCGCGAGCTCGTCGACGAGTTCGCGCGCGCGATCCGGCAGGAGCTCGACTACCGGCTCGAGGCGCGGAACGCGGAGGCGTTCCACCACAACTTCGCGGGCCACCCCCACGTGAGCGTGCCCCGCGTGTACTGGAGCTACACGCGCTCGCGCGTGCTCACGCTCGAGTACCTCGACGGCGTCCAGCTCGCCGACCTCGAGCTGGAGGCGTGGCCGCTCGACCAGCGGCGGCGCCTCGCCTACCTGATCTCCGAGGCGTGGATGACGATGATCTTCCGCCACGGCTTCTTCCACGGCGATCCGCACCCGGCGAACGTCCTCGTGCTCTCGCCGGAGCGGATCGGCCTCGTCGACTTCGGGCTCGCCGGCCGCCTCAGCGACCGCGACCTGTCGAAGCTGACGCGCCTCTTCATCGACGCGATGAACGAGAACGTCGAGGTGCTGCCGCGGCGGCTCGCCGACCTCGGCGTGCGCTACCCCCGCGAACGGGAGGAGGAGTTCGTCTCGGAGCTCCACGCCGTCTACGCGCGCTACTACGGCGCCCGCCTGAAGGAGATCGACCCGCTGCAGGTGATCCGCGAGGCGTTCGCGCTCATCTACCGGATGAACGTCCGGCTGCCGACGCGCTACGTGCTCCTCGACAAGGCGATCGCGACCGTCGGCTCGGTCGGCGTCGACCTGTACCCCGACTTCAACGTCTTCGAGGTCGCGCGGCCGTACGCGCGGTCGCTCATGCTCGAGCGCTTCACGCCGGAGCGCATGGCCAGGCGCGCGCAGCGGGAGACGTGGCAGCTCGCGAACATCGCCCGCGAGCTGCCCTACCAGGTGCACGAGGCGCTCGAGCAGGTCCGCGAAGGCCGGATCGAGCTCGGGTTCGTGCACAAGGGGCTGGACGACTTCATGCACCGGCTCGACGCGGTCGCGAACCGGCTCGTGATCGCGCTCGTCGTCACCGGCGGGCTGATCGGCTCGAGCCTGATCGGCATCTTCTCGAAGGGCGGGCCGCAGCTCCTCGGCATCAACCTCATCTCCGTGCTCGGGTTCGCCTTCTCCGGCGTGCTCGGGATCTGGCTGCTCTGGGGCGTGATCCGCTCCGGGCGCCTCTGACCGCGCTCGGCGCGCGCCCGCCGCCGCCCGCCGCGTCCGGCGCGCCGGCGGGAAGCGTCCGCCCCGGCCGGGTGAGGATTCTTCGTCTCGAAATCGGCGCAAAGGACACCTGGCTCCGCCCGCGACCCGGAGCTACCGTCGGCTCCATGTCGACCACGGTGCTGCTCACCGAGCGCGAGCCCGCGACGCGCGGCGTCCTCGAGCGCCAGCTCCAGGACGACGGCTTCGAGCTCGCCGCGCCGGGCGCCTCGCCCGACCTCGTGCTCGCGGCAGACGACGCCGACGTCGAGCGCTGGCGCGGCCGGGCACCCGTGATCGTGATCGGCCCCGCCGAGGCCGACCCCGTCGCGCGGGTGCGCGCGTTCAGGCGCGGCTGCGACGACTACCTCGCACGGCCGTTCCACTACGACGAGCTCGTCGAGCGCATGCGCGCGGTGCTGCGCCGCGCGGGCGGGCCGCCGTCCGCGCCGCTCGTCGCCGGGCCCGTCTCGATCGACCGCCGCACCAGGGTCGTGACCGTGGGCGGCCGCCGGGTCGACCTCTCCCAGAAGGAGTACGACCTGCTCGTGCGCCTGGCGACCGACCCGGAGCGGGTGTTCACGAAGGCCGAGCTCCTCCGCGACGTGTGGGGGTTCCGCACGCGCGCGCGGACGCGCACGGTGGACGCGCACGCCTCGCGTCTGCGCCGCAAGCTCCGCGCCGCCGACCCGTCGGCGGACCTCGTCGAGAACCAGTGGGGGGTGGGATACAGGCTGCTCGGATCCCTGTGCGGATAGCCTCCTCGGCGTGACGCGCGCCGAGGAGCTCCGCAGGATGCACAACTCACCGCCGCTGCTCGTGCTGCCGAACGCGTGGGACGTCGCGAGCGCGCGCGCCTTCGCCGCCCTGCCGGGCTGCCGGGCGATCGCGACTTCGAGCGCCGCCGTCGCCCGCTCGCTCGGGTACGAGGACGGAGAGCAGGCGCCGGTCGCCGAGATGCTCGGCGCGGTCGAGCGGATCGCGGCGGCCGTCGGCATGCCCGTGACGGCCGACCTCGAGGCCGGCTACGGCGACCCGCCCCGGACCGCCGCCGGGGCGGTCGCGGCCGGGGCCGCCGGCATGAACCTCGAGGACTCGCGGGGAGGCGAGCTGCTCCCGCACGAGGCCCAGGTCGAGATCCTGCGGGCGGTCCGGGCGGCCGCCCCGGAGCTCGTGCTGAACGCGCGGGTCGACGTGTTCGTCCACGGGTCGGGCGAGGTCGCCGAGGCGGTCGAGCGCGGCAACGCCTACCTCGCGGCCGGGGCGGACTGCGTCTACCCGATCCTGGCGCCGTTCGAGGCCGTCGCGCCGCTCGCGGCCGGGATCGAGGGGCCGGTCAACGTCCTCGTCCCGCCCGGCGACCCCCCGCTCGCCGAGCTCGAGCGGCTCGGCGTCGCGCGCGTGACGTTCGGGTCGGGCCTCGCCCGGGCCGCGCTCGACGAGGCGGCCCGCCTCGCGGCGGCGGCGCTCGGCGCCGGTCGCTGACCCGCCCCTGCGCCGGGCGCCGGCGAGCGCCCGCGCCCCGGCGTGGCCGCCTGCGACCCTAGCCGGGGAGGAGCGCGCCCTCGAGCTCGAGCAGCGCCTGCTTCACGTGCAGGCCGCCGCCGTAGCCGGTGAGCGATCCGTTCGCGCCGACGACGCGGTGGCAGGGGAGCACGATCGGGATCGGGTTGCGGTTCATCACCGTGCCGACCGCGCGTGCCGCCCGGGGCCGGCCGACCTTCGCGGCGAGCGAGCCGTACGTGTCCGTGCGGCCGTACGGGATCCGGGCGAGCTCGGCCAGCACGGCCTCGTGGAAGGGGGCGACGCGCAGGTCGAGCGTGAGGTCGAACTCGCGCCGGCGTCCCTCGAAGTACTCGTCGAGCTCGCGGCGCACCTCGTCCAGGGGCGAGCGCAGGACGCGCGCGCCGAAGAGCCGCGCCACCGCCTCGTCCTCGCCGTCGACGCGGTAGGAGATGCGGCAGAGGCCCCGCGGCGTCGCCGCGAGGAAGAGCGGCCCGACGGGCGACTCGACGACGTCGTAGCGGACGTCGACGAGCCCGGCCGCGAGGGCGGCGGCGCGAAAGCGGGCGTCGAGCTCAGGCGTGACCATCGAGGGTCCTCCTCAGTCTGCGGATTCCGGACGAGGCGGCGGCGCGCGCCGCCTCCTCGGACGAGCCGAGGGTCGCGCCGATCTCGGCGTAGGGAAGGTCGTAGCCGTAGCGCAGGACGACGGCGGCCCGCTCCTTTGGCGGCAGCTCGCCGGTCAGGTGCTCGAGCTCCCGGAAGGCGGGCAGCTCGAGCTCGACGGGGGCGCCGTCGACGTCCTCGGCGAGCGACAGCGGCTCGCCCGCTCGGAGCGCGTCCAGCGCCACCCGCGTCGCGATCGTGAAGACCCAGGCGCGGAGGTGGCGTCCGTGCTCGAGCCGGTCGTAGGCGCGCAGCGCGCGCAGGAACGTCTCCTGCCAGGCGTCCTCGGCCCGCTGGCCGAGGAGGCGCCGGAGGTAGCCGAGCACCTCTGCGGCGTGCAGCCCGTAGAACCGCTCGAACGGCGGGATCGGCACGGTCTCCATCATGGGCTGAAACGTGCGAGCCTGCCGGGTCGTGAGATGCGCGGTGGTGGGACACGTCGAGTGGGTCGAGTCCGTGCGGGTCGACCGGGTCCCCGGCCCGGGCGAGATCGCCCACGCCGACGCGGACTGGGAGGAGCCCGGCGGCGGGGGCGCCGTCGTCGCCGCGCAGCTCCTCAGGCTCGCCGGCGCCTGCGACCTCTTCACGGTGCTCGGGGAGGACGAGCTGGGCCGCCGCGCCGAGGGCCGGCTCGCGGAGCTCGGCCTGGCGCTGCACGTCGAGCGGGCCGGCTCCACGCGGCGCGCGTTCGTCCAGGTGGACGCGCACGGCGAGCGGACGATCACCACCGTCGGCTCCAAGCTCCGCCCGCGCCGGCTGCCGTCGATGGGCCGCTACGACGCCGTGTTCTTCGTGGCGGGCGAGCCCGAGGCGCTCCGGCAGGCCCGCGGCGCCCGGTTCCTCGCGGCGACGTCGCGCGAGGTCGAGACCCTGCGCGCGGGCGGGGTGCCGCTCGACCTCCTCGTCGGCAGCGGCACCGATCCGGGCGAGCGCTACGACGGCGGCCTCGACGCCCGCCTCGTCGTGGCGACCGAGGGCGCGCGCGGCGGGGTCGCGGGCGGGCGCCGCTACGAGGCGGCGCCGCCGCCCGGCCCCGTCGCGGACACCTATGGCGCCGGCGACTCGTTCGCCGCCGCGCTCTGCTTCGCGCTCGCCCGCGGCGACGGGCTCGACGAGGCGCTCGCGCTGGCGGCGCGCGCGGGCGCCGCGGTCGTCACCGGGAAGGGCCCGTACGCCGCGCAGCTCGCGCTCGGCGGCTTCCCCGTCTGAACCCGCGCCGCAACGGGCCGGGGTCGACGCTCGAGCGTCGCGGGCCGTCCGGGATCGCGCGGGACCGCAACAACCCGGGGTCTGACCCCGGCTTGTTGCGCGGTTGACCCCGGGCCGGGGTTTACACATGGGGCCTAGTGGGTTAGAGTGGGGGACAGTGGATCCATGCTCCTCGGCGAACACGAGCACTCACTCGACGACAAGAACCGCCTCACGCTCCCGGCGCGCCACCGCGAGGAGCTGGGCGACCGCGTCGTCGTCAGCCGCGGGCTCGACGGGTGCCTCTACGTCCACTCGGCGGCCGAGTGGGACCGGCTCCGGGAGCGCGTCCGCACGCTCGACCCGTTCGAGAGCGAGGCGCGCACGATGCGGCGCTGGTTCTTCGCGTCGGCCTCCGAGGCCGAGCTCGACAGGCAGGGGCGGCTCGTGATCCCGGCGCCGCTCCTCCGGCATGCCGGCATCACGCGCGAGGTGACGGTGCTCGGGGTCGACGACCACCTCGAGGTCTGGGACCGCGCCGCCTGGCAGGAGCAGCAGCAGCGAGTCGAAGGGAGAGCGGAGGATGTTGCCCAGCGTCTTGCCAACAGAGACTGACCACGTCCCCGTCCTGGCCGACGAGGTGCTCGCCGCCCTCGCGCCGCGTCCGGGCGAGACGATCATCGACTGCACGTTCGGCGCCGGGGGCCACGCCTCCTTGCTCGCGGCGCGGCTGCGCGGCGAGGGGAAGCTGATCGCGATCGACCGCGACCCGACAGTCGCGCCGTACTTCGAGCGGCTGCGCCGGTCGACCGCCGCGAAGGTGCGGCTGCTCCACGGCGAGTTCTCGCAGGTGCTCGCACAGCTCGCGGGGAACGGCGTGCGGGCGGATGCGATCCTGCTCGACCTCGGCGTCTCGTCGATGCAGCTCGACCGGCCCGACCGGGGCTTCTCGTACGCCGCCGACGCGCCGCTCGACATGCGCATGGACCCCTCGGCGCTCGTGACCGCGCAGGACGTCGTCAACGAGACCGACGAGGCGGAGCTCGCCTCGATCTTCCGCCGCTACGGCGAGGAGCGGTACGCGCGCCAGATCGCGCGCGCGATCGCGAAGCGCCGGCGCGCGCGGCCGTTCGAGCGCACGGGCGACCTCGTCGAGACGATCAAGCAGGCGATTCCGGCGCCGGCGCGCTTCGGCGAGGGGCATCCCGCGAAGCGCGTCTTCCAGGCGCTCCGGATCGAGGTGAACGACGAGCTCGGCGCGCTCGAGCGCGCGCTGCCCCAGGCGCTCGAGCTGCTGCGCCCGCACGGCCGGCTCGCGGTGATCTCGTTCCACTCGCTCGAGGACCGGATCGTGAAGCGCTTCCTGCGCGCAGAGGAGCACGGGTGCACCTGCCCGCCGGAGTTCCCGGTCTGCGCGTGCGGCGCCGAGCCGACGCTGCGCGCGACGCCGCGCCGTGCGATCCGGCCGTCCGCCGCCGAGGTGGCCCGCAACCCGCGCTCGCAGTCGGCCCGCCTGCGCGTGGCGGTGAAGCTGTGACGACGAGCTGGTTCGCGGAGGCGGCGGTCGGCGCGCCGGCTCGCCGCGGTCCGCAGGCTGAGCCGCGTCCGCGCCCGCGGGCGAAGCCGAAGCCCGGCGCCCGCGCCCGCGCCCGCCGCCGCGGGCGGGCGCGCGGCGCCGTCCTCTGGATCGCCGTCAGCGCGGCGCTCCTCGCCGGCGTCGTCTTCGTCAACCTCGCGGTGCTCAAGCTGAACCTCGCGGTCGACAACGCCACGGCGGAGCGCGCGAAGCTGCGCGCCGAGAACGCGTCGCTCCAGTCGCAGCTCTCGGCCGCGCTCGCGTCGTCGCGGATCCAGGCGCAGGCGCGCCGCCGGGACGGGCTCGAGCGCGCGGACTCGTCGATGATCCAGTACGTCGACCTCGCTCCGTAGAGTCGCGGGCATGGCGGCGGCGCGCGCGCGGGAGCTGAACGGCCGGATCCGGCTGCTGCTCCTCCTCTTCGCGCTCGCCTTCGCGGGCCTGCTCGCGCGCGCCGCGTGGATCCAGGTCGTGGAGTCGGGGCACTACTCGAGGCTCGCCCACGCCCAGCACCAGACGACCTACCGGATCCCGCCGGGACGCGGCACGATCTTCGACCGGACCGGCGTCCAGCTCGCGATCGGCGAGGCGACGACGACCGTGTTCGCGGACCCGAAGCAGGTCACGAACCCGAGCGCGGTCGCGATCGCGGCGCACAGGTACCTGGGGGTCGACTCGAACGCGCTCTACCCGGCGCTCCTCGACAAGCACCGCCGCTTCGTCTACGTGAAGCGCTTCGCCGACCCGGCCGAGGCTCGGCCCTTCCTCGCGAAGGGCTTCGCAGGAGTCTCCTCCTACCCGGAGGAGCGGCGCGAGTACCCGCAGCGCGGCGTCGCGTCGCAGCTCGTCGGCTACGCCGGCGTCGACAACAAGGGCCTGACGGGGCTCGAGCTCGAGTACAACCGCAAGCTCGCAGGCCGGCCCGGCAGGCAGACCGTGGTGCGCGACGCGACCGGCCGCTCGATCAAGGTCCTCAGCTCGTCGCCGGTGCAGGAGGGAACGGACGTCTTCACGACGATCGACCACACGATCCAGGCCAACGCCGAGCAGGTGCTCCGCGAGACGGTCTCGAGGTGGGGCGCGAAGGGCGCGACCGCGATCGTGCTCGACCCGAGCACCGGCGAGGTGTTCGCGATGGCGCAGGCGCCCGGCTACGACGCGAACCTGACGAGCAAGGTCCGGCCGGCGCTGACCCGGAACCGCGCCGTGACCGACACGTACGAGCCCGGGTCGACCTTCAAGCTCGTGACGGTCACGGGGGTGCTCTCGGAGGGGCTCGTGAAGCCGACGACCCGGTTCAAGCTGCCGGTGTGCATCCAGGTCGCGAACTACTGCATCCACGACGCCGAGGAGCGCGGCGTCGTCGACTTCAGCGTCGCGCAGATCCTCCAGTACAGCTCCAACGTCGGGGCGATCACGCTCGCCGAGAAGCTCGGCGCGGCCGGCCTGGCGCGCTGGGTCGACCACTTCGGCTTCGGACGGCCGACCGGCATCGACTTCCCCGGCGAGAGCCCCGGGATCGTGCTGCCGCTCGAGCAGTGGTCGGGCTCGACGATCGGCAACGTGCCGATCGGCCAGGGGATCGCGGTCACGCCGATCCAGATGGCCTCGGTCTACGCGGCGGTCGCGAACGGCGGGGTCTGGGTACAGCCGCACCTCGTGTCGCGCGTCGGCGGCCGCGCGCCGTTCACCCCCGCGCGGCGCCGGATCATGTCGGCCGACGTCGCCCGGGAGGTGAAGGCGATGCTGAAGCAGGTCGTGCGGGGCGGCACGGGCACCGAGGCGGCGATCCCCGGCTACACCGTCGCGGGCAAGACCGGGACGGCGCAGAAGCCGGACGGCCACGGCGGCTACTCGAGCTCGAAGTTCGTCGCGTCGTTCGTCGGCATGGTCCCGGCGTCGAAGCCGCGCCTCGTCGTTCTCGTCGAGGTCGACGAGCCGAGCCGCGCGATCTGGGGCGGCGTCGTCGCCGCGCCCGCGTTCCAGGAGATCGCGAAGTTCGACCTCCAGTACCTGGCCGTCCCGCCGGATGCGCCGGCCACGGCGGCGGCCGCCGCCGGCTGACGCTACGCCACCGGGCCCGTGGACGGCGGCGGGACCTGCTGCCAGAGCGTGATCCTGCCGTGGACGATCGTGAACCGCGCGGCGGCGAGCGTGCCGGGCGCGTCGCACCTCGACGTCTTCCGGTCGCCGAGCCGGAAGACCGCGGTGGCCACGCGGCCGCGGACCGCGATCGAGACCACCTCGCCCGAGCACGGCAGCGCCGCGTGCCATTCGGCCACCTGCCTCGGCGTCACGAGGCGGTAGGCGTAGGGACCCTGGATCATGGTGACCGGGAGGGCGAACAGCGCCGCCTCGCCGGCGTTGTCGCCGGCGTTCAGGCGCCGGCTCCACGCCCGCACGATCGCCTTCATCTCGGCCGCCTGCGAGACGTGCGGCCGTGCCGCCGGCCGCGCGCCGCCGCCTCCGCCGCCGCACCCGGAGGCGGCGAGGAGGAGGCCCAGCAGGACCGGGCTCGCCCGCATCGCCGAAGACTAAACTCGCGGCGAGTGAACCTGGAGCGCTTCATCGCGGCGCTCGGTCCCGCCGAGGTCGTGCACAGGGCTCCGGTCGACGTCACCGACCTCGCGTACGACTCGGGCGCCGTCCGGCCGGGCTCGCTCTTCTTCTGCGTGCCCGGCTCGCGCGCGGACGGGCACGAGCTCGCGCCCGCGGCGGCCGGGGCGGGGGCCGCCGCGCTCGTCGTCGAGCGGCCGGTCGGCGTCGCGCTGCCGCAGCTCGTCGTCCCGAGCGTGCGCGCGGCGATGGCCCCGGCGGCGGCGCTCTTCTTCGGCGACCCGACCGCCGAGCTCCAGGTCGCGGGCGTCACGGGCACGAACGGGAAGACGACGACCGCGTTCCTCCTGCACGCGATCCTCGAGGCGGCGGGGCGGCGCGCGGGGCTGCTGACGAACATCGAGCGCCGCGTCGGCGGCGAGCCGCGCCCGACCGGGCTCAACACGCCCGAGGCGATCGACCTGCAGCGGCTCTTCCGCGAGATGCTCGACGCGGGCGACTCCGCGTGCGTGATGGAGGCGACGTCGATCGCGCAGGCGCAGGGACGGCTCGCCGGCACGCGCTTCGCGGTGCTCGTCTTCACCAACCTCACGCCGGACCACCTCGACTTCCACGGCACCATGGAGGCGTACTACGAGGCGAAGCGCGCGCTCTTCGAGCAGGCGGCCGTCGCCGTCGTGAACGTCGGCGACGAGTACGGGCGACGCCTCGCCGCGGAGCTGCCGGGGGCGATCCCGTTCGGGGCGGAGCCGGACGCGCTCGACGGAGCGACGCTCCGGCTCCGCGGCGCCTTCAACCGCCTGAACGCGACCGCCGCCGCGCTCGCCGCGCGCGCGCTCGGCGTCCCCGGGGAGGCGGTCAGGCGCGGGCTCGAGTCGGTGCGGGGCGTGCCGGGCCGGTTCGAGTCGATCGAGGAGGGTCAGCCCTTCGCGGTGATCGTCGACTACGCGCACACGCCCGACGCGCTCGAGAACGTGCTCCGGGCGGCGCGCCCGCTCGGACGGCGGCTCGTGGTCGTCTTCGGCGCGGGGGGCGACCGCGACCGTACCAAGCGCCCGCTGATGGGGGCGGTGGTCGCGCGCGGCGCCGACCGCGCGATCCTCACCTCCGACAACCCACGCTCGGAGGACCCGGAGGCGATCGCGGCCGAGGTGGAGGGCGGCGCGCCGGGGAGCTTCGAGGTGGAGCTCGACCGCCGCGCCGCGATCGAGCGCGCGCTCGCAGGCGCGGGGCCCGGCGACGTCGTCGTGATCGCGGGCCGCGGGGCCGAGCCCGAGCAGGAGCTCGCGGGCCGCAAGCTGCGGTTCGACGACCGGGAGGTCGCGCGGGAGATCCTGCGCGGATGATCCCGCTCGAGCTCTCGCTGGTCGAGCCGCTCGGGCGGCTCCGGTCGCGCCCGTGGGCCGACGCGGTCACGGGCGTGAAGATCGACTCGCGCCGGATCGACGAGGGCGACCTCTTCGTCGCGATCGGCGCGGGGGCCGACTTCGCCGCCCACGCGCTCGCCCGCGGCGCGGCCGCCGTGCTCGTCCCCGACGATGCCCACCGCGCGCTCGGCGAGCTCGGCGGGGCCGTCCGCGCCCGCTCGTCCGCGCGCGTCGTCGCGATCACCGGCGCGACCGGCAAGACGACGACGAGGGACATCCTCGCCGCGCTCTGCTCGCCGCACCTGCGCACCGTTGCCTCCGAGGCCAACTACAACAACGAGCTCGGGGTGCCGCTGACGCTGTGCCGCATCGAGCCCGACACCGAGCTCTGCATCGTCGAGATGGGGATGCGGGGCCTCGGCCAGATCGCCTGGCTCGCGTCGTTCGCGAGGCCGGACGTGGGCGTGATCACGAACGTGGGCCCCGTGCACCTCGAGCTCGTCGGGACGGTGGACGAGGTGGCGCGGGCGAAGGCCGAGCTGATCGAGGCGCTGCCGGCGGGCGGCGTCGCGGTCGTGCCCGACGAGCCGCTGCTCGAGCCGTACCTCGCGCGCGCCGGCGTCGAGGTGCGCCGCTTCGCCGCCTCGGTGCCGTTCGAGACGAGCTTCACCGCGGCCCACCAGCTCGAGAACGCGCGCGCCGCGGTCGCCGTGTGCGAGGTGCTGGGCGTGCCGCTGCCGGAGCGGCTCGAGGTCGCGTTCACGCCGCTGCGCGAGGAGGAGCTCGAGCTCCCGAACGGCGTCCTCGTCCTGAACGACTGCTACAACGCGAACCCGCTCTCGATGCGCGCCGCGCTCGCGCACCTCGCGGAGCGCGCCGGCGGCCGGCGGCGGGTCGCCGTGCTCGGGGAGATGGCCGAGCTCGGGCCCGGCGCGCCCGGCTTCCACCGGGAGGTCGGCGCGCTCGCGGCCGAGCTCGGCGTCGAGGTGATCGCGGTCGGGCCGCTCGCCCGGGACTACGGCGGGCGCTGGGTCGCGACCGCGGAGGACGCCGCCGCCGCCCTGCGCGGGATGCTGCGCCCGGGCGACGTCGTGCTCGTCAAGGGCTCGCGCTCGGTGGGACTCGAGGCCGTCGCCGCGAAACTACGAGGCTGATGGCACGCGTCCTCGTCGCCGCCCTCGTCGCGCTCATCATCTCGATCCTCGCCGGCCCGGCGTTCGTCGACTTCCTGCGCCGCCACTCGTTCGGCCAGCACATCCGCGAGGAGGGGCCGGAGCACCACTCCGTCAAGCAGGGGACGCCGACGATGGGCGGCGTCCTGATCGTGCTCGCGGCCGCGGTCGCGTTCCTCGCGACGAGCGAGCGCACGCTGCCCGCGCTCACGATCTTCGGGACGACGCTCGCCTGCGCGGCGGTCGGCTTCGCCGACGACTTCATCAAGCTCCGCCATCGCCGCTCGCTCGGCCTCTCCGGCCGGCTGAAGATGCTGTGCCTGATCGCGATCGCGGCCGCGGTCGGCGTCGCCGCGCACCACCAGCACCTCCGCCACGACGTCTTCGTCCCGCTCGTGAACCGGCACGTGCCGCTCGGCTGGGGGTGGTACGTCCTCGTCTTCCTGATCATCGCCGGCGCGGCCAACGGCGTGAACCTGACCGACGGCATCGACGGCCTCGCCGCCGGCACCGCGATCATCGCGCTCTTCACGCTCACCGCGATGGCGGTGACGATCTACATCCGCTCCGGGCCGTCGGGCGAGCGCATCGGCACCCGTCTCGACGCCGCCTTCATCGGCGCCGCGGTGATCGGCGCCGCGATCGGCTTCCTCTGGTACAACGCGTTCCCGGCCGAGGTGTTCATGGGCGACACCGGTTCGATGGCGCTCGGCGGCGCGATCGGCGCGACCGCGATCTTCCTCAAGGTCGAGCTGCTGCTCCTCCTCGTCGGCGGCATCTTCGTGATCGAGGCGCTCTCGGTGATGGCGCAGGTCCTCTCCTTCAAGTGGTGGGGCCGGCGGCTCTTCCTGATGGCGCCGCTCCACCACCACTTCGAGATGAAGGCCTGGTCGGAGACGAAGATCATGGTGCGCTTCTGGATCGTCACCGGGATCCTCTGCGCGGCCGGCTTCGCGCTCTTCTACAAGTACTACCGCCAGTTCCACCCGGCGCCGTGAGGGCGCTCGTCTACGGTCTCGGGCGGTCGGGCCGGGCGGCGGCCGAGCGGCTCGCCGAGCGCGGCGACGAGGTGGTGGAGGTCGACCGCTCGCTCGGCAACGAGCTCGACCTCTCGCTCCTCGACGGCGTCGACGTGCTCGTGAAGAGCCCGGGCGTGCCGGGCGAGCGTCCGCTCGTCACCGTCGCCCGCGAGCGGCGCATCCCGGTCTGGTCGGAGGTCGAGCTCGGCTACCGGCTGCTGCCCGGCGGGGCGCGGCTCGTCGGGGTGACGGGCACGAACGGCAAGACGACGACCGCCGAGCTCCTCGGCGCGATCTTCCGGGAGGCCGGGCGCTCCGTCGCCGTGGCGGGCAACGTCGGCACGCCGCTCGCCTCCGTCCGCGAGGCGGACTGGGTCGTGTGCGAGCTCTCCTCGTTCCAGCTCGAGGACGTCCACGAGCTCGCCTGCGACGTGGCGGTGCTGCTCAACATCGAGCCCGACCACCTCGACCGGCACGGCTCGCTCGAGGACTACCGCGCCGCCAAGCTCCGCATCTTCGAGCGGGCGCGCGTCGCCGTCGTCCCCCGCGGCCTGACGGCGGCGCCGCTCCCCTCGCACCGTGTTACCATGGTAACACGGTGCGAGATCGCGTTCGGCGCGGACGACCCGCTGCCGGCGGAGCCGCTCCTGCGGGGCGCCCACAACCGCGAGAACGCCGCCGCCGCGACCGCGGCCGCGCGCGCCGCCGGCTTGGGCGACGACGCGATCGCGGCCGCGCTCGCGAGCTTCCCCGGCGTCGCGCACCGGCTCGAGCTCGTGGCGGAGGCGGGCGGCGTGCGCTTCGTCAACGACTCCAAGGCGACGAACGTGGCCGCCGCCCGCCGGGCGCTCGCCGCCTACGCCGGCGAGCCGGTGCACCTGATCCTCGGCGGCTCGCTCAAGGGCGAGGACTTCGGCCCGCTCGCCGAGGCGGTCGGCCCGAACGTCCGCTCGGTCCACCTGATCGGCGAGGCATCAGGCCGGCTCGCGGCCGTCCTTCCCGGCCACGACGACGGGACGCTCGAGCGCGCGGTCGAGCACGCCGCCGGGCTGGCGCGGCCGGGCGACGTGGTGCTGCTCTCGCCGGCCTGCGCGAGCTACGACCAGTTCGAGAATTTCGAGCAGCGAGGCGAGGAGTTCCGGCGGCTCAGCCGAAGTCTTCGCCGATGAGGCGGGGAGAGCTCGAGTCGAGGATCCTGATCCTCGTCACGCTCGCGCTGGTCGCGTTCGGGGTCGTGATGGTGTACTCGGCCACCTCCGCCGCGGCCGCGGTCGGCGGCGCCGACCCGAACCACTACCTCGAGCGCCAGTGCGCCTACGCAGTGCTCGGGATCCTGCTCATGGGCGTCGCGCAGCGGTGGGACTACCGCAGGCTGTACGCGCTCGCCCCGACGCTCGTGCTCGGCTCGATCGCGCTGCTGCTGCTCGTGCTCGTCGTCGGGCCCGCGGTCAACGGCGCCCGCCGCTGGATCTCGCTCGGGCCCGCGGTCTTCCAGCCGTCGGAGCTCGCGAAGCTCGCCTTCGCGGTGTGGGCGGCGGCCTGGCTCGCGCGCCACCCGGCGCCGCGCTCGCTGCGCGAGCTCGGCCGCCCGATCGGCGCGCTCGCCGGCGTCTTCTGCGTGCTCCTGCTCGCCGAGCCGGACCTCGGGACCGCGATCGCGCTGCTTCTCATGCTCACCGCGATGCTGGTCGTCACCGGCACGCCCGCCCGCGTGCTCGGCCCCGCGCTCGCGCTCACGGCCGCGCTCGGGAGCGCCGCGATCTGGCTCGAGCCCTACCGGCGCGCGCGCTTCTTCGCCTTCCTCCACCCGTGGGACGACGCGCAGGGGACCGGCTTCCAGATCGTGCAGGCGATGATCGGGATGGGCTCCGGCGGGGTGTTCGGCGTCGGGCTCGGCGAGGGGGTGCAGAAGATCTTCTACCTCCCCGAGGCGCACACCGACATGATGCTCGCGAACATCGGCGAGGAGCTCGGCCTCGTCGGGGTGCTCGGAGTCGTCGCCGCCTACGTGCTCTTCGCGTACGCCGGCCTGCGTGTCGCGCTCGGCTGCCGCGACCCCTTCGGGAAGCGCCTCGCCGTCGGGCTCACCGTCCTCGTCTGCGGGCAGGCGCTCGTGAACGTCGCAGCGGTGATGGGGGTCGCGCCGCTGACCGGGATTCCGCTGCCGTTCCTCTCCTACGGCGGCTCGAGCCTCGTCGTACTGCTCGCCGCGGTGGGAATCCTCCTTAACATCGCGCACCGTGGCAACGCGGCGGCAGCTTCGGTTCGTGATCGCGGCCGGCGGGACGGCCGGCCACGTGCTGTCGGCGCTCGCGGTCGCGGAGGCGCTCAGGGAGCGCGGCGCGTACGTGACGCTCGCCGGGTCGCCGGATCGCGTCGAGGCGCGGCTCGTCCCTGACGCGGGCTACGAGCTCGACACCTTCCGGGTCGCCGGCTTCCCGCGCCAGCCCTCGCCGGCGCTCCTGAAGTCGCTCGTGCTCGCCGGCGCGGCGCCCGCCGCGTGCCGGCGGATCCTGCGCCGCCGCCGCCCGGACGCCGTCCTCGGGGCGGGCGGCTACGTCGCCGGGCCGATGGTGGTGGCGGCCGCGTCGATGCGGATCCCGGCTGCGATCAGCGAGGCCGACGCCCACCTCGGCCTCGCGAACCGGCTCGCGCTCCCGTTCGCGCGCCGCGCCTTCCTCGCCTACCCGCTCGACGGGCGGCTCGGCCCGAAGTACCGCGTCGTCGGGCGCCCGATCCCGGAACGGGCGCGGCCGCTGCCGAGAGACGAGGCGCGCGAGATCTTCGAGCTCCCGCCCGAGGGCCCGGTGCTGCTCGTCGCCGGCGCGCTCGCGGGGGCGCGCTCGCTCAACGACCTCGTGCTGGAGGCCTTCGGCGAGGTCGGCCCGGCGATCCTGCACGTCTCCGGCGAGCGCGACTTCCCCTCGCTGCGCCGGCGCGTCTCCCGCGACGACTACCGGCTCGTCCCGAGCACGGAGCGGATCGGGGCGGCCTACGCCGCCGCCGACCTCGTCCTCTCGCGGGCGGGCAGCGGCGTGTGGGAGCTGGCGGCGGCCGGCAAGCCCGCGATCCTCGTGCCGTACCCGTTCGCGACGGCCGACCACCAGCGCAAGAACGCCGAGTACTTCGTGCGTGCGGGCGGCGCGATCATGGTGCCCGAGCTCGAGCTCGCCGACGTGCCGGAGCTCGTCCGCTCGATGCTGGACGACCCCGAGCGCCTCGCGGAGATGGGCGCCGCGATGCTCCGGGTCGCGAGGCCGTACGCGGCCGAGGACGTCGCCGACGGGCTGGTCGAGCTTGCCGCCGCTTGAGGGCCGCCGGATCTGGTTCGCCGGGCTCGGCGGCGCCGGCCTCTCGGCCTACGCGCGGCTCGCGCGCGCCTGGGGGGCCGAGGCCGGCGGCTGGGACCGGACGCGGACGCCGTACCTCGACGGCCTCGAGGAGCTCGGCGTGCGCGTCGAGCTCGCGCCCGAGCCGGTCGTCCCCGACGGCTGGGAGGTCGTCGCCTCGAGCGCGTACCCCGGCGTGGCCGGCCGCACGCGGGCGGACTTCCTCGAGGAGCTCGTCTCGCTGCGGCCGGCGATCGTCGTCGCCGGGACGCACGGGAAGGGCACGGTGGCGGCGATGGTCGCCTTCGTCCTGCACGAGACCGGCCGCGACCCCGCCTGGCTCGTCGGCGCGCCCGTCCCGCAGCTCGGCGCGAACGCGGGCGCGGGGGAGGGGTGGCTCGTCGTCGAGGGCGACGAGTCCGACCGCACCGTCTTCGGGCTGCCCGCGGAGATCGCGGTCGTGACGAACGTCGAGCTCGACCACCACGCCGAGTTCCGCTCGCTCGCCGAGCTCGAGGAGGAGTTCGCCCGGTGGGTCGCGCGCGCGCCGCGCTCGGTGCGCGGGGCGCCTCCGTACGAGGGCGAGCTCGCCCTGCCGGGCGCCCACAACCGCGCGAACGCCGGGACGGCGCTCGCGGCGCTCGCGCTCGCGGGCGTCGAGCGGGCCGAGGCCGAGCCGGTGCTCGCCCGCTTCGCGGGGACCGGGCGGCGCTTCGAGGTCGCCGAGGCCGGCGGGGTCGCGATCGTCGACGACTACGCCCACCACCCGACCGAGGTCGCCGCGGCGATCGCGGCCGCCCGGGAGCGCTTTCCCGGCCGCACGCTGCGGGTGCTCTTCCAGCCCCACCTCTACTCGCGCACGCGCCACCTCGCCGCCGAGCTCGGCGCCGCCCTCGCGGCCGCCGACGACGTCGCCGTCGCCGACGTCTACCCGGCGCGCGAGGCGCCGGTCGCGGGCGTGACCGGGAAGCTCGTCGTCGATGCGCTCTCCGACCGCGGCCGCCTCGCCGCCTGGACGCCGGCGGTCGAGCAGGGGGTCGCGCGGCTCGCCCGGCGGGCCCGGCCCGGAGACGTCGTGCTCGTGCTCGGCGCGGGCGACGTCGACCGCGCCCCGGCCCTCCTCGCGGAGCGGCTCCGCCGGTGAGGCTCGAGGAGCACGTCCCGCTCTCGCGCCTGACGACGATCGGCACGGGCGGCCCCGCGCGCTACCTGGCCAGGCCTGCGGCGGCGGCCGAGCTCCAGGAGCTGCTCGCGTGGGCCTCGTCCGAGGGGCTCGCCGTCGCGACCGTCGGCCTCGGCTCGAACCTGCTCGCCCACGACGGCGGCGTCGACGCGCTCGTCCTCCGGCTCGAGGGCGCGCTCGCGGCCGTGCGCGTCGAGGGCGGCCTGCTCGTGGCCGGCGGCGGCGCGGCGAACGCGGTCTGCCTCCACCGGGCGCGGGCCGCGGGCTTCGGCGGGCTCGAGTTCGCCTCCGCCATCCCCGGGACGGTCGGCGGCGGGATCGCGATGAACGCCGGCGCCTACGGCGTCGACTTCCGAGCGGTCACCGTGGACGCGCTCGTCGTCGACGCGGCGGGAGCGCGGCGGCTCGGCCCGGACGAGCTCGGCCTCGCCTACCGCACCTCGGCGCTCGCGCCCGGCCAGGTCGTCGCCGAGGTGCGCCTGCGGCTCGAGCCGCGGCCCGAGGCCGAGGTGAAGGCGCGCGTCGCGGAGCTCCTCGCGCAGCGGAAGGCGACGCAGCCGACGACGAAGCGGACGTTCGGGAGCGTCTTCAAGAACCCGTCGCCCGAGCTCGGCGCGGGCCGGCTGATCGAGGAGTGCGGCCTCAAGGGCCACCGCGCCGGCGGCGCGGTCGTCTCGCCCCGCCACGCGAACTTCATCGAGAACGCGGGCGGGGCGACCACGGCCGACGCGCTCGCGCTCATGGCCGAGGCGCGGCGGCGCGTCCACGAGCGCTTCGGGATCGTCCTCGAGCACGAGGTGCGCTTCCTCGGGCCGCTCGAGCTTCCGCCGTTGTAGGGAAGCGGGCGCCTCCGGCGAAGTCTCCCGGCGTGGCGGCTCCGGCGAGAGGGCGTGCCCGTGCGCGGCCGAAGCGGCCCGGTGCCCGGCGCCGCCTGCTCCGGAACGGCCGCGCCCTCGCGGTCGCCGCCGGCGTCCTCGCGCTCGCCGGCGGCGCCTACGCCGCCGCCCGCGAGACTTCGGTCTTCGCCGTTCGCGAGCTCGACGTCGTCGGCGGCACGCCGCGCGCCCGCGCCGAGGTCCGCACCGCGCTCGAGCCCCTCCTCGGCGAGAGCCTCGTGCGGGTCGGCTCCGGCGAGATCGAGCGCAGGATCGCCCCGCTCGCGGACGTGGTCTCGGTCCGCTTCGACCGCCGCTTCCCGCACACGCTCCACGTCGAGGTGAGCGCCGAGCGGCCCGTCCTCCTGCTCCGCCGCGGCGCCGACACCTGGGTCGTCTCGGCGCGGGGCCGGGTCGTGCGCGAGCTCCGCTCGCCGCGCCGCAGCCGGCTGCCGCGCGTCTGGCTCGGCAAGGGCGCCGAGGTGGCGGTGGGGGAGATCCTGCCGCGCACGCAGGGCGGGGCGGCGGCCGCCGCGCTCGCGCCGCTCGACCCGCGGGCGCTCCCGTCGCCCGTGCGCACCGTGCGCGCGACGGGCTCGGAGCTCACGCTCGTCCTCCGCTCCGGGCTCGAGCTGCGGCTCGGCGACCTCGGCGACCTGCGGCTCAAGCTCGCGATCGCGCGCCGCATCCTGCGCGCGCTCCACGCCGACTCCTCGACCGCGGGCTACCTCGACGTGAGCGTGCCCGAGCGGCCCGTGTTCAAGCCAGACAACCCTCAACTCTACGGTTGAGGTCGACGGTTAGGGAACTCGAGGTTGTGACGTTCCGCATTGACATGCCGATCCGTGGCCCGTACTCTCCGGAGGAAGGGGAGGCTCGGCAGCCCGAGCCTTGACTCAAGCTTGAGGTCGAGCGACGACACGATGAGAGACCGCTCCGGCAACTACCTGGCCGTGATCAAGGTCGTGGGCGTCGGCGGCGGCGGCACGAACGCCGTCAACCGGATGGTCGACGCCGGCCTCACGGGCGTGGAGTTCGTCGCGGTCAACACGGACGCGCAGGCGCTCCTCATGTGCGACGCCGACGTGAAGATCCACATCGGCGCGAAGGCGACGCGCGGCCTCGGCGCCGGCGCCGACCCGGCGGTCGGGCACGCGGCGGCGATGGAGAGCCGCGACGAGCTGAAGGAGGCGCTGAAGGGCGCCGACATGATCTTCGTGACCGCGGGCGAGGGCGGCGGCACCGGCACGGGCGGCGCCCCGATCGTCGCGGAGCTCGCGCGCGAGCTCGAGGCGCTGACGGTCGGCGTCGTCACGCGCCCGTTCTCGTTCGAGGGCCGCCGGCGGGCGCAGCAGGCCGAGCAGGGGATCGCCGACCTCGCCGACAAGGTCGACACCCTGATCGTGATCGAGAACGACCGGCTGCTCCAGGTGGTGGAGAAGAAGACGCCGCTCGCCGACGCCTTCAAGATGGCCGACGACATCCTCCGCCAGGGCGTCCAGGGGATCACCGACCTGATCACCGTGCCCGGGATCGTCAACCTCGACTTCGCGGACGTGCGGACGATCATGCGCGAGGCCGGCTCCGCGCTGATGGGGATCGGCGTCGGCCAGGGCGACGCCCGCGCGGCAGAGGCCGCGCGCACCGCG
The DNA here is from genome assembly GCA_035650615.1 of Gaiellaceae bacterium. GTDB lineage: Bacteria > Actinomycetota > Thermoleophilia > Gaiellales > Gaiellaceae > PALSA-600. The sequence continues at coordinate 141,599 of DASRHI010000035.1, read as the reverse complement.
GTGTCCTCGCCGCTGCTCGAGTCGTCGATCGACGGCGCGACCGGGATCCTGCTCAACATCACGGGCCCCTCGAACCTCGGGCTCTTCGAGGTCAACGAGGCGGCCGAGGTGGTGACGAGCGCCGCCGACCAGAACGCGAACGTCATCTTCGGCGCCGTGATCGACGACGCCCAGGGCGACGAGGTGCGGGTGACCGTGATCGCGACCGGCTTCGGCGCCCAGCGGCGCCGCCGCGGCCGCGCCGCGCCGGAGGCGGTCCCGATCCCCGGCCGGCCGGGCGAGCGCGAGCCCGCGCCGGCCGACCTCGACGTCCCCTCGTTCCTGCGCGGGGAGTAGCGGCCGCCGCCGCCCCGCCGGGAGCGAGGTTTAGGATCCGCGGGCCCCGGCTAGAGAAGGCGTGCCCTCTCGGGACTGACGGACAAGCAGTCCCACATGACCCGGTCGAAGCCCCGGCGGAAGCGCCGGGGCTTCCTCCTTCCGGGGCCGGTTCGGTGCCCCGGGCCCGCCGCCGGCGGCGCGGCTAGCATCGCCCGCGTGCAGACCCTCCGCCGCACGCCGCTCCACGCGCGTCACGTCGAGGCCGGCGCCCGCCTCGTCCCGTTCGCGGGCTGGGAGCTGCCGGTCTCCTACGAGGGCGTCCTCGCCGAGCACCGCGCCGTCCGCACCGACGCCGGCGTCTTCGACGTCTCCCACATGGGCGAGCTCGAGGTCGAGGGCCCGAGGGCGGCCGAGCTGCTCCAGCACGTCCTCTCGAACGACCTCGCCCGCGTGGCGCCCGGCGGGGCGCAGTACACGCTGCTCACGAACGAGGAGGGCGGCGTGATCGACGACGCGATCGTCTACCGGACCGGCGCGAGCCGCTTCCTCCTCGTCGTCAACGCGGCGAACCGGGAGACGGACTTCGAGTGGGTCTCCGGGCACGAGCTGCGCGGCTCGGACGTCCGCGACGTCTCGGACGAGTACGCCCTCCTGGCGGTGCAGGGGCCGCGGGCGCTCGAGCGGCTCGGGCTCCCGCCGGCACCGCACTTCACGTGGGCGATGGGGGAGCTCGACGGCGTCGAGGTGATGGTCAACCGCACCGGCTACACGGGGGAGGAGGGCGTCGAGCTGGCGTGCATGGCCGACGACGCCGTCGCGCTCTGGGACGCGGTCCTCGCGCGCGGCGTCCGCCCGTGCGGGCTCGGGGCGCGCGACACGCTCCGGCTCGAGGTCTGCTACCCGCTCCACGGCAACGACATCGGGCCGCAGTGGGACGCGATCTCGAGCGGGCTCGGGTGGGTCTGCGCGCTCGACACCGACTTCATCGGCGCCGACGCGCTCCGCGAGGTGCGGGAGCGCGGCCCCGAGCGCCGGCTCGTCGCCTTCCGGATGACCGAGCAGGCGATCCCGCGGCAGGGGATGGCGATCGCCGGCGGCGGGGAGGTGACCTCCGGGTCGCTCTCGCCGATGCTCGGCGTGGGGATCGGCCTCGGGTACGTTCCCGCGGCGGCGAGCGCGCCGGGGACGGAGCTCGAGATCGACGTGCGGGGCCGCCGGCGCCGGGCGGAGGTCGTCGCGAAGCCGATCTACAAGCGAGAGGAGTGAGGTGGCCGCCAGCGAGTCGTATCCGGACGATCTGCTCTACAACGCCGACCACGACTGGGCCCGGATCGAGGGCGACGAGGCCGTGCTCGGCATCACGTGGTACGCGGCCGACTCGCTCGGCGAGCTCGTCCACTTCGAGCCGCCCGAGCCCGGCGCGGCCGTGGAGCGCGGCCGCTCGTACGGCGAGGTCGAGTCCGTGAAGGCGGTCTCCGAGCTGATCGCGCCGCTCTCCGGCGAGGTGCTCGAGGTGAACGCGACGGTCGCCGAGGCGCCCGAGACGGTCAACGACGACCCCTACGGCGAGGGCTGGCTCGTGCGGATCCGCCTCTCCGACCCCTCCGAGCGCGACGAGCTGCTCGACGCCGAGGCCTACCGGCGGGTGCTCGCCGACCTGTGAGCTACATCTCGCTGACGGCGGAGGACCGCGAGCGGATGCTCGCGGCGATCGGCGTCGAGACGGTCGAGGAGCTCTTCCGCGACGTCCCCGCGGGCGTCCGGCTCGACCGGCCGCTGGCGGTGCCTCCGGCGCTGGCCGAGGCCGAGCTCACGCGCCACGTCGAGGAGCTCGCCGCGCGCAACGCGGTCGACGAGGTCTCGTTCCTCGGCGCGGGCATCTACGACCACTACGTCCCCGCGGTCGTCGACGCGGTGCTCCAGCGCGGCGAGCTCCTCACCGCCTACACGCCGTACCAGCCGGAGCTCTCGCAGGGCGTCCTGCAGGCGATCTTCGAGTACCAGACCGCGATCTGCGAGCTGACCGGGATGGACGTCTCGAACGCGTCGGGCTACGACGGCACGACGGTGGCGGCGGATGCCTGCTTCGTCGCGAAGGCCGAGACGGGGCGGAGCAAGGTCGTCGTCACCGAGGCGACGAACCCGCAGGTGCGCCAGGTCGTGAAGACGTACGCGCGCGGCTTCGGGCTCGAGGTGGTCGAGGTGCCGCACGACGACGGGACGACCGACCCGGACCGCGTCCGGGCGGCCGCGGCGGGCGCCGCGGCGGTGCTCTTCCAGCAGCCGAACTTCTTCGGCTGCCTGGAGCCGGCGCCGGACCTCGCCGCTGCCGCGCTCGAGGCGGAGGCGCTGCCCGTCGCGCACGTCGACCTCGTGAGCCTCGGCGTGCTCGAGGCCCCCGGGGCGTACGGCTGCGCGCTCGCGGTCGGCGAGGGCCAGTCGGTCGGGAACGCGCTCAGCTACGGCGGGCCGCACTACGGGTTCCTGGCGGCGAGGAACTCGCTGATCCGGCGGCTCCCGGGCCGGATCGTCGGCGAGACGGTGGACGCCGCGGGCAGGCGCGGCTATGTGCTGACCCTGCAGACGCGCGAGCAGCACATCAGGCGCGAGAAGGCGACGTCGAACATCACCACGAACCAGACGCTGCTCGCTCTCGCCGGGCTCGTGCACCTGTCGCTGCTCGGGCCGCAGGGGCTGCGCGAGACGGGGGAGACCTGCATGGCGCTCGCCCGGTACGCGAAGGACGCGCTCGAGGCGCGGGGGCTCGAGCTCCTCTTCCCGTCGAAGCCGACATTCAAGGAGTTTGCGGTTCGCGTCGGACGGAGCGGACGCGAGGCGGTCCGCGCCGCCCGCGCCCGCGGCGTCAACCCCGGGTACCCGCTCGGGCGCGACTACGAGGGGCTCGACGACGCGCTGCTCGTCGCCGTCACCGAGCGGCGCACGACGGCGGAGATCGACCGGCTCGCGGAGGCGCTCGCGCCGTGAGGGCCGCCGGCGAGCCGAGGCTGATCTTCGAGCGCTCGCGTCCCGGCCGGCGCGGCCTGGCGGTGCCGAAGCCCGAGCTGCCGGTGCCGCCGGTGCCGCCCGGGCTCGCGCGGAGCGAGCCTCCGCGCCTGCCCGAGGTGTCGGAGCCGGAGGTGCTCCGCCACTTCACCGAGCTCTCGACGCGCAACTTCGGCGTCGACACGGGCTTCTACCCGCTCGGCTCCTGCACGATGAAGTACAACCCGCGGGTCAACGAGCGGCTCGCCGCGCTGCCCGGGTTCCGCGACCTGCACCCGCTCGTCGAGGACGACGCGGCGCAGGGGGCGCTCGAGCTCGAGTGGCGGCTCGCCGAGATCCTGCGGGAGGTGACCGGCCTCGACGCGGTCAGCCTGCAGCCCGCGGCCGGAAGCCAGGGGGAGCTGACCGGGCTCCTGCTGATGCGCGCGTACTTCGACGAGCGCGGCGAGGACGGCGTGCGGCGCCGGATCGTCATCCCGGACACCGCGCACGGGACGAACCCCGCGAGCGTGACGATGGCGGGGTACGAGCTGACGAAGGTCTCCACCGACGCGCGCGGCAACGTCGACCTCGACGAGCTGGCCGCGAGCGTGGACGGGCGCACCGCCGGGCTGATGCTGACCAACCCGTCGACGCTCGGGCTCTTCGACGAGAACATCGAGGAGATCGAGCGCATCTTCCACGGGGCCGGGGCGCTCATGTACTACGACGGCGCGAACCTGAACGCCGTGTGCGGGATCTCGCGGCCCGGCGACATGGGGTTCGACATCGTCCACATCAACCTGCACAAGACCTTCTCCCAGCCGCACGGCGGCGGCGGGCCCGGCGGCGGCCCGATCGCGGTGCGCGAGTCGCTCGAGCCGTACCTCCCGGTTCCGGTCGTCGCCCGCGACGGCGACCGCTTCCGCCTCGACTACGACCGTCCGCGGTCGATCGGGAAGGTGCGGGGCTACAGCGGCCCGTTCGGGGTGTTCGTCCGCTCCTACGCCTTCATGCGGGCGTGGGGGCCGGGTCTGCGCCAGATGAGCGAGACGGCGGTGCTGAACGCGAACTACCTGCTCGCGCTGCTGCGCGACGCGTACGAGCTCCGCTACGACCGCCTCTGCATGCACGAGTTCGTCCTGAGCGCGCGGGCGCTGAAGCGCGAGCACGGGATCGGCGCGCTCGACGTCGCGAAGCGGCTGATGGACTTCGGCTTCCACCCGCCGACCGTGTACTTCCCGCTCGTCGTGCCCGAGGCGCTGATGATCGAGCCGACGGAGACCGAGACGAAGGAGACGCTCGACGCGTTCGCCGAGGCGATGCTGCAGATCGCGCGCGAGGCGCGCGACGACCCGGAGGCGATCAGGTCGGCCCCGCACGGGCTCCCGGTGGGCCGGCTCGACGAGGTGCGCGCGGCGAAGGAGCCCGTCGTCCGCCACCGCTTCGGCGCGGGCGACCCGGAGCCGCTGCCGGCTGCGCGCGAGCCGTAGGCTCCGGCTAGGGCAGCTCGAGCGTGTAGACGTTGCGCGCGTTCCCGGCCGGGGCGATCGAGATGCTCCCCTTCGCGCCGGCGTAGCGCCCGGTGCCCTTGCGGACGATCACGACGAACGGGTAGCGGATCGGGATGCCGTTCGCGTCGGCGGCGATCGTGCCGCCGGGCAGCCTCGTCAGGGTCTGGATGTCGACGGTGCCCCGGCAGCCGCCCGCGGCCGTGCAAGAACCCTTGAGGGTGTAGGCGAAGCGCATCGTCCCCATCCGCGCGTTCTTCGGCCGGTCGAGCTGCTCGGCGGCGTTGTAGAGCGTGAGCGTCGTCGAGAAGCCGTCGCCCGCGTCGCCGACCGGCGGGTGGGGGTGCCGGAAGGTCGGCCCCTGCGTGATCCGGAACGTCAGCACGAGCTTGCCCGCGCCGCGCGCGCCGTCGCCGGTCGCGGCGACGGCGCCGGCGAGGGCGAGCACGAGCGAGAGCACGAGCGACAGCCGTGGCAACAAGGGTGCTCGCGACGGCGGACGGCCCGGCACGTCAGGAGCCCGCCGAGCCGGGCGCGGGCCCCGCCGGGACGCCCCGGCGAGGCCCCGCGACCGCGGTCGGTCTTCCTACGGGCTCTCGGACGTACAGAAGTCGCACGTCTGGCGTGGTTTCCCCTGGAACTTGAAGACGAAGCTCGCCACCTGCTGGATCTGCTGGCTCGTGAGGACGTTCTTGAACCCGACCATCTGCGTCGGGTAGAGCGGCAGCGCGGCCGGCAGTCCCTCGGTCACCGCCGCGACGATGACCGGGTACGGGCTCACGACCTTGTTCTGGTTCACGCCGAGCTGGCCGTAGGCCATTGGTCCGCCGGCCTTGAGCGTGTGGCAGGCGGCACAGAAGTAGCGGTTGTAGATCTGGTACCCGGCGGCGATGTCCGTGTTGGACGTCAGCGGTTGGTCGGCGGCCGCCGCCGTGCGGTGAGCGATGGCGGCCGGCACGCAGAGCGCAGCCGCGCAGGCCACGGACGCGATCCCGATCCCGATCCCGATCCGACGGCCGATCCTGATCTGACGCATCGTCCTCCTCTGGTTCGACACCTTCTCGGTCTGCGACCGAGCCCGCGCCTGTACGCGCACCGTCATTAATACACGGTCGGCCGGCAAATTGCATCCGGGTGGGCCGGAGGCCCGGCTCCGGCGGGAACGGTCGCCCTGCGGCGGACGTTTTCCCCGGTGACGGGCGGGATCCTCCCGGCCGGCGGAAAGGAGCGAGAGTGACGAAGGTCGAGAGAAGCGAGCAGGAGTGGCGGGCGCTCCTCACCCCGGAGCGGTACCGAGTGCTGCGCGAGAAGGGCACCGAGGCGCCGTTCTCCGGGGAGTACGACCACGTCTTCGAGCCGGGCACCTACCGGTGCGCCGGCTGCGGCGCCGAGCTCTTCGCCTCGGAGGCCAAGTACGACTCGGGCTGCGGCTGGCCCGCGTTCACCGAGCCCGCGAGCGAGGACGCCGTCGAGGAGGAGGTCGACACGAGCCACGGGATGGTCCGCACGGAGGTGCTCTGCGCCTCCTGCGGCGGGCACCTCGGGCACGTCTTCCCGGACGGGCCGCGCCCGACCGGGCTGCGCTACTGCATCAACTCCGCCGCGCTCGAGCTGGACGAGTCCTGACGACGCGAGTCTCGCCCGCGGCGGCCGGCGCGGCCTCGCGGGCCCCGGGCCGGGCGCCCGCGGCGAGCTGCCCGCAGGCGGCGGCGATGTCGCGTCCCCGCGTGAGGCGGACGGTGGCCGGGAGCCGCGCGCGGTCGAGGACGGTCTTGAAGCGCGCGATCGCCTCGCGGGACGAGCCCTCGTACGACCCGGTCGGGTTGTACGGGATCAGGTTGACCTTGAAGCGCTTCGGGTCGAGCAGCGCGGCGAGCGCGCGCGCGTGCTCGGGCAGGTCGTTGACGCCGGCCAGCAGCACGTACTCGACGAACACCTTCCGCCGGCGCAGGGCGGCGTACCGCCCGCACTCGGCGACGACGTCCCCGAGCGGGTAGCGGTCGTTCACCGGCATCAGCTCGCTCCGCAGCGCCGGGTCGGCGGCGTGCAGCGAGAGCGCGAGCCGTACCGGCTCGTCGACCTCGTCGACGAAGCGGCGCAGCCCCGGGAGCCAGCCGACCGTGGAGACCGTCGTCCGCCGGTGCGTGACGCCGAGGTCGGGCAGCCGCCTCGCGGCGGCGCGGACGGCGTCGAGGTTCAGCATCGGCTCGCCCATCCCCATGAAGACGGCGTGGTCGATCGGCTCGGCGCGGCGGAAGTGGAGCGCCTGGTCGAGGATCTCGCTCTCGGTCAGGTTGCGCCGGAAGCGCATCCGTCCGGTGGCGCAGAAGGTGCAGGTGAGCGGGCAGCCGGACTGGGACGAGAGGCAGACCGAGCGGCGGCCGTCGCGGTAGCGCATCAGCACGGCCTCGACCGGGTGCCCGTCGGCGGTGCGGAAGAGCGCCTTGACGGTGCCGTCGCGCGAGCGCGCCTCCTGGACGAGCTCGAGCGCCGAGAACGGCACCCGCTCCTCGAGGCGCGCGCGCAGCGCCGACGGCAGGTTCGTCATCCCCGCGTACGACGGAGCGCCGCGCGCCGTCCACTCCCACACCTGCCGCGCCCGGTAGGCGGGCTCGCCGGCGAGCTCGCGCCCGAGCAGCTCGAGGTCCACGCCGACACGGTAGCCCTATGCTCTCCGCATGGAGCAGCGGCTCTCCCTCGTGACGCTCGGGGTCTCCGACCTCGCGCGGGCGCGCGCCTTCTACGAGGCGATCGGCTGGCGCGTCGACGCGGACCCCGAGGACGTGGTCTTCTTCCAGGCGGGCGGCATGGTCGTCGCGCTCTGGAGCCGCGACCGGCTCGCCGAGGACTCCGGCGTCGAGGACGGCGGCGGCTGGGGCGGCGTCACCCTCGCCTGCAACGTGCGCTCGCCGGAGGAGGTCGACGCCGTAATCGAGGAGGCGCGCCGCGCCGGCGCCCGGATCGCGCGCGAGCCGGCGAAGGCGTTCTGGGGGGGCCACTCGGCCGTCTTCGTCGACCCGGACGGCCACCCGTGGGAGGTCGCGCACAACCCCCACTGGACGATCGCCGACGACGGGTCGGTCAGGCTCTCGGGGTGAGCGGCGCGCCGTGATCGACCTCCGTTCCGACACGCAGACCAGGCCGTCGCGCGCGATGCGCGAGGCGATGGCGAACGCCGAGGTCGGCGACGAGCAGCGGCGCGAGGACCCGACCGTGCTCGCGCTCGAGGAGCGCGCGGCGCGCTTCCTCGGGCAGGAGGAGGCCGTCTTCCTGCCGACGGCGACGATGGCGAACCAGGTCTCGCTCGCGATCCTCGGCCGCCGCGGCACCGAGCTGATCGTCGAGGAGACCGCGCACATCATGGTCGCCGAGCTCGGCGGGGCGGCGATGCACTCGGGCCTCCAGACGCGCGGGCTGCCGGGCCGCCGCGGCCGGCTCTCGCCCGACCAGGTCCGGGCGGCGGCGCGCGCGTCCGACGGCTTCCACATCCCGAGCGCGTCGATCGTCGCGCTCGAGAACACGCACAACAGCGCGGGCGGCACGGTCTGGCCGCTCGACGAGCTCGACGCCGTCGTCGCGGCGGCGCGGGAGCTCGGCCTCGCGGTCCACCTCGACGGCGCGCGGCTCGCGAACGCGTCGGTCGCGCTCGGCGTCCCGGCGGCGGAGATCGGCCGCCGCTTCGACACGGTCACGCTCTGCTTCTCGAAGGGGCTCGGCTGCCCGCTCGGGGCCGTCGTGGCCGGGTCGGCCGAGCTGATGGCGCGGGCGCGGGTGGAGAAGCACCGCTTCGGCGGGGCGATGCGCCAGGCGGGGATCGTCGCGGCCGCCGGGCTCTACGCGCTCGAGCACAACGTCGAGCGGCTCGCGGACGACCACGCGCGGGCGCGCCGCCTCGCGGAGGGCTGGGAGGCGGCGGGCGTCCCGGTCGACCTCGAGCTCGTCGAGACGAACTTCGTCCAGGTCGACGCGGCCGCCCTCGGGCTCTCGGGCGCGGAGGCGGTCGCGCGGCTCGCCGCGGCGGGGGTCGGCCTCTCCGCTACCGTGAAGCCGGGCGTGCTCCGCGCGGTCACGCACCTCGACGTCGGCGACGAGGACGTCGAGCGAGCCCTCGAGCTCGTGCCGCGCGCGCTCGGCGCGCTCGCCCGCGCCTAGCGCTCGGGCAGGTGTAAGTCAAGTCTTGCAGTGGGTAGGGAAGGGACCCACAATGTCCGACATGCAGGAACAAGAGACGGCGCTCGCGCTCCCGCTCCATCCGCAGGACGAGATGGAGTGCCGCCGCTGCGACGTTCACTGCGACAAGGTCGTCTACCCCGGTGCGTGCCTCGCGCGCAGCTGCCCGTTCGTCTACTCGTACGAGGCGTGGGGCCACACGTACGTCGGCTGCATGCAGAAGATCTTCGACGTCGAGATCGACCTCGACATGCTGCGCGCCGCCGAGCGGCGCCAGGCGGGGTTCGGCGCGATCCGCGCCGTGCGCCAGCCGCTGCCGATGTGCAAGGCCGAGGTCGAGTCGACCTACGAGTCGCGGTCGAAGGCCCAGCCGTGCGTGAATCCCGAGTTCGGCGAGCTGCCGGTCGGCGAGCCGACGTTCCGGGTCTTCGCCCGGGTCAAGGGCGGCTGAGCCGCACGACGACCGTCCCGGCCCGGCGCCCGCCGTCCCGCGCGAGCTCGACCCGGCTCGTCCCGGGCAGCGCGGCGAGCCGGCGGACGGCGGCGCGGGCGCGGCCGGGCGGGAACCGGAGGCGGAGCTCGACGGCGCCCGCGACGACGCGCCTCGAGACGACGGCGCCACCGAAGGCGCGGGCGGCCTCGGCGACGGCCTCCTCGGCTCTCGCCGTCCCGGCCGCGTCGGCCTCGGACGCCGCGGGGGCGAGGGCCCGGCTCCCGGCGGCCGGCGCGGACTTCGAGAGCGGCGCCGACCGCGGCCGCGAGCCCTGATCGCGCCCGAGCAGGAACGCGCCGAGCGCGGCGGCGAGCGCCGCGGCCAGCGCGAGCGCGACCGCGACCGGCCAGCGCCGGCGGAGGCGGAGGTGGAGGCGCGCCGGCGCGGGGACCGGCCGGGCGGCGAGCATGCGGACGCGCTCGCGCAGCTCGGGCGGGGGCGCCGGGCGGGCGGCGCGGAGCATGCGCTCGAGCTCACGCTGCGACATGGAGCGCCTCCTCGAGCTTCTTGAGGGCGCGCGCGAGGCGCGTCGTGCAGTTCGTCGGGGAGATGCCGAGCACCCGGGCGGCGGTGGCCGCGTCGAGCTCGAGCACGACGCGGAGCGCGATCACCTCGCGCTCGCCCGCGGTGAGGCCGCGGATCGCCGCCTCGAGCTCGGGCGAGAGGCCCTCCGCCAGACGTTCCTCGTAGCCCTCGCGCACCGCGGCGAGCTCCTCCCGCCGCGTCCGCCGCCGCTCCGCGCGGAAGTGGTCGAGCGCGACCGTCCGCGCGACCTGGCAGAGGAAGGCCCGCGCCGACCCGCGCCCCGGGTCGAAGCGGTGCCAGAGCCGGAGCGCGCGCTCGAACGTCTCGCCCGCGAGGTCCTCCGCGGCGAAGCGGTCGCCGGTGAACCAGGCGAGGTACCCGTAGACGTCGTCGAGGTGACGCTCGGCCGCGTCGGCGAAGCTCGTCACGTCGCTCATACGCCGCCGCCGGGGCCGCCCGTCACGACCGCCTCCCGCGCCGCCGCCCGGCGGCGCTCCGCGTCCAGCGGGCGTGGAGCTCGCGCAGCTTGCGCACCTCGGCGGCGTCCGGGCCGTGCTTGTCCGGGCCGGGCACCTCGAGGTAGGCCGGGAGGTGCTGCAGGCGCGGGTGGGCGAGGAAGGCGCCGAGGCCCTCGCCGAGCTCGCCCTGGAGCAGGTTCGCGTGGCGGTCGCGGTTCGAGCCGAGCGGGGCGGCGCTGTCGTTCACGTGCAGCGCGCGGAGCCGGTCGAGCCCGACCGTCGCCTCGACCTCGCGCACGAGCTCGTCGACGACCGCCGGGTCGGTCACGTCGAGGCCGGAGACGAAGAGGTGGCACGAGTCGAGGCAGAGCCCGAGACGCGGGTGGCGTCCGAGCGCGTCCACGAGCTCGGCGAGCTCGCCGACCGAGCGGCCGATCGTGCCGCCCGCGCCGGCCGAGTTCTCCATCGCGAGCCAGGTGTCGCCCTCACAGCGGTCGAGGATCCGCTCGAGCGCCGCGACGACCCGCGCGCGGCCGGCCTCGAAGCCGGCCCCGAGGTGCGAGCCGATGTGGAAGACGACGGCGTCGGCCTCGATCGCGCACGCGGCGTCGACGGTCGCGCACATCGTCGCGACCGACTTCTCGTAGATCTCGTCGTCGGGCGCCGCGAGGTTGCAGAGGTAGAGGGCGTGGCAGGCGACGCCGCCGATCCCCGCCTCGGCGCGCCGCGCCCTGAACCGCTCGATCGCCTCCGGCCGGTGCGCCGTCGCGCGCCACATCCGCGGGCTCTGCGTGAAGACCTGCACGCAGTCGCCGCCGATCGCCTCGATCCGGTCGATCGCGGTGTCGATCCCGCCGGACGACGAGACGTGCGCGCCGAAGAGCATCCCTCGTACGATAGGTCGCATGTCCGTCCGTGTCCGCATGGCGCCGAGCCCGACCGGCTTCCTCCACGTCGGAGGCGTCCGCACCTTCCTCTTCAACTGGCTCTTCGCCCGCCAGCGCGGCGGCGAGTGCCTGCTCCGGATCGAGAACACCGACACGAGCCGGGAGGTCGCCGAGTCGGTCGAGCAGATCGAGGAGTCGCTCCGCTGGCTCGGGATCGACTGGGACGGGCCGGTGAGGTTCCAGCTCGACCGCATGGACGAGGCGCGCGAGCAGGCGGAGCGGCTCGTCTCCGCCGGCCTCGCCTACGAGGACGACGGCGCGATCCGGTTCCGCATGCCGGACGCCGGGACGGTCTCGTGGGACGACGCCGTTCGCGGCCGGATCGAGTTCGCGAACGAGCACCTCGCCGACCTCGTGATCGTGCGCTCGGACGGCCGCCCGACCTACAACTTCGCGAGCCCCGTCGAGGACATGCTCGACGGCATCACCCACGTGATCCGCGGCGAGGACCACGTCTCGAACACCCCGACGCAGATCAACATCCTGCGCGCGCTCGGCGCCGACCTGCCCGTGTACGCGCACATCCCGAACGTTCTCGGGCCGGACGGCAAGAAGCTGTCGAAGCGGCACGGCGCGGTCTCGGTCGACGTCTTCCGCGCCGACGGCTACTACGCGCCGGCGCTGATGAACTTCCTGGCGCTGCTCGGCTGGAGCTACGACGACCGCACGACGATCATGCACCGCCACGAGCTCGTCGAGCGCTTCTCGCTGGAGCGCGTCGTGCCGAGCCCGGCCACCTTCGACTACCAGAAGCTCGACTGGATGAACGGCGTCTACCTGCGCAGCCTCCCTCCGGAGGAGTACGCCCTCGTGCTGTGCCGCTACCTGCGCGAGCGGGGCTTCGACTGGCCCGAGGAGCGCGTGCGCGCCTCCGCGCCCCTGGTGCAGGAGAAGATCGAGAAGCTCTCGCAGTACCCCGGGATCGCGCGCTTCTTCTTCGAGCCCGTCACCCCCGACGGCGCCGACGCCGAGACGTGCCGCGCCGCGCTCGCCGCGCTCGAGCCGGTCGACCCGTGGGAGGCGTCGAGGATCGAGGACGCGCTGCGGGCGTTCGCGGACGCCATCGGGCAGAAGCCGCGGCAGGCGTTCGCGCCCGTGCGGCTCGCGGTCACGGGCTCGAACGTCTCGCCCGGCCTGTTCGAGAGCCTCGAGCTGCTCGGCAAGGACGAGTCGCTCGCGCGGCTCGCCGCGGCGGCGGACGGCGGGTCGTAGGGGTTACGGGCGGTAGGCGAGGAGCGCGCCGCAGACGGCGACGAGGCCGGCGACCCAGAGCGGCCACGCACCGGAGACCGCGCCCGTCGCGAACGCGGCCGCGCCCGCGACGACGAGCAGGCACGCGCCGAGGGCCGCCCGGCTCCCGGCCGTCCGCACGGCGCGCTCGGCGGGCAGGGGGCGGCGGCGAGGGGGCGAGAGGCGAAGGCGCGCCAGCCTCACGCGGAAGAGGGCGCCGCGCCACTCGTGCAGGCACTGGAGCGCGCCGTCGACCCCGTCCTCCTCGAGCGCGTCGGCGAGCTCGGCGGTCGCGTCGCGCGCCCCTCCGAGGGCGGCCGCGAGCTCGGCGTGGACCGGCTCGACGCCGCTCGGCGGGGCGAGGCCGTAGGCGTCCTCGCTCGCGACGTGGAGCCGGTACTGGAGGCGCCGCAGGTCTCCCGCCGCCTCCTCCCGGCCGAGCAGCTCGGGGTCGCCCGCGAGGCGCTCGAGCTCGGCGAGCGTCCCGGCCAGGCCGCTCCAGAGCACCCGCACCTGCGTGGCGTAGCGCTCTCCGATACCCCCGCTCGGTGCCACGTCTGCATGCTACTCCGCGGCGATCGAATACGATCGCCGGCAGTGGGTGGCAAGGCCTCCGTCCTGGTGGTCGAGGACGACGCGAGCCTCCGGATGCTCTACCGCCTGAACCTCGAGTTCGAGGACTTCGAGGTGGCGGACGTCGCCACGGTCGCGGAGGCGCGCAGCGCGGTCTCGGCGCGGCGCCCGGGCCTCGTGCTGCTCGACGCCCACCTCGAGGGCGAGTCGACCGACGACCTCCTCGACGAGCTGCGGGCCGCGGGAATCCCCGTGGTGGTCGCGACCGGCTCAACCGATCTGGAGCGGTACCGGGACCGCGCCGACGACGTCCTCGCCAAGCCGTTCCGGCCCGCCGACCTCGTGGCGGTCGTCCAACGGCTCACCGTGCGCTAGGGTGCGTCGGTCGTGGGGGTCGCGACGGTCCGGACGCCTGCCGAATTCGAGGAGCGCCTCGCGCGTTATCTCTACGAGCGTTCCGAGGAGTCCCGAGCGGTTCGCGTCGGCGAGAAGGAGACGTCGGAGCAGACCGAGATCGTGCGCCGCTACGGCGACCTCTTCAGCCGCGAGCAGCTCGACGCGCTCCGGAGCGCGGAGGAGGCGGCGTCGGGCGACGGGCGCGAGCTCCTGTACCGGCTGCGCAAGACGTGCGAGGGAGGGATCGTGTCGGCCGCGCTCGTCGAGCGCGAGGACGACCTCGAGAACCGCCTGCTCGCCGAGCGCGTCACCTTCCGCGGCGAGGAGATGCCGCTCCGGAACGCGCAGGCGAGGCTCGCCGTCCTCACCGCGTACCGCGACCGCGAGGAGCTCGGCGAGCTGCAGGCCGAGGCGAGCGCGCGCTTCAACCCGGACCGGCTCGAGCTGATCGCCGCCGGCGAGGAGCTCTCCGCCGAGCTCTCCGGGATCGCCGACCCGGTCGAGCGCAACGAGGAGGAGAAGGCGATCTCGCTGCGCTCGCTCTCCGCGGCGCTCAAGTCGGCGAGCGACGAGGCGACGCTCTCGTACTCGGTGCTCCGCGACCGCTGGTTCGACCGGCTGCTCGGGCCGGAGCGCGACGAGGTGCCGTGGAGCTACCACACCTCCTACATGCGGCGGCTCTCGCCGCTCGAGTCCACGTACACGAAGGAGCGCGCGACCGAGATCTGCCTCGCGACGCTCGCCGAGCTCGGCTTCGACCTCGAGTCGGCGACGAACATCAAGCTCGACCTCGACGACCGGCCGCAGAAGGCGCCGCGCGCGTGCGTGATCGCGAGCGACCCGCCGAGCGTCGTCCACCTGATCACCCGCGCGCAGGGCGGGCTGCACGACTACCAGGCGTTCCTGCACGAGGCCGGGCACGCGCTCCACTACGGCGGCGTCGACGCGTCGCTGCCGTACACGTTCCGCCGCATCTCGCGCGACCACGCGCTGACGGAGATCTACTCGTACATCTGCGAGGCGATCTCGCGCGAGCCCGAGTGGCACGCGCGCCACTTCGGCCTCTCCGACGAGCAGGCGGCCGAGAACGCCGAGGCGACGGTCTTCCTCGAGGCGCTCCTCTTCCGGCGCTACGAGGCGAAGCTCCGCTTCGAGCTCGACTTCTGGACGCGCTTCGCCGCCGACGGCGGCACGCCCGACGGCTACGAGGAGTACCTGACCGCGGCGACCGGGATCCGCTACCGCCGCGACGGCTACCTCTCCGACATGGACGCGGGCTTCTACTCGGCCGACTACCTCCGCGCGTGGATCCGCTCGGCCCAGCTCCGCCGGCACCTGATCGACACCGTCGGCGAGGACTGGTGGCGGCGGCCGGAGACGGGGGAGCTGCTGCGCGGGCTCTTCCGGCAGGGCACCAGGCCGTCGAGCGAGGAGGTCGCCGCGAGCCTGGGCTACGACCCGCTCGACACCGCCCCGCTCCTCGCGGAGATCGCCCCCCTGTAGCGCGGCGGGCCTTCGCTACACTGGCGCCCGCACGGCACGGCCCATTCGTCTAGTGGCCTAGGACACCGCCCTCTCACGGCGGCGGCACGGGTTCGAATCCCGTATGGGCCTTTTCGGCGCGCTTGAACACAAGGATTTGGCTTGAAACCTTGTGTCAGGCGCGCCATCCCTGCCCGATTTTGCCCGTCTCGTGATACATGGGTGATACATCGCGCTAGCCGGCCGGCCGCGCGAGCAGGCGCGCCTGCCGGCGGGCGACGAGCTCACGGTCTACCGAGCGCAGACGAACGCCGACCGGGCGAGAGGGCTGTCGTGGACCCTGGAACGCGCCACCGAGGTGAGGTTCCCCCGCTTCTCCGGACATCCGAGCGCTTGGTCAGAGTCGCGCTCGGTGATGAAGGAGGAGCGGGGGAACCTCACGAGAACGACGATGCTCCCCTCGGTAAGGTCGAGCTCGACCGCCGGCACGTTCGCAAGGAGGAGTGCGACCTGCTGCTCGGGCCGTCGCTCCGTTCCGCGCCGGAAGAGAACGACGGACGGGAACCGCTCCTCGCGCAATGCGAGCAGCGTCCCAAAGTCGGTATCGGCAGAGACGAGCACGCGGTCTTCTTCCTGCGCGCTTTCGAAGATCTCTTCGTCACTCGCGGCCTGCATCCCCTACTCCCGGACGTGCGCCGCGTCGTGACCGGCGTCCGTGAGCCGCTCCGCGACGGCCGGAGACAACGGCTGGTCGACCAGAAACCTCAACCGGCGGCAGCAAGCGGGAGCTCGCGCTCCCGGACTGCCTCGGCTGCGTAACGGAGGGCCTCCGCGATGTCCTCCGCCTCAAGGTCAGGGTAAGCGGCGAGGATCTCATCCCCGCTCATACCGTCAGCGACCATCCCGACGACGGTCGCCACCGGGATTCGAAGGCCACGAATGCAGGGAACGCCTCCCAGCTGATCAGGCCGCACTGTGATTCGCTCGAACGTCATTGCACATCTCAGCGTACCCGGCGAGTCGGATCGGGCTCCCGCGACGATTACGGCGGGTATCCCGGGTCTTCGCCATCTTCAAGCTGCCGCTCCGCCTCGGCAGCGCTGATAGCGCCGGGCACGCCGTCGAACATGCCGATGAACGAGAGCGAGCGTTCGCGAGGAGCCGGAAGGCACTTGCGTGAGCAAGTCGGCCACGAAGACTTCGGCGGAGATTCCTCGTTCGGCCGCCTCGGAAGCGAGACGCTCGGCTACGTCGTCGGGGATGGTTACGCGCAACTCGGCCATGCCTCAAGGTAACCCCGCCGCCGGATCCTTGGCGCCCACCCGGGGCCTCTCAACCGCCGGGGCGAGCGGGGGCCTGCTCTCCGTGAAGAGGGCCGATTCCGTGCTCATTCGCGTCAACTCGCCGCGAATGGTGCATGCCTCGGTGACGCCACGGCACCGCAAAAGTGGCGATTTGCAGGGAGGTTCGATCCCGTATGGCCTTTCTACCGAGATCTGAGATCTGACCGATGGACGTGCCGGGGATGCCCCGAAAGCGCATGTCGTGCATGCCGTCCGGCTGCCGCCTCCCTTGGTCCTTCGCGACGTGATCGACCGAGGTCATCCGGGAGCTCGAGGAAGAGATCGAGCCCCAGGACAGGCGCGACCGCGGCCGTCTCGGTCGCGACGCTGAGATCCCAGCGCTCCTCTCGCGGGCGCCGGGGGTGAGCTCGAGCGGCGGGCGCGCCGTCCTCGGGCGCGGCCCGCCGCTCGCTCCTCTCTCTCGGCAGCGGCCGGCGCCGGCTTGAGCGCTCCGGCCGCGGCGGGCGCAACCCGTCCGCGGGTCTCCACCAGGACCAGACCAAAGCACGGTGCGCGCGCCGGCCGAGCGGCCCACGCTCCGTCACGTGCAGGGACTCGTGGGGCTGCTCGAGGCCGAGCTCGCGATCGTGGGGAGCGCCTACCTGATGGCCGGCGTGCCGGTCGGCGGGATCGTGCTCGCGGGTCGCGTGAGCCCGCTCTACCGGCTGCCGCGGGCCGACCTGTGGCGCTGGTGGTCGCGGTGCGGCTGCCTTGTCGCGGCCGCCCTCATCCTTCGCAGCGCGGCCGCGTAGCTCCGCCGTCGATCGTCCAGACGCGCGTCGCGAAGCGGGCGACGTCCTCCTCGTGGGTGGCGACGAGGCAGGCCGTCCCGGCCGCGGCGGCCTCGCCGAGCAGCCGCCAGACGGCGTCGCGCCAGCCGGCGTCCTGGTGCGAGGTCGGCTCGTCGGCGAGGAGGACGGCCGGGCTCAGCACGAGCGCCCGGGCGAGGGCGGCGCGCTGCTGCTGGCCGATCGACGTCTCGTGCGGCGGCCGCCCGGCGAGCTCGGCGAGCCCCAGGCGCTCGAGGAGCGCGTCCACCTCCGGTGCACGGCGGCCGAGCTCGCCGGCGAGCCGCGCCGGCAGCTCGACGTTCTCCCGGATCGAGAGCTCGGGCAGCAGCCCGAAGCGCTGGGGCAGGAAGGCCAGCTCGCGCCACGCGAGGAGGGACGGCTCGCCCGCGCCGAGGCTGTAGCGGATCGCGCCCGACGCCGGCTCCTGGAGCCCGGCCAGGAGCGCGAGCAGCGTCGACTTGCCGGAGCCGGAGCGGCCGAGCAGGGCGGCGACCTCGCCGCGGGCGAGGTCGAGAGTGCCGTCGACGACGGCGCGGATCGTCTCGGGGCCACGGCGGAAGGCCTTGGCGACCCCCTGCGCGGCGAGCACGGTCTCGCCGGCGCCGCCGGCCGGCGCCCGCCCGGGAGGCGCCGGCGCCTCGCCGGCGACGACGCGGCCGCGGTCGAGCCGGAGCACGCGGTCGGCGATCGCGACCACGTCCTCGTCGTGCGTCGCGACGACGAAGGCGACGCCGCCGCCGGCGTGCGCGCGGATCGCCTCGAGGAGCGGCCCGGCGGAGCCGCGGTCGAGCTCGGCGGTCGGCTCGTCGGCGAGGACGAGCGGCGTGCCGCGTGCGAGCGCGAGCGCGAACGCCGCCCGAGCCTGCTCGCCGCCGGAGAGCTCCGCCGGCCGGGAGCCGAGGCGGTGCCCGAGCCCGAACTCCACGAGTCTCGCGACGGCGCGGCCGTCGTCCTGGTCGCGCAGGCGAAGGTGCGGGACGAGGTTGTCGGCGGGCTTCTGGGCGACGTAGGCGGCGCGCTCGCGGCGATGGCGGCGGAGCGCCGCGGGCGGGGCGCCCGCGAGCTCGGCGCCGCCGACGACGAGGCTGCCCGCGGTCGGCCGGTCGAGCCCGGCGAGCGCGCGCAGGAGCGTCGACTTGCCGCTGCCGGACGGGCCGACGACGGCGGTGACCTCCCCGGCCGCGAGTTCGGCGTCGACGGCGTGGAGGGCCTCGATCCCGCCGGCCGGCGTCGAGTACGTCTTGGAGAGGCCGCGGCAGGCGGCGAGCGGCTCAGGCGACACGGAGCGCCTCGGCTGCGTCGGCGCGGCGGGCGAGCCGGCTCGTGAGCGCCCCGGCGGCGACCGCGGCGGCGAGGAGCGCCGCGGCCGCCAGGCCGAGCTCCGCGACGGGCACCGTGAGAAGCGGCGAGGGCGGGTCGGCGGGCAGCGGGTCGATCCGTCGCACCACCGGCCCGGCGGCCGCGAGCGCGACCCCGCCGCCGAGCAGCGCCGCGAACCCGAGCACCGCCGCCGTCTCCAGGCAGAGCGAGAGCGTCTCCGCGGCGCGCGCGAGCCCCATCCGCCGCGCGAGCGCGGAGGCGATCGCCTGCGAGCGCTGCCGAGCCTGCAGGTACAGCAGGAGCCCGAGCAGCGCGAGCGCGCCCGCGCCGGCGGCGATCAGCCGCATGAACCCGAACGTGCGCGTGGCGAGGAGGACGTCGGGATCGTGCAGGAACGTGTCGACGGTCGCGGGCGGGAACACGGGCTCGAGGCCGGCGAGCGCGCGGGCGACGTCCGCCGGCGGCCCCTTGCCCCAGACGTAGGTGGTGAGGACGCCGAGAGAGTCGTAGAGTCGCGTGCGGGCCTCCAGGTCGTGCAGCGCGCGGCCGGACGTGATCACCAGGGGGATCCCGCCGGCCCGGAACGGGAACGTGCGCACGACGGCGAGCGGCCGAAGCGGCACGCGCCGCCCGCCGAGCACGAGCGCGCCGCCGGGCGCGAGGTCGGAGGTGACGATCGCCGGCAGCGGTCGCGACGGCGCCCGCGCCAGCCTTCCGAGCGCGCCGGCGGGGCTCGGCCCCCAGTCGCCCTGCCAGTGCAGCGTGCGTGCGAGCGCGGCGGGATCGACGACCATGACGTCCACCGGCGTCCCGTCGGGGGTCGAGGCGGCCTGGTTCGCGAACTGCACGCGCGCGACCGGGTACGGGAACGAGGCGGGGACCGGCTGCGCCTCGGACACGATCGCGCTCGCGTCGCTGCCGGTCGCCATGTACGCCTTCTCGATCGTCGTGCGGTGGAGCGACGCGGCGAGCGTCTCGACGTAGGCGAAGGCGCCGAGCGAGGCCGCGGCGACGACCGCGAGCGCCACCACGAGGCCGCGTGCGGCGGCGAGGCGACGCAGCGCGAGGTAGGCGGGAGCGCCCCGTCGGCGCGGGCGGCCGAGGTCGCGTGCGAGGCCGGCGCGCACCGCCCGCGCGCCGGCTCCGGCGGCGCCGGCGGCGAGGAGGATGGGGAACGCGAACACGGCGAGGGTCGGGGCGTGAGAGGAGCCGTGCGAGACGGCGCCGTCCGAGACGATGCGGGCGAGGAGGAAGCCCGCCGCGCCGAGAGGCGCGAGCTCCCACGGCACGAGCCGGGCGCGCCCGAGGCCGCGGACGCCGGTGTCGTAGAGGCGCAGGAAGGAGAGCGCCGCGCACGCGACGAGCAGGGCGACGGCGACCGCCACGGCGGCCGCGGCGTGCGCGACCGCCGACCAGACGGTGCCTGCGGAGATCGAGCCGGCCGGAGCGAAGGCGTCGGTGGCCCCGAGCGCGACCGCGAAGCCGGCGGCGCCGCCGGCGAGCGCGGGCGCGAGCACCTCGACGCCCGTCCGCGCCGCGAAGGCCGCGGCGCGCTCGCCTCGCGCGTACAGGAGCGCCGCCTCGGCCCGCCGGCGCCGCACGAGGAACACCCCGGCCGCGGCGGCGGCTCCGAGCGCGATCGCCGTCCCGAGCTCCGAGAGCAGCCTCACGGCGGGCGTGACGGCGCTCGCATCGGCGTTCGCGAGCAGCACGGCGGCCGAGAGCGAGCTCGTCACGGTGCACCGCTTCAGCAGGTAGGCGCTCGTGCAGCCGAGCCGCTGCCCGAGCGACGAGCTGCGCAGCGAGCGGCGCACGGCGTCGAAGCGCTCGTGGAGGGCGCGCGCCTGCTGCAGCGTGATCCCGCTCGGGTCGACGGGCAGCTCGACGACCTCCTCGAAGCCGCTGGTCGCCCCCGCGACGATCGCGCCGTTGGAGCCCGCGACGAGCCGCAGCAGGGCGTCGCGGCCGAGGAGCACGTACGGCGGCGGGACGCCGCAGTCGAGGCACTGCGGGTAGATCTCCTGGTAGAGGTCGCGCCAGTAGTCGGTCGACGGCGAGTGGGCGAGCGCTCGGTAGATCCCCTTCACCCGCACGCGCGGCGCGGAGGGCCGCGCGTACGACCCGAGCCCGGGGAGCCGGATCGTCTCGCCGGGCCGCGCGTGCAGCGAGTGCGCGGTGATGTCCGCGAGGTAGACGCCCGGGCCGCGCACGCGGGCGAGCACGCGCACGTGCGCGACCGCGTCCGTCCGCGCGAGCAGGCGAACCTGGTCGTCGCCCCCGGGCCCCGAGGCGGGCACCGGCGACGACTCGTAGGTGAACACCGGCCGGCCGAGGTGGGGGATGCGCGCCCGGAGCTCGCGCACCGCCGACTCGCGCGTGTCCGCGCGGCGCTCGAGCTGCACCGCGCTCTCGGAGCCGGCGAGCGCGCGCGCGCTCCAGACCTGGAGCCCGGTCGCGTACGGCGAGAGGTCGGCGAGCTTGGTCTTCAGCGCCTCGCTCGCGACCGCCGTCGTCACGAACGGCGCCGAGGACGAGGCGAGCGCCGCGAGCAGCGCCGCCCCCAGCACCGCGCCGAGGGCGCTCGCGTGGTAGGCGAGCACGTACGGCGCCTTGCGCCAGAGCGCAGGGAGCCTCGGTCTCAACGGCGCTCGGCCCGGTCGACGAGCGCGTCGAGCCGCCGGACCGGCACCGGCGGGGGCGGCGAGCACCCGAGCCCCTTCGGTTCCTGCACGTGCCGGCGCGCGACGAGCGTCGACCGCGTGACCGTCCTGAGCTTCACGCCGCTGGACGCGCAGCGAGGCGCGACCCCCGTCGCTCGGAGCACGCCCCCGATCTTACGGGGGACCGGCGATCCGCTCACGGCCGGGAGCTCGTCGTCTCTCTTTCGCCCGGGCCGGCCGGGGGAGGGCCGGAGCCCTCCCCCGGCGCGAGCCGGCGGCGCGCTAGGCGGCCGCGACGAGCGAGTTGGCCGGCACGATCACCTTGAAGGTGGTCGACTTGCCGCCCTTGACCTTGTAGATCGTCACCGGGTTCGCGGTGACGTCGCCGTTCTTGTTGAACTGGATGGTGCCGAGCACCGTCTTCGCCTTCACCTTGAAGAGCTGGTCCGCGACGCCGGCCCGCGAGCCGTCGGAGGCCCCGATCGCCGTGAGCATGACCTGGGCCGCGGCGGCGGCGTAGACCGAGTACGGATCGGGCTGGCCGCCCACGCAGCTCGAGCCCTTCGAGGCGCAGAACGCCTTGCCGAAGGCCTTGCCTGCGGCGGGGAGCTTCTCGACGGGCAGGCCGGCGACCGAGACGGTCATGCCCTCGGCCTTGCCGCCGGACTGCTGGACGTCCGCCGAGATCGGCGTGAACCCGTCGGGCGCCATGATCTTCACCTTCGGGGCGCCCGCCACGAGGTCCTTGATCAGCTTGCCGCCGTTCTCGCAGATCAGGCCGCCGAGGAAGACCCCCTGCGCGCCCGACTTCGCGATCTTGAGGGCGGTCGCCTCGTACGAGGAGGCCTTGCCGTCCCAGGCCGTGAAGCCGACCACCTTGATCCCGAGCTTCACCGCCGCGTTCCGGAAGTTGGTCGCGACGCCGAGCCCGTAGGCCTCCTTGTCGTTCAGGATGAACACCTTCGTGATCCCGAGCTGCTTCGCGAGCGTCGCGTCCGCGGCCCCCTGGAAGTCGTCGGCCGCGACCACGCGGGCGTAGTTGCGCTTGCCGGTCGGGTAGTACTTGTTCGGCTCGCCGGCCGCCGTCCCCGGACCGCTGTGCGTCAGCCCGACGTACGTGTTCGCGGGGCTGATCATCGCCACCGGCCCGTTCGGCGCCCGGTTGAGGATCGGGATGAGGATCTCGGCCGCGCCCGAGTTGAACGTGCCGATCACCCCGATCAGGCTCGAGTTCTGGGCGTAGGCGTTCCCGTTCGTGGAGACCTTGCCCGAGTCCCACTTGCCGGCCTGCGCGGTCGCGTCGTCGCAGCTCTGGTACGCGAGCGTGGTGTTCCCCGCCTTCCAGCCGGCCTTGCCGAGGATGTAGGCGATCGCCTTCGTCATCTGGATCGTCTGCGTGCGCCCGGCCCCCTGCAGCGGCAGGTCGGAGGCGATCAGCTTGTCGCCCGTGCCCTGGAGCCCGGTGCAGGACGATGCGGGAAGCGGCGTGGCCGCGGACGTGTGCGCCACCGCGCCGCCCACGGCGACCGCGAGCACGACGCCCGTGAGGGCCGTGCCGATCGCCGAGCCCAGCAGAATTCGCTTTGTCACTCGCCCTCCTGTTTCCTCGAGTTGCCTTGGGGGATTTGGTAGGGCGAGAGCATAGAGCCCCCGCGGCCGTGACGAAAGCCCTGCATCTCGGGCGTGGGGCGTCCGGGCGGGCTCCTATCCTGGCTGCGTGGCCGGTGACGCCCGTGCGCGCGAGGAGCGGGGCATGCTCGCGGTCCCGGTCCTGCCGGGACGCGAGCTCGAGCTGCCGCAGGCCGTGCCGCCGCCGCCGCCGGGAGCGGGGCGCCGGCGCCTCCTGCTCGCGGCGGGGGCGCTCGCCGCGGCGGGCGCGGTCGCCGCGGCGACGGTGCTGCTCGCGCGCGGGCCGGGCGCGAGGCGGCCCGCGCCGGCGGCCGTCCCGCCGCCCGCGCCGCGCGTCGCCACGCACCCGCGCCCGGCCCCGCCCCCGCCGAGGCCCACGCCTGCCGAGCGCGCCCGCGCCGCCGCGGAGCGGCTCGCCGCCGGGCTGCCGGTGCGGCTCGAGACGGCCGCGCTCCTGCGCCGCGGCGGCAGCGTCTACGTCGTCGGCGGGAGCGTCGACGGCGTCCCGACCGACGCGGTCTGGCGGATCGACCTCGCGCGGAAGCGCGTCGTCCGCGAGGGCACGTTCCTGGAGCCGCTGGCCGACGCGGCGGCGGCGCGGCGCGGCGGCGCGCTCTACCTCGCGGGCGGCTGGACCGGCGAGAAGCTCGCGACCGCCGTGCTCCGGTGGACGCCGGACGGCGGCGCGGCGCTCGTCGCGCGCCTGCCCGCCGCGGTCCGCGGCGCGCACGCGGCGTTCGCCGGCGCTCAGCTCTACGTCGTCGGCGGCTCTCCGCGCTCGCTCTACGCGGTCGACGTGGGCGCGGGCACGGTGCGGACCCCCGCGGCGGCCCCCGCCGCGGCCCGCGCGGCCGGCTCGAACCTCGACTACCTGACGCGGGCGCTCCTCGCCTCCGGCTGAGCCGGAGAGCCGGCGGGGCGGCTCTGAGCCGTCGAACATCGAGCCGACCCGCCGGTCCTCGACGTCGCCAGTCTGCCTCCGGCAGCGGCGGCGGGCCTCGGTGGTCGCCCCCCTTCTGCCTGCGGGCAACTACGGAGCTCGGGCCCGCCCGAGGTGTGCCCCGGCGCCTGTTGCCTTCCGTATAGGCTCCCGGCCGCGGCAAGCCAATCGGTTCGATCGAGGGAGGTTCGATGAAGCGTTTGCTTGCAGTGGGGGGTCTCCTCGCCGTGCTCGCTGCCGCCGTTGCGACGTCGACGCCCGGCGGGCGCACGTCGGGAGCCGCGGCGACGGCACCCGTGCCGAGACCGGCGGTGAGCGAGTTCCAGCAGCTCGGCACGAGCGAGACGCCGCCGACCGAGGCCCAGTGCTTCGCGGCCAACCCGCCGGCGGGGCGCCGGTGCTTCACGCCCCAGTCGATCCGCGCGGCGTACAACGTCGGCCCGCTCTACGCGCGCGGCTTCGACGGGCGCGGCCAGACGATCGCGATCGTCGACTCGTACGGCAGCGACACGATGGCCGCCGACCTGAAGGTGTTCGACGACGCGTTCGGGCTGCCGCACCTCTGCGGCGAGCCCGGGGTCGCGTGCACGCCCGGGATGGCGAAGTTCAGCGAGCTGAGCCTGCAGGGCTCGCCGGAGACGAAGCCGCAGGGCGGCTCCGGCACGGGGCTCGAGGACAAGACCGGCTGGGCGATCGAGGTCGCGCTCGACGTCGAGTGGGCCCACGCGATCGCGCCGGGCGCGAACATCCTGCTCGTCCACACCCCGACGGCGGAGACGCTCGGCGTGCAGGGCTTCCCGCAGATGATGATGGCCGAGGACTACGTGGTGAAGCACGGCCTCGCGCAGGTCATCTCGCAGAGCCTCGCGTCGGCCGAGGACGCGTTCGGAAGCCCGCAGTCGCTCCTCAACCTGCGCTACGCGTTCGAGGACGCGAAGGACGCCGGCGTGACCGTGCTCGGCTCCTCCGGCGACTCCGGGACGGCGAACGTGACGAAGCAGGCGCTCGTCGGCAACGGGACCGGCGGCCCGACCGGGGGGCTGATCCCGACGCCGAGCGTCGTGTGGCCGGCGTCCGACCCGCTCGTCACCGGCGTCGGCGGCACCAACCTCTGCTCCGACCCGCTGAACACGAGCTCGCGGGTGCTCGACGCCGCCGACCCGCCGACCACGTGCCGGGGCCAGGGCGAGATCGAGATCGGCTGGATCGGCTCGGGCGGCGGGTTCAGCCACGTGTTCGGCCGGCCGTCGTTCCAGGACGCGCTTCCCGCCGGGAGCACCGCGATCCCGGCGGACGCCCGCGGCGTGCCGGACGTCGCCTACGACGCGAGCGCGCGCACCGGCGTGCTCGTGTACGTGACGCTGCCGCCGGCCGGGCTCGGCGGCCTCCCCTGTCCGGGCGGGCCGTGCAGCACCGGCTGGTACGTCGTCGGCGGAACGTCGGCGGGCTCGCCGCAGTGGGCGGGCCTGATCGCGATCGCCGACCAGCTGAACGGCGGCGGGCTCGGGTGGATCAACCCGGCGCTGTACGAGATCGGCGCCGATCCGGCCCGCTACGCGGCCGACTTCTTCGACGTCACGACCGGCAACAACACGCAGCCGGGGACGGGCATCCCCGGGTACCCGGCCACCACCGGCTGGGATCCGGTGACCGGGCTCGGCACGCCCAACGCGGCCGTCTTCCTGCCCGACCTCGTCGCGGCCGTCAACGGCCACTGACGACGCGCGTTCCGGGGGCCGCTCCGCCTCGGCGGGGCGGCCCCCGCCGCGCCTCAGGCGAGGAGCGCGGGGGCGAGGCGGCGCAGCGTCGCGCGCCCGAACGGGTCGCCGTCCTCGAGCGGCTGCACCGCCACCTGCGTCGCGCCGGCCTCGAGGTGCTCCTGCACCCGCGCCCGGATCGCCTCCTCGTCCCCGGTGGCGACGAGCGCGTCGACGAGCGCGTCCGAGCCGCCGCCCTCGAAGTCGGCGTCGCCGAAGCCGAGCCAGCGCAGGTTGTCGAGGTAGTTCGGCGTGTCGAGGTACCAGGCGAGCGCGGCGCGGGCGCGTGCGCGCGCCTCCGCGGCGTCGGAGGCGAGCACGACCTTCTGCTCGGCGACGAGGAGCGCGTCCGGGCCGAGGAGGGCGCGGGCGCGCCGCGTGTGCTCCACCGGCACGAGGTAGGTGTGCGCTCCGAGCGCCTTCTCCGCCGCCAGCCGCAACATCGGCGGGCGGAGCGCCGCGAGCACGCGCGGCACCGGAGGCCTCGGCACGGCCGTGCCGTCGGGGCTCACGAACGGGTCGGCGTCCATCTGGTCGAGGTAGGCGGACATGCGGGCGAGCGGCTTCTCGTAGCGGTGGCCGCGCGGGTCGACCTGCCGCGGGTGGCTGACGCCGAGCCCGAGCAGGTAGCGCCCGTCGAAGGCGTCGGCGAGCACGCGGGCGCCGTTCGCGGCCGAGACGGCGTCGCGAGCCCAGATGCTGGCGATGCCCGAGCCGACCCGGATCCGCCCGGTCGCCGCGAGCAGCACCGCGGCGTTCGCGAACGTCTCCCGCGTGCCGAGGCCCTCCGGGTACCAGAGGATGTCGTAGCCGAGCTCGTCGATCTCGCGCGCCGCCGGCCGCGCCTCCGCCGCGGGCGCGACCGCGAAGGCGCCGATCCAGACGCCGACCTTCCCGAGGCGGACGGGCGGCGCGGCGTTCACGCGGCCGGGCTCTTCGCCTTGACGAGCGCGGTCACCGTCTCGTTCACGGGTGCCGCGAGGCCCAGCGCGCGCGCGGCAGGAGGGATCGCGCCGTTGATCACGTCGACCTCGCAGGGGCGGCCGGCGAGCAGGTCGAGCAGCATCGACGGCCGCGCGTCGGGGATCTTCTCGCCGAAGGCGCGGGCGTACGCGACGGGGTCGTCGAAGCCGAGCGAGATCCCGCGCCCGCACGCGACCTCGTACGCCTCCCGCGCGCAGCTCGAGGCGACGTTCCAGGCGGCGTCGTCGTCGAGCACGCCGCGGATCGGGCGCTCGAGGATCGCGCACGTCCCGCTGAAGCAGACGTTGCAGACGAGCTTCTCCCACACGAGCCGGTCGACGTCGTCGTACACCTGCACGCGGAAGCCCGCCTGCTCCCACGTCTCCGCGATCCGCTCGATCCGCGGCGTCGCCGGGCCGCGGCGCTCGCCGAGCCGGACGAGCTCCCAGCCCGCGTGGCGCACCCGGCCGGGCGCGACGACCGAGGCGCCGAAGCCGCCCGCGACGCCGATCGCGACGCGCTCCTCCCCGAGGATCGCGGCGACCCGGTCGGCGCTCCCGAGCCCGTTCTGGATCGGCAGCACGACCGTGTCCGGGCCGACCAGCGGCCTCGCGGCGGCCGCCGCCGCCTCCGCGTGCATCGCCTTCGTCGCGATCACGACGAGGTCGCACACGCCGGCCTCGGACGGGTCCGTCGTCGCCGCGAGCCGCACGGTGCGGCGCCCGCTCGCGCCCTCGACGGTCAGCCCGCGCGCCCGGATCGCCTCGACGTGCTCGGCCCACACGTCCACCGCCCACACCTCGTTGCCGGCGTCCGCGAGGATGCCCGCGTACACCGATCCCATCGCCCCGGCGCCGACGACCGCGATCTTCACGGGGCGAACGCTAGTGGCGCGACGGCCGAGAGGTCGACGTGCGCCCCCCGCGGTAGTAGCCTGGATGTCTAGACGTGATGGCGAGGAATCCGCTCTACTTCCGCATTCAGCGCGACATCGCGGACTCGATCGGCGCCGGCGAGTACCCGCCAGGTGCGCGGATCCCGAGCGAGGCCGCGCTCGCCGAGCGTTACGGCGTCACACGGATGACCGTACGCCAGGCGGTCGACGGCCTCATCAGCGACGGCCTCGTCACGCGTCGCCAAGGTTCGGGAACGTACGTCCTTCCGGCGTTTCAGGCCCGACGGGCGTTGAACCGACTGACTGGCTTCACGGAGGACATGCGGCAGCAGGGCCGGCGCGCGACGTCGATGGAACTCGATCGTCGTGAGGTCGAGCCGCCCGACGCCGTCCGGGAACAACTCGACCTTCAGGACGGCGCGCATGTCGTTCTCCTCGAGCGATTGCGGAGCCTCGACGACGAGCCCGTCGCCCTTCATCGCGTCTGGCTCCCACTCTGGCTCGCACCGGAGCTCGCGAGGCGCTCGATGAAGGGCGCGTCGCTCTACGAGACGCTCGAGCGCGAACACGGTGTTCGCCTGAGTACCGCGCGACAGAGGATTACGGCGGTCGTGGCGTCGAAACGGCAAGCCGAGCTCCTCGGAGTGGCACGGGGAAGCCCGTTGCTCTTCACCGAGCGTCTAACTCGCGACGTCAACAACCGACCGGTGGAATTCGCCGAGGCGTGGCTGACACCGAAGCTCCCACTCTGGGTCGAGCTCGAGCGTTGACCCGCGCTCTCGCTGTCTCTGGGCGTTCGGGGATCAGATGATCTTCGCGTCCGCGAGCGCACGGAGGCGGTTCTCGTCGTATCCGAGCCAGCCGGAGTAGATTTCGGCGTTGTGCTCGCCCTTCGTGGCGGGACGCGCGATGTGCTGGGCGATGCCGGCGAGCTTGACCGGGTTCCCCGTGACGTGCATCGTCGCACCCGATACGGGATTCTCGACCTCGACGATCATCTGACGGTGTCGCACCTGCGCATCTTCGACAACCTGATCGATGTTGCGGACGGGTGCGGCCGGGACATCGGCATCGATGAGGGCACGGTAGCCCTCCTCGACGGACAGC
This sequence comes from Gaiellaceae bacterium, assembly GCA_035650615.1. Classification (GTDB taxonomy): domain Bacteria; phylum Actinomycetota; class Thermoleophilia; order Gaiellales; family Gaiellaceae; genus PALSA-600. Next base: position 113,109 of record DASRHI010000035.1, on the reverse strand, counting down.
CCGGCCAGCCACGCGCCGACGAGGTCTTCGATAGCGACGCGCGCGCTACTCTCCTGCCGCTTCAGGGGCGAGTCGAACCGTGGATCGTCTGCGAGGTCGTCCCTGCCCATCAGGTGCAGGAGGCGGAGCCACTGATCTTGCTTCGGTGCGTTGATCAGAATCAGCCCGTCGCGGGCGCGGAAGATGTGGTTCGGGGAGGATCCTGCGCGACGACCCTCTGCGTCCGTCGGCGGTCGCTCGCCGATCGTGAGGAAAGTTGCGAGGGGGAACTCGATCATCGTCAGCGCTGCATCCAGCAACGAGACGTCGACGTGCTGGCCCCTGCCGGTCTCCGCCCTGCCCGCAAGGGCGGCGAGCGCACCGATGGCACCGTGCACGCCGGCGAGGCGATCCGCTATCGACACCCCCGTGTGGTGAACCTGACTGAACGGTTCTCCACTCACGTCGAGGTAGCCGGACGCAGCGAGAGCGACGTTGCAGAAGGCTGTCTGGTTCGCGTCCGGGCCGTCTTGACCGTAGCCGGAGATCGACACGAGAATGATCCGCGGGTTGAGCTCCTGCAGAGTCGCGTACGAAAACCCGAGCCGGTCGAGGTAGCCGGGCCGGAAGTTCTCGACGATGATGTCGAGGTGCGGTACGAGTTCTCGTAGGAGCTCACGACCCTCCGCTCGGCGCAGGTTGAGGCCGATGCTCTTCTTGTTCCTGTTGTACACCGCGTAGTAGATGCTGTAACCGTCTTGCGTCGGTCCGGCGAAGCCACCGTCGCGCTCGGTCTCCGGATTCTCGGCTCTGATCACCTCGGCCCCGAGGTCGGCGAGCATCATCGCTGCCTTCGGTCCGGCCTGGTACCTGGACAGGTCGAGAACGCGGACGTTTGTGAGCGGCGGCGCGGTGGGCCGGGATGAACGCTCGTCAGGAGTCAGAGCGACCGCCCTAACGCCCGTGGAAGACCGGCTTCCGCTTCTCCGCAAACGCGCGAGCACTTTCACGAAAGTCCTCGGTGAGATGCAGGTCTCTTCGTCTCGCGAGACGTGACCATAGCTCGAGCTCCTCCATCGCCAGGCGACGGATCTGGACTGCCTCGCGGACCGCGAGAGGCGGGTTCTCCATGAGCGCTCGCGCCAATTCCTCAGCCGCAGCTATGTGGCCGCCCCTGGGGGCGAGGCGATCAACGCCTCCGTGGCGATAGGCCTCCTCCGCCGAGAAGAACCGACCTGTCAGGCACACGTCGGTCGCGAATCCGCCGTTGGCGCGGTGCGAGAGAAGCTTCCAGAAGTTCGCGACCCAGAGGCCGCGCGGGATCTCGGGGATCTGGAACTGCGTCTCCGGGTCGGCGACGATCATCTCGCACATCAAGGCGATGTGGTATCCGGCGCCGACGACGTAGCCGTGGACGGCCGCCACGATGGGCTTCCAGTTCGCGAATCGCTGAAGCAGGTCTTCGATGTGCGCGCCCCGGCCCTGGGGGCTGCCCAGACGCGCGAGCTCCTCAACCGGGCGCATCTGCCGCTGCTTGATGTCGGCGCCGCTGCAGAAGGCTCTGCCGGATCCGCTCAGGATCCCGACTTGCGCGTCGTCGTCGTCGTCGAGGGCGAACAGCGCCTCACGGAGCTGCTTGATCACGTCGTCGTTCAGCGCATTCAGGACATCCGGACGGTTGAGGGTGATGTAGCCGATCCCGCCACGTTGCTCGTAGCCGACAAACGACGATGTCACTTCACTTCAGCTCCTTCTGGTAGTCGCGGTTCGGGCAGAGGACGGAAGCGCTCGACGGACGCCGGCGCCACGGGGCCGGCGCTCGCAAGTTGGGTTTTGGAGAACGCGGACGTCTAGTGTACCATCATCCTCTGGATGTCTAGACAAGTGGCGCATCCGACGCCCGCGTTTCCCGGCAGTTGCCGCAGCTTGTCGAGAGCGGACGGCGATCCGCCGCGCGTCGAGCGGTTTGACGTGGCGATGCAGGATCCTCACACTGGGCGCGGGCTGTGGGTGGGCAAGATGCCGAGGATCACCGCGATCGCGGGGGTGGGGCGTTGTCTCCGAGCGTGGTGAGCAGCGACGTTATGGCGACGGATCCGCTTCAGGCAGCCTCCGGCGGGCCGCTCGGGCCGCAGACGGCGACAGGGGTCGCGCTGCGAATCGTTGGCCTCGAGAAGCACTTCCGCCGTGAACGCGGCGAGGCGGTGCGCGCGCTCGACAACGTCACACTCGAGATCGAGAACGGCTCGATGGTGACAGTGCTGGGCCCCAGCGGGTGCGGTAAGACGACGCTGCTGCGGTGCATCGCGGGTCTCGAGGCACCGTCGCGGGGCGAGATCTGGAACGAAGGGCGGTTGCTCTCCTCGGGCGAGCGCGGGATCATCGTCCCGCCCGAGCGCCGTCACTTCGGGATGATGTTCCAAAGCTACGCGGTGTGGCCGCACATGTCGGTATTCGGGAACGTCGCCTACGCCTTGAAGGGACGCGGCCATTCCCGTGTGCGCGTCGAGGAGCGAGTGCAGAACATCCTGCGCATCGTCGGCATCGAGCATCTCAGGAACGAGTACCCAGCCCGCATGAGCGGCGGTCAGCAGCAGCGTGTGGCGCTTGCGCGAAGCCTTGTGAACGAGCCGAAGGTGATGCTGTTTGACGAGCCGCTCTCGAACGTCGACGCCAAGGTGCGTGAAGAGTTGCGCGTCGAGTTGCTCGCGATGCAGAAGAAGATCGGCTTCGCCGGCGTCTACGTGACACACGACCAGGAGGAGGCGATGGCGATCTCCGATCGCATCGTCGTCATGCACGAGGGTCACGTGCTCCAGGAAGGATCACCACAGGAGATCTACCGGCGGCCTGCCTCGCGCTTCGTGGCGGGCTTCATCGGCGTCGCGAATCTCTGGGACGGGCGCCTGAGACGAGGTGCGGGGACGGCAGCCGAGCACGTGCAATGTGACTTCGGCAACGTCGCGGTTGATCCAGTCGATGCTCGGGCTACGGGACACCGGGACGAGGTCGTGATCGTCGCCCGGCCGGAGTCGGTAGCGGTCACGCGCTCAGCGCCTGTACGCGTTGGGCACTCCAACGTATGGAGTGGAATCGTGCGAGCGCGGATGTACCGCGGCGCTCACACCGAGGTCCTGGTCGAGGTGAACGGACGCGTGGTACGAGGGCGTCTGGGCGACGACGACGACATCGAGGTGGGCAGCGAAGCGTTCGTGAGTGCGCCGCCCGGGAGGCTGCATGTGCTGCCGCGCGGTGAGGTGGCGGCCGGTGAAGCAGGTTCTTCGCGACACAGTGAGGCGGTGTGAAAAGTCGCACCGCAGATCCTCGACGAAGGAGGGCGAGCGAGCTGGGAGGAACGGTGTCGTGCAGCAGCGTAGGCGAGAAGTCTTTCAGTCGTCGTGGCGGCTGGGCGAGGGCGGCCAGCCCCATGTGGAGGCGTCAGGAGGAACGAAACGGGGGATGGGAACGCATTTCATCTCCCAGAAGGGAGTGCTGATTTCTGTGGGTAAGTCTCTGCGAGTTCCAAGGGAGCACCGTCTCGTAGCGTTCGCGATCGTCATCGTCGCGGCGCTGGCGACGATCGCCTCGGGAACGGCTTCCACGAGTCGTGCGACGGCGTGGGACGACGTCGTCGCTGCGGCGAAGCAGGAAGGCCCGGCGAATCTCATGACGACCGAGACGCCGGCGTGGCAGGCAGCCGAGCAGGCGCTCTATAGCAAGGCCACCGGTTTGAAGTTCAACGTCACGGCCAGTGGCTCGAACGGCGTCCTGGAAACGCGTCTGAGCGCCGAAGAAGCGGCCGGGGCGGTGCAGGAGGACGTCTACGAGGACGTCGGACCGAGCTTCTTCTACGCGCACCCGTCGTGGTTCGTTGATCTCTCGACCATCGGTCTGCCGAACCTGCCGGGCTATCCGAAGGAGCACGTCTACAACAACCTCTGCGTCGACGACAAGCTCGACCTTAGTGGTGTGACGATCAACACCAATCTCGTCCCGAAAAGCCGCTATCCGAAGAAGTGGACCGACCTGCTCGACCCGTACTGGAAGGGAAAGATCGTCATCTCGAGCCCGGCCCCCGGCGGTTACTACCTGCAGTGGGCGCTGATCATGAAGAAGGCCTTCGGCCTGAAGTTCCTGACCGGGCTACGGGCGCAGGATCCGACGTTCCAGAACAGTTCCGTCGCCGCGGCCCAGGACGTCGCCTCAGGAGCGAAGGCGCTGAGCGTGCTGTCGCAGATCGACAGCCCCGCGGCGCTGATCGCACAGGGGGCGCCGCTGAAGTGGCTGCTGATCCGGAATCCCGATGTCGGCTCGCTCGCCTGCGTCGGGATCGTCAAGAACGGTCCGCACCCCAACGCGGCGAAGGTCCTCCTCAACTACCTGATGACGAAGGAGTCGCAGGGCGGAGCCTGTCAGGCCGGCGTGCCGAACATCTCACCGCTCAACGCGAAGGGCTGCTGGCCGGTTCCGAAGACGTTCGTCTTCCCGCAGGTCGATCCGAAGACCGGTCTCTATCCAGGTATCAACAACAAGAATCTCCGTTATCGAGTGCTCCACGCCCTCGGGTTGTAGATGGGCGGAGACGGGAGCTAGGCGTTCGAACGTGGGCGTGCCGGGCTCAGGCACGGCACGCCCATTCCTCCGCGTCAGGGATCTGACCGATGAAGCTCGCTCTCACCAATGCCGTCGTGGTCAACGGGTCGGATGCTGCGCCGCGCAGAGGTCTGACGGTGGCGATCGAGGGCAACTCGATCAGCTCCGTCGCCGAGCGACTGGATCCCGATCCAGAGACACATGTCGTCGACTTGGACGGACTGACGGTCATGCCCGGGCTGATCGACTGCCACATCCACTTCGCCCTCTGGGCGTTCGAGCTGCTCGGTCACCAGGAGGAGCCGATCTCGTACCTCTGCGCGAAGACACAGCGGGCGATGGCGGATGCACTTCACGAGGGCTGCACCTCAGCGCGTGATCTCGGCGGCCTCGATGCCGGCTTCCGGGATGCTGTGGCGGACGGAATCTGTCCGGGGCCACGCTTGCAGACGAGCATCACGATCGTCTCACCGACCAACGGCATCGCGGACAACACGAACGCCCAGGGTATTCGGGTTCCGTATCCCCCAGGCATGCCCTCGCCGGAATGCAACGGTGCTGCGGAGGTTCGCGCCAAGGTGCGCGAGCTCGTGCGAGCCGGGGCGGACGTCATCAAGATCGCCGTGTCGGGTGGCGTGAACTCTCGCCGTCGCACTCCTCGACACCGGTTGTTCACGGACGACGAGATAGCGGCAGCGGTCGATGAGGCACATGCGTGGGGCCTCCGTGTCGCGTGTCACGCCCTTGGCGGGCCTGGCCCGCTCGCGGCGATCCGCGCTGGCGTCGACTCGATCGAGCACGGTGCGTGGCTCGACGACACGTGCCTCCGCGAGATGGCCGAGCGTGGGACATGGCTCGTGCCGACTTTCGCCGGGTACGCATGGCACGAGACGCTCGGAGGCGACGCGCAACGCCGGTATGCAAGGGAGATGAAAGAGAGCCATCGCGCGAGCTTCCAGCGCGCGCTGGATGCGGGCGTCCGCGTGGCATGCGGCTCGGACGCCGGCGTCTACGGCTACGACTTCAAGCACGAGCTGGAGCTCCTCGTGGATGCTGGGATGTCCGCGGGCGAAGCTATCGGCGCCGCGACCTCAAGGGCGGCCGACTGCCTGGGCATCGCCGACGAAGTCGGGACCCTCGCGCCGGGAAAGCGCGCCGACCTCCTGGTCGTCGACGGGAACCCGTGTCACGACATCGGGATCCTCAGGCGGGCGGGCGGTATCCGCTGCGTCTTCAAGGACGGCGAGCTTGTGCGTGACGAACTCGGACTTGCCGTACCGTCCGCGGCCGAAATGCGCACGAGTCGCGTGGTTTCGGCGGCCGTGTGAGGAAGAGGAGCTGTATGGCCGAGCTACAGGAAACACGCCACATACTTGCTCCGCGCGCGATATCACGCCTGCACGACGGCGCTCGCAAGCTGGACGCGTCGAGCGTCCTCGGGTGGCCGCTCACGCTCGCGCTTCTGGCCCTCATCGTGTACCCGATCGCCACGATGCTTCACCGGACCTTCGTCGTCGGCGGATCGCTCCGCATCGCGCCGCTGTCGGACCTGTTCAACGATCCGACGTTCACGAAGTCCGTCGAGAACACGTTCATCATCATCGGCACCGCTGGTCCGCTCGCCGTTCTGCTGGGCGCGTCATTCGCTTGGCTCAACGAGCGGACGGACGCCGGCTTCGGGTTTGTCTCACGGCTCGCTCCGATCATCCCGTTGCTGATCCCGCCGGTATGCCTCGCCGTCGGATGGATCTTCGTGGCGCAGCCGTCGGTCGGCTTCCTCAACTACTACCTCCGCCAGGGCCTCGGCCACATCGGGATCAACTACACGCAAGGGCCGTTCGACATCGGCACATTCCAGGGTCTGATCTTCGTCTACACGATCGCCCTCGTCCCCTATGCATACATCGTCATCGCGCCGGCGCTTCGCAACATGGACACGTCGCTCGAGGAGGCATCGCGAATGGCCGGCGCCGGGCCGCTACGAACCGCGGTGCGGGTGTCACTACCGGCGATCATGCCCGCCATCGCGTCAGCGGCGCTGCTCGTCGTCATTATCTGCGCCTCGCTGTACTCGATTCCCGCGATCATCGGGACGACGGCTCGCGTCGAAACGGTGTCCGTCTACATCGTGTATCTCACGAGCAGCAGCAGTGCCGGTCTCGATCAATCCGTCGCAGCTGCACTCGTGCTCGCGGCGTTCGTCCTCTCGATGTGGCTGCTGCACAGCCTCGTGACGCGATCGTCGCGCCAGGTCACCATCTCCGGGAAGGCGACGACGCACACCGTTATCCATCTCGGAGGCTGGAAGTGGGTCGCACGCGCCGTCCTCATTGCGTACCTGCTCTGCGTCTCCGTGCTCCCGTTTCTGGCGCTCCTCGTCGTTGCGATGCAGCCGTTTTGGCAGCCCCACATCGACATTCATGCGCTGACCCTCCACGGCTTCCGGAACTTCTTCGAGGCGCCGTCGAGCATCGCACGTCACGGGCTGATCGACAGTCTCAAGCTCGCGGCGCTCGCGGCGACCGTGATCATGATCGCGGCAGGCATTCTCGCCACGTATGCCCACCGTGTCGGTGGTAGGACCTCGAGGCTGATCTCGGTGACGACGAAGATCCCTGCCGCCATCTCGGGGCTTGTGATCGCGGTCGCGATCCTCTTGACCTTCGGCGGCGCACCCTTCCACCTGCACGGATCGCTGCTGATCCTGCTGCTCGCTTACCTCGTCGTCTTCATGCCCCAGGCGTCGATCGCTGCCGAGGTCGCCCGAGGCCAGGTGGGAGGAGATCTCCTCGAGGCGGCCTCGATGTCCGGGGTTTCCCGACTTCGATCGACGGTCGGCGTGCTCTGGCCGCTGATGCGGCCCGGCCTTGCGTATGGATGGGCGTTGATCTTCGTGCTCGTGATGAGTGATCTCGAGATCGCAGCGATCCTCTCGGGACCCGGCAATCCAGTTGTCGGCACTGCGTTCGCTGCGATCTTCCAGTCGGGCATCTACTCCGATCTTGCGTCGCTGGGCACGATCGTGGCCGTGACCACGCTTCTCGTGGTGGGACTCGTAACAGCCGTCTACGGCAGGCCCTCTCGGCGCCGGGACCGCGTGCTGCTCGCTCGGATGGGATTGCGACGGTGAAAGCGCGCCCGCGGGCGTGAGGCCGACGACGGCGAGCTTCAGGACCGTGCCGGCGTCTTCGGCGGAGACGGTCGGTGGGCACGTGCTGGCGATCGACGTCGGTACATCGGTCACGCGCGTGAGCGCCGTCTCGCCGGCCGGACGCGTCCTCGCGAGCGCCGGTTGTCAGTCGTCCGCCGACGTCACGGCACGCGAGGCGACGCTGGACGCGGAATCGCTGTGGCGCGACGTCTCGGCGCTCATCGCCGAGGTCGTTCGTGAGACCGGAGCGCCGCGCGCGCTCGGAGTCTCGGCGCTACTCGGGACGGTCGTCACCGACGACGACCTGACTCCGGTCGCGCCGGCCCTCCTCTGGCAGGATCGGCGGGCCGAGTCCGAAGCGGCCGAGCTCGCTGAACGGCTCTGCGAGCGCGCTGCCACGATCGCAGGCCGCGCGGTGGTGCCGGAGCTCGCCGCGCCATGTCTGGTTTGGCTGGCGCGACACTTGCCCGGAGCGTGGACCCGGGCCCGGTGGGTCCTCAGCCTGAAGGACTTTCTCGTCGCAAGGCTCACGGGCCACGTCTCCACCGATTCGACGAGCGCGTCCTACACGCTCCTTTTCGACGTCGCTCGGCGGGAATGGTCGGCCGAGCTCGTCGAAGCCGCCCAGGTTCCGCCGGAACGCCTTCCGCCTGTGCTGGCCGCGGACACGGCCGCCGGAGGCGTCTCGCCGCAGGCCGCCGCCGCGACGGGTCTCCCCGAGCAGCTGCCGGTCGCCGTCGGCGGCCCCGACGGCAGCGTCGGAGCGCTCGGAAGCGGCCTGGCACGTCCCGGGATGACCGTTGCCGTCGCGGGGACGACCGACGTGTTGCTGCACACCCTCGGACAGCCGCGCCGCGACCCTCACCGCCGCAGCGTTCTGAACGCGTTCCTCCTGCCTGGTCTCTGGACCATCGGAGGGCCGACGGGCATGACGGGCGGCGCGATCACCTGGCTGTGTCGCCTCCTCGGCTATCCGACCGTCGAGGACGCGTACCGTACGCTGGGCGAGTCGCTCGACAGACTCCCGCCCGGCGCCGGCGGGGTCACGTTCAGAACGACCCTCACGGGAGAGCGCTTCCCGTCGTGGTCGCCGGGAGCGGCGGGGGCTATCGAGGGACTTCGCCCGCATCACGCCGCGGAGCATCTGCTTCGCGCCGCCGAGGAAGGCGCCGCATTCGTGGTGCGACGAGGTCTGGACGTGCTCGAGGAGCTTGGCATCGAGATCGGGGAGATCAGACTCTCCGGCGGGTCGAGCAGACGAAAGGAGATGGTGCAATTGAGAGCGAACATCTGGGGCAGGCCCGTGGCCGTGGTCCGCGTCGAAGAGGCGACTACGATGGGTGCTGCCATCCTCGGCTCGGTGTGCGGCGGAGTGCATCGTGACGTCGCCGCTGCCGTCGATGCGATGGTCGTCGTCGAGGCGGCCGTCGCTCCGGAGCCGGAGGCCATGCGAATCTACGACGATCTCTACGATCGGTCTCGTGCAGCCTCCGTGACGGCCTTGGCGCGGACGGAGCCGGCGTGACCACGACGAGTGTTCACAATGGGGGACGTCCCGATTCCGCCCAGGAGCCGCGGCCACTGGACGACGTGAGGGTCATCGACTTGTCGCGGTTCCTCTCCGGCCCGTATGCGAGCACGGTCCTGGCCGATCTCGGCGCCGATGTGGTCAGGGTCGTGCGACCCGGTGACGTCGGGAAGCGCGCCGGTGCGTTGACGCGCAGTGAGGCATTCGAGTGGGCGACCAACAGAGACAAGCGCACGATCGCACTCGACCTCGGCTCCGACGAAGGGCGGCAGAAGCTCCTCCACCTCGCGGCCCGAGCGGACGTCGTCCTCGAGAACTTCAGACCGGGTACTCTCGACCGCCTCGGCCTCGGCTTCGACACGCTTACCCGCGCGAATCCGAGCATCATCGTCTGCGACATAACCGGGTGGGGGAGGGATGGACCGTGGGCGCAGGTGCCGTCGTACGATCTCATCGCGCAAGCTGCGAGCGGGTCGATCGACATCACAGGTCCTCACGACGATCCCGACACGCCACCGTGCCGATGGGGTGTCCCAATCGGCGACATCGCCGCAAGCCTCTTCGCCGTCATCGGGATCCTCGCGGCGCTCGCCGTCCGCGACCGTGACGGCGTCGGCCAGCGCGTCAGCGTCTCCATGCTCGACTGCCTGCTTGCGCTCAGCACGTACCGCGTGCCCCAGGTGTTCGACGCCGGCCTTTCGGCCCGGATGGACCCTCATAAGGGAGGCGCGGGAACGACACCGTACGGGCCCTATCGGTGCAGCGACGGCCGCTGGATCGCGATCGGATTCGCGCAGCCTCACTGGGCCGCCGCCTGCAAGGCGATGGGCGCGCCGGAGCTGATCCACGATCAACGCTTCCAGACGGAGCTCATGCGCAACCGCCACGCCGAGGAGCTCGACCGCGTGATGCGGGAGGTCCTCGCGCGCCGGCCGAGCGATGAATGGGAGGAGCTCTTCATCGCCGCCGGTGCGCCGGCCGGGAAGGTCAACACGCTGAAAGAAGCCTTCGCGCACCCTCAGGTCGCTGCGAGGAAGATGATCCGCGAGGTCGTCGATGAACATGGACGACGGGCGCATTTGGCTGCGGATCCGATGGGATTCCAGACGACGAGCAGACCTCCCGTCACGCTCGACGACGCTGCCGAGGTGGGCTGGGAGGAGCGTCGGGCCGCACGTGCGACGGGCGATGGACGGAAGCGGCCGCTAGAGGGGACGCGCGTGATCGAGATGGACGGCAACGAACCGAGCAAGACGCTCGCGACGCAGATCCTGGCCGACCTGGGCGCCGACGTCCTCGTCGTCGAGCGACCGGTCCCGGTCAGGCCTCGGGATGCGGATGCCCCACCTGATGCATTCGTGTTGACCGATGCTTTCCGGTGGGGGATGCATCGCGGCAAGCGGGGAACGACGCTGAACCTGAAGGACGACGCGGATAGGGAGGCGTACTACGAGCTGCTCCGCGAGGCGGACGTCGTGTACGACAACTACCGCCCCGGTGTGAAGGCGCGGCTCGGTGTGGCGCGCGAGCAGCTGCTGGAGCGCCGACCCGACCTCGTGACGTGCTCGGTGACCGGCTTCGGCGCGACTGGCCCATGGGCTCATGCGCCGGCGTATGACGTGACGCTGCAGGCGCTCGGCGGCGCGATGAGCATTACCGGCAACGGACGCGAGAACGACCCGCCGATTCGGTGGGGCCATCCCGTCGGCGGCCTTGCCGGAGGGTTGTACGGGGCGGTCGCCGTGCTCGCCGCGCTCCGCGACGTACGCCGCGGCCGGCCTCCACGGCATATCGACCTCTCCCTCCTCGATGTCCAGGTAGCGCTCCATTCGTACCGTGTCCCGCAGGCTCTCGATCTCGGCATCGACTTCGGTCCCGAGCCACGCGCCGGTGGGAGTGGGGCGCGGCCGTACGGGGTCTACCGCACCGCCGACGGCCGCTGGTTCGCTGCCGGTATCACCGATCAGTTCTGGCGGTCGTTCTGTGCCGCAGTAGGGCGACCCGAGCTGGCCGACGACCCTGCGTTCGAGAGTGGTGAGGCGCGCACGGAGAACGCCGACAGGCTCGAGGACGTCGTCGAAGGGATCTTCGCCGGCAGGACGGCAGCCGAATGGGACGACGTCTTCCGCGAGCATCGGCTCCCCGGAAGCAGCGTCCTCACGCTGGGGGAGGCCTTCCGCCACCCGCAGGCGGCGCTGGGCGAGATGCTCAAGGAAATCGCGACGAGTGGCAACCGGACGGTTCATGTTTCAGGGTTTCCGATTCGCTTCTCGAGGTCGGTGAGCGGTCAGTGGACGCCGCCGCCTGGGTGGTGACTGCGCCGGTGCGTCGCAAACAGGCAGATGGTGTGCGAACGCGAAGACGAAGGAGGGGTTCATGACCACCGCTGAGACGCCGAGCATCCCCGAGCTTGGGAAACGGCTCTCGAACGCAGGCCGATGGGGTCTCGACGACGAACGGGGCACGCTCAACTTCATCACGCAGGCGAAAACGCTGGACTCGGCGCAGCTCATCCGAAGCGGGCGTGTCGTCGCCGCCGGCCATCCGTTCATCATGGAATCGACTCCGGCAAAGCCGCGGGCGGGATATCACCGGATGCTGTTTCGCGAGAACGGCACGAGTGCCTGCGATGCCGTGATGATCGAGTGCCACGGCTATGAGATCACCCACGTCGACGCACTCGCGCACGTCTCGATGGACGGGACGACCTACAACGAACGGCCCTTCTCGGAGGTGATCACGCGCGACGGCTTGACCTTCTGCTCGGTCATGCCGCTCGCCGACGGCATCGCGACGAGAGGCGTGCTCCTCGACATCCCGCGGAGCCGGGACCGGCCGTGGCTGGAGCTGGGCGAGGAGGTTACGGCCGCCGACCTCGAGCTGGCAGAGAACTGGGCCGGCGTGAAGGTCAGCCGCGGCGACGCGCTGATCGTCCGCACGGGGCTAGAGGCACGCGAGCGGGAGACTGGGCCGCTGCCTCCGACTGTACGGACCGGGCTCGGGCCCGACTGCATCGAATGGTTGTACCGGCGTGAGGTGGCGACGTTCGGCGGCGACTGCATCGAGAAGCTGCCGTCTGGCGACCCGAAGTACTCCCATCCCCTCCACTCGGTCGGCATCGCCCGCATGGGCCTCGTGCTCATCGACCACATCGCGGTCGAAGAGCTCGCCGACGTCTGCGTCGAGGAGGGCAGGTGGGAGTTCTTCTTCATGGTCGCACCGCTTCGGATCCCGAAGGCGACCGGCTCACCCGTCAACCCACTCTGCATCTTCTGAGCCCGATGGCGGAGCTCTCGGGTCGGGTGGTCCTCGTCACGGGCGGTGCCCGCGGCATCGGCGCCGAGGTGGCGCTGCAGGCGTCCCGCGCAGGCGCTACGGTCGCCGTCGGCTATCGCACTTCGACTAGGGCCGCGCAAGCCGTGGTCGAGCGGATTCGCTTGTCAGGCGGCGTCGCCGAGAGTTTCGCCGGCGACGTCGCCGACGCGGATGCAGTGCACGCGCTCGTCGGCTCGGTCGAGCGGCGACTCGGGCCGGTCGACGCCCTCGTCAACGCGGCGGCGACCATGCTCACGGGTGACTTCCTCGAGACCGCCGAAGCGGAGTGGGAGCGGATCATCCGTGAGGACCTCTACTCGGTGGTCTTTACCTGCCGCGCGGTCTTGCCGGGGATGATCGGCCGAGGGAGCGGCGCGATCGTGAACATCGTGTCGCGCCTCGCATTTGTGGGGGCCGCGGATGCGGCGCCCTACGCTGCCGCCAAGGCGGCAGTCGTCTCGCTGACGCGATCGCTTGCGACGGCCTACGGGCCGAACGGCGTTCGCGTGAACGCGGTGGCTCCCGGAACGACGAACACGGACATGGGGCGGGCGGTGATCGAGAGCGCGCAGGGGCGAGACCGCGCGGGCCGCATCCCGATCCGCCGGTTCGTCGAGCCGGCCGAGGTAGCTGCAGCGGCCGTCTTCCTGCTGAGCGACCGCTCAACAGGACTGGCCGGGCAGACGCTGCACGTCAACGGCGGCGAGCTCATGGTCTGACGTTGCCTTGTCGGAGGTCATGGCCGTCACTCGGCGAGGGGATGCAGGAGTGCATGAACCCGTGGACATCACTCCGGCCGGGAGCGGTCAGCACGACCGCGTGGACCTCAGTGCCGCGCCGGGTCGCGGCGCCACACGTGCAGAGGATTCGGCCGGGCAAGCGAAGCCCGTGCTCGAGGTCGACCAGTCCTGAGATGAAGGGGACGTACGGCTCCCACGCCTTGTCTCCGGTGGCGCGACGTACGACGGCCGCCACCGCGACCGTGCCGTTCCCGCCAAGCGGCTCCCACGTGTAGTCGAACGATAGGCAGCGAAAGCAGACCGGGCCGAACGGGAAACGGTGGGTGCCGCAGCGAGTGCATCGCTGGACGCGGAGCTCGCCGACGGCGATGCCGTGCCAGAAGGGCTCCGTCTCCGGGTGCACCACCGGATCGACAGGAGGGGCAGCGTTGCTTACCTGGTCGAGCGGCACCGCCGGGTCCTACACGGTGAGGATGAGCGAGTCTCCGCGCGGCGTCGCCCACTGGACGACCTCCGCGCCGGTGATCTGACGCGGGCCTGCCGTACCGCGCAGCTGACGCACCATCTCGATGAGATGGCCGTAGCCGAGCAGGTGCGCCTCGGAAAGGAGGCCGCCGTTCGTGTTGACGGGGAGCCGCGACTCGATGTCGAGCCCGTGCTCGGCGACGTAGCGCCAAGCTTCGCCCTCTGCGCAGAAGCCGAAGCGCTCGAGCGTCATCCAGGTATTGCTCGTGAACGAGTCGTAGAGGTACAAGCCGTCGATGTCGTCTACGGCGAGCCCCGCCCTCGCGAAGACGTCGCGGGCCGGATCGTCGTCGAAACCCGCCTCCTTGCTCACGCCGACGCCGATCCCGGGTCTCGCGAAGAGGATGTAGTCGTCACGACCGGCATGGACGCCTCCCCCAGCGGCGATTCGCACTGGCTTCGCACGAAGATCGCGGGCCCGCTCGTGACGCGCGAGGATCAGGCACGTCGCGCCCTCGCTGGCGAGGCAGTAGTCAGCGCGCCGGAAGGGTTCCACGATCATCGGTTCCTGGAGGTAGAGCTCCTTCGTCAGCGGCTTCTTGGACATGACGGCCATCGGGTTCTTCGACGCGTTGCGCCTGAAGGCTATGGCGATGTTCGCGAGGTCGTCCTCGGTCGCCCCGTAGCGCTCCATGTAGCTGCGCGCCACGAGCGCCGTCGCCGCGCCCGGCGTGTCGAGCCCGTGCACGTCGTACTCACCGTGGCCGCCGCCGACGTCGCGCTGCCCCTCGCGCACCGCTGCTTCCCCGAGCCCCTGGAGGTGCCTCCCGTAGCCGCGTCCGGTAACGGAGCTGGCGGCGATCGCGACGCAGTCGGCGAGCCGAGCCTGCAGCACCATCGCCGCCTCGAGGACGGTCGTCGTCGCCCAGCGACCGTGCGCCCAGAGTTGCGAGACCCACCGGAGGTTCAGACCGGTCGCGAGCACGAACTCCTCGTAGTCGACGCCGCGCGGGGCCCCCTTCGGCGTGATGAAGCCGTCGATGTCCGCCACGCCGAGGCCCGCGTCTGCGAGGGCCGCCGTGAACGCCTCGCTCTGAAGCCGCAGTGGACTCTTTGCCAGGTCGAAACCGAACGCATCGCTCGTGCCGACGCCGACGATGCAGACGTCCTTCAGCCCCCAAGACGATGCGCGGCGAGCTTGATTTGCAGAGTTGTCTATACGAATAGATGATATCATCCCGAACGTCCCCGCACGGGGTGCCCGAGACCACTTGGCGACCTGCTCGATCACGGTTCGCAGGTGACGAGCGACGATTCGGAAGGAGCGGAGTGCCGACGACGAAGCCACGACACGACGCCGCCGCGGAGGCTGAGTTCGCGCCGCAGGCGACGATGCTCGAGGGCGTCCGGGTGCTCGAGGTCGCCGATGAGCAGGCCGAGTACACCGGGCTCCTCCTCGCCGGACTCGGTGCGGAGGTCATCAAGGTCGAGCCGCCGGGAGGGAATTCGACCCGACGGATCGGGCCCTTCTACGAGGATCGCGAGGACATCGAGAGCTCGCTCTTCTTCTGGCATTACAACCGCGCCAAGCGGTCTGTGGTCATCGATCTGACCACGGAGGCGGGACGCGCCGACTTTCGCCGGCTCGCGTCCAGGGTGGACGTGGTGCTCGACTCGACGCCGCGGACGATGCTTCCGGAGAACGAGGTGGCGCTGGACTCGCTGCGTGAGTCGTTCCCGTGGCTCATCACGGCGCGCATCTCCCCCTTCGGCGACGACGGCCCTTGGGGTGACTGGAAGGCGTGCGATCTCGTGCATCTCGCGCTCGGAGGGCCGATGATGAACTGCGGCTACGACCCGAAGCCCGACGGCGAGTACGACCTGCCCCCGATTGCACCACAGATGTGGCACTCGTTCCACATTGTCGGCGAGCAGATGGCCATGATGATCGTCGCCGCGCTTGTCCAACGCCTGCGGACCGGGCGCGGACAGCACCTCTCCTGCGCGGTGCACGAGGCGGTGGCGAAGTGCACAGAGCTCGACTTGATGAGCTGGGTGATGCGTGCGATCCCGTTCTACCGCCAGACGTGTCGCCACGCCGCCGCCTCCGTGTCCATGTCGCCGACCATCTCGCACACAAAGGATGGACGGTGGATCCTCGCGCAGCCGATCGTCAAGGAGAAGGTGGCCGAGCTCCTGTCCTTCCTCGAAGCCTACGGGATGGACGAGCCCCTCCGTTCGGACTTCGAGGGCATGGTCGACCTCTCGCTTCAGTCGCAACAACCGAAGGGTCGCTACATCCCCGGGAGCTCGCAGCAGACCGACCTTTCGATGCGGTGCCAGGAGGCGCTCGGACGACTCTTTGCCAAGTTCACGTTTGAGAATGCGCCCTGGCAGGAGGCGCAGGACGCCGGAATCCTCGTGGCGCCGCTGCGCCGGCCAGAGGAGAACATTGCCGACCCGCACTGGCGCGCACGGCGGACGTTCAGCGAGGTCGAGCACCCGGAGCACGGTGCGAGCTTCAGCTATGTCACCGGGAAGTGGGTCTCCGACCGTACCTGCTGGGTCGTCGGCCGACGAGCCCCGCGGCTGGACGAGGACGCGGCTTTCGCCCGGGGGCTGGGCGACCTCGCCGCCGCGGCGAAGCCCGCTTTCGACGACGGGTCGAAGGCGTTTCCCCTCGCAGGCATTCGGATCTTCGACTTCAGCTGGTTCCTCGCGACGGCTGGCGGCACGCGCTTTCTCGCGGCGCTCGGAGCCGAATGCATCAAGGTCGAGTGGAAGTCGAACCCGGACTCGCGTCTGGCCCCGACCGCCATGGCACCGCTCGGAGGACGCGAGGCGCGCAGGCGCGCGACCGGGCCTCTCGAGGCGATCAGCCCAGCCGAGGTCGGAGACGACTACCAGAACATGGGCGGGCAGTTCCACCTCAAGAACCCGGGAAAGCTGTGTATCTCGCTGAACGTCCGCCATCCGCGCGGGCTGGAAATCGCGAAGCGGCTCGTGCGGATGTCCGACGTCGTGGCCGAAGGCTTCTCCCCGGGCGTGCTCGAGCGCTGGGGGCTCGGCTACGACGTCCTTCGCTCGCTCAAGCCCGACATCATCTACGCCAAGCAGTCGGGGATGGGCTCACACGGCACGTATGGGCGTCTCCGCACCGTCGGGCCGGTGGCCCAGGCGATCTCCGGGATGTCGGAGATGTCGGGTTTGCCGGAGCCGGCGATGCCGGCCGGCTGGGGATACTCCTACCTGGACTGGATCGGCGCGTACAGCTTCGCTCTGGCGATCGTCTCCGCGCTCTACCATCGCGCCGTCACCGGCGAGGGGCAGCGGATCGACGCGTCCCAGTCCGAGGCGGGTCTCTTCGTCGCCGGGACGAGCTACCTCGACTGGTCCGCCAACGGACGGAGCTGGCACCGCATCGGCAACCGCTCGCCGTTCAAGCCTGCCGCACCCCACGGTGTCTATCGCTGCGCCGGAACGGACTCCTGGATTGCGATTGCGTGTTTCGACGAGGACGAATTTCGGGCCCTCTGCCGCGTCGCCGCGCAGGATTGGGCGCGCGACGAGCGGTTCGCCTCGCTCGAGAGGAGGCTCGACCACCAGGACGAGCTCGACGCTCTCGTCACCCGCTGGACCTCCGAGCGGGATGCGTACGCGACGATGGAGGCGCTGCAGGCGGCAGGCGTTCCCGCCGGCGTCTGCCAGACCGCGGCAGATCGCGTCGAGCGTGATCCCCAGCTTCGCCACCTTAGGTGGTTGACCGAGCTGAAGGGCACGAAGATCGGAACCTGGCCGATTCCGGAGGTGCCCGTGCGGATGTCCGGCTCCACCGTCACGGTCGGCGGAACCATCAATCGAGGCGCACCCTGCTATGGCGAGGACAACGCGTACGTCTACGGCGAGTTACTCGGGATGTCCGACGACGAGATTGACGAGCTGGCGGCCGAGGGCGTCATCTGAGGAGACCATGGAGACGAGAGACGCAGCGGCAATGCCAGGCGCAGGTGAGGGCCGCCTGGGAAGCGAGTTCACGTTCGCGGCGCCGACGGGAGGCGAGCTTGTCGTCGACACGCTTCGCGCCCTTGGCGTGCGGCACGTCTTCGGCATCCCGGGAGGACAGACCCTTGCGATCACCGATGCGATTCTCGACCACGACGACATCCGCTTCGTCACCACGCGTCACGAGGGTGCCGCGGCCTGTATGGCCGACGCGATCGGTCGTCTTACGGGCCGGGTCGGGGTTTGCCTCGCGACCACTGGGCCCGGAGCGACGAATCTGGTCACCGGCGTCGGCGGGGCGTTTCGCGACTCGAGTCCAGTGCTGGTGATCACGTGCAACAACCGCATGCCCGACATCTCGCGCGATGATGCACAGGCCGCGGATCACGTCTCGATCTTCCGTCCCCTGACGAAGTGGGCGACGCTCGTCTCCGACCCCCTGACAATCCCAAGGGTCATCCACGAAGCGGCGATCCGCGCGACGTCCGGTTGTCCGGGGCCGGTGCTCGTCGACTTCGCACGTAGCGCTCTCGAGGCGATCGTGCCGGTCGAGGCCGCTGTGGCCGTCGGGTACCCGGCCGAGGCAGGCGCACACGTGCGAGAGGTGCCGGGGCAGAGGACCCTTGCCGAGCCCGCCCTCGTCGAGCGTGCGGCAGAGGTTCTCGCGGCCGCGTGTCGCCCCGTCATCTGGATCGGTAACGGCGTCCAGATCTCGGGAGCCAGCGACGCCGTCCTCGAGCTCGCCGAGGCGCTCCAGGCACCGGTGCTGACGACCTTCAACGCCCTAGGCGCCGTTCCCACCAGCCACCCGAACGTCTTCGGGCCTCTGAGTCGGATGGGAACCAATCTCAGCCGTCGCGTCATGGACGGATGTGACCTCGTCCTAGCTGTCGGCAACAGTCTCAATGCCGTCTCCACCAGTCGATGGCAGCTCGACCTGCCCGACACGATCGTCCAGGTGGATGCCGACGCAGCCACCATCGGTGTCAACTACCCGACCCGCACGTTCGGCCTAACCGGCGACGCGCGCGCGGTCACGGAACAGCTCACGCAGGCGATCGCCGCGACCCGCACGAACGGAGGGGCCGCTGCGGCTCGTGCTCGGCGTCTCGCCGCGCTCGCCGTCGTGAAGGAGGACTGGTGGGCGGAGGCAGACGCCGTCGACATGAGCGAGTCCCCCATGCTTCCGGCCGCTCTCGTCAAGGTGCTCCGCCAGCAGACGCCGGAGGACGCCGTGCTCGTCGTCGACGCCGGCAACCCCGGCGTGTGGTCTCATCTCTGGCACGTCCGCAGGCCGGGCCAGTACCTCAAGCCCGTCGGCTTCGGGAACATGGGGTTCGCGCTACCCGCCGCCATCGCCGCCAAGCTCATCGAGCCCGAGCGGCCGGTCGTCGCCCTCGTTGGCGACGGTGCGTTAGGGATGACGATGGGGGAGCTCGAGACCGTCACTCGCGAGCAGGTGTCGATCTGCATCGTGGTCATGAACGACCTCGGATACGGCAACATTCGACAGGAAGAGCTCCTTCACTACGGTGAGCGCCTCGTCGGCGTGGACTTCGTCGATGCCGACTACGCTGCCGTCGCTCGTGGCTTCGGCATCGCCGGCTACTGCGCCGAGCGTGCCGATGAGCTTGCAGATGCAATGCGGGAGATCCTGGCGTCGGGCGGTGCGGGACTGGTGGACGCACGCATCGATCCCGCGGTGAACGTCTGGACGCATCCTCTGCTCGCCGAGTCGGGTACGTGACGCACGCGCAGGCATGACGCGGTGAAGGCGGCAGTCGTGGTAGAACCGGGTCGGCTCGAGGTGCTCGACGTGCCCGAGCCGGAGCCGGGGCCGTATCAGGCGCTTGTGGAGACGCTGTCGGCCGGGCTCTGCGGAACCGACCGGCACATCGTCGCCGGCACGTTCTACCGCAGGGAGTATCCGGCGATCCTCGGACACGAATCGCTGGGCCGGGTCGTCGAGGTCGGCGAGAAGGTGCGCAACCTTGCTCCGGGTGACATGGTGCTTCGGACTGCGGCAGCGCGACCGGGCGAGCGGCTCGGTGAGTACGCGTCAGCTCTGGGCGGCTTCGCAGAGTGGGCGCTGGCGACAGATACAGCAGCTCTCGCGGCCGACGGCCGTAACGACGAGATACGGCCGTACGACCGGCTCCAGAAATCCGTCCCCGCAACATTCGATCCGATCGATGCCGGGGCCTTCATCGTCCTCAAGGAGACGCTCAGCTGGCTGCGCAAGCTCGCCGATCCGAAAGGCCGGCGGGTGCTCGTCATCGGGACCGGGGCCGCCGCCCTCTCGTTCGTACAGCTCGCGAAGGTCGGTCACGCAGCGCAGGTACTGGTTCTCGGGCGGAGACCGGCGCGACTCGAACGTGCGGCGAGACTCGGCGCAGATGAGGTCTTCGTGTCGACTCCTCAGCACCTACCAGACCGTGTCCGCGCGCTGACGGACGGCGAGGGGGTCGACCTCGTCATCGAGGCCGCGGGTACCGTCGAAGTCCTCGAGGCGGTGCCGGATTGTCTGGCACGTGGCGGCATCATCGGCGTCTACGGCGTCTCCGAGACCCAGTCGGCGACCTTCCGTTGGAGCTGGGGTCGCAGCGTCCCGCGCACGTGGTCCCTCCGGTTCGAGGAGCCGGACGAGGTAGGCATCCACGACGAAGCATGGCGGCTGGTCGAGCATGGCCGGTATCAGCTGAAGTCGACGCTCACGGACGTGCTTCCCTTCCTGCAGATCGGCGAGGCAGTTGCGCGGATGGATTCGGAGCACACATGCAAGGTCGCAATCGACTTCCGGCCCGGAGCGCTGCCTGGATGAAGGGCTCCGCGATCGCGTTCACCGGGCGCGGGGTGATCGAGCTCGTGGAGATCTCTCTGCCGCAGTTGGGCGACGAAGACGTTCTCGTCGAGTCCGAGTTGACCGCGGTCAGCCAGGGCACCGATCGGGCAATGGTGACCGGAAGCTACGCGGGAGTCGACGACCGGTATCCCTTTGTCTACGGCTACTCGCGCGTCGGCCGCGTGGTCGAGGTCGGCCGCGCGGTGACGAACGTCGCGGTCGGTGATCGCGTCTTCGTGGGAATGGCCGGGACGCGTCTCGATCCGCGCGACGGGCTGGGGGAGCAGGGCGGCTCGTACGCCTCGCACGGCGTCGTCGACCAGACGGAAGTCGTGAAGCTGCCGGCGTGGGTTGGGGATTCTGTGGCAGCCCTGGGAGCCGTCGCAGCGATCGCCTACCAGGGCGTCGTCGCCTGCGACATCAAGGCGCGTTCACGCGTGCTCGTCGCCGGTCTCGGCGCAGTGGGTCAGTTCGCCGTGATCTTCGCCGCGCTCCGTGGCGCTCAGGTCTGGGCCGCCGACCCGATCGCCGGTCGGCGCGAGCTCGCGGCGCGCCTGTCCGGGGCAATCACGGTCGATCCGAAGGAGGACGTCTCTACGCGAGTCGAGGAGACTGCATGGGGGAGCCGTCCGTGGCGCGGACGCAACGGGCCGCCCGACTCGCGCTACGAGCAGCTCAGGTGGCGGCAAGCCGCCGGACCGCTCGACGTCGTGATCGACGCAACCGGTCGGGGTGACGCGATCGACGCCTACCTGCCGCTGCTCACGCGCGAGGGTTGTCTCTGTCTTCAGGGCTACTACTCGACACCGCTGGCGCTCGACTTCCACGCGGCGCACATGAAGCGACTCGCGATTCGGTGCCCGGGCGGGTTCGATCTTGTCGACTACGAGACGGTCCTCCGACTCACGTCATCGGTCGACGTATCGCAACTCGTCGGGCTGGAGATCCCTGTTGCGGATGCACCGGAGATGCTCCATGACCTGCTGCTCGTGAACGAGGCACCTCCGGTCGCCGCCGTCATCCGGTGGCGCGTCGAGGACGAGGCATGAGCGGGAAGATCGTGTCACTCAGGGAGGCCATCTCCACCATTGCCGACGGCGAGACCGTCGCCCTCGGTGGCCACACGCTGAGGCGTCACCCGATGGCGGCGGTCGTCGAGATCGTGCGTCAGCGGAAGAGGGACCTCCATCTGCTCGGGTGGAACAGCGGCATCGACGTGGACCTATTGGTCGGTGCAGGCTGTGCACGGATCGTCGAGACCTCGTACGTAGGCATCTCGGGTTTCGGCCTCGCACGCAACTATCGACGTGCAGCCGAGACGGGGACGATCGAGATCCGCGAGCACTCCGAGATCTCGGCGCTCGACATGTTCCGCGCCGGCTCGATGGGCGTGCCCTTCATGGTCAGCAGCGTGCTCATGGGCACCGACGTACCCGCGACGAACCCACGGATCTCTACCGTGGCGAGCCCCTTCTCCAACCAAGAGTACACGGCCGTTGCCGCCGCCCAGCCAGACGTGGCGATCATCCACGCGCATAGCGCCGACTTGCACGGGAATGTCCAGCTTGACGCGGCGCATTGGCCCGACAACGACGCAGACATCTTCATCGGTTGGGCAGGCCAGCGAACGATCGTGACCGTCGAGCAGCTCGTGAGCGACGAGCAGATCCGACTGAGCCCGGAGCGGACGATCCTACCGCGAGACGCGGTCACCTATGTCGTCGAGGCGCCGTACGGTGCCTTTCCGTGTTCGTGCGACAGTCGGTATACCTACGACCTCGCCTGGATCGGCGATTACTACGACGCGTCGGCTACTCCCGAGAGCTTCGCGGAGTTCCTCGCAACGTGGATCTTCGGTACGCCCGACCACGAGAGCTTCCTCGAGCTGGTCGGGCTCGAGCGGCTGCTCGGCGTTGCGACGCGTGGGGGTGTCCTATGAGAGACGCCAGCGTGTACGAAGTGATGGCTGTCGCGCTCTCGAGGCAGTTCGGTGAGAAGGAGCACGGGTTCATCGGCCTGGGGACCGGCGATCGCGCCTTCATCCTCGCCGTCGGAATCCCGACCGTCGCCGCCGAACTGGCAATCAGCCGCGGCGCCGATTTCTCGTTGCAGTACGGAACCCTCTTCGACCCCGATGTCGGGGGGATGCCGGAGACGCTCGGCGATCCCGACCTGCTCCGTTGGCGTTGCGCGGCACGCGTCCCGGTCGAACGCTGCCTCGACGTCTTTCGGCGCGGGCTCATGACTTGCAGCTTCATCTCGGGTGCGCAGATCGACCGCTTCGGGAACCTCAACAGCGTTCGCATCGGCCGTGGCAGCCGCCCCGACGTCCGGTTGACGGGTCCGATCGCGCAAGCCGATCACGCGGTCTTCGCTCAACGGACATTCGTGATTCTGCCGCACGAGCGCAGGGTGTTCGTCGAGCGCGTCGACTTCGTGTCAGCGCCCGGATACGGCACCGGCGCAGGCTGGCGCGAGAAGCTGGGCCTCCCCGGGGGCGGACCAGCCAAGGTGATCACGGACAAGGCCGTGCTCGGCTTCGATCCCGCCAGCAAGCAGATGACGCTCGAGTCCGTGCATCCCGGGACGACGGTGGCCGAGGTCCTCGACGCGACCGGATTCGACCTCCTCGTCCTCGACGAGGTACAGGAGACCGAGCCGCCCAGCGAGGATGAGCTCGCCCTCATCCGCGAGCGAATCGACCCGGCCGGGAAGCTCCTGCAGGTGAGAATCCGGTGAGCAAGGTCTGCAGCCTCGAGGAGCTGGCAGCCGAGATCCAGCCCGGCATGTCGGTGTCCTTCGGGGGGTTCGCGCATTCGCTGACGCCGATGGCCGTCGTCCGCGAACTCGTCCGACGCGGCGTCGACAACCTCGTCCTCATCGGCATCGCCGAGGCGTGGGCGGCAGACATGCTCGCGGGCGCCGGCGCCCTCAGGAGGATGGTGTTGTCGAACTTCATGTTCGAGGGATTCGGCCTCTGCAGGAACTTCTCGCGAGTTGTCGAGAGGGGCACCGTCGAGTTCGAGGACTACAGCCATTTCGCGCTCGCGAGCCGCTTCGCCGCCGCAGGTGTCGGGCTGCCGTTCGCGGCGGTCCGCTCGCTACTCGGGTCGGACCTCCTCGGAGGGTCGAACGGTGAGCAGCGGCTCGCGCACCAGGAGTTCCAGTCTCCGTTCGGCGAAGAGCGAGTCGTTCTCTTACCGGCGGTGTCTCCTGACGTCGTCGTCATCCACGGCCATCGTGGCGACGACGACGGCAACGTCCAGGTCGAGGGCGCGACATCGGTGATCGAGGAACAGGCACGCGCCGGCAAGACAGTAATCGCGACAGTCGAGGAGATCGTCGACTCCTCGCGGCTCCGCGAGTCGCCGCACTTCACGATCGTGCCGGGGATGCTCGTCTCGCGTATCGCTGCGGTGCCGTACGGTGCCCACCCGACCGGCATGTACCGGCTGTACGACGCTGACTACGCGCACATACGCGAGTACGTCGCAGCCAGCCGCGACGAGGGGCGCTTTGCCGACTACCTTGCGCAGGTAACGGCGGGCGGCCACAGCGCGTACCTGGAGCGCCTCGGAGTCCGTCGTCTCCTCGCGCTACGACCGGATCCGCACTTCGGCTACCACCTCGAGCGAGAGGACGGAGGATGGCGAGCGTGAGTGTAAGCCTCGAGGAGGTCATGGTCTACACGGCCGCCCGCGAGATCGCCGACGGGAGTGCCGTCTTCGTCGGTACCGGACTGCCGATGCTGGCTGCCTACCTGGCGAAGGCGACCCATGCCCCCGAAGCGAGCCTGCTGTTCGAGTCCGGCATCCTCGACCCGCAACCGACGCACCTCGCGCTGGGTGTCGGCGATTTCCGTCTGATGCATGCCGCGACGTCGATCCGCGGCCTTCATTACGTTCTCGGCCTTCTTCAGCGCGGCGTCATCGACGTCGGCTTCCTCGGAGCCGCGGAGGTCGATGCCTACGGGAACATCAACACTACCGTCATCGGTGGTGACTACCACCACCCGGGGAAGCGCCTGCCCGGCAGCGGCGGGGCGAACGACATCGCGTCCTCGGCGCGATCCACCGTGATCATGTGCCCTCACCGTCCCGAGCGACTCGTCGAACGGGTCCAATACGTGACCTCTCCCGGCTTTCTGGGCGGTGGGGACGAGCGCGAGCGCGCAGGACTCGTCGGCGGCGGCCCGCGGATGATCATCACGGATCTCGCCGTCTTTCGCTTCCGCCCCGACACGAGGCGTGCCTTCGTCAGCTCAATTCACCCGGGCGTCGATCCGGAGGCTGTCATCGAGGGTGCGGGCTTTGCGGTCGATCTTCCTGACGAAGTGGAGCAGACGCCGACGCCGGACGCTTCGGCGGTTGCGCTTCTGCGCGAGATGGACCCCGCGGGCGTCTACCTCAAGCGGCCACAGGGATGACCGACTTCGAGACCAAGGACGACGTATGGCAGTACCTGCGGACAGCTCGTAACTGGGGCCGCTGGGGCGACGACGACCAGCTCGGCACCCTCAACCTCATAACACCCGAGAAGCGACGCCGGGCAGCCTCGCTCGTCCGCAGCGGCAGGATCGTCTCGCTCGCTCGGCCCTTTCCCACGCACGTCGCCGCGAACAACCCGTCACCGGCCCAGCTCTTCACGACACGCGTAGCGCGTGGCCCACACGCTGGCTCCGTTGTCGACTACACCGGCATCAGCTGCCACGGCACAGCCTCGACGCACATCGACGCGCTCTGCCACGTGTGGGACGAAGACGGCATGTGGAACGGTCGCAAGCCGGACGAGGAGATCCGCTTCGACGGCGTGCGCTTCGGTGACGTCGCGAGCTACGGCGACGGAATCGCCACCCGCGGAGTGCTTCTCGACGTGCCGCGCCACCGCGGCGTGCGGTACGTCACACAAGACCGTCCGGTCACGGGCAGCGAGTTGCGCAGCATCGCCGACGCCCAAGGCGTGGCCCTGGAACCCGGCGATGCGCTCGTCGTCTACTCGGGACGAGAGCAATGGGACAGGGAGAACGCTCCCTGGGGTACCGGAAGCCTCGATGTCGGCCGCTCCTCACGCCCAGGCCTGCACGTCTCATGCCTGCCGTTCCTCCGTGAGGCCGATGCCGCCGTGCTCGTGTGGGACATGATGGATCTGCGCCCGAACGGCTTCGACCTCGCCTTCGCAGTGCATGCCGCGATCTGGGCCTTCGGCCTCGCGCTCGTCGACAACGCGCTCTTGGAGCCGCTCGCGGATGCGTGTGCCGAGGAGGGCCGTTACGAGTTCCAGCTGTGCGTCGCGCCGCTCCGGATCGTGGGCGGTACGGGATCCTCCGTGAATCCGATCGCCCTGTTCTGAGCGTGCGAGTCGAGTACAAGTGGATCGCACTCTCCAATACGACCCTTGGCGTCCTCATGGCGATGGTCAACCAGTCGATCATCCTCATCGCCCTGCCGGACATCTTCCGCGGCATCCGTCTCGATCCGCTTCAGCCGGCCAACACCGGTTACCTGCTCTGGATGATGATGGGCTCGTTCGTCGTCACGGCGGTACTCGTCGTCAGCCTCGGACGTCTCGGCGACCTCTACGGCCGCGTTCGTGTCTACAACCTCGGCTTCGCAGTCTTCACCGTCTTCTCGATCCTCCTCTCGATCTCATGGCTACACGGTGGCGCAGGAGCGTTGTGGCTCATCTTGATGCGACTGGGCCAGGGCGTCGGCGGAGCGATGCTCTACGCCAATTCGGCCGCGATCATCACGGATGCCTTTCCGGTCGAGCAACGGGGCTTTGCCCTCGGCATCAACGGCATCGCCGCGATGTCCGGCTCGTTTGTCGGGTTGGCGCTCGGCGGCCTGCTCGCGCCGGTCACCTGGCGGCTGGCCTTCCTCGTCTCCGTTCCGATCGGCATCTTCGGCACGATCTGGGCGTACCGGATGCTGCGGGAGCTCGCGCCGCGATGCGAGGCTCGGATTGACTGGTGGGGCAACGCCACCTTCGGCGCTGGCCTCGTGGGCTTGATGGTCGCGATCACCTACGCCATCCAGCCCTATGGCAGGCATTCGATGGGGTGGACGAGCCCCGTCGTCATCGGGCTGCTCGCTGGGGGCTGTGCGCTGCTCGCGTGGTTCGTCCGGCTCGAACGTCATGTGATCGATCCGATGTTCCGCCTCGACCTGTTCCGGATCCGTGCGTTCGCTGCGGGAAACGTGGCGACGCTCTTTGCCGCCATGGCACGTGGCGGCCTCCAGTTCGCGATCGTTATCTGGCTCCAGGGGATCTGGCTACCGCTGCACGGATACGCCTTCTCGGAAACGCCCCTTTGGGCAGGGGTCTGCATGTTGCCCCTCATCGCCGGTTTCGTCGTCGCGGCGCCCGTCTCCGGGTACTTCTCCGACCGGCACGGTGCGCGAGCGTTCGCGACAGCCGGAATGGCGCTTTCGATTGCGAGCTTCGGGTGGCTGTGCGCATTGCCGGTCGACTTCTGGTATCCGGAATTCGCCTTAGTGCTCTTCCTCGAGGGCGTCGGCATGGGCTTGTTCTCGTCCCCCAACCGTGCCGCGGTCATGAACAGCCTGCCCGCGAGCGAGAGGGGCTCGGGTGGCGGGATGAACTCGACGTTCCTCAATGCCGCCTCGGTGCTCTCGGTCGGCGTCTTCTTCTCACTCATGATCGTCGGCCTGTCGGCGCGGCTGCCATCGGCGCTGCACGACGGGCTCGTTGCCCACGGCGTGTCCGACGTCGACGCGACTCGCATCGCGCACCTTCCTCCCGGATCGACGATCTTCGCGACCTTCCTCGGCTACAACCCCGTCCGCACGCTGCTCGGCTCACAGGTGCTGCAGCAGCTTCCGGCTGGCCAGCGGCAGGACCTCACCGAGCGGGCATTCTTCCCCGAATTGATCTCCGGGCCCTTTCACCTGGCACTCTTGCTCGCATTCGGGTTCGCGATCGCAGCCTGCGTCCTCTCGGCGCTCGGATCGCTCGCACGGGGCCCGCGCTACCTGTCGGGTGAGGGAGAGGCTGTCGAGCCTGCGGTCGAGACGGCGTGACGCAAGAGGACGCTTCTGATGCCTTACGAGGCTGAAGCCGGGAAGATCACCATCGCGCTCGTCGGTGACGCCATGGTGAACCGCCGCCTGGCGTTGCACCGCGAGCCGGAGTACCTGCAGCTGGTCGATCTGCTCCGTGGCGCCGATTTCTCGGTCGCGAACCTGGAAACGCAGATCAACGAGTTCGAGCACAGCTGGGCGAACAAGCCCGCCTCGATCTCCTGGCAGGTTGGCGAGCCCGACTGCCTCGACGACCTGAAGTGGCTCGGCATCGACGCGGTCACCGTGGCGAGCAACCACTCGTTCGACTTCAACGAGGCCGGCTTCCTGACCACTCTCCGTCACCTGCGCGAGCGCGGTCTTGCGTATGCGGGGGGCGGCATGAGCCTCGACGAGGCACGCGCTCCGGCGGTCGTGGACCTACCTCAGGGGCGCGTGGCGCTGATGGCTGCCTGCAGCACGTTCTTCGAGCAATCCGTCGCCGGAACCGCTCGTCCCGACTTCCGCGGCAAGCCCGGCATCAATGCTCTACACCACGAGACCGTCCACCGTGTGCCGGCGGACGTGTTCGCTGCGCTGCGAAAGGCGAAACGCGAGCTCGGATACGACGAGTACGAGGAAGTGCACCACCGCTTCCATCCGCACCGCGCAGAGACGTACGACCACGACAGCGAGGTGCGTTTCATGGGTCATACCTTCCGCCTCGCGGAGAGCTACGGAACGGACACGAGCTGCCGGCGAACCGATCTTGACGACATCGAACGATGGATCAGCGGCACCTGCAAGCACACGGACTGGCGGATCTACAGTCTCCACTCGCACGAGAGCGGCCCAACCGGCGAAATCCACGAAGTCTGCCGCGAGAGCCCACCTGAGTTCTTCACCGAGTTCGCCCATCGCGTGATCGACTGCGGCTGTCACGTCGTGGCGGGCCACGGACCGCACTTCCTTCGCGGCATCGAGATCTACAAGGGCAGGCCGATCTTCTACAGTCTCGGCAACTTCGTCTTCCACAACGACACGGTCCGTTGGCAGCCGGAGCCGGCGTACGCACGGCAGGGGCTCGGCGCCGAGCACACACCCGGCGACTGGGGTGCCGCGCGCTCGGGTGAAGGGGCGTATGGGTTCCCGGTCGACTCGGCCTTCTACCACAGCGTCATCGCCGTCTGCTTCTTCGACGACTGGGAGCTGCGCGAGGTGCGGCTCTACCCGATCGACCTTGGCTTCGGCAAGACCATGAGTCAGCGTGGACGGCCGCTGGCGGCAACGCCCCCGGTCGCAGACGAGGTTCTCCAGTGGCTTCAGCGGCTGTCGCAGCCGTACGGGACGCAGATCGAGAACGAGGGCGGTGTGGGTGTCATCCGCATCTGACCGCTTCAGGGAGGAGTGAAGACGTGATGAAGGGCCGCGTGGTCGTGCTGAAGGAATACGCTGAGCCGTTCGCAATCGAGGAGTACGACGTTCCCGATCCCGCTCCCGGCGACGCGCTGCTCCGTATCACCCAGGCTGGCATCTGCGGCTCGGACCTCCACTCGTGGCGAGGCGACCGTGACCAGCGCTACCACCCCATACCGCCGTCCGGGAACGTGATGGGACACGAGGGCACGGGTGTCCTCGCGAAGCTAGGGGAGGGGGTGACGACCGACTGGGCAGGGAGGTCGATCGCCGAGGGAGACCGCGTCGTCCACTGGTCGTCGCGCGCGTGCTTTCGATGCCGGCAGTGCAACCGTGGCAACACCAACCTCTGCACGCGGCCGCCCGCGAAGTATCCGCCCGAGGCGGGAGTGTGGCCGTACTTCAGCGGCACGTTTGCCGACTACCTGTACATCACCGCGGACCGACCCTTCTATCGCGTGCCCGACGAGCTGCCGGATGCCTCCCTGTCCTGGGTCAACTGCGCTATGGGAACCTCAGCGGAGGGACTCGACCGCGCCGGCTGCGGTCCCGGCGACTACGTCGTCGTCCAGGGAGCCGGGGGCCTTGGCCTCTGCGCGACCGCGATCGCCACCTACCGCGGCGCCGCGAAGGTCATCGTCCTCGACCGCCTCCCCGAGCGGCTCGAACTCGCACGGCAGTTTGGCGCCGACCACGTGATTAACGTCGACGAGATCGACACGGCGGCCGCCCGGCGCGAGTGCATCCTCGACCTGACTGGCGGCGAAGGGGCGGATGTCGTGATGGAGCTGGTCGGAGTGACGGAACTGATCCCGGAGGGTGTCGAATACCTTGGACCCGCAGGAACGCTCGTCGAGATCGGTCACGTCATGGCCGGACGAACGTTCACCCTCGACCCGCGCAGGATCATCCGCGGCAAGCGCCTGGTCGGCTCGAGCGGGTACCGGCACACGCTCATTCCGGCTCTGATGGACCTCATGGCTAAGACGCAGGCACACATTCCCTACGAACGGGTGGTCTCGAACCGGTTCAGCCTCGACGACGTGAACGAGGCGATGGCCGCCGCCGAGTGGTCCGGGCGCTCCACGAGCGTCACCCGCGCGGTGCTCGTTCCCTGAAGCGAATGGCGGTCTTCTCGCTCGTACACGGGGGTCAGCAGGGGGCGTGGTGCTTCGAGCCACTCCAGGCCGAGCTCGAGCAGCTGCGTCACCGCTCCGTCGCGGTCGACCTGCCGATCGGCGATCCGGACGCCGGAGCGTCCGAATACGCCGAGGTCGTCGTCTCGTCGCTTGCGGACGTTGACGAGGAGGTTGTCGTCGTCGGCCACTCGCTCGGCGGTCTCACGTTGCCCCTGATCGCGCAGCGCCGGCCCGTCCGGCTGCTCGTCTTCGTCTGCGCCGTCATCCCGGAGCCCGGCACGAACCCCTACGACCTCATCGCACAGGACGCCGAGGATTCCGAGACCGCGCACCCGAGCCTGCTCGACGACGACGCGCAATGGCACCTGACCCCGCGTGAGGAAGCGCGCGAGGTGTTCTTCTTCGACTGTCCGCGAGAGATCCAGGAATGGGCGCTCGATCGTCAGCGGCCCCAATGCGAGAAGCCGCACCGCGAGGTGACGCCTCTCCGGGAATGGCCGCCGGTACCCGCCGCCGTAGCGAACGGCGTATTCGACCGTTGCATCCCGATCGCGCGCGCCCGCCGCACCGCGCTACGCGTCTTCGGCCGGACACCGGTCGAGCTCCAGGAGGGTCACTTTCCGTTTCTCACGAGCCCTCGCCTCATCGCGGAGGAGCTCGACCGTCTTGCCCGAGGCGCCGAACGATCGTGGCCGGTCACGGTTGCGCTGGAGGCACAGCATGCGTAGGCGCAGACTTGGAGCCCAGGGGCTCGAGGTGCCGCCGCTCGGCCTCGGGTGTATGGGAATGTCCGAGTACTACGCGCGTCCGGATGAGCCGGAGGCGCTCGCAACGATCGCTCGGTCCCTGGAGCTCGGCTTCAACTTCCTCGACACCGCCGACGCCTACGGACCTCACACGAACGAGCGACTCGTCGGCCGCGCAATAGCTGGACACCGCGACGAGGTGATCCTCGCGACGAAGTTCGGTAGCACCCGAGACGCGCACGGACGTCGCGGTGTGCGCGGCGACGCCGCGTACGTCCGGGAGGCGTGCGACGCGTCGTTGCGGCGGCTCGGCACCGACTACATCGACCTGTACTACCAGCACCGAGTCGACAAGACCGTCGGGATCGAGGAGACCGTCGGCGCGATGGCAGAGCTCGTGCACGCCGGCAAGGTGCGCTACATCGGCCTGTCCGAAGCGTCGGTGAGAACCATTCGTCGCGCGCATGCCGTGCATCCGCTTTCTGCGGTTCAGATCGAGTTCTCGCTCTGGACGCGCGAGCCGGAGGACGAGCTCCTTCCGGCGCTTCGCGAGCTTGGCATCGGCGTCGTCGCCTACCGGCCGCTCGGCGCCGGCTTCTTTTCCGGGAAGGTGAAGACACTCGACGGGCTCGAGCCGGACGACTTTCGGCGGACGAACCCGCGTTTCCAGGCGGAGAACCTCAAGCACAACCTGAGGTTGCTCGAGGGATTCGAGCGGCTTGCGTCCGAGAAGGGGATCACGCCCGCCCAGCTCGCACTGGCATGGCTGCTCGCGCAGGGAGACGACGTCGTGCCGATACCCGGGAGCGACCGGCGCAGCTTCCTCGAGGAGAACGTCGCCTCCGTCGAGGTGGAGCTGACACCTGACGAGCTGGAGCGAATCGACATGGTCTTTCCGAAGGGCGCAGCGGCGGGCGACCGACTTGCCGATTACTCGAGAATCGACGTCTGAGGCGAGTATGCGCCGCGAGTGGGGCGAAGGGGAACCCACATGGCGATCCACCGAGATCGCGCGCGACGTGATCCAGGTGTCGATTCCACGCCTGCACGGCTTCGTCAACGTCTACCTGATCCGGGGCGATCATGGCTGGACGCTCGTCGATGCGGCCGAACGGAGTGAGCTGTCGCGACTGACACTCCTCGACTTCTTCGACCGTCGAGGGATCCTCGACGACGGCATCGAGCAGGTCCTCCTCACACACGGCCACCCGGATCACGTCGGGCTCGCTGCGGAGATCGCGGCTCGGACCGGTGCCCGTCTCATCGCGCATTCCGCTACGTTCGAAGGCCACCGAATCGATCCCGCGTTCCTTCGCCGGCACGGGCTCGACGTGCAGGGGAACGGTCGGGGTACAGGGCCAGTCGCTGCGGGCTCAGACGTAGAGGTGATCGGCGACGGCGCGCTGCTCGTCAGCGGCAAGTACCGCTTTCGCCTGATCGGCACGCCCGGTCATCACGCTGGGCACCTCTGCGCCTTCGACCCCGCCTCGGGGCTGCTGCTCTCGGGTGACCGCATTCTGCGGATCCCGACGGGAGTCGCGCGCTACACCGCGCGCGACGACGATCCGCTTGCCGACCACCTTCGCTCGTACGAGACCCTCCGCACGCTCGGAGCCCGCCTGATCCTCCCCGGACACGGCCGCGTATTCAGCGACGGCAGGGCCGCGCTCGAGCACGACCGGCGAGCACACCAGGTCGACCTTCGCCTCGTGCTACAGGCCACTCCCGTCGCTGGGGCCGATGCGGTTACGATCACGGAGGCGACGAGAAGGCTCGCCGCCGACGTAAATCGCGGCACGATCGCAGAAGCGCGCGAGGACCTCGCGGTGACGCGTGTCCTCGCAGTGCTCCGCTTCCTCGAGCATCGAGGCAGCGTCGAATCGGATCCCTCGGTCACCCCGGTTGCCTACCGGCGCACCGACGGCGGCGGGCGCGCGCCGCTGCGGCCGGAACGCGAATGACCCGCGCGTTTCGATTCGGCGTCACGCTCCAGCCGATCTTCGGCGGAAGAAGCGTGTGGAGCGACGCGGTCAAGCTCGCCGAAGACTGCGGCTTCTCGACCGTGACCGTCATGGATCACTTCTCGAGCGGCGGAATCTGGAGCGCGCTGATGGCGGCACATAACGCCGCTCCCTCACTGCGCCTCGGCACCTTGGTGGTGAACAACGAGCTACGGCACCCGCTCCTGCTTGCGCGAGAAGCGATCGCGACCGACGTCCTCACCGGGGGCCGCTTCGAGCTGGGTATCGGCGCCGGCTGGGACCTCGACGACTTCCGTGCTGTCGGGATGAGCCGGCGGCCCGTGCCGGAGCGACTGGAACGGCTCGCCGAAGCCCTGGAGATCCTTTCCCAGGCGTGTGCCGGGGAGCGACCGTTGTTCCGGGGACGGCACTTCAGTGTGGATGCCCCGGAGAACTGGCCACGACCGCAGCAGGCGCCGATTCCGCTCCTCGTCGGCGGCGGCGGAAAGCGCGTCCTCGAGCTCGCGGCCACGGTGGCAGACACCATCAGCATCTCGCGGAATATGCAACGTGGGCCAGCGGGCTCGTGGCGCCGGACAGCCACCGGCTTCGACGGCGGTGCGGCGCGGGTCGAGGAGCGACTTGACTGGATCCGCGCGGCCGCCGGAGAGCGCTTCTCGCAGCTCGAGCTGCACGCCATCGTGAACAGGGTGATCGTCACGCGGAACCCGTCGAGCGCTGCCGCAGCCGCCGGTCGGGCGCTTGGACTCAGCGTCGAGGACGTTCTCGAGTCTCCTCATTTCCTGGTCGGCACGGTCGAGCAGGTCGCCGACACCCTCGAGCAGCGCCGGGAGCGCTGGGGGATCAGCTACTGGACGCTCTCGTCGGGCAACAGCCCCGGCGGCAACAGCATGCGCGACTTCGGCGAGGTGATAGCTCGGATCTCCTCCTAACGAGTCCTGCGGGAGTGTCCGTAGCTTCTCTGCCAAGTTGACTGGGCGATGACTGCTTGCGCGTCGGTGAGGAGCGCGTGGTAGACGATGTCGGGCAGTCGTCGTTTTGAGGACTCTGATTGCTTCGAAGGCCGAGCCGCTCGACCAGCACCGACACGGCCTGGCGTCTGCGCGACGGGCTCACCAGTTTCCCCTCGCGATCTCCTTCAGCACCTGATTGTCCTCCTTGCCCACGGATGGGCGATGAGACTCTCGAAGCGACCGGACCGACCTCAGGGGGTCACGCCACTCGAATCCCGACCTTTGTGGGCCGGTGCCGGTTACGGCAACAAAAGACCCCGCCGAGCGGGGCTTTTAGAGGCTGCGGGGCAAGGATTCGAACCTTGACTACCTGATCCAGAGTCAGGCGTCCTACCGTTAGACGACCCCGCAGGGCGCGGCACAGTGTAGCGAGGTCAGATCTCGAGACGGTAGAGCGGCACGAGCCGCTTCTCGGCCTCGGTGTCGATGTGCGCGACCACCTCGACGTAGGGCTCGAGGCCGGAGCCGCGGAGCTTCGCCTTGAGCAGGCCGTCGACCTGGTAGATGCCGGAGGAGTTGTTCATGGCGATCTCGATCCGGATCGGCTTGGTCTCGCCGTCGCCGATCGCGACGTCCTCGATCGCCGCCGCCGAGAGCGAGTGGATGCCGACGCGGCCGCGCTCGAACGGGATCCGCGAGCGTCCCTGCTCCATGTCGAGCGCGTCGGCGACGCGGAGGATGCCCGCCTCGAGCGTGAACGGCTCGCCGTCGGCGCGGTGGCTGATGATCGCCTGGAGCACCTCGGCCACGATCACGGCCCGGTCGGGCTCCTCGTAGATCCCCTCGAGCAGCTCCCGCAGCTTGGGCGCGGCGAGGAAGAGGCTGAAGTCCTCGTGCCCGTGGCGGTGGACGGCCATGCCGACGTCGTGGGTGAGCGCGGAGAGGGCGACGATCACCTCGGCGTCCTCGCGCGTCATCCCGTAGTCGTTCACGACCGCCGGCTCGATGCCGTGCTTCGTGAGCTGGCGCAGCAGCTTGAGCGCGATGTTCGTGACGATCTGGATGTGGACCCACGAGTGGTCGTTGATCCCCATCCGGACGACGGCGTTCACGTTCGCGACGTGCCACCAGCCCTTGAGCTGGTCGTCCTGGTTGACGCGCTCGATCACGCGGCGGAGCTTCTGGTTCCCGCGTCCGGGGACGCGGATGCGCATCTGCCTGACCGCCTGGGCCGGCGTGAGCCGCGTCTCGTGCGCGGCCTCGGGCGCGACCGGCTCGTCGATCCGACCCCTCGTCTCCGGGTCGAGCTCGCTCATGGGCGGAGCCTACGCCACGTCCGCCGCCCAGCTCCCGTAGAGCTCGGCGTAGCGGCCCTGCCGGGCGAGCAGCTCGTCGTGGGAACCCTGCTCGACGATGCGTCCGTGCTCGAGCACGACGATCGTGCCCGCGTCGCGGATCGTCGAGAGCCGGTGGGCGATGATGAAGGCGGTGCGGCCGTGCAGGAGCCGGCGCAGCGCCCGCTCGATCTTCTGCTCGGTGCCGATGTCGACCGAGCTCGTCGCCTCGTCGAGGATGAGGATGCGCGGGTCGGCGAGGAGGGCGCGGGCGAACGCCACGAGCTGCCGCTGGCCGAGCGAGAGGCGGAAGCCGCGCTCGCCGAGCTGCGTGTCGTAGCCCTGCTCGAGCCGGTCGACGAACTCGTCGGCGCCGACGGCGCGGGCGGCGGCGGCGATCTCCTCGCGGGTCGCCTCGGGCCGGCCGAAGGCGATGTTCTCGGCGACCGTGCCGGCGAAGAGGAAGCCCTCCTGGGGGACGATCCCGAGCTGGCGGCGCAGCGACTCCTGGCGGACGTTCCGGAGGTCCTCGCCGTCGATGGTGATCCGCCCGGCCGTGGGGTCGTAGAAGCGCGCGATTAGCTTCGCGATCGTCGACTTGCCGGCGCCGGTGTGGCCGACGAGCGCCACCGTCGTTCCGGGCGGGACGTCGAGGTCGATCCCGTGCAGCACCTCGGGGCCGGTGCCGTACGCGAAGCGGACGCTCTCGAAGCGGACGTGGCCGCGGACGCGGGGGAGCTCGCGGGCGCCGCCGGCGTCCTCGACGTCGGGCTCCTCCTCGAGCACGTCCATGATCTTGTCGAGCGCGGCGACGGCCGAGAGGAAGGTGCTGTAGAGCTGCGAGAGCTGCTGCACCGGGTCGAAGAAGTTCGTCAGGTAGCCGAGGAACGCGGCGAGGACGCCGATCGTGACGTCGCCGTCGAAGACGAGGTAGCCGCCGTAGCCGAGGACGACCGCGGTCGCGATCGACGAGAGCAGGTCGACGAACGGGAAGTAGAGGGCGTTCTGGACGACCGTCTCGTGGTTCTTGCGGCGGTACTCCTCGCTGACGCGGCGGAAGTGATCGCGCGCCGCGCGCTCGCGCGTGAAGGCCTGGAGGACGCGCATGCCCGCGATGTCCTCGGCGAGCGTCGCGGTGACGGCGCCGAGCTTCTCGCGCACGCCGCGGTAGGAGCGGCTCGAGCGCTTGCGGAAGGCGGCGGTGCCGGCGAGAAGGAGCGGGATCACGACGAGCGTCGCGAGCGCGAGCTTCCACGAGAGGAGGAACAGCACCACGGCCGAGCCGAGCAGCGTGAGCGAGTTCTGCACGAGCGAGGTCACGCCGTCGGTGACGAGCTGGTCGAGCGCCTCGACGTCGTTCGTGAGGCGGCTGATCAGGACGCCGGCGCGGTTGCGCTCGTAGAAGCCGAGCGAGAGTCGCTGCAGGTGGCGGAAGAGGTGGTTGCGGAGGTCGGCGAGCATCCGCTCGCCCGTCCAGCCGGTGAAGTAGGTCTGCGCGTACGAGCACGCGATCCCGAGCCCGCCGGCTGCGACGAAGGCGACCACGATCCAGCCGAGCGCGTGGGTGCGGCCGTTCCGGACCTCGTCGATCGCGCGGCCGATCAGGAACGGCGGCGCGAGCGAGACCGCGGTCGCGAGCAGGAGCGACGCGATCGCGAGCGCCGTGCGGCCCTTGTAGGGGGACGCGAGCCGGTAGAGCGCCCGCAGGCGCCGCTTCGTCGCCGCCCACGACCAGTCGTCCACCTTCACCGCGCGCTGCTGCACGAGGTGCGACCCGGGCTGCCAGACCCTCATCGCGCCGCCCCGGTCACGCGACCTCCTGCTCGGCCACCTGGCGCTCGAGCCGGCCGTGCTCCCAGATCTCGCGGTAGACGGGGCTCCCGTCGATCAGCTCCTCGTGCCCGCCGCGGGCGGCGACCCGGCCGCCCTCGAGGACGACGACCTCGTCCGCGAGCGCGATCGTGGACAGGCGGTGGGCGATGATCACCGTCGTCCGGCCCCGCATCGCCTCCCGCAGGCCGACCCTGATCTTCGCCTCGGTCGCGGCGTCGACCGACGCGGTCGCGTCGTCCAGGATCAGGATGCGAGGGTCGAGGACGAGGGCGCGCGCGATCGCGAGCCGCTGCCGCTGCCCGCCCGAGAGCGTGATCCCGCGCTCTCCGATCACCGTGTCGTACCCCTCGGGGAGCCGCTCGACGAACTCGTGCGCCTGCGCGAGCCGCGCCGCCCGCGCGAGCTCCTCGTCCGTCGCCTCGGGCCGGCCGAACGCGAGGTTCTCGCGGACGGTGGCGGAGAAGAGGAAGGGGTCCTGCGCGATCACGCCGATCTCCCGGCGCAGCGAGGCGAGCGTGAGGTCGCGGACGTCCTCGCCGTCGACGAGGACGCGCCCCTCCTGCACGTCGTAGAAGCGCGGGATGAGGGAGGCGAGGGTGGTCTTGCCCGCGCCCGTGTGCCCGATCAGCGCGACCGTCCGGCCGGGCTCGAGCTCGAGGTCGACGTCGCGCAGCACCGGCCGGGCCGGGTCGTAGCCGAAGCTCACGTGCTCGAAGCGCACGCGGCCCGGCCCCGGCGGCAGCTCGTGCGCCTCGGGAGCGTCGCCGATCTCCTCCGGCTCGTCGACGACCTGGAAGATCCGCTCCCCGGAGGCCGTGGCCCGCTGCCCCTCGCCGACCCACATCCCGAGCATCCGCAGCGGGAAGATGAGCAGCGAGAGGTAGAGGTTGAAGCGCACGAAGTCGGCGAGCGAGAGCGAGCCGTGCGCGACCATCCGGCCGCCGGCGAGGATGACCGCGGCCTGCCCGAGCAGCGGCAGGAAGGACAGCACCGGCACGTAGAACGCCCGCTGGCGGTTGGCGCGCACGCTCTGGCCGAACAGCGCCTCCGACCGCCGCTCGAACTTGTCCTGCTCCGCCTGCTCCTGCGCGAACGACTTGACCACGTGGACGCCGACGACGTTCTCCTCCGCGACCGTCGCGACGTCCGCCATCTTCTGCTGCACGTCGCGCAGCACGGGATGCGACACGCGGCTGTAGCGGTAGGCGAGCAGCACCATCGCCGGCGCGACCGCCAGCGCGACGAGCGCGAGCTTCCACGAGATCACGAACACGAGCACGGCGACGCCGACGACCGTGAACACGTGCTGGAAGAAGAAGATCAGGCCGTAGCCGAGGAAGAAGCGGACCGCCTGCAGGTCGACGGTCGCGCGCGACATGAGCTGGCCGGTCTGGTGGCGGTCGTAGTAGCCGAACGAGAGCCGGACGAACTTCGCGTAGAGGGCGTTCCGGAGGTCGAGCTCGACGCCGAGCGCCTGGTTGCCCGAGATCAGCCGCCGGCCCACGGTCGCGAGCGCCTTCGCGACGCCGACCGCGACCACGACGCCGATCAGGAGCGGGAGCCGGTGGCGCTCGCCGGCCTGGATCGCGTGCACGACGTCGCCGGTGAGCCACGGGAAGGTGAGCGAGCCCGCCTGCGAGGCGAACGCGAGCAGCACCGAGACGACGAGCGAGAGCTTGTACGGCCGCAGGAAGCCGAGCAGCCGGACGAACGTCCTCGCGTTGCGCGGCTCTGCCCTCGTCATGCGTCCAGCCTACGCGCCCGGTGCGAGCCGGCCGAGCTCCGCGCGGACGAGCGCCGTCGCCCGCTCGAGCTGTGCGCGGTTCCCGGGCGCGTTCAGCCAGCCGCTCGCGCCGGACGGATGCGGGAGCGGGACCGCGACGGCGCCCCGAAGCTCGTAGCTGCGGCCCACGCACTCCGTCACCGAGGCGAACCCCAGGAGGCGCCGGGCGGCGAGCCCTCCCACGGTGACGACGAGCGCCGGCCGCAGGAGCGCGAGCTCCCACTCGCGCCAGAACGCGCAGAGCTCCTGCTCGCGCGGGCTCGGCGTCCGGTCGCCGCGCCCGGACGGGGCCTTCCCGGGGTAGCAGCGGGTCACCGAGGCGCAGTAGAAGGCGGCGTAGAACTCCTCCTCGCCGAGCCCGAGCCAGGCGCGGAGGGTGCGGCCGGCCCGGCCGCGCCAGGGCCTGCGCTCGAGCCCCTCCTGGGCGCCCGGCGCCTGGCCGTAGAGGTAGGCGCGCTGGCCGTGCCGCGGCGCGAGCACGGGGAGGGACTCGAGCCGGTAGCCGGCCTCGGCGCAGGCGCGGCACACGGCGAGGTCGCGCTCGAGCGAGCGGAGCGACCGGTAGGCGGAGCGGCGGCGGGTCACGCGCCGCCCGCGCGACCGGCGTGGCGTCCCGCGGCGGGCACCGTCCTAGAGTACGAGCCGTGCTGCCGCTCGAGTCGGTCCCGAACTTCTCCGAGGGGCGCGACCGGGCGACGATCGACGCGATCGGAGGCGCGATCGCGGCGCACGCCCGCCTGCTCGACGTCCACGCCGACGCCGACCACAACCGCTCGGTCTTCACCCTCGTCGGCGACGAGGGGCCGCTCGCGGACGCGCTCGTCGCGGCCGTGGAGGTCGCCCGCGAGCGGATCGACCTCCGGCGCCACGAGGGCGCCCATCCGCGCATCGGCGCGGCCGACGTGGTGCCGGTGGTGCCGGTCGCGCCGGGCGACCTCGAGCGGGCGAGGGCGGCGGCGCGGCGGGTCGGCGAGCGGATCGGCGCGCTCGGGCTGCCGGTCTTCCTCTACGCGCCTCCCGAGCGCGGGCCCGCCTTCTACCGCCGCGGCGGCGTCGCGGAGCTGCAGCGCCGTCTCGACGCGGGCGAGCTCGCCCCCGACTTCGGCCCGCCGCGGCTCGACCCGGCCGCGGGCGGCGTGATCGTGGGGGCGCGCCGGCCGCTGATCGCGTTCAACGTGAACCTCCGGGGGCCGCTCGAGACGGCGAAGGCGGTGGCGGCGCTCGTGCGCGAGCACGAGGGCGGCGGGTTCCCCGGCGTGCGCGCGCTCGGGCTCGAGCTGCCCCGCGCCGGGCTCGTGCAGGTGTCGATGAACGTCGAGGACTGGGAGGCGGCCGCGCTGCACGAGCTCGTGGGGCGCGTCGTCGCCGAGGCGGAGGCGCGGGGGGCGTCGTTCGCGGGCTCCGAGCTCGTCGGGCTGATGCCGGCCGGGGCGGCCGTCGCCGCCGCCGGCGCCGCCCTGCGGCTCGCCGGCTTCGACGCCGGGCGCGTGCTCGAGCTGCGCCTGCTCGACCCCGAGGCGTCCTAGCTGCGCCTCGGCGCCGGCGCGTC
The DNA here is from genome assembly GCA_035650615.1 of Gaiellaceae bacterium. Classification (GTDB taxonomy): domain Bacteria; phylum Actinomycetota; class Thermoleophilia; order Gaiellales; family Gaiellaceae; genus PALSA-600. Next base: position 72,740 of record DASRHI010000035.1, on the reverse strand, counting down.
GCGGGTGAGCCGCGCCGCCGCCACCGCGCCCGCGACCCCGACGGCCGCGGTCGCGCACGCCGCCGCGGCGAAGAGCGGCCGCGGCGCCGCGACCGCGTAGAGCGGCGCGACGAGCAGGAGCCCGGTCGCGTGGGCGCCTCGGTGGACGAGCGAGATCACCCCGAGCACCCGCCCGAGGACGGCGTCCGGCACCTCCTCCTGCGCCGCGGAGCTGAGGAGCACGTAGGAGAGCGTCTCGCCCGCGCCGGTGCCGACGGCGGCGGCGACGAGGAGCGGGAGCGACCCGGCCGCGGCGATCAGGCCGTAGGCGGGCAGGAACGCGAGCCAGGCGAGCATGCTCGCGCGCGCCTTCGCATGGACCGGGAGCCGCGCGAGCAGCGCGCCGACGGCGATCGACCCGCCCGCGAAGCCGATCATGACGACGGAGAACCCGCCGGCGCCCGCGTGGAGCGTGTCGCGCACGAGCGTCGGCACGCCCGCGATCCACGACCCGGTCGTGATCGTCATCGCGACCGCGAACGTGGCGACCGCGAGCGAGAGCGCCCGCCGCGGCCGCAGCGCGGCCAGCCCCTCCCGCCAGCCTGCCGCGCCGCCCTCCGCCGCGGCCGGCGCCCCCTCGCGCAGCCGCGCGATCAGCGCCGCCGAGACGAGGAACGAGACGGCGTTGACGGCGAAGAACGTGCTGATCGGCAGGAACGCGAGCAGCACGGCCGCGAGCGCCCAGCCGCCGACCGAGAGCGCCTGCATCGTCGCGTGCACGAGCGCGTTCGCCTGCTGGACGTTCTCCCGGTCGACCACGGCGGGAATCGTGGCCCCGTAGGCGGGCGCGAAGTAGCTCGCCGCCGCCTCGAGCGCGAACGCAACCGCGACGAGCCCCCACAGCGGGAGCGCGCCGGCGAAGCCGGCGGCCGCGACCGGGACGAGCGCCGCGCAGCGGGCGAGGTCGGCCGCGACCATCAGCCGGCGGCGGCTGAAGCGGTCGGCGGCGATGCCGCCGTGGAGCCCGAAGAAGAACGCCGGCACGCTGTCTGCGAGCCGCACCGCCACGACGCCGAGCGCGCCGCCGCGCTCGAGCGCCACCCACATCAGCGCGATGTAGTGGAGCGCGTCGCCGAGCTCGCTCGCCGCGACCGCGCAGTAGAGCACCCGGAAGTCGCGGCGGCGGAGCAGCCGCAGGGACGGCGGGCGGTCGGGACGCGCGAGCTCGCGCTCCCGCGGGACGTCGAGCACCGGGTCGGACACCGCCCGAGTCTGACGCCCGCGGCGCTACGCTGGGCCTGGATGCCCACCCGCAAGCAGCGCCGCCGGCGCGAGAAGAGCTTCCGCCACGAGTACGGCTTCGTCACCTACGACGAGGAGGGCAACGAGGTCGAGGTCGACCCGGCCGAGCTCCGGCCCGAGAAGCGCAAGCCGGACCGGCCGAAGGAGAAGGCCGCGCCGGCGCGCGGCCGCCGGCCGCTCCGCGAGCCGCCCGTCCCCTCCTGGAACCGCTCGCTCCGCCGCGGCGGCATCTGGGGCGGGCTGATGTTCGTCGTGGTCGTGTTCTTCTTCAAGGGCCAGTCGCTCGCCTCGCGCGTCGCCGTCGGCGCCCTCTACGCGGCGGCGTTCGTGCCGCTCACCTACTGGATCGACCGCGTCGCCTACCGCAGCTACCTGCGCCGGAGCGGGAAGGCCGAGAGCAAGGCGGAGTCCCGCTAGCCGTCGGCGTAGTGGCCCTCGCCGGGCCAGGGCGTCAGCACGAGCAGGACGCGCGCCCCGCCCGGGCTCGCGAGCGCGTGCCGCTCGGCCGGGTCGAAGCGCACGAGCCCGCCCGCGCCGAGCTCGACCCGCTCGCCGCCCGCCGAGACCTCGAGCGTGCCGTCGAGGACGACGACCCAGGCGTTCTCCTTCACCTGGTGCTCGCCGAGCGCCTGGCCGGGGTCGAGGGCGAGCAGCACCGCCCGCGCGCCCTCGTCCTGGTGGACGACGTAGGCGTCCCGCGTGCCGCGCGGGGCGTCGATCGAGCGGAGGTCCCAGTGCTGCACCGCCCGGATCTTGACACAGCGGGAACTACACTCGGGCCGATGCCGATCGCCGTCGACCGCCTCGTCCTCCCGGGCGCCTACCAGGCCAACTGCTACGTCGTGCGCGCCGAGCGGGGGGCGCCGGAGGCCGCGGTGATCGACCCCGGCGGCGACACCACCCCGCTGCGGCTCGAGCTCGCCGGGATGGGGACGCGGACGGCCGGGATCCTCGTCACCCACACCGACGTCGACCACATCGCCGGGGTCGCCGAGCTCGCGGAGGGGACCGGCAGCGAGGTGTGGATCCCCGCCGCCGAGGCGGAGGCGCTCCGGAGCGGCGAGACGCGCGGCGGCCTCCGCGTGCGCGCCCACGAGCCCGAGCACGAGGTGCGCGACGGCGACGTCGTCACCGTCGCCGCCGTCACCTTCGAGGTCGTCGCGGTGCCCGGCCATTCCGCCGGCCACGTCGCCTACTGCGTCGAGGGCCACCTCTTCAGCGGCGACCTCCTCTTCGCCGGCTCGGTCGGCCGCGTCGACCTCGCGGGCGGCGACTGGGCGAGCCTGCTCGCGTCGGTGCGGACGCTGCTCGAGCGCTTCGGCCCGGACGCGATCGTGCACCCCGGCCACGGCGGCGCGACGACCCTGGGCCGCGAGCTCGCGACGAACCCGCACCTCCGCGAGCTGCGCACCGCCGCCCCGTGACGGCCGCGCGGTTCCAGGCGCCGCGCGGGACGCACGACGTCCTGCCGGCGGAGCACCGCTGGTGGCACGTCGTGCGCACGATGGAGGAGCTGGCGGCTCTCTACGGCTGGCGGCGGATCCAGACGCCCGTCTTCGAGGACACCGCCCTGTTCGCGCGCACGTCCGGCGCGGCCTCCGACGTCGTCAACAAGGAGATGTACACGTTCGAGGACCGCTCGAGCCGCTCGCTCACGCTCCGCCCGGAAGGCACCGCGCCGATCGTGCGCGCGTACGTCGAGCACGGCCTCCACCGCGAGCCGCAGCCGGTCAAGGCCTACACGATCGCCCCGATGTACCGCTACGCCGCGCCCGGGCGCGGCCGCTACCGCGAGCACTGGCAGCTCTCGCTCGAGGCGATCGGCTCGCCGGGACCGGACATCGACGCCGAGGTGATCCAGCTCTACGCGGAGCTGCTGCGCCGGCTCGGCGTGACCGAGTGGGAGCTGCGGCTGAACTCGATCGGCGACGGCGCCTGCCGGCCCGCCTACGTCGAGCGGCTGAACGCGTGGCTCGACGAGCACGAGGACGCCCTCGACGAGGACGCCCGCCACAAGCGCGCGACGAGCCCGCTCCAGGTCTTCGACGTCAAGAGCCCCGGCGTCCGCGCGGCGCTCGCCGGCGCGCCGAAGATCGGCGAGTCGCTCTGCGACGCCTGCCGCGAGCACTTCGACGGGCTCCGGCGCCTGCTCGACCGGCTGGGCGTGCCCTACGTCCTCGACCCGGCGCTCGTTCGGGGCCTCGACTACTACACGCGCACGACCTTCGAGTTCGTCGGGCCGGAGGAGAACGTCAACTCGACCATCTGCGGCGGCGGGCGCTACGACGGGCTCGTCGAGGCGGTCGGGGGGCCGCCGACGCCCGGGGTCGGCTTCGGCGCCGGCATCGAGCGGCTCCTGCTCGCGGTCGAGCGCGAGGGGAGCGCCGTGGAGCCCCGCGGCCTCGACGTCTTCGTCGTCGTCGACGGGGCGCCCCGGGAGCGGATCCTCGCCCTCCTGGCCGAGCTCCGTCGCGCGGGCGTCTCCTGCGACACCGACTACGCCGGCCGCTCGGTCAAGGGGCAGCTCACGCAGGCCGGCCGCACCCGCGCGGCGACCGTCGTCGTCGCCCGCGACGGGGACGCCTCCGTCCGGCGCCGCGGCGAGCCTGAGCAGGTGGTGTCGCTCGACGACCTCGCAGCTACGCTCGCACGATGAGCACCTGGCGCGACGTCCAGGCGAGCTCCCTGCGCGCGGACGACGCCGGGCGCGAGCTCGCCGTCGCCGGCTGGGTCGCGCGCCGGCGCGACCACGGCAACCTCGTCTTCGTCGACCTGCGCGACGAGGGCGGCGTGCTCCAGCTCGTCGTCAACCCCGCCAACGCGGCGGCAGCGGCCGAGACCGCGCACGAGCTGCGGAACGAGTTCGTCGTGCGGGCCCGGGGCCAGGTGGTGCGGCGCGCGCCCGAGACGGTGAACCCCGCGATGGCGACGGGAGAGGTGGAGCTGCAGGTCTCGACGCTCGAGATCCTGTCGCGCTCGACGCCGCTGCCGTTCCAGCTCGACGAGGAGGGAGTCGACGAGACGCTGCGCATCCGCTACCGCTGGCTCGACCTGCGGCGCGAGAAGATGCAGCGCAACATCCGCCTGCGCGCGAAGCTCGTCTCGATCATCCGCGCCGAGATGGAGGCGGACGGGTTCGTGGAGATCGAGACGCCGATCATGGCGAAGCCGACGCCCGAGGGCGCGCGCGACTTCCTCGTCCCGAGCCGGCTGCAGCCGGGCCGCTTCTTCGCGCTGCCGCAGAGCCCGCAGATCTACAAGCAGCTGCTCGTGATCTCCGGCTTCGAGCGCTACTACCAGATCGCCCGCTGCTTCCGCGACGAGGACCTGCGCGCCGACCGGCTGCAGGAGCTGACGCAGCTCGACGTCGAGCTCGCGTTCCCCGACCGCGACTACCTGTTCGGCCTGATCGAGCGGGTCTTCGCGCGCATCTGGCGCGAGCTGCGCGGCGTCGAGCTCGAGCTCCCGTTCCCGCGGCTCACCTGGGAGGAGGCGCAGCTCCGGTACGGCTCCGACAAGCCCGACCTGCGCTTCGGGCTCGAGATCGAGGACGCGACCGGGGCGACGCGCGGCTCGAGGTTCGGCGTCTTCGCCGAGGCGCCGGCGGTCCGCTTCCTGCGCGTCCCCGCCGAGCTCTCGCGCGGAGAGCTCGCGAAGCTCGAGGAGGTCGCGAGGCAGTGGGGGGCCAAGGGTCTCGCCTACCTCGTCTTCCGCGCCGACGGCGAGGTCGCCTCGCCGATCGCGAAGTTCCTCACCGAGGCGGAGCTCGCGCACCTCGCCGGCGAGCCGGGCACGACGCTCCTCTTCGCCGCCGGCGAGCCCGACCTCGTCGCCCGGGTGCTCGGCCCGCTCAGGCTCCACCTGGGCCGCGAGCTCGGGCTCGTCGACGCGGAGGCGCAGAGGTTCCTCTGGGTGACCGACTTCCCGATGTTCGAGTGGGACGAGGAGGCGCAGCGGTGGGACGCCGTGCACCACCCGTTCACGCGGCCGACCGAGGAGGGGAGGGCGCTACTCGACACCGACCCCGGCCGGGCCAGGGCGCTCGCGTACGACCTCGTCGCGAACGGGATCGAGATCGCCGGCGGCTCCTTCCGGATCCACGAGGCCGACCTGCAGGCGAAGGTCTTCGACCTGCTGCGGATCTCGCCCGAGGAGCAGCGGCAGAAGTTCGGCTTCCTGCTCGACGCGCTCGCGATGGGGGCTCCGCCGCACGGAGGGATCGCCTCGGGGATGGAGCGGGTGCTGATGGCGCTGCTCGACGAGCCGTTCATCCGCGAGCTCGTCGCCTTCCCGAAGAACCAGGCGGGCGTCGACCCGATGTCCGGGGCGCCGACCGCGGTCGACCCGGCCCAGCTCGCCGAGCTCGGCCTCGCCCTGAAGGCGGCCCCGGCGCCGCGCGATGCCTAGGCGGCGCCTGTCGCGGCTCGCCCTCGAGGCCGCCTACCTCGCCGGCCTCGCCGCCGCGCTCGCCTTCGCCGACCTGCGGCCGGCGGCGGTCGGCGCCTTCATGCTCGCCGGCTGGCTCGTCGTCGCCCTCTTCGAGTGGGGCGCGCTGCGGCGCCAGCCCCACTACGGGAGCGGCCTGCCGCCCCGCTGGTACGTGCCGCACGTGCGGCTGCCGCCGCCGCGGCCGCTCGAGCAGCTCGGCTCCGGCTACCCGGCGCCCGACGCCGCGGGCGACGAGGCGACGTGGATCGCCCCGGCGGGGCTCCACGCCGACTGGCCCGTCCTCGACGACGAGCCCGAGGCCCGGCCCCTCGAGGAGCAGGAGGAGGAGCAGGCCGAGCGGGAGCAGGCCGAGGCGACCGAGGTGGCCGCCCCCGCCGCGCCGCGCGAGCCCGAGGAGGCGGAGGCCGGGGCGGAGGAGGCGGAGCCGGCCGGCGAGCCGCAGCCGCCGCCCGCCCCGCGGGCGGACGGCCGGGTCGCGCGCCACCGCGTCGACCCGCTCGCCGAGCCCGCCGCCCGCGGCCGGCGCCTGCGCCGGCGCGCCGAGGAGGCGGGCGTCGTCGAGGTGCCCGCGCAGCCCCTGCGCCCGAGGCCGCTCCCGGCGGCGGAGGACGGATGACGCTCGCGCCCGCCCAGCGGCTCGCCCTGCTCGCCGGGACGGCGCTCCTCGCCGCCGCGCTCGCCCTCGCCGCGCGCTCCGGGCGCGGCCACCCCTCGGCCCTTCCGGAGCCCGTCGGGTCGTATACGGCGCTCGCGGGCTCGAGCGGGGTCGCCGCGTACGGCAAGCGCACCGCGTGCGGGCTCGTCCTCGGCCCGCGCACCGAGGGGGTCGCGCACCCCGTGCTCCCGTGCGGCGTCAGGCTCTACCTCACCTACCAGGGGCGGAAGGTGCTCACCCAGGTGATCGACCGCGGCCCGCTCGTGCCGGGCCGCCAGTTCGAGCTCACCGACGCCCTCGCCCGCCGCCTCGGCCTCACCGGCGTGCAGCGCATCGCCTGGAGCTACGCGACGCGCTAACGTTGGGCGCGGAATGCCCGACCCCGTTCGCGTGCCCACGCATCCATGTAGAACCAACGCGACGTGTAAGGGGCCCGCGCGGAGGCTCGCTCTCGCCGAGCCGAGGCAACGGCGCCCACCTGGCTTGCCAGGTTCACACGGGCGTGGGCTGACGGCGGGGTCGGGGCGTTCCGCAGGCGGGCTACGCTGGCCCGCGTGGAGGAGCTCTTCGGGGACGCGTCGCGCGGCGGCGAGTGGGCGGCGGTGCGGCTCCGGGTCGACGGGCAGCGGATCGTCGCGGCCGACGCGCCCGGGCTCGACCGCGACCTCGCCGGGCTGACGCTGCTCGAGGCGGCCGCGGTGGGCGGGGAGACGCTCGCCGTCGACGCGCTCGCGAACGCGATCGGCCCCGCCGTCGCGGCGCCGCCCGACCCGGCCCGCGTCGCGGTCGCGATGAGCGGCGGCGTCGACAGCGCGGTCGCGCTCCTGCGCGCCGGGCCGGCCGCGGTCGGGGTCACGCTCCGGCTCTGGATCGACCCGGCCGGGCCAGACGCCGCGCGCGCCTGCTGCTCCCCGTCGGCGGTGCTCGAGGCCCGCCGCACCTGCCACGAGCTCGGCCTCCCCCACGTGACGCTCGACCTGCGCGAGCGCTTCCGCGCGGCGGTCGTCGGCCCGTTCGTCCGCGGCTACGCGGAGGGGCGGACGCCCAACCCGTGCGTCCGCTGCAACGGCGCCTTCCGCTTCGGCGAGCTCGTCGCCTTCGCGGACCGCGTCGGCGCGTCGCGGCTCGCCACGGGTCACTACGCGCGAATCGTCGAGCGCGGCGGCCGCCCCGCGCTCGCCCGCGCCGCGGACGAGGCGAAGGACCAGAGCTACATGCTCGCCACCGTCGACCCGGCGCTGCTCGAGCGGCTCTGGTTCCCGCTCGGCGGGCAGACGAAGGCGCAGACGCGGGCCGAGGCGGCCGCGGCCGGCCTCGCCGCCGCCTCGCGGCGCGAGAGCCAGGAGGCGTGCTTCCTCGGCGGGGGCGACTACCGCGCCTTCCTCGAGCGCGCCGGCCTGGCGTCCGCGCCGGGCGTGGTGGTCGACGAGTCGGGCGCCCCGATCGGCGCCCACGACGGCTACTGGCGGTTCACGCCCGGGCAGCGCCGCGGCCTCCGCGTGGGGGGCGGCGGGCCGCTCTACGCGCTCGCGACCGACGCGCGCACGAACACCGTCGTCGCCGGGCCCCGGCGCGCGCTCGCCCGGCGCCGCGTCTCGGTGCGCGGCCGCCTCGAGCCCGGCACCCGCCGCGTCGACGCGAAGCTCCGCCACCGCTCGCCCGCCGTGCCTGCGTCGGTGGTCGCGACCGACGGCGGCTTCGAGCTCCTGCTCGACTCGCCGGCCTACGGCGTCGCCCCGGGCCAGGCGGCGGTGCTGTACGCGGACGAGGCGGTCGTCGGGGCCGGCGTGATCACCGCCGCAGCCTGACGGGTAGGCTCCACGCGGTGCCCCTTGGCTTCTCGCCCGCCGATGCGGCGTACGTCGCGCTGGCCGTCTTCCTCGTGGTGGTCGGGCTCACGCTCGGCTACGTGTTCCTGCGGCTGGGCGCAACCTTCGGGCGGCTCTCGACGTTGATCCGGGGCACGGAGCGGGAGCTCCTCCCGGTGATCTCGAAGGTCGGTGGGTCGGTGGACAGGGTGAACGCGCAGCTCGACAAGCTCGATCAGGCGACCGACAGCGCCGTGGACGCGGTCGAGGCGGTCGACCAGGCCGTGCGCTCGGTCAGCTTCGCCGTGAAGACGCCGGTGCAGAAGCTCGCCGGCCTCGCGAGCGGCGTCTCGCACGGCTTCGCGACCCTGCGGGCCAGGCGCAGCCTCGGCGAGGCGCTCGAGCGCGCGAAGGAGGCCTCGCGGCGGCGGCAGGCGGACCTGGAGGAGGAGCTGCGGCGCGTGCACACCTGAAGCCGATGCCCGAGCCGGACGAGATCACCCTCACCCTCCCGCGCGAGCGCGAGTTCCACCGGGTCGCCCACCTCGTCCTCGGCGGCCTCGCCGTCCGGCTCGAGCTCACGATCGAGGCGCTCGAGGACCTCCAGGTCGCCCTCGACGCCGTCCTCGACCGGGCCGCGGCGGACGGCGAGGTGACGGTCTCGCTCTCGGTCGGCGACGGGGTGCTCGAGACGACCGTCGGCCCGGTCGAGCTCGCGGAGGAGCTCGACCGCGACGACGACGGCGAGTCGCTGAGCCTGCGGCGCATCCTCGACGCGGTCGTCGACGAGGTGGTGCTCGACGGCGACCGGATCCGGCTCGTCAAGGAGCTCGAGGAGGCCGGGCAGCATGGCTGAGAACGACCGCATCCTGCTGCGCCGCTACCACGAGCACGGCGACCTCCAGGCCCGCGAGCAGCTGATCGAGCAGTACATGTCGCTCGTGCGCTCGCTGGCGCGCCGCTACTCCTACCGCGGCGAGCAGCTCGACGACCTCGTGCAGATCGGCGCGATCGGCCTGATCAAGGCGATCGACCGCTTCGACCTCTCGCGCGGCGTCGAGCTCACGACGTACGCGACGCCGAACATCATCGGCGAGATCAAGCGGCACTTCCGCGACCGCGGCTGGGCCGTCCGGGTGCCGCGCGGCCTGCAGGAGCTGAACGTCCAGCTCTCGAAGCTCGTCGAGCAGCTCACCGTCCAGCTCGGACGCTCGCCGACCGTGCCGGAGCTAGCGAAGGCCGCCGGCGTCGAGGAGGAGGAGGTGCTCGAGGCGCTCGAGTCGGGCCGCGCGTACTCGTCGCTCTCGCTCTCCCAGGGCGGCGGCCAGGAGGACGGGGAGGAGCTCGACCCGCTCGAGACCCTCGGCGAGATCGAGCACGCCTACGAGGTGTCGGAGGACCGCGCGGTGCTGGCGCCCGGCTTCCGCGTGCTCGACGAGCGCGAGCGCCGGATCCTCCACCTCCGCTTCTTCGAGGGGCTGACGCAGTCGCAGATCGCGCAGCAGGTCGGGATCTCGCAGATGCACGTCTCGCGGCTGATCCGGCGCGCGCTCGAGAAGATCCGGGAGGAGATCGCGGCCGACGAGGAGCCGCGCCGGGCGGCCGACCGCCGCCGGTAGAGGCCAGACCTACACTGTCTCCGTGGTCACGTCCGCTGAGCTGCGGGAGCGTTTCCAGCGCTTCTTCGAGGAGCGCGGGCACCTGCGCGTGCCGTCGCACTCGCTGATCCCGCCCGCCGACGACCCGTCGACGCTCTTCGTCGTCGCCGGGATGCAGCAGTTCAAGCCGTACTTCCTCGGCCTCCGCGAGCCGCCGGCCAGACGGGTCGTGAGCGTGCAGAAGGTGCTGCGCGCCGGCGGCAAGGACACCGACCTCGAGGACGTCGGGCGGACCGACCGCCACTGCTCGTTCTTCGAGATGCTCGGCAACTTCTCGTTCGGCGACTACTTCAAGGACGGGGCGGTCGAGCTCGCGTGGGAGTTCGTCACGACCGAGATGGGGCTCGACCCGGCCCGGCTCTGGGCGACCGTCCACGAGGGCAACCCCGCCCTCGGCCTCGACGAGGACACGGTCGCGATCGAGGCGTGGGAGCGGGTCGGGATCCCCGGCGAGCGGATCGTGCGGCTCGGGAAGGACAACTTCTGGCAGGCCGCCGACACGGGCCCGTGCGGGCCGTGCTCGGAGATCTTCTACGACCGCGGCGCCGAGCACGGCTGCGGCCGCGCCGACTGCCGCCCCGGCTGCGACTGCGACCGCTACATGGAGTTCTACAACCTCGTCTTCATGCAGTACGACCTGCGGCCCGACCAGACGCTCGAGCCGCTCCCGGCCGAGAACGTCGACACGGGCCTGGGGCTCGAGCGGGGCTCGTGCGTGGTCCAGGACGTCGGCTCGGTCTTCGACACCGACGGCTTCCGCCTGATCATGGACTGGGTCGCGGCCGAGTCGGGCGTCGCGTACGGCGAGAGCCCGGTCGCGACGAAGGCGCACCGCGTGCTCGCCGACCACGCCCGCGCGATGTCGTTCCTGATCGCCGACGGGGTCACGCCGTCGAACGAGGGCCGCGGCTACATCTGCCGGCGCATCATCAGGCGCGCCGTGCAGCACGGCCAGCGCATCGGCCTCGAGGGCGTGTACCGCCTGGGCGGCGTCGTCGCTCGCCAGCTCGGCGACGCCTACCCCGAGCTCGCGGAGCACTCGGCCGAGATCGAGCGCGTCGTCCGGCTCGAGGAGGAGCGCTTCCGCGAGACGCTCGCGCGCGGCCTGAAGGAGTTCGAGGGGCTCGCGGGCAAGGACGCGATCTCGGGAGAGGACGCGTTCACGCTCGCGGCCACGTTCGGGTTCCCGGTCGAGCTCACCGTCGAGCTCGCCGAGGAGCGCGGCCAGCCGGTCGACGTCGACCGCTTCCGGGCGCTGATGGAGGAGCACCGCGAGGTCTCGCGCGCGGGCGGCGAGAAGAGCGACCTCCAGCGCGCGGCCGACTTCGCGCGCGCGGCCGGCTTCGCCACCGAGTTCGTCGGCTACGAGAAGACGGACGTGCTGACCGAGCTCGCCGCCGTCGAGGAGCTCGGCGACGGCACGTTCCTCGCGAAGCTGCGCGAGTCGCCCTTCTACCCGGACGGCGGCGGCCAGGTCACGGACGCCGGCGAGCTCGTGCACGAGGAGACGGGCGCGGTCGCGACGCTGCGCGCCGCCTACCGCTTCGACGACGACCAGGCGCTCGTCTTCGAGGGAACGGGCTTCGCCGCCGGCGACCGCGTGCGCGCGGTCGTCCCGTGGTCGGTGCGCTTCCCCACGATGGCGAACCACACCGCCACGCACCTGCTGCACGCGGCGCTGCGCGAGGTGCTCGGCGACCACGTCAAGCAGGCGGGCTCGGCGGTGCGGCCCGACAAGCTCCGCTTCGACTTCACGCACCCGCAGGCGCTCGCCCCTGAGGAGCGCGAGCGCGTCGAGCGGCTCGTGAACGAGAAGGTGTTCGAGGCGATCCCGGTGCGCACGTTCGTGACGCCGATCGAGGAGGCGCGCCGGCTCGGCGCGACGATGCTGTTCGGCGAGAAGTACGGCGACGAGGTGCGCGTCGTGGAGATCGACGGCTTCTCGCGGGAGCTCTGCGGGGGCACGCACGTCCGCTCGACCGCCGAGATCGGGCCGTTCGTGATCCTGACCGAGGGCTCGGTCGGCTCGGGCGCCCGCCGGATCGAGGCGGTCACGGCCGGCGAGGCGTGGGCGTACCTCCACGGCCGCTCGCGCGAGGCGGAGGCGCTGCGCGCCGAGCTCGAGCGCGCCCGGCGCGAGGCGCGGAGGCCGAGGGCGGCCGAGCCGCGGGTCGACGTGGAGCCCGAGGTCGAGACCGTGAACGGCGTGAACGTGATCGCCCAGTCGGTCGAGGGCCTGACCGCCGACGCGCTCCTCGACCTCTCCGACCGCCTCAAGCAGCGGAGCGCCCCCGCCGCGGTCGTGCTCGGCACGCTCGAGGACGGCACCGTCCACCTCGTCGCCAACTTCGACGAGAGCGTCGCCGCGCGGGTCTCGGCCGGGGCGGTCGTGAAGGAGATCGCGCCGATCGTCGGCGGCGGCGGCGGCGGACGCCCGACGATGGCGCGCGCCGGCGGCAAGCAGGCCGACCGGCTCCCGGACGCGCTCGCCCGGGCACGCGAGCTGATCGCCCAAGCGCTCTCGTGAAGGTCCTCGCGCTCGACTACGGCTCGGCGCGGACGGGCGTCGCCGTCTCGGACCCGACCGGCACGGTCGCGCGGCCCGTCGCGACCGTCGCGCGCGTGAACGAGCCCGCGGGCTTCGACGAGCTGCTCGCGCTCGTCCGGGGCGAGCGGCCCGACCTCGTCGTCGTCGGGTTGCCGCTGACCCTCCGCGGCGAGCACGGCGAGCAGGCGCGCGAGACGACCGCGTTCGCCGAGCGCCTGCGGGCGAGCGTGGAGGCGCGGGTCGAGCTGTGGGACGAGCGGTTCACCTCGGTGCTCGCGGAGGGAGACGACGCGCGCGCCGCCGCGCACCTGCTCTCGAGCTACCTGCAGTGGAGAAGCGCGCGCTCCTGAGCGCGGCGCTCGCCGCGCTGGCCGCCGGCTGCGGCGGCGCCGGCTCTGCGCCGCCGGCGACGACGGCGCCGCCGCCGCCGCCGAAGCCGTTCCGGATCGTGTTCCCCGAGGGCTTCACGCGCGCGCAGATGGGCGTGCGCGTGAAGGTGGTGGCGAAGATCGCCGAGCGCGAGCGGCGCCGCCCGGTGCGCCTGAGCGAGGGCGCCTACCTCGCGGCGAGCCGCCGCGGCGTCGTGCCGTGCTTCGGACGGCGGCCGCAGGCGAGCCTCGAGGGCTTCCTCTTCCCGGCCACCTACGACTTCCTGCGCCGGACGCCGTCGCGGCGGCTCGTCGCCGCCCAGCTCGAGGCCTTCTGCCGCAACTGGCGCCGTGTCGACCTCCGCTACGCGCGCTCCAGGAACCTCACCCCCTACGACGTGCTCACGATCGCGTCGATGATCGAGGAGGAGGCCGCGGTGCCGGCGGAGCGGCGGCTCGTCGCGGCCGTGATCTACAACCGCCTGCACGCGCGGATGCCGCTCGGGATCGACGCGACGCTTCGCTACGGCCTCCGCATCGCGCCGACCGAGTCGATCCGCGAGTCGCAGCTCCGCGACCCGACGCCCTACAACACGCGCCTCCACTTCGGGCTGCCGCCGACCCCGATCTCGAACCCCGGGCTGGCGGCGATCGAGGCGGCCGCGCACCCGGCTCGGGTCGACTATCTCTACTACGCCCGCCGCCGCGACCACCGCCACCACTTCTTCACGGCGAGCCCGACCGCCTACGAGCGGTTCCTCGCGCGGAACGGGTACGGCGGCTGATGGCCACCACGCACGTCGCGCTGCTCGGCCACCCGGTCGCGCACTCGCTCTCGCCGCGCATGCAGAACGCCGCGTTCGCGGCGGCCGGGCTCGACTGGCACTACTCGGCGTTCGACGTCGAGGACGCGCTCGCCGCGGTCGCGGCTCTGCGCACGCTCGGGTTCGCCGGCGCGAACGTGACGATCCCGCACAAGCGCGCGGTCGTGGCCGCGTGCGACGAGGCCGAGGGCCCGGCGGTGAACACGCTCGTCTTCCGCGGCGGGCGGGTGCTCGGGCTCAACACCGACAGGGAGGTGCTGGCCGGCATCGAGGCGCGCGCGGCCTGCGTGATCGGCGCCGGCGGCGCCGCCGCGGCGCTCGAGCCGGCCCTGCCGCGGGAGACGCGCGTGTACACGCGCTCGGGCGCGTGGCCGCCCGACGCCGAGGGCTGCGACCTGATCGTGAACGCGACGCCGGTGCGGGACGAGCTGCTCGTGCGGCCGCGGGCGGGGCAGACGGTCGTCGACCTCGCGTACTCCGCCGACGACCCGCGCGACACGGCGCTCGTCGCGGCGGCGCGGGCGGCGGGCTGCGCGGTGGTCGACGGGCGCGAGGCGCTCGTGCGCCAGGGCGCGAGGAGCTTCGAGCTCTGGACCGGCGTGGCGGCGCCCGTGGAGGCGATGCGCGCCGCCGTGCGGTTCTGACAGGTTCCGCCGGTATAGGCCGTGAGGATGCTGTAGGTTCGACCATGTGGTCCGGCGGCTGCGGCACCGGCGCCCCGCGTCCCTGCGCGCGCTGGCGCTCGCCTGCGCGTGGGCGCTCGCGGCCGCGCCCGCCGCGAGCCCGGGGACGCGCCTGCAGGCGACGCCGACCGAGATCGAGAACGCGCGCCCGGGGACGGCGCTCGGGCTCGTCCCGAACACGGCCGAGAACGGGGCGATCGAGGGGTACGCCTCGGAGACGAGCGCGCTGCCCGGCGACACGCTCCACCTCCACGTCAGCACGAGCCCCCCGGCGCCGTACCGCGTCGAGCTCTACCGGCTCGGCTGGTACGGCGGGGACGGCGCGCGCCTGGTCGGCTGCGTCCCGGGCTGCGCCGGGTTCTCGGCCGGGCAGGCCCAGCCGCGGCCGGCGCCCGAGCCGGGCGGGCTCGTCCGGGCCGCCTGGCCGGTGACGGACACGTTCGTCCTGCCCCCGGACGCGACGAGCGGCTACTACCGGGTCCGGTTCGTCCTCCCGGGCGGGCAGACGTCGTCGACGTTCGTCGTCGTCCGCGCCCGGCCGGAGGAGCGGTCGGCGATCCTCGTCCAGGTGCCGGTGAACACCTGGGAGGCGTACAACAGCTGGGGCGGCCGCAGCCTCTACGACGTCGCCGGCGTCGCCGCGCGCGCCGACAGGGTGTCGTTCGACCGGCCGTATGCGTGGACCGCGCCGATGAACCAGAACCCGATGGGCTGGGAGTACCCGGTCGTGTCGTTCCTCGAGCGGTCCGGCTACGACGTCTCCTACCAGACCGACCTCGACACGGACCGCGACCCCTCCTCGCTGCTCCGGCACCGGCTCGTGGTCTCCGTCGGCCACGACGAGTACTGGACGCAGGCGATGCGGGACGCGTTCGAGGCCGCGCGCGACGCCGGGGTCAACCTCGCCTTCCTCGGCTCGAACGACGCCTACTGGCGCGTGCGCTACGAGGACGGGGGCCGGACCGAGGTCGTCTACAAGGCGGGCGGCGACCCGGTCGCCGACCCGGCGCAGCGGACGGGCCTCTTCCGCGACGTCGGCCGTCCGGAGTGCCGGCTCGTCGGCATCCAGCACCAGGGCGGGGAGCTCGACTGGCCCCCCGGCGACTACGCGGTGGTCGCGGGCTCGCTGGCGGACCCGTGGTTCGCCGGAACCGGCTTCGCCGCCGGCGCCGCGGTGCGCGGGACGGTCGGCGTCGAGACCGACACGATCCCCTCGTGGGACGGCGGGGCGAGCTGCGGCCACAGGCTCACGGTCTACTTCCACCGCGACGGCGGCGGCGACCAGCTCGGCAACGCCGACGTCACGGCCTACACGGCGGCGAGCGGCGCGACGGTGTTCGCGGCCGGCTCGAGGCGGCTCGCCTGGGCGCTCGCCGACCCGCCGGCCGTCACCGGTCGCGCCCACGGGCTCGTCGACCCGAGGATGCAGCGCTTCGTCGCGAACGTGCTCGACGACCTGTCGGCGCGGCACGTCGCCGCGCTGCGCGTCGAGCTCTCGGCCGCGGCGGCGAAGGTGCGCGTCGGCAGGGCGTTCGGGGTCCGGGCGGTCGTGCGCAACGACGGCCCCGACCAGGTGCCGCGGGCCAGGCTCGACCTCTCGCTCCCGCCCGGGCTCGCGTTCGTGCGCGTCCGCTCGCGGGCCGTCCGGTGCACGCTCGCCCCGCTGCGGTGCAGGCTCCTCCGCATCCCGCCCGGGACGGCCGTCGAGGCCGTGTTCACGCTGAGGGCGACGGCGGCCGGCACGAGCGCGCTCCGCGCCGAGGCGTTCACCCCGTACGACACGATCCCCGACCCGGCGGCCGCGGCCGACGTGGTCGCAGTCCACTGCGTGCCCACGCCCGCCGGCGCGGACGAGAGCGGCCCGGCCGAGCCGCCTCCCGCGGACTGACGGCCCGTCGCGAACGACCGCGTAGGCTCTTGGCCGATGACGCTCCGCCTCGCCACCGCCGGCGAGTCGCACGGGCCCGCGCTCGTCGCGATCCTCACCGGGCTCCCCGCCGGCCTCGTCCTCGACCGCGACGCGATCGACGCCGACCTCCGCCGGCGGCAGGAGGGCTACGGCCGCTCGCCGCGCCAGCGGATCGAGCGCGACCGGGTGGAGGTGCTCGCCGGGCTCCGCCACGGGCGGACGCTCGGGACGCCGCTCGCGCTCGTCGTCCGCAACGTCGACCACCGGAACTGGACGTGGGGGATGAGCCCGTGGCCGCCGGAGGGCGAGCCCGAGGGCAAGGGCACGAAGCCGGTGACGCTGCCGCGGCCGGGCCACGCCGACCTCGCCGGCGTGCTCAAGTACGGCCTCGACGACGTCCGCGACGCGCTCGAGCGCGCCTCGGCGCGCCACACCGCCGTCCACGTCGCCGCCGGTGCGGTGGCGAAGGCGCTGCTCGCGACGATCGGGATCGCCGTCGAGGGAGCGCCGGTCGACGAGGAGGCGCTGCGGGCGCGGATCGATGAGGCCCGCGCCGCGCGCGACACCGCCGGAGGCGTCGTGGAGGTGCGCGCCCGCGGCGTCCCTCCCGGCCTCGGGAGCTACGCCGCGAAGGAGGACCGGCTCGACGCCCGTCTCGCCGCCGCGGTGATGGGGATCCAGGCGGTCAAGGGCGTCGAGGTCGGCGAGGGCTTCGCGCTCGCCGGGAAGCTCGGCTCCGAGGCGCACGACGAGATCCGCACCGACCGCCGGCGCGAGACGAACCGCGCCGGGGGCATCGAGGCGGGCGTCTCGAACGGCGAGGAGATCGTCGTCAGGGCGGCGATGAAGCCGCTCCCCACCCTGATGAAGCCGCTCGCCTCGGTCGACCTCGCGACCGGCGAGCCGGCCCAGGCGCTCGTCGAGCGCTCCGACGTCGCGGCGGTCGAGGCGCTCGCGGTCGTCGCCGAGGCCGCCGTCGCGTGGGAGCTCGCCCGGGCGGCCCGCGAGAAGTTCGGCGGCGACGCGGTCGGCGACTTCGTCGCCGCCTGGCGCGCGTACCTCGGGCGGATCGCCTGGGCCGCGGCGCCCGGCGGGTGACGCGGCGCCGTGGCGACGTCGGCCCTCAACCGCCACCTCGTCCTCGTCGGCTTCATGGGCTCGGGGAAGACGACGCTCGGCCGCGAGGTCGCGGCGCGGCTCGGGCGGCCGTTCCTCGACCTCGACGAGGCGATCGAGGAGCGATCCGGGCGCTCGATCCCGGAGCTCTTCGCCGAGCGCGGCGAGGCGGAGTTCCGCCGGATCGAGGAGCACGCCGCGCGCGTCGCGCTCGCCGCGCCCGAGCCGTCGGTGCTCGCGCTCGGCGGCGGCGCGGTCGGCAGCGCCGAGACGCGCGCGCTGCTGCGCGACGCGTTCGTCGTGCTGTGCGAGGTCGGCGCGGACGACGCGTGGAGGCGGGTCCGGGGCTCCGACCGGCCGCTCGCCCGCGACGAGGGCGCCTTCCGCCGCCTCCACGCCGAGCGGGAGCCGCTCTACCGGGAGGTCGCCGACGGCGTCGCGACCGACGCGGACGGCGCCGTCCTCGCGGCAGCCGGGGTGCGCCACGAGCGCGGCGGCCTCGACCGGCTCGGCGAGCTCGTGCCCGGCGACGGACCGGTCGCGCTCGTCGCCGACTCGAACGTGATGGGGATCCACGGCGTGCGCGCGCAGGAGGCGCTCGGGACGCGCCTGCACACGGCGCACGAGCTGCCGGCGGGCGAGCAGGCGAAGCAGCTCGCGGTCGTCGAGCGGCTCTGGAGCGAGCTGCGGCTCGACCGCGGCGGCACGCTCGTCGCGCTCGGCGGCGGGTGCACGACCGACGCGGGCGGGTTCGCCGCCGCCTGCTACCTCCGCGGCGTCCCGTGGGTCGCCGTCCCGACGTCGCTCGTCGGCCAGGTCGACGCCGCGATCGGCGGCAAGACCGGCGTCGACCTCCCCGAGGGCAAGAACCTCGTGGGCGCCTTCCACTGGCCGGCGCGGGTCGTGATCGACGAGAACCTGCTCGAGACCCTGCCCGAGCGCGAGCGCCGGCAGGGCCTCGCGGAGCTCGTGAAGACCCGGCTCCTCGCCGGGCGGGAGCTCGACGTCCGCGGCGCCGCCGCCTACAAGGCGGCGCTCTGCCTGCGCGACCCGCTCGACCGCGGGCCCCGCCGCTTCCTCAACCTCGGGCACACGTTCGCGCACGCGCTCGAGGCCGCGGCCGGGTACGAGCTGCCGCACGGCGACGCGGTTGCGCTCGGGCTGCTGGCGGCGCTCCGCCTGTCGGGCCGCGACACCGCGCCGGTCGAGCGCGCGCTCGCGCCCGAGCCGGTGCGGGTCGACCGGGAGCGCGCGTGGGAGGCGCTCCTGCGCGACAAGAAGCGCGAGGGCGGGGCGATCCTGCTCGTCCTCCTCGGCGACGAGGGCCCGCGCGTCGAGGAGCGGCCCGCCGGGGAGGTGCGGCGGGAGCTCGAGCGGCTGATCGTCTAGGCTCGGCCGGTGCAGGTCGTCGTCCTGAACGGCGTGAACCTCGACGTGCTCGGGCGGCGCGACCCGAGGCTCTACGGGGGCCTGTCGCTGAACGAGCTCGAGACGCGGATCTACGAGTGGGCGCACGAGCTCCGGCTGACCGTCCGCTGCCGGCAGACGAACAGCGAGGGCGAGTACATCGGCTGGATCCACGACGCCCACGCGGACGCCGACGGGGTGATCGTCAACCCGGGGGCGTGGACGCACTACAGCTACGCGATCCACGACGCGCTCGAGCTGCTCGAGATCCCGATCGTTGAGGTGCACCTCTCGAACATCGAGCAGCGGGAGGAGTGGCGCCGCCACTCGGTGATCGCCCACCTCGCCGCCCGCCGGATCCTCGGCAAGGGCCCCGACGGCTACCGCGAGGCGCTCGAGTTCCTGGCGGGGCGGTCGTGACGCGGCTCCAGCGGCTGCGGAAGGCGCTCGACGAGCGGTTGCTCGTCACCGACCTCGTCAACATCCGCTACCTGACGGGCTTCCAGGCGTCGAACGCGGCGCTGCTCGTCGACCCGGCCGGCCCCACCGCGCTCTACACAGACTTCCGCTACCTCGAGGCGGCCGCGGCGGTGCCGGGCGTCGAGGCGCACCGGACGAGCCGCGCGCTCCTGCACGACCTGGCCGAGCGCCTGAGCGGCCGGCTCGCGTTCGAGGCCGACGCCCTGCCGTACTCGCAGGTGGAGGCGCTCCGCTCCGGCGGGCTCGAGCTCGTCCCGACGAGCGGGGTGGTGGAGGCGCTCCGCGCGGTCAAGGACGACGGCGAGATCGAGCGGCTGCGGCGGGCGGCGCTCGCGGCCGACCGCGCGTTCGAGGCGCTCACCGCCGAGACCTGGGTCGGCCGCAGCGAGCGCGAGCTCGCCTGGCGGCTGCGGCAGCTCCTGCACGCCCACGGCGTCGACCGGCCCGCGTTCGACGTCGTCGTCGCCGCCGGGCCGAACGGGTCGAAGCCGCACGCGGAGCCGACCGACCTGATCGTCGCCGACGACACGCTCGTGACGGTCGACTGGGGCGCCGTGCTCGACGGCTACTGCTCCGACTGCACGCGCACGCTCGCGACCGGCTCCCTGCCGCGGGAGCTCCGCCGCGCCTACGACGTCTGCCTCGAGGCGCAGCGCGCCGCGGTGGAGGGGATCGGGCCGGGGATGACGGGGAAGGAGGCCGACGCGATCGCGCGGAGGATCATCGAGAAGGCCGGCTTCGGCGAGGAGTTCGGCCACGGGCTCGGGCACGGCGTCGGCGTCGCCGTCCACGAGGCGCCGCGGCTCTCGCCCGAGTCCTCCGACGTGCTCGCCGCCGGCAACGTCGTCACGATCGAGCCCGGCATCTACCTGCCCGGGGTCGGCGGCGTGCGGATCGAGGACCTCGCGGTGGTGCGGAAGACGGGCGTGGAGCTCCTGACCTCGTTCCCGAAGGACCTGACGCTCGCCCGCTGAGAGCGTCGCGCCGCCGCTACACTCCGCCGCCGTGCCGCCCGTCTCGACGAACGAGTTCCGCAACGGCATGCACATCGAGCTCGACGGCCAGACCTGGCGCATCGTCGAGTTCCAGCACGTGAAGCCGGGCAAGGGCGGCGCGTTCGTGCGCACGAAGCTGAAGTCGCTGGACTCCGGCTCCGTCGTCGACCGGACGTTCCGCGCCGGCGAGAAGTTCGAGCGGGTCCGGACGGAGACGAAGAGCATGCAGTACCTCTACGACGCCGGCGACGAGGTCGTCTTCATGGACGAGGAGACCTACGACCAGGTCTCCCTCCCGCACGCCTCGGTCGAGGAGGCGCTGCCCTTCCTGCAGCCGTCGTCGTCCGTCCAGGTGCTGTTCGTGAACGACCGCCCCTCCGGCGTCGACCTGCCCGCGTCCGTCGTGCTCGAGGTGACCGACACCGAGCCGGGCGTGAAGGGCGACACCGTCTCGAACGTGACGAAGCCGGCGACGCTCGAGACCGGCGCCGTCGTGCAGGTGCCGCTGTTCGTGAACGCGGGCGACCGGATCAAGGTCGACCCGCGGGAGCGCCGCTACATCAGCCGGGCCTGAGCGCCGGCGCGGGGCCCTCCCGCCTGGGGCGGCGGTAAGGTCCCAACGCGTGCCGAAGCTCGTCGACACCACGATCCGCGTCCTCTCGCAGGAGCCCCTCGCCGACGCGATGCCGACGGCCGAGCTGCTGCGGCTGGCCGGGATCCTCGACGGGGCGGGCTTCGCCTACCTCGAGGTCTCCGGCGGGGGGGTGTTCGACGCGTGCGTGCAGCGCGGCGTCGAGAGCCCCTGGGAGCGGATCCGCGGGCTCCGCGACCGCGTCCGCACCCCGCTCGCGCTCGCGGTGCGCGGACGCTTCCTCGTCGGGCCGCGCCCGGTGCCGGACGAGCTCGTGCGGCGCTTCGTCCTGAGCGCCGCCGCGAGCGGCATCGACGTCTTCCGCCTCAACGACCCGCTGAACGACGTCGACAACCTCCGCGTCGCGGCCGAGGCGATCCGCGAGGCCGGCTGCGAGTTCGACTGCGGGCTCCTCTACGGCAGCCAGCAGCACGACGCCCTGCTCGCCGCGGCGCGGCGGCTGCCCGAGCTCGGGGCGGCGCGCGTCGTCCTCCACGACCCCGCCGGCCTGCTCCTGCCCCACCGGGCGAGCGCGCTCGTCGCCGAGCTGGCCGAGGCGTCGGGCCTGCCGGTCGGGATCTACTGCCAGGGCGCCGGCGGCAACGCGCTCGCGGCCACGCTGGAGGCGGCGCGCGCGGGCGCCGACCTCGCCGCCTGCGCCGTCTACCCGGTCGCCCTGTCGCTGCTGCGCGTCTCGGCCGAGGGGGCCGCCCAGGCGCTGGCCGGGATCGGGCTCGACCCCGGCGTCGACCTCGACGTGCTCTGGCGCGCGGCCGAGCTCGTCGACGAGCACATCGGCGACGCGCCGGTGCCGCCGCTCGCGCCGCGGCTCGCGGTGCGCGCGGCCCAGCGGAAGATGCCCGTCGGCCTCGTCGCGGCGCTCGACGACCAGCTCCGGCGCAGCGGGGCGGACGACCGGCTCGACGAGGTGCTCGCGGAGATCGAGCGGGTCCGGGTCGAGGCGGGCTCGGCGCCGCTCGCGGCGCCGGTCGGCCAGATCGTCGCCTCGCAGGCGCTCGTGAACGTGCTCGGAGCGAACCGCTACGCGACGCTCGTCGACGAGTTCCGCGACCTCGTCGCGGGCCGCTTCGGCCACACGCCCGGCCCGATCGACCCGGCGCTCGGGCGGGCGGTCGAGCGCGTGGCCGGCGACGCGCCCGTCCAGGCGCCGCTCGACATGGACGCGCTGCGCGAGAGCGGCCGCGGGCTCGCCGCGAGCGAGGAGGACCTGCTCCTGCTCGCCCTCTTCCCGGGCGACGCGGAGCGCCTCCTGCGCGCGATCCGGCAGCGCACCGCGGGCGACGAGCCGCCGGCGGCGCGTGCCGCGGCGGGGACGCGCGAGCAGCACATCCGCGACGTCGTGCGGATCGTGCAGGAGACCGGCATCGGCGAGATCACGATCGAGGAGCGCGGCATGCGCGTCACCGTCCGCCGCACCCCGGAGACGCCGGCCGCAGCCGCCGCGGAGCCGCAGGCGGCCGAGCCGCCCGCGCCGCCCGCAGACGGCCTCGTGCGCGTCGAGAGCCCGATGGTCGGCACGTTCTACCGGGCGCCGCAGCCGGGAGCGCCGTCGTTCGTCGAGGAGGGCGACCCGGTCGCGCCGGGCCAGACGCTCTGCATCCTCGAGGCGATGAAGCTGATGAACGAGGTGAAGGCCGAGATCGAGGCGATCGTGCGGAAGATCCACGTGGGGAACGCCGAGCCCGTGGAGTACGGCCAGCTCCTCTTCGAGCTCGAGCCGCTGAACGGGCGGCCGACGGGGATCTAGCGGTGTTCTCGCGCGTCCTCGTTGCCAACCGCGGCGAGATCGCGGTCCGCGTCATCCGCGCCCTGCACGAGCTCGGCGTCGAGGCCGTCGCGGTGTACTCGACCGCCGACGCCGACGCCCTCCACGTGCGCCTCGCCGACCGCGCCGTGTGCGTGGGGCCGCCCCCGGCGGCCGAGAGCTACCTGCGGATCCCGTCGATCGTCGCGGCGGCGACCACGACCGGGTGCCAGGCGGTGCACCCGGGCTACGGCTTCCTCGCCGAGAACCCGGCGTTCGTCGAGGCGTGCGCCGACAACGACCTCGTGTTCGTCGGGCCGCCCGCGGGCGTGATGGCGCAGATGGGCGACAAGGTCGCCGCGCGGCGCGCGCTGCGGGCGGCCGGGGTGCCGACGCTCCCCGGCACCGACGGGCCCGCGTCGGTCGAGGCCGCCCGGCGCGCGGCCGACGAGGTCGGCTACCCGGTGCTGCTGAAGGCGGCCGCGGGCGGGGGCGGCAAGGGGATGCGCCTCGTCGAGTCGCCCGACGGGTTCGAGGACGCCTTCGGCGCCGCGGCCGCCGAGGCGCAGGCCGCGTTCGGCGACGCGACGCTCTACGTCGAGAAGGTGCTCGCCCCGGCGCGCCACGTCGAGGTGCAGGTGCTGTGCGACCACCACGGCGGGGTGCTGACGCTCGGCGAGCGCGAGTGCTCGATCCAGCGCCGCCACCAGAAGCTGATCGAGGAGACGCCGTCTCCGGCGCTCACGCCCGAGCTGCGCGAGCGGATGGAGGCGGCCGCCGAGCGCGCCTGCCGCGCCGTCGGCTACGTCAACGCGGGCACGCTCGAGTTCCTGCTCGGGCCCGACGGCGAGTTCGCGTTCATCGAGCTGAACGCGCGCCTCCAGGTCGAGCATCCGGTGACCGAGCTCGTGACCGGGATCGACCTGGTGCGGGCGCAGCTCGAGGTGGCCGCCGGCGAGCGGCTGGCGCTGACCGGCCGCGCGCCGCGCCGCGGCCACGCGATCGAGTTCCGGTTGAACGCCGAGGACCCCGGCCGCGACTTCATGCCGGCGCCGGGGACGATCGCGCGCTTCCGCCCTCCGCTCGGCGCGGGCGTGCGCGTCGACACGTTCGTCGAGGACGGGACGAGCATCCCGCCGCACTACGACTCGCTGATCGCGAAGCTGTCGGTGTGGGACGAGAGCAGGCCGGCGGCGCTCGCGCGCGCCGCGCGCGCGCTCGAGGAGACCGTCGTCGAGGGGGTGCCCTCGACGCGCGAGCTGGCGCTCGAGGTGCTCGGAAGCGAGGAGTTCGCGAGCGGCGCGTACTCGACCTCGACGCTCGCCGGGCTGCTGGTGCCCGCATGACCCTGTCGCGGCGGAAGGCCAGGCGCCAGGCCCTCTTCCTGCTCTACCAGTGGGACCTGTCCGGTCAGCCGATCGGCTCGCAGTACGCGGAGGAGATCGACCCCTGGGCGAGGGAGCTCGCCGAGGAGACGGCGGCCCGCGCGGCCGAGCTCGACGAGCGCATCACCGCGGCCGCGGAGGGCTGGACGGCCGACCGGCTCGGCGTCGTCGAGCGGAGCGCGCTCCGCGTCGCGCTCCGCGAGCTCGAGCGCGGGGAGGTGCCGGCGGAGGTCGCGATCGACGAGGCCGTGGCGTTCGCGAAGCGCTACGCCTCCGACGAGGCGGGGCGGCTCGTGAACGGGATCCTCGGCCGCATCCAGCGGGAGGAGGCGGCGTAGTGGCGGCGGACGACGCGCTCGCGAAGGCGGAGGAGCTGCTCGGCCGGCTCGAGGAGGCGCGCGCGCGGCTGGAGGCGACGGAGGACCCGGACGAGGCGATCGACGTGCTCCAGCAGCTCGCGGAGATCGCGCGGGAGATCGAGGCCGAGGTGCAGCGGGCGCGGCGGGCGGCCGAGGCGGATGCCGCGGACGCCTGAGGAGCTGCGCGCGGCCGTCGAGGCGTACCTCGACGGGCTCGCGCTCACGCCGGAGCTCGGCTCGCTCGAGGCGCCCGTGCGGCACGCCCTCTCGGGCGGCGGCAAGCGCGTCCGCCCGGTGCTCTGCCTCGCGGCCGGGGAGGCAGCGGGCGGCGAGCTCGAGCGGGTGCTGCCGGCCGCGGCCGCCGTCGAGCTCGTCCACTCCTTCTCGCTCGTCCACGACGACCTGCCGGCGCTCGACGACGACGCCGAGCGCCGCGGCCGGCCGAGCGTCTGGGCGGCCTTCGGCGAGGCGCCGGCGATCCTCGCCGGCGACGCGCTGCTCGCCGAGGCGCTGCGGCTCGCGCTCTCCTGCGACGGCACGGCGGTCGCGCGCGAGCTCGTCGGAGCGACGCTCGCGATGATCGGCGGGCAGCAGCGCGACCTCGAGGGCGGCCACGACCTCGCCGAGCTCCACCGCCTGAAGACGGGGGCCCTCTTCGAAGCCTCGGTCATGTGCGGCGTCTGGGCCGCCGGCCTGCCGCCCTCGGAGCACCCGCCCTGGCGGGCGTTCGCAGGCGAGCTCGGCCTGCTCTTCCAGATCGTCGACGACATCCTCGACGGCGACGGGTACGTCCTCGAGGTCGGGGCCGACGGCGCCCGCCGCCTCGTCGGCGAGGCGGCCGGGCGCGCGCACGCGCGCCTGCGCGAGATCGACGCCGACACGTCGGTCCTCGGCGAGATCGTCGCGAGCCTCGCCGCGCGCTCCTCGTGACCCGGAAGCGGCTCGACGTCCTGCTCGTCGAGCGGGGCCTCGCGGAGAGCCGCGCGCAGGCCCAGGCGCTCGTGCTCGCCGGGCTCGTCCCCGGGCACGCGAAGCCGGGCGAGCAGGTCGACGAGGCCGCGGCGCTCGTCGTCGAGCGGCCTCCGCCGTACGTGTCGCGCGCGGGAGAGAAGCTCGCGCACGCGCTCGACGCCTTCGGGGTCGACCCCGCCGGGCTCGACTGCCTCGACCTCGGCGCGTCGACCGGCGGGTTCACCGACGTGCTGCTCCAGCGCGGCGCCGCGCGGGTGGTCGCGCTCGACGTCGGGCACGGCCAGCTCCACCCCCGCCTGCGCGCCGACCCGCGCGTGACGGTGCTGGAGCGCGTGAACGCGCGCTCGCTCGCGGAGCTGCCGTTCCCGCCGCGGCTTCTCACCTGCGACGTCTCGTTCATCTCGGTGCGGATCGTCCTGCCGCCCGCGCTCGCGCTCGCGGCGCCCGGCTGGCAGGCGGTCGTGCTCGTGAAGCCGCAGTTCGAGGCGGGCCGGGGCGAGGCGCCCAAGGGCGTCGTCCGCGACCCCGAGGTCCGCCGGCGGGTCGTGCGCGAGGTCGCCGAGGCCTCGACCGCGTGGCGGGCGCGCGTGGCCGGGGTCGTAGACTCCGGTCTCCCCGGACCAAAGGGCAACCGTGAGCTCTTCCTCCACCTCGTCGAGGACGACCGGCCCGAGCTACCCGCCGAGCTCGAGCGGTGGATCGCCGATGCCGCCGGTTGAGCGGGTCGCGGTGGTGGTGCACGGGTCGCGCGACCTCGGCGACGCGGTCGAGCGCCTGCGCGCGGTCGCGCGGCGCGCCGGCGCCGAGCTCTTCTTCGACGGCGAGCGCGACGACCCCGACGTCGCGCTTGTGCTCGGCGGCGACGGGACGATGCTGCGCGCGCTCGCGCGCTTCCTCGGCAGCGGCGTCCCCGTCCTCGGGGTGAACTTCGGCCGCGTCGGCTTCCTCACCGCGATCGACGGGCCCGAGCTCGAGGCGGGGGTCGCGCGCGTGCTCGCCGGCGAGTACCGCACGATCGAGCTGCCGACGCTCGAGCTCGAGCACGAGGGCCGGCGCTACGTCGCCGTCAACGACACCGTCGTCGCGAGCGCGACGATGGGGCGGATGGTCGAGCTCGACTACGAGATCGGCGGGGAGAACCTCGGCGTGCAGCCGTGCGACGGCCTGATCTGCGCGACGCCGCCGGGGTCGACGGCGTACAACCTCTCGAACGGCGGGCCGGTGCTCGTGTGGGGGCTCGACGCGATGGTCGTGACGTTCGTCGCCCCGCACACGCTGCACGCCCGGCCGCTCGTCGTCGGCCGCGGCGTCGACGTCGTGGTCGAGAACCGCAGCGCCGGCGTCCCGGCCGGCGTGCTCGTGGACGGCCACCGGCACGCCGACCTGCCCCCCGGCGGCCGGGTCGCCGTCCGGCTCGGGCCGGAGCGGAGCCGGCTCGCCGTGCTGCCCGAGCAGACGTTCTTCACGCGCTACGGGCAGGTCTTCGCCCCCGGCTAGGGGGGCCGGCCGGGCGCAGTCGGGCGCGCGCCGTACCATGCCCGGCGTGCTCCGGCGCCTGCGGATCGAGAACCTCGTCCTCATCCGGAAGGCCGAGCTCGAGCTCGCGCCCGGCCTGAACGCGATCACCGGCGAGACCGGGGCGGGGAAGACGATCCTCTCGAGCGCGCTCGGCCTGCTGCTCGGCGCGCGCGGCGACGCCGCCGCGATCGGCCCCGCGGCCGGCGAGGCGTACGTCGAGGCCGAGCTCGACCTGCCGGCCGACGACGAGCTCGGCCCGCTCGCCGAGCTGCGGCCGGACGGAGAGGAGACGCTCGTGCTCGCGCGGCGGATCTTCGCCGACGGGCGCACGCGCGCGTACGCCTGGGGGCGGAGCGCCGCGCGCGAGGACGTCGCGGCGGCCGCCGAGGCGGCGATCGCGCTGAGCGGGCAGTTCGAGCAGCGCCGGCTGGCCCGCCCGAGCTACCAGCTCGCGACCCTGGACGCGTTCGCCGGGACGGCGGGCGCGGTGCGGGAGTCGCGCCGCGCCTGGCGCGGGCTCCAGGCCGCGCGCCGCGCCCACGAGGAGCTGACCGCCGACGCGGCGGGGGCGCGCGCGCGGCTCGACGAGCTCGAGGCGCTCGCGACCGACACGGAGGGGCTCGAGCCCGGACGCGAGGACGAGCTGCGCGCCGAGCGCGAGCGGCTGCGGCACGTCCACGAGCTGGCCGCCGGGGCCGCCGCCGCGCTCGCGGCGCTCGCGGGCGAGGACGACCCGGGCGCCGCCGACCTCGCCGCGCGGGCGGAGCGCGAGCTGGCGCCGCTCGAGCGCCTCGCTCCGGAGCTCGCGGCCGCGGGCGAGTCGCTCCGCGCCGCCGGGCTCTCGCTCCGCGAGACCGCCTCCGACCTGCGCGCGTTCCTCGACGCGCTCGAGGCGGAGCCGGGGCGGCTGGAGCAGGTCGAGGCGGAGCTCGAGCGGCTCGCCGACCTGCGCCGCCGCCACCGGGCCTCGGGGTACGCCGAGCTGCTCGAGCGCGGCGCGGCCGCGCGCGCGGAGCTCGCGGCGATCGGCGAGGGGCACGACCCGGCCGCGGCGGCGGCCGAGGCGCTCGCGGCGGCGGAGGCGGAGGTCGAGCGGCTGCACGCCGGGCTCCGGCGCGCGCGCGAAGCGGCCGCGCCGGCGTTCGCCGAGGCGGTTGCCCGGGAGCTCGCCGGCGTCGGGCTCGGCGAGGGCGAGTTCCGGGTCGAGCTCCGTCCCTGCGACCCCGGGCCGGCGGGCGCGGACGAGGTCGCCTTCCTCGTCCGCCCGAACCCCGGCTTCCCGTTCGCCCCGGTCGCAGAGACCGCCTCGGGCGGCGAGCTCTCGCGGATCGCGCTCGCGATCGCCGCGGTCGCCGGCGGCGAGACGATGGTGTTCGACGAGCTCGACGCCGGAATCGGCGGGCAGACGGCTCACGCGGTCGCCGGCACGCTCCGGCGACTGGCCGAGCGCGCGCAGGTGGTGACGATCACGCACCTGCCGCAGATCGCGAGCGTCGCCGGCCGGCACTTCCGCGTCGAGAAGGTGCCGGGCGACCCGACGCACACCCGCATCGAGCCGCTCGGCGACGAGGAACGCCGCGCCGAGCTCGAGCGCATGCTCGGCGGGGCGGAGTTCCTCGCCGGGCTGTGCGGGTGAGGACCGCCGAGCGCGAGCTGCTCGCGCCGCGCGAGGACGTCTGGGCCTTCCTGGCCGAGCCGTACCACCTGCCGGACTGGTGGCCCGGCCTCCTCGGCGTCGAGCCGGACCGGCGCGGCTTCGCGCCCGGCGCGCGCTGGAAGGCGCGCGTGCGGACGCGCAACCTCTTCACCGGCCGCGGCGAGCGCGAGACGCTCGTGCTCGTGCGCGCGGTCGAGCCGTACGAGCGCTTCGCCTGGCACCTGCTCTCGGCCCGTCTCGACGTCGAGCTGCGGCTCCGCGCCGCGGGACCCCGGCGGACGCTCGCGACGTGCACGACGAGCGGGCGGCGGCGGGTGGGCGCGGAGGCGCTTCGCCGCCTCTACGACCTGCTCCAGACCGCCGCGGGCCCCTGAGGGGCGCCGTCCTCCGCGGCCCGTACGATCGGCGCGTGGAGTCCCTCCGGCGCGGACCGCTACCCTAGAAGCCCGTGGGTCGGATCACGGGGAGGCGGGCGTGCCCGCGGTGAAGTACGTCTTCGTCACCGGCGGCGTCGTCTCGTCGCTCGGCAAGGGCATCACCGCCGCCTCGCTCGGTCGCCTGCTGAAGGCGCGCGGGCTCAAGGTGCAGGTCCAGAAGTTCGACCCGTACATCAACGTCGACCCGGGCACGATGAGCCCGTTCCAGCACGGCGAGGTGTTCGTGACCGAGGACGGCGCCGAGACCGACCTCGACATCGGCCACTACGAGCGCTTCATCGACGAGAACCTCTCGCGCGGCTCGAACCACACGGCCGGCGCCGTCTGGGACCGCGTGCTGCGCAAGGAGCGCAAGGGCGAGTACCTGGGCTCGACCGTGCAGGTGATCCCGCACATCACGAACGAGATCAAGGCGCGCATCCGCTCGGTCGCGGAGGCCTCGGCCACCGACGTCGTGATCTCGGAGATCGGCGGCACCGTCGGCGACATCGAGTCGCTGCCGTTCCTCGAGGCGATCAGGCAGTTCCGGCGCGAGGCCGGGCCCGAGAACGTGCTCTACGTCCACGTCACGCTCGTGCCGTTCATCCCGAACGCGGGCGAGCTGAAGACGAAGCCGACCCAGCACTCGGTCAACGAGCTGCGCCGCATCGGCATCCATCCCGACGTCCTCGTCTGCCGCTCCACCGAGCCGCTGACGCAGGAGATCCGCGACAAGATCGCGCTCTTCGCCGACGTCGACGTCGAGGCGGTGGTCTCGGCGATCGACGTCTCCGACGTCTACCTCGTCCCGAAGGCGCTCCGGGCCCAGGGGCTCGACCGGCTCGTGTGCGAGAAGCTCGGGCTGGAGACGCCCGAGGCCGAGCTCGGCGACTGGGACGAGCTCGTCGAGCGGCTCGACGGGCGCCGCGAGCCGGTCGAGATCGCCCTCGTCGGCAAGTACGTGAAGCTGCACGACGCGTACCTCTCCGTGCACGAGGCGCTGAAGCACGCGGGCATCGCGGCCGGCTGCCGCGTCGGCGTCCGCTGGGTCGACGCCGAGCACATGACGCTCGACGAGGCGCGCGCCGAGCTCGCCGGCGTCGACGGCGTGCTCGTCCCGGGAGGCTTCGGCTCGCGCGGCTGGGAAGGGAAGATCCTCGCGTGCCGCGTCGCGCGAGAGGACGGGATCCCGTACCTCGGCATCTGCCTGGGCATGCACGTCGCCGTGTCGGAGTTCGCGCGCCACGTGTGCGGCCTGGACGGCGCGAACTCGACCGAGATGGACCCGGAGACGCCGTTCCCGGTGATCGACCTGCTGCCCGAGCAGAAGGACGTCGAGGACCTCGGCGGCACGATGCGGCTGGGCGCGCAGGCGGTCGAGCTCGTCGAGGGTACGCGCGCCCGCGGGCTCTACGGCGGCGAGCCGGTGATCGCCGAGCGCCACCGGCACCGCTACGAGGTCAACAACGCCTACCGCCAGCAGCTCGTCGACGCCGGGCTCGTCGTCAGCGGCACCTTCCAGGAGGGACGGCTCGTCGAGATCGTCGAGCTCCCCGACCACCCGTGGTTCGTCGCCTCGCAGTTCCACCCGGAGTTCAAGTCCCGGCCCACGAGGCCGGCGCCGCTCTTCCGCGAGTTCGTGCGCGCCGCGCGCGAGCGTGCCCGCGACCGACGAGGCGCCCGCGTCGGCGCCGCCCGCACGTAGCATCGCCTCCGTGCCGTCGGAGGTCCTCGATCTCTTCCTGGAGCTCGCCGCGGTCCCGAGCCCGCCGGGCGAGGAGCGAGCGGTCGCGGACCTCGTGCTCGCGTACCTGCGCGACTGCGGGCTCGCGCCGGACGAGGACGGCGCGGGCGCCGCGATCGGCTCGACGGCCGGCAACGTCTTCGCGCGGCTCGAGCCGACCGCGGCGGGGCGGCCGATCTTCCTCTGCGCCCACTTCGACACCGTCCCTCCGACCGACGCGATCGAGCCCGTCGTCGAGGACGGCGTCGTCCGCAACGCACGGCCGACGGTGCTCGGGAGCGACAACAAGGCCGCGATCGCGGTCATGCTCGAGGCGACGCGGCGGCTCCTCGCCGAGAACCGGCCGCACGCGGGGCTCGAGCTCGTCTTCACGCCGAAGGAGGAGGTGGGCCTGCTCGGCGCCTACGCCTTCGACCACACGCGCCTGGCCGCGCGGACCGGCTACGTCTACGACCAGGCGGCGCCGGTCGGCGAGGTCGTGCTCGGCGCGCCCTCGGGGCGCCAGCTCGACATCGCCTTCCACGGCCGCGCCGCCCACGCCGGCATGTACCCGGAGGAGGGCCGCTCCGCGATCGCGGCCGCGGCCCGCGCGATCTCCGAGCTGCGGCTCGGCCGGATCGACGACGAGACGACGGCGAACGTCGGCGAGATCCGCGGCGGCACCGCCGCGAACATCGTCCCGGAGTGGTGCACCGTCGTCGCGGAGGCGCGCTCGCACGACGAGCGCAAGCTGGCCGACCTCCTGCAGGAGATGCAGGACGCGGTCACGTTCGCCGCCGGCGTGGCCGAGTGCGAGGTCGAGACGAGCTTCCGGAAGAGCTACCGCGCCTACCGCTTCAAGCGCACCGACCCAGCGGTCGTCCTCGCCGCGCGGGCGCTCGAGACCTGCGGCTACGAGCCCGCCTACAGCCTCTCCGGCGGCGGCGCCGACGCGAACGTCTTCAACGAGCGCGGCCTCGCCTGCGTGAACCTCGCGAACGGGATGACCGACATCCACACCCCCGACGAGCGGATCGCCGTCGCCGACCTCGAGGCCATGGTCGAGGTCACCCTCGCCCTGCTCGACGCCGCCGCCGCCTGACGGGCGGCGGGTCCCGGGGCTTCAGGCGGTCTCCCGCAACGGCCGGTAGCGCCTCGGCCCGAGCACGTCGCCGAGCTTCCTGCCGATCCGCTCGGCCTCCTCGAGCAGCGCCGGCTCGTCGACGGTCAGCACCCTGCCGCCGTCGACCACGAGCCGGCCTCCGACGAGCACCGACTCGACGTCCGTGCCGGTCGCGTAGCGCACGAGCGTGCCGATCGGGTCGTAGGCGGGCGTCAGGCGCACGTTGTCGCCGTCGACCACCGCGAGGTCGGCCGCCTTGCCGGGCTCGATCGAGCCGATCTCGTGGTCCCAGCGGAGCAGCTTCGCGGCGTCGACCGTCCCCATCGCGAACACGTCCTCGGTCGTCAGCCCGAACGGGTCGAACATCCGCGTCCCGGTCTCGGCCGCGTGCATGATGAAGGCGATCCTCATCACCTTGAGGATGTCGTTGATCACGGTGTCGCAGCCGAGGCCGACGACGACGCCGGCCGCCCGCATGGTGGGCACCTTCGTCACGGCGGAGAGGATGTCGGTGCAGACGACGGGCGCGTGCGCCACGCCGGCGCCGGCCTCGGCGAGCATCTCGACCTCGCGGTCGGTCGTGAGCATCGCGTGGATCGCGACGAAGCCGGGGCCGAGGGCCCCGATGCGGTGGAGGTGCTCGATCGGCCGCTCGCCGAAGAGCGAGACCGCGAGCTCGACCTCCTCGCGGTCGCGGTTGATGTGGACCATCATCCCGGTCCCGTACCGCTCGCCGATCTCCCGGGTGCGGAGGAAGCGCTCGTCCGAGCACGACGGGACGCCGAGGTTGTTCACCCACGGGCGGATCAGCCCGTCGCCCGACTCCGTGAAGCGGCGGAAGAACTCCTCCGTCCGCGAGAGGTCCTCGTCGAGGCGGCCAGGGTCGTCGCGGTACCACGATCTGTCGTCGACCTGGTCGTAGTTGCTCGCGAGCTTCGAGACGCGGTCGCCCTGCCCCCGCGCCATCGCGGCCCGGATCCCCGTCTCGAGGATGGTGCGGGCGATCGACTCCTCGTGCTCCTCGGTGAAGGTCGTCTCGGCGACGGTCGTGACGCCCGAGCGCAGGAGCTGCGTGATCCCGAACTGCGCGCAGATCGCGGCGTCGTCGGCGTCGAGCGCCAGCTCGCACGGGATGTAGATGCGGTAGATGTTCGGGAGGTCCTCGAGCGCGTAGTCGCGGACGAGCGCCTGCGCGAGGTGGTTGTGGCAGTCGATCAGCCCGGGGATCACGAAGCGCCGCGAGCCGCCGAGGCGCCGCTCCGGCGCGTAGCGCGCGCCGAGGTCGGCGGCCTTCCCGACCTCGAGGATGCGGCCCGCGTCGACCGCCACCGCGCCGTCGCGGACGACGCGGCGCTCGGCGTCCATCGTGACGACCGTGCCCTCGACCAGGGTGTCGATGCGCTGCGGCTCTCCGTGCATGGCCTGCCTTTCGCTTAGAGGGTCGGTGAGAGAGCGTCCGCCGCCGACGTCGAGGCGACGTCGGTTCGGCAGACGAGCTCGCCGCGCCGGAAGACCAGGCGGCGGGAGGTCGGAGCCGCGACCGCCTCTCGCGGCGAGGAGGCGCCGACCGCGACGAGGTCGGCGGGGGAGCCGGGCGCGAGCGCGAGCGGCGGGAGCCCCATCACGGCTCGGGCGCCGCTTCCGACGAGCTCGAGCGCCGCGCCCGGCGTGAGCTGGCCCGCGACCACGAGGTACTGGGCCGTGACGAGGGGATCGGCGGGCCCGACCGGGATGAAGCAGTCCTGCACGTTGTCGCCGCCCCCCGCGAGCGTCGCGCCCGCGGCCCGCAGCGCCGCCAGCGCGGTCAGCCCGCGGGGCGTCTCCGCCGGCCGGTCGCGGGCCTGGAGGTAGAGGTTCGCGACCGGGCAGGTCACCACCGCCACTCCCGCGGCGGCGGCCGCCGCCGCCCGCTCCGCCTGGACCTCCGGCGGCTGCACGCCGAGGCTGACGCAGTGACTCGCGGTGGCGCCGTGGGGGAAGCCCTGCGCCACGCGTGCGACGAGCTCCAGGAGGTCGACCGAGTCGGGCCGCATGTTCTCGTCCGCGTGGAGGTCGACCGGACGCCCCGCCTCCGCCGCCTCCTCCAGCACCGCCTCCACGTGACCGGCGGGGTCCGGGTCGACGTGCGGGGCGCCGCCGGCGACGTCGGCTCCCATCGCGAGCGCCTCGCGGAGGAGCGAGCGGTTCGAGGCCCCGGCGACTCCGGTGAGCGGGTACGTCAGCGCCACCACCTGGACGTCGGCGAGCGGCCGCAGCTCCTCGCGGACCCGGACGAGCGCCTCGACCGCCCGGAGCTCGATCCCCTGCCCGACGTCGGCGTGCGTGCGGATCGCCGTGGCTCCGTTCGCGACGAAGCGCAGGGCCGCCCGCCGCGCCCTCGCGGCGATGTCGTCGATGCCGAGCGTCTCGCGGTGCCCGTGCCAGGCGTCGATCGCCGCGAGGAGCTCGGTGAACTCCCTTCCGAAGCGGTCCGCGGTCAGCGCCTTGTCGAGGTGCGTGTGCGGCTCCGCGAGCGCGGGCAGAAGCAGGTAGCCGTCGAGGTCGAGGACCTCCTCGCGGGGGCTCGCCGAGAGCGCGGACGCGGGAGCGACCTCGGCGACGAGCCCGTCGGCCAGCCTGACGTCGACGCGCCGTCCCTCGCCCGAGAGTGCGTTCTGGAGCAGCATGTCCCTCCTTCGCCGGGGCGGGGGCGCGTCGCCGCGCCCCCGCCCTTCGACCCCTACTTGATCACGTACGGCACCTTGAACGAGCCGGCCAGGATCGACGACGCGACCTGCTTCTCCTTCGCGAGGGACTTCTGCGGGATCCTCGCCACGGAGTACTTCGGGTTCAGCATGAGCTTGAACGACTGGAGGCCGAGGTCGTAGTCCTTGCCCTTGTACTTGCCGTTCGCGACGTCCTGGACGATCGCCTTGAAGATCGGGTAGAGGTTGTAGACGAGGGACCCGACCATCTGCTTCGGCGCGAGCCCGTTCTGGTTGCCGACGTAGCCGAATCCGCTGAGGTTCTTCTCCTTGAGCGCGGAGATCAGGCCCGACGCCGGTCCGCCGCCGCAGACCGTGAAGACGTCGGCCTTCTGGGAGGCGAGGGCGAGCGCGGCGTTCTTGCCCTTGGCGACGTCGTTCCAGTCGCCCACGTAGCTCGTCACGCCCTTGATGCCCGCGTCGACGGACTGGGCCCCCTTGATGAACGCGACCGCCTGCGCATGGCAGAGCGGGATGTCGAACGCCGCGAGGGCGCCCACCACCTTCGTCTTCGTGATCCCGGCGGCCAGGATCCCCGCGAGGTAGGCCGGCTGGTAGATGGGCTCCTCGAAGGTCGACACGTTGCCGCCCACCTTGCCCCCTCCGGCGTAGACGATCGGCACCTTCGGGAACTTCTTGGCCGCGGCGAAGGCGGCGTCCTGCCAGGCGGAGTCGGCGATCACGAGCTGTGCGCCGTTGGCGGCGTACCGCTCGATCACCTGGCTCGCGCCGGCGGTGTCCTGCGGGGCGTTCGACGTGTAGCTCAGGTCGATCAGGCCCTCCTTCTGCAGCTGCTTCGCCGCGACGAACGCCTGCTGGCACCACGACCCGTCGTTCGTCGGGCACGGGAGGACGAGCGCGACCTTCACCTTCGCTTGCGCGCTCCCGCTGCCCTGCGAGCCGGCCAGCGCGGCGCCCGCGACGACCAGGGCGGCGGCGGCCGAAAGCAGCGCGGGTACTCGTAGACGTCTCACCTCTTGCTCCTTTCCTGTCGGGTTCCACACTCCGGGTCGAACGACGGACCGCAGCTACTCGATCACCTCCTTCCTGAAGGGAATCCCGAGCGCCGCCGGCTGCGCGCTGCGTCTCTGCGCGACGGTCGCGAGCACCATCACGGCCAGCGTCAGGACGTAGGGGAGAGCCTGGAAGACCTCGAAGGGGACGGCCGAGTTCGACCCGCCGCTCGCCGCCTGGATCCGGAGCTGGAGCGCGTCCGTGATGCCGAACAGGAGCGCTCCGCCGAAGACGATCAGCGGGTTCCAGCGGCCGAAGATCACGAGCGCGACCGCGACCCAGCCCCGGCCGGCCGTGACGTTCGTCCCGAACAGGGTGACGTCGCCGATCACGAGCACCGCGCCGGCGAACCCGGCCATCGCCCCGCACACGAGGAGCGCGAGCCACCGGACGAGGTCGACCCGCACCGCCACCGAGTCCGCGGCGGCCGGGCTCTCGCCCACGGCGCGCACCGCGAGACCGAAGGAGGTGCGCTGCAGGAGGAGCCAGACGGCCGGCACGAGCGCGAGCGAGACGTAGAAGAGGACGTTCTGCTCGAAGACGACGGGTCCGACCCACGGGACGGACGCGAGCCCGGGGACCCGCACCGTCTGGAGCGCGGGGATCTCCGGCTGCGTCCCGGCCGACCCGAACAGCCGCTCGTACGCGAACGCCGTCACCCCCTGCACGAAGATCACGAGCACGATCCCGTTGATCACCTGCTCGGTCTTCAGCGTGACGCTGAGGAACGCCTTGAGCGCGCCGAGCAGCACCCCGACGCCGACCCCCGCGAGGACGCCGACCGCGGCGCTGCCGCTGTGGTAGTCGGCGGCGAACGCGGCCAGCGCGCCGCCCAGCATCATTCCTTCGAGCCCGAGGTTGAGGACGCCGGCGCGCTCCGAGAACGCCTCGCCGACCGCCGCGAGCGCGGTCGGCATCGCGAGCTGGAGGCCGGACGCGAACAGGCCGAGCCCGACGATGTCCGACCAGTTCACCGCGCCGCCCTCGCGAACCGGTCGGCGATCAGGACGAAGAGGACGAAGACGCCCTCGATCGCGAGCACGATCGAGTACGGGAGCCCGTTGTCGACGCTCATCGCCTGCCCGCCGACGTTGAGGAAGGCGATCAGGAGCGCGGCCGCGAGCACGCCCGGCGCGGTGAGCCGGCCGAGGAGGGCGACGACGATCGCCGTGAAGCCGTAGCTGGCCGAGATCCCTCCGTCCATCCGTCCCTCGACGCCGACGACCTGGATCACCCCGGCCAGACCGGCGAGCCCGCCGGAGACGGCCATCAGGACGACGATCAGCCGCCGCGTGTCGACGCCCGCGACCTGCGTCGCCTCGGGGTTCAGGCCCATCAT
This sequence comes from Gaiellaceae bacterium, assembly GCA_035650615.1. Taxonomy (GTDB): domain Bacteria; phylum Actinomycetota; class Thermoleophilia; order Gaiellales; family Gaiellaceae; genus PALSA-600. The sequence goes on along the minus strand of DASRHI010000035.1, from coordinate 35,913 downwards.
CCGCACCCGGAAGCCGAACGGCGTGACGCGCATCGCGTACCAGACGACCGGCACGGCCCCGAGCGCGACGAAGATCCCGACGTGCGCGAAGAGGTGGGGGATGCTCGGCAGCATCGTCTCGTCCGGCAGCTGCCGGCTCGCGAGCGCGTTCCCGGCCGCGGGGTCCCCGAGCGGCTTCCGCACGACGTAGTCGAAGCCGAAGATCCCGACGTAGTTCATGAGCAGCGACGAGATCACCTCGTTGACGCGGAAGCGGGCGCGCAGGACGCCGACGACCGACGCCCAGAGCGCACCGCCGGCGATCCCGGCCACCATCGCGAGCGCGATCAGCAGGGGGCCGGGGCCGCCGAGCTCGAGCGCGACGGTGCCGCCGGCGAGCGCGCCGACGAAGAGCTGCCCCTCGGCGCCGATGTTGTAGACGCGGCCGCGGAACGCGAGCGCGAGCCCGAGGCCGATCAGGAGGAGCGGCGCGGCCGTGACGAGGAGCTCGCCGATCGCGAACCCCGACCCCAGGGTGCCGCTGAACATCGAGCGGAACGCGGCGACGGGACGGCCGCCCGCGACGAGCACGAGCAGCCCCCCGACGAGGAAGGCGAGGACGACCCCGGCGGCGGAGACGAGCAGCGTCCGCGCCTGCGCGCCCCGGCGCGAGACGCCCGGCAGCACGAAGCCCGTCTCCGCGGCGGTCATCGGCGCGTCAGCACCTCCCCGGCGCCGGCCGGCCGCCCGGGAGCCTCGACGACGCCGCCCATCGCGAGCCCGATCCGCTCGCGGTCGAGCTCGCGCCTCGACCAGCTCGCGACGATCCGGCCGCGGTAGAGGACGCAGCAGCGGTCCGCGAGCGCCATCACCTCGTCGAGGTCGGTCGACACGAGCAGGATCCCGACGCCCGCACGGCGCGCCTCGTCGAGGCGCGCCCACACGAACTCCATCCCGCCGACGTCGAGCCCGCGCGTCGGCTGCGCCGCGAGCAGGAGGCGGACTCCGCGGCTGAGCGCGCGCGCGAGCACGATCCGCTGCGCGTTCCCGCCCGAGAGCGTCCCGGCGAGCTGGTCGAGGCGGGACACGCGGATCGAGAAGCGGTCGACGAGCTCGCGCGCGCGCGACGCGACAGCCTTCCGCCGCACCCGGAACGGCGTCCCGAAGGGGAGCTCGCCGATGCGGTCGAAGACGAGGTTCTCGGCCACCGGCAGCGCCCGGATCACGCCGCGGCGGTAGCGGTCGCTCGGGACGATCCCGAGCCCTCGCGCGAGCCGCGCGGCGGTGGGCTCGTGGGTGACGTCGCGGCCGGCGATCGCGACGGTCCCGGCCGTCGGCGGCCGCAGCCCGCAGAGGACCTCCTCGAGCTCGGCCTGTCCGTTCCCCTCGACCCCCGCGATCGCGACGATCTCGCCCCCGTAGAGCGCGAACTCGACGCCGTGGAGCGCCGTCACGCCGAGGTCGCCGCGGCACTCGAGCCCGCGCACGGCGAGGAGCGGCGCGTCGCTCGTGGGCGCGTGCCCGGTCTCGTCGGCCGTGCTCACCTCGACGCCCAGCTCCTTGAGGGTCACGTCCCGGCCGACCATGCTGCGCGCGAGCGCGACGGCGCTCGTCTCCTGCGGGCGCACGGTCTCGACCAGCTTGCCGTGCCGGAGCACCGTGATCCGGTCGGTCCACGCGAGCACCTCCTCGAGGTGGTGGGTGATGAACACGATCGCGGCGCCCTCGTCCGCCAGCGCCCGCAGCCGCGGGAGGAGCTGCTCGGTCTCGGGGGGCGTGAGGCTCGCGGTGGGCTCGTCGAGGATCAGCACCCGCGCGTCGCGGTAGAGCGCGCGCAGGATCTCGACGCGCTGCTGCTCGCCCACCGAGAGCTGCCACACGCGCGCGTCGGGGTTGACCTCGAGGCCGTAGCGCTCGGCCCGCTCGCGGATCCGCTCCGCGGCGGCCCGCAGCCTCCGCCTGCGGACGAGGAGCCCGCCGCGCTCGCCGAGGAGCATGTTCTCGGCGACGGTGAGGGTCGGGACGAGCATGAAGTGCTGGTGGACCATCCCGATCCCGTGCGCGATCGCGTCCTGCGAGCTGCGCAGCCGCACGGGCCTCCCGTCCACCTCGATCGTCCCCGCCTCGGGCTCCTGGAGCCCGTAGAGGACGTTCATGAGCGTCGTCTTGCCCGCGCCGTTCTCGCCGAGCAGCCCGTGGATCTCGCCGCCGCGGAGCTCGAAGTCGACCCCGTCGAGCGCGGTCACGCCCTCGAAGCGCTTGACGATGCCTCGCATCGCGACCACCGGCGGCTTCACGCGCGCGCCCCCTCGCGCAGCGCCAGCGGGACGACCTCGGCGATGAAGCGGCGCGCCACGTCGGCGACGCCGGCGCCGTGCGGCGCCGCCGGGACGATCGCGACGCTCGAGATCGCGGGGAAGCGGGCGAGCAGCTCACCGAGCGAGCGGGCGCACTCGGCGGGGGTGCCGCCGAGGCCGAACCAGCGCAGCGTCTCGGCGGGCACCGCCTCGCCCGCCCAGGCGACCGCGTCCCGCTCGAGGCTCCAGCCGCGCGCGTCCATCCGCCGCAGGTACTCGGGCGGCGGCTCGAGGCCGAGGGTCGCGAGCGCCGACCGGCTCGTCGCCAGCGACGTCGCCACGAGCGGCCGCAGCGCCCCGAGCGCCGCGTCGGAGTCGTCGGCGACGCTGCAGTAGACCCAGGCGGTGAGGGAGAGGTCCTCGACCGCCCGGCCGGAGCGTGCGGCGCCCGCGGCGATCCGCTGCAGCGCGTAGCTCCAGCCCTCCGGCGAGGCGACGTTGCCGACGATCGCGCCGTCGGCGAGCTCGCCCGCGAGCTCGAGCATCCGCGGCGCGCGCGCGCCGACGTGGATCGGGATCGAGGGGCGGCGCGGGGTGAAGTCGAGGCGCGCGTCCTCGGCGCGGACGACCCCGCCCTCGAGGGTGAGCTCCCGGCCGGCGAGGAGCCCGCGGACGAGCTCGATCGCCTCGGCGACCGCCGTGACCGGCGCGCGCCTGCGCACGCCGAGAGCCCGGTGGTTCGTGCCGCCGGCCCCGAGGCCGAGGACCGCCCGGCCGCCCGAGAGCTCGTCGATCGTGGCGATCGCGGTGGCGACGAGCGCGGGATGGCGGCTGAACGGGTTCGTGACGCCGGGCCCGAGCCGCAGCTCCGCGGTCGCGACCGCGATCGCTGCCAGCACGACGAAGACGTCCTTCTGCAGCCGGTCGTCCGTGATCCAGAGGTCGCGGTAGCCGAGCTCCTCGGCGTCGCGGGCGACCTGGACGAGCGTCTCCACCGGCTCGTGGGGCTGCAGGACGAGGCCGAAGGACGGGGGGCTCACGCCGTCTCGATCCGCAGGTTCAGGAGGCCGTCGACCCAGAGCCGCTGGCCCGGGTGGACGAGGACGGTCGTGTCGTCGGCCTCGACGAGGGCGGGCCCCGCGAGCTCGTTGCCCGGCTGCAGGCGCTCGGCGTCGTAGACGGCGACGGGCTCGGGGACGCCGCCGTCGGCGAGGTGGACGGAGCGCTCGCCCTTGAGCGCGTCGGCGGCGTCGGCGCCCTCGTCCGGCAGCCACGCCGCCGTCGGGATCGGCAGGACGGACGTGGCCTCGACTGTGAACGTGATCGCCTCGACGCCGGCACGCCGGTACGCGGTCCCCCTGCCGTACTTCTCCTCGTACAGCTCGACGAAGCGCTCGATCACCCGCTCGCCTCCGTCGTCCGCCTCCAGGTCGCCGTCCTCGATCGGCACCCGCACGGCGTGCACCTGGCCCGAGAGCTGCAGGTCGACGAACCGCGAGAGCGTGAGCCGCTCGACCGGGAGCCGCTGCTCCTCGAGCTCGGCGACGAGCGAGTCCCGGAGCTCGTCGAAACGGGCGCGCCAGCGTCCGAGGTCGAACGGCTCGCGCATCGGGTCGGAGGCGACCGCGACGCGCTTGGCGTCGCTGACCCCGATCCCGTAGGCGGAGAAGACCGCGGCCGTGCGCGGGACGACCACGTGCGGGCAGCCCAGCTTGCGCGCGTAGGCGCCGGCGTGCAGGCCGCCGGCGCCGCCGTAGCAGAAGATCGTGAACCCGGCCGGGTCGAGGCCGCGCTCGACCGTGACGCGGCGAATCAGGTCGGCCATCTGCGAGTCCACGATCTCGACGACGGCCGCGGCGGCCCGCTCCGCCGAGAGGCCGAGCGGCTCCGCGAGCGTCTCGATCGCCTCGCGTGCGCGCCCCGCGTCGAGCCGCATGCGCCCGCCGAGGAAGTAGTCCGGGTTGATGCGGCCGAGGACGACGTTCGCGTCGGTGACCGTCGGCTCCGTGCCGCCGGCCCCGTAGCAGGCGGGCCCCGGGCGCGCGCCGGCGCTGCGAGGCCCGACCCGCAGCACTCCGGTCTCCGGCTCGATCCAGGCGATGCTCCCGCCGCCGGCCCCGATCGACGGGACGTCGATGACGGGGAGCGCGACCGGGTACTGCGCGAAGATCGGCGACTCCGCGTAGGAGACGTCGCCGTCCACGACGAGGCCCACGTCGAAGCTCGTCCCGCCGACGTCGGTCGCGATCACGCGCCGGAGGTCGAGCCGCTCGGCGAGCGCGCGGGTCCCGAGGATCCCGCCCGCCGGGCCGGACGAGAGGAGCGCCACCCCGCGGCGCCGCGCCTCGTCGATCGAGAACACGCCCCCGGCGGAGTGCATCACCGCGACCGCGCCCGTGTGGCCGGCGCGGCGCAGCGCCGAGCCCATCCGCTCGAGGTAGCCGTTCACGGACGGCGTCAGGTAGGCGTTCAGCACCGTGGTCGACGTGCGCTCGTACTCGCGCAGGACGGGTGCGAGCTCGCTCGAGGTGGTCACGAACCAGCCGTCGGCGAGCCACTCCTCGAGCGCGCGCTCGTGCGCCGGGTTCAGGAACGACCACAGGAGGCTGACCGCGACCGCCTCGACGCCGTGCGCGCGGAGCTTCTCGCGCAGCCCGTCGAGACGGTCGAGGCGGAGCGGGGCGACGACGGCGCCCTCGCGGTCGACCCGCTCGTCGACGCCGAAGATCAGCGGCCGCCCGACGAGCGGGTCGGCCTTCGCCAGGTGCGCGACGTCGATGATCTCGGCCTCCGACAGGCCCGCGACCTTCTGCACCGTCCGGCCGATCAGGATCGCGTCCTCGTGGCCGCGTGTCGTGATCAGGGCCGTCTTCGCGCCGGTGCGCGTGATCAGGAGGTTCGTCGCGACGGTCGTCCCGTGCGCGAACAGCGTCGTCTCGCCGAGCACGTCCTCGAGCGACCGCCCGAGGCGCCTCGCCGCTTCGCTCACCGACGCGAGCACGCCCTCCTCGAAGCGCGGCGGCGTCGACGGCGCCTTCGCGCGCGTCACGCGGCCCTGCTCGTCGAGGACGACGCAGTCGGTGAAGGTGCCACCACTGTCGACGGCGACGACGTAGCTCATGGCGCCAGGCTCACGTCTTCGAGCAGGGGGTCCTCGGGCCGCGCGATCTCGAGCTCGAGCAGCGTGAAGCAGCCGGGGCAGTAGAACTCGCGCAGCTCGAAGCGCGCCCCGTTCCACCGGGTCGGGTTGACCTCCGGGCCGATCCGCTGCACGGGGTACGCCGCCCAGGCAGCGAGCTCCTTGTACGGGCGCGCCGCCGGCCCGAGCACGTGGCCGCAGCGGCAGCGGATCGTGCGCTCCCCGTCCTCGAGGTCGTAGTAGAGCGACTCGTTCAGCCGCGCGGCCTGGGCTGCGGGGCTCCAGCCCGGCCGGCCCGGTGCGCCGGAGCCGGGAGTGCCGTGCGCCTCCGCCGCGCTGCGGCGCTCGGCCCGCGCCTCGTCGCGGCGCGCCGCCGTCGCCGCCGCGTCGACCTCGCCGGCCTCGTCGAGGACGACGCCGTACACGCGCTCGGCCCAGACCCGCGAGACGAGCGAGCGCTCGACGTCGGCCGCGACCAGCTCGGGGTCGCGGTCGAGCGGGTCGCCGTAGCCTCCGCCGCCCTGCGAGACCGTGCGGTAGACGTCCCCCTCGCGCATCGAGGTGACGGCGTACGGGCCGAACGTGTCGAGCCTGCCCTCGAGCTCCTCGAGCGACTGCGGCACCTCGCCGCGGGCGAAGCGGTCGGCGAGGTCCGAGCCGCGCAGGATCGCGAACTGGTTCGTGCACGAGGGGTAGCCGCCGCCCATGCCCGGCGACTCCGGCTGCTCGACGCCGAACGTGTGCAGGATCTTCGTCGGGATCTCGTCGACGCCGTGCGCCGTGTACATCATGCTGATGCCCGCGCCCCCGCGGAACCTGCCGGGCCCGCCCGAGTCGGGGGTCTGCCGCCGGTAGAGGTAGAGGATCGGGTAGCGCAGCTCGTAGCTCTCGACGTTCGCGATGGTCGCGCGGATCGAGCTCGTGTGGCCGCCGGTGTCGATCCCGTCGCGCCAGCAGAGCGCGCCGCCGCCTCCGGCCATGCCGTCGAGCAGCGGGCCGCCGAAACGCTTGCCGTGGCGGTCTGTGCCGAAGAGCTCCTCGAGCGCCTTGACGCCCTGCCAGCCCGCCATCGCGCGGTCGCGGTGGGACTCGCTCGCGGCGAGGAGCTTGCCGACGACGATGCTCGCGAGGTTGCGCACCTGCCAGATCGCCGTCGTGGTCGACTTCGACACCCCGGCCGGCCACCTCGCGTGGAACACGGAGCCCTCGCGCGACCGCACGGTGATCACCCGCGAGACGCCTGCCGGCGACCACGGGATGTCCCAGCAGAGGTACACCATCACGGCCGCCAGCACGCCCCCGACGAGCCCGTGGACGGTGCAGTTGATCACCGCGGGCGCCTGGTCGGCCGTCTCGCCGAAGTCGAAGGTGAGGTGGTCGCCCTCCTTCACGAGCGTCACGTGGCAGTCGTAGACGCGCTCGCCGAACTCGATGTAGGCGCGATGCCGGAACGTGCCGTCGGGCAGCTCGGCGATGCGCGCCCGCAGGCGACGCTCGGTGTAGTCGACGACGTCGTCCATCGCCGCGAGAACGGTCTCGGCGCCGAACTCCGCGAACGTCTCGAGCAGGCGCCGGCGGATCACCTGCGTGGCGGCGACCTTCGCCCGCAGGTCGAGCGCGAGCAGCTCGGGCAGGCGCGAGTTGCGGGTGAAGGTGCGCTCGATGTCGCGGCGGAAGCTGCCGCCCTCGACGATCTTGATCGGCCCGGTCAGCGGCTGCTCGCCGAAGATGTCCGCGGCGTCCACCTGCACCTGCCCGGCGAGCGGCCCGCCGACGTCGATCACGTGCAGGGAGGCGCCGGACCAGGCGACGAGCTCGCCCTCCCAGAACACCGGCGCGGCCACCTGGACGCAGGTCTGGTGGCAGACGGAGACGTACGGGTCGTTGCAGAGGAACGCGTCCTCCGGGCCGAACCCCGGGTTGTCCTCGTACTCGGCCAGCAGGTGGCGCACGAGCGAGGAGAGCGTGGTCGCCTGCGCGCAGATGAAGTTGTCGATGTAGACGAGGTCGCCGCGGGCGGTCATCAGCCCGGTGTTCATGTCGAACACCTCGGTCGCGACGGGCGAGCCCGACACGCGGCTGATCGTGAGCGCGCCCTCGTCGTTCAGGTACCAGAGGCGGTGGCGCAGGATCTCGAAGAGCGACGGGTCGAGCCGCAACCCGAGCTCGGGCCGCGTCGTCACGCTCATACGCTCACCCCCGACTCCTCCAGCTCCTCGCGCACCTCGGCGACCACCGGCCGGCCCTCGCTTCCGAGCACGCCCGGCACGACGAGCGAGGGGAGCTCGTCCAGCGAGACGACGGCGCCGAAGTACGTCTCCACCTTCGCGAGCGTGTCCTCGTGGAAGCTCCAGCGCGGACCGGCCACGCAGTCGCGCACCACGACGACGTCGAGGTCGCGGTAGTACGCGTCGCGGATCGTCGTCTCGACGCAGAAGTCCGTGTTGCAGCCCGAGATCAGCAGCATCTCGATGCCGAGCATCCGGAGCTTCGCGTCGAGCGTCGTCTCGAAGAGCACGGAGGCCCGGTGCTTCTCGATCACGTAGTCCTCGGGACGCATCGCCGGAACGACCTCGTCCGCGAACTCGACCTCCCAGGTGCCGCGCAGGCACGGCGTCCAGCGCTGCTTCGCCTGGTGGCTCGGGATGCGCCGCCGCCGCCGGGTGACGTCCTCGGGGAAGTGGATCTGCTGTGACCAGAAGACGGGCAGCTCGTAGCGGCGCGCGAGCTCGACGAGCCGGAGCAGGTCGGGGATGATCGCCCGCTGGTTGGCCGTACCCACGCCGGACTTCTCCATCCGGCTCTCGGGATGGCAGAAGCCCTTCTGCATGTCGATCACGAGCAGCGCCGTCACGCGCGGGTCGATGTAGGGCTCGGTCGCACTCATCGTCGTCACCTCTCTGTTGCGGAGTCGAAGGCTGAGTCTGGCTGCAGCAGCGTCCCGGCGATGTCCTCCTCGACGCTGCGCAGGTGGTCGAGGAGCGCGGCGCGCGCCCGCTCCGGGTCTCCCGCCGCGACCGCCTCGTAGATCTCGCGGTGCTCGGCGAGCGAGCGTCGCGGCCGGCCGTCCAGGTCCCACGTCGCGGCGCGCTCGCGCACCAGGTCGCGGCCGAGCAGCTCCACGAGCCCGGCGAGGACGGCGTTGCCGCTCGCGTCGCACATGGCCGCGTGGAAGAGCATGTCGGCGCGGACGAGCGCGGGGACGTCGCCCGAGCGGCCGGCGTCGGCCATCGAGGCGAGCGCCGCGGCCATCGACTCGAGCGGGCCGGACGCCGCGGCGCCCGCGGCCACCCGGCGGGCGGCGAGCTCGGCCGCGAACGACTCGATTCCCTGCCGCACCTCGAGCAGGTCGTGCACGCGGCCGGCGTGGTTCCGCGTCCAGCGGCGCCATTCCCGGCGCAGCTCGTTCGAGCGCGACCCTCGGGCCGCGACGTACGTCCCGCTCCCGTGGCGGGTCTCGACGACGCCGAGCGCCTGCAGGAACTGCACGGCCTCGCGGACCGTGCTGCGGCTCACCTGGAGCCGGTCGGAGAGCTCCCGCTCGGTCGGGATCCGCTCGCCCGGTTCGAGCGCGCCCTCGTCGATCAGCCGCACGAGCTCGTGGACGACGCGCTCCTTGAGCGGCGGCGTCCGCAGCGGGGTGAGCTCGACGGCGTGGGTGCGGGACGGACGGGCCATTCCCCTCCTCAGGCGGCGGCCGCCGCCGCCTGCCCGGCGACCCCGTCGCGGAGCGCGAGCGCACGCTGGGCGAGGACGTCGATCACGACCCTGGCGCCGGCGCGGGCGGTGTTGCCCGACGGGTCGAGGAACGGGGAGACCTCGACCATGTCGAGGGCCCCGATCGGCCCCGCGCCGACGATCTCGAGCGCGCGCACGAGCTCGCGGCCGGTCATGCCGCCGATCTCGGGCCCGCAGGTGCCCCACGCGAACGCGCCGTCGAGCACGTCGATGTCGACCGACAGGTAGACGGTGTCGGTGCCGCGGCTCGCGACGTCGAGCGCGCGTCGCGCCACCTCGTCGATCCCGAGGCGGTCGATGTCGCGGACGCTGAAGACCGTGACGCCGTGGGCGTCGGCGACGTCCTTCTCGAGCTTCGGGTTCGCGGCGCCGTGCGCGCCGACGACGACGACGTTCTCGCCGCTCACGTTCGGGAGGTCGAGCACGCGGTGCACCGGCGAGCAGTGCGACAGCTCCTCGCCGTCGATGTCCGGCGCGGTGTCGAGGTGCGTGTCGAACATGACGAAGCCCATCCGGCCCGCCGTGTGGCGTGCCAGCGCGCGCGCGCCGGGGATGGTGGTCGCGTGGTCGCCCCCGATCAGCACCGGGAAGCAGCCGGCGGCGTAGAGCTCGGCGAGCGCCGCCTCCGTCCGCTCGAACGTCCGCGCCGCGTTGCCCGCGACGGCGTCGACGTCGCCGCAGTCAACGATCGTGAGGTGGTCGGAGATCGTGACGTCGTAGTCGTAGTGGTAGTACTCGCCGAAGGCGAAGTGCGCCGACGCGTCGCGCACCGCGCGCGGGCCGTGGCTCGCGCCGGGACGCGTGACCGTGGTCGTGTCGTCGGGCAGGCCGATCACCGCGACGTTCGCCCCGGCCGCTCGGAGCGCGGCCCGCTCCGGCGGCACGACGGGCGCCTTCAGGAAGGTCGCGATCCCTCCGTGGATGATGGTCATCTCAGGCCTCCTTGGGAGAGCCGGGCGGCTGCGTCGCGGACCGCCTCGACGATGTTCTGGTAGCCGGTGCAGCGGCAGAGGTTGCCCGCGAGGGCGGCGCGCAGCTCCTCGTCGCTGCCGAGGTCCTCCCCGCGCGCGAGGAGGTAGTGGGTCGTGAGCAGGAAGCCGGGCGTGCAGAAGCCGCACTGGAGCCCGTGCCGCTCGTGGAACGCCTGCTGGATCGGGTGGAGCTCGCCGTCGCCGGGTGCGAGGCCCTCGACGGTCGTCAGCGCGCGCCCGTCCGCCTGCACCGCGAGCATCAGGCAGGAGCGGGCCGGCTCGCCGTCGACCAGGATCGTGCACGCGCCGCAGATCCCGTGCTCGCACCCGAGGTGGGTGCCTCGGAGGCCGAGATCCTCGCGAAGGAAGTCGGCGAGCAGGCGCCGCGGCTCGACCTCGGCCTCGCGGACGCGGCCGTTGACCGTCGTCCGGACGCGGATCACGACCCGCCCCCGGCGCGGGCCGCGGCCGCCGCGAGCGCCCGCCGCGTCAGCACGCCGGCGAGCGCGCGGCGGTGCTCGTCGGCGGAGTCCGCCAGCTCGTCCCGAACGCGCTCCCCGACCTGCGCGAAGAGCCGCTCGTCCGGGGGCTCGCCGCAAAGCGCGCCGCCGACCCATTCGGGCGCGCGCGGCGTGCCGGCGACGCCGCAGAGCGCGACGCGCGCGTGCTCGATGCGGCCGCCGCCGTCGAGGCGGAGGAGCGCGGCGACGCCCGCGAGCGCGAACGCGCCGTGCACCCGCGCGGCCTCGACGAACGCGACGCCGGTGCGGGCGGGGGGCACGGGCACCTCGACCGCCTCCAGCAGCTCCCCCGCGCCGACGGCCGTCGTGAACGGGCCGGCGAAGAAGTCGGGCGCCGCCACCGTGCGCGCTCCCGCCGCCGAGCGGACGACGAGCCGGGCGTCGAGGGCGAGCATCGCCGCGGGCAGCTCGGCCGCCGGGTCGGCGTGGGCGAGGCTCCCGCCGACGGTGCCGCGGGTGCGGATCGCGACGTGCGCGACGTGCGCGGCAGCCTCCCGGAGGAGCGGAAGGCGGCCGGCGATCGCGGCGTCCGTCTCGAGCGCGCGCTGCCGCACCATCGCGCCGATCCGCACGTGGCCGTTCGCCCACTCGAGCGCGTCGAGGCCGAGCCCGTCCAGGTCGACGAGCAGGGACGGGCGCGCGAGGCGCATGTTGAGCAGCGGCACGAGGCTCTGCCCCCCCGCGAGGGGACGCGCGTCCTCGTGCGCCGGGTCGGCGAGCAGCTCGAGCGCCTCCTCGACGGACGCGGGCGCGGCGTAGGCGAAGGGCGGGGGCTTCACGCGACGAGGTCTCCGGTGCCCTGGGCCACCCAGTCGAGGACCCGCTCGGGCGTGATCGGGAGCTCGGCGACCCGCACGCCGAACGGGCGCAGGGCGTCCTCGACCGCGGCGGCCACGGCGGAGGGCGAGCCGATCGCGCCCGCCTCGCCGATCCCCTTCACGCCGGTCGGAACGACCGGGGAGGGGGTCTCGTCGTGGGCGAGCCGGATGCGAGGCACCTCGGCCGCGGTCGGGACGAGGTAGTCCATGAACGTGCCCGTGAGCGGGTAGCCGTCGCGGTCGTAGCGCAGCTCCTCGTAGAGCGCCATCCCGATTCCCTGCGCGATCCCCCCGTGAAGCTGGCCCTCGACGATCATCGGGTTCACGATCGTCCCGCAGTCGTGCACGCAGACGTAGTCGAGGAAGCGGACCTCGCCCGTCTCGACGTCGACCTCGACCACGGCCGCGTTCACGCCGTAGGGCCACGCCATCCACTCGGGGTCGTGCACCTCGATCGCCTCCAGGCCCGGGTCCATGCCCTCCGGGAGCTCGATCGGACGCAGATACGCCGCCCGGCCGACGTCCGCCATCGTCACGAACCGCTCCCGCGACCCGCGCACCCAGATCTCGCCGTTCTCGGCCTCGAGGTCGTCGACGGAGGCTTCGAGCATGTGGCCGGCGATCGCCATCGCCTTCGCGCGCAGCTTCCGCGCCGCCTTCTGGACGGACGCCCCGCCGACCGAGGCGGAGCGGCTGGCGCCGGTGCCGTAGCCGGTCACCGGGCAGGCGTGCGTGTCGCCCGTGACGACGGTGACCTGGTCGGGGTGGACGCCGAGCGCGTCCGCGGCGATCTGGGCGATCCCGTTCGTGAAGCCCTGGCCCAGCTCGCAGAGGCCGCTGTAGACGATCACCTCGCCGTTCGTCTCCATGCGGACGTGACCGATGTCGTAGCCGCCGGCGAGCACGCCGCCCGCGTTGAGCTTGCGCGACGGGCCGAGCGCGGTGTTCTCGACGTAGAAGGTGAGCCCGATCCCCACGTGGCGGCCCTCGGCCCGCGCCGCCTCCTGGCGGCGGCGCCAGGCCGGGAGGTCGAGCACCTCGACCGCCCGGGCGAGCAGGCTCGCGTACCGGCCGTTGTCGAACGTGTGGAAGAGGCCCGTGTACGGGAACTCCTCGGGGGCGACGAAGTTCTTGCGGCGCACGTCGACGGGGTCGGCGCCGAGCTCGCGCGCCACCCCGTCCACGAGGCGCTCGACGACGAAGTTCGCCTGCGGCTGCCCCCAGCCGCGGTACGAGCCCGAGGGGGTCTTGTTCGTGACGACGGCGCGGGCCCGGACGCGCGCGTTCCGGATCGCGTAGACGTTCGTCATCATCACCGCGCTCAGCCAGAGCGGTCCGTAGCTGACGCTGTGGAGGGCCGCGCCCTGGTCGCCGAGGAGCTCGGCCGTCACCGCCGTGATCCGCCCGTCCGCGGTCGCGGCCATCGTCGCCTCCACCACCTGCTGCCGCGCGTGGACGGTGCCGACGAACGACTCGAGGCGGTCCTCGACCCAGCGGACCGGCCGCCCGGTGGCCCTGGCGGCGAGCGCGACCGCCGTCTCCTCCGGGTAGAAGTGGAACTTGGCGCCGAAGCCGCCGCCGACACGCGGCACGAGCACCCGGATGCGGTGCTCGGGGAGGTGCAGGATCCACGAGAGGTAGTCGCGCACGATGTGCGGGCTCTGCGTCGACGTCCAGAGGGTCAGCTCCCCGACCGCCGCGTCCCACTCCGCGACGGCGCCGCGCCCCTCGAGCGGGCACGCGAACAGCCGGGGGATCGCGAAGCGCTCCCGCACGACCACGTCCGCCTCGGCGATCGCCGCGTCGGCGTCGCCGATCTCGGCCTCGTACACCGCGGCGACGTTGTCGGGCCAGCCGTCGTAGAGGAGCGGCGCGCCGTCGGCGAGCGCCGCCTCGACGTCGCCCACCGAGGGGAGCTCCTCCCACTCGACCTGGAGGAGCTCGCGCGCGTCCTCGGCGAGGTACTGGGACTCGGCGACGACGATCGCGACGGGCTCCCCGACGTAGCGGACGCGGTCGCGGGCGAGCGCGAAGTAGGGGGTCTCGCGCTGCCCGTGGTAGAGGTGGTTGCAGGGCTGGGGGCCGAGGTCGCCGGGCAGGTCGGCGCCGCTGAGGACGGCGTGGACGCCCTCCAGCGCCAGCGCCGCCGAGGCGTCGACGCTCACGATCCGGGCGTGCGGGAACGGGCTCCGCAGGAAGACCGCGTGGAGCATCCCCGGCCGCACGACGTCGGCGACGTAGCGAGCTTTGCCTTTCAGGAGCTCCGGGTCCTCGCGCCGGAGCACGCTGCTGCCGATCCAGGATATTGGTCGGACCTCCGATCTGTCGGCGTAGAGTGATAAAGGAGCGCGCACCGGCTTGTCAACCGCGATACTCACGGCCGCGCGATGCCGCCCTCGACCTACTCGATCGTCGCCTGCGACCTCGAGCGCCGGGAGTGGGGCGTCGCGGTCCAGTCGAGGTTCCTCGCCGTCGGCGCGCTCGCGCCGTGGGTGCAGGCGGAGGTGGGGGCGGTCGCCACACAGGCCTGGCTGAACGTCGGCTGGGGCCGGGAGGGGCTCGCACTGCTCGCCGGCGGCGCCTCGGCGGAGGAGGCGGTCGCACGCCTCACCGCCGCCGACGAGGGACGGGCGCAGCGGCAGCTCGGAGTCGTGGACGCCCGCGGCGGGAGCGCGTCCTTCACCGGCGAGGGCTGCCTCGCGTGGGCGGGCGGCCGGACCGGCGACGGGTACGCGGTCCAGGGGAACATCCTCGTCTCGCGCGACACGGTCGACGCGATGGCCGCGGCCTTCGAGGGCGGCTCCGGCCTGCCGCTGGCGGAGCGTCTCCTCCGCGCGCTCGAGGCGGGCCAGGCGGCCGGCGGCGACCGGCGCGGGCAGCAGTCCGCGGCGCTCGTCGTCGCGGCCCGGGGCGCGGGGTACGGCGGCTCCGACGTCGCCGTCGACCTGCGCGTCGACGACCACGCAGCGCCCGTCGCCGAGCTGCGCCGCCTCTTCGGCCTGCACGCGCTGTACTTCGGCGCGACCCCCGAGGACGAGTGGGTCGCGGTGGGCTCCGAGCTCGAGCGCGAGCTGCGCGAGCGGCTCGCGCGGCTCGGGTACGCGGGCGGCGACCTCGCCGCCGACCTCGAGGCCTGGGCCGGCTTCGTCAACCTGGAGGAGCGCGTGCGGGGGGCGGCGAGGATCGACCCCGTCGTGCTCGCCGAGCTACGGAAGGAGGACGCCACGTGAACGACCCGCAGGCGGACGAGCGCGAGATCCGTCGCGTGCACAGGCAGTGGTGGGCGTCGAACGTCGGGCTCGACGTCGACCGGATGCGCGAGTGCTTCGCGCCCGGCTACCTGATGTGGAACCTGAACGGGCACCCGTACTACTCGCTCGAGGAGAAGGTGCGCCTCTTCGAGCACTACAAGGAGCACCTCGTCCCGACCGAGCCGCCGGAGCTCTGGGACGTGCGGGTGACGGTCGAGGGCGACCTGGCGTACGTGACCGCCGAGGGCGTCCTGCCGTTCACCGTGCGCTCCGACGAGGGCTCGGGGTCGCGGCTGCTCGACGCGGTGCTCCCGCTCTACGGGCGGCGGGGCGACGTCGTCCCCGTCCGGTTCCGCGAGACGAGCGTCCTCCGCCGCGACGACGGGCGCGGCAACAGGGTCTGGAGGATCTGGCACTTCCACGCCTCGCCGCTCGCCCCCGAGGACGAGCCGCGCCCCGGGTTCGGCGACACCGCCGCCTCCCGCGGCCGCCGCGGCGAGCGCGAGCTGATGTCGCCCTCCTAGCCCCGGCGCAGGAGCCGGGCGAGGCGCGTCCGCAGGACGCGCAGGGCGAGCCGGAAGCCGCTGATCGGGGCGACGGCCGCGGCCCGGGGCGGCGCCTCGTCTCCGGCGGCGGGCGCGGCGGCGTGGTCCGCGTCGAGGAGCGCGGCGAGGTTGGCCGCGAACTCGCGCGTGAGCTGCGCGGCCACGTCGGGCACGATTCCGCGCCCGTACTGCGCCACCGTCCCCTGGAGCGTGAGCTCGGTCTCGATCGCGACCCTCGTCCGGCCGTCGACCGCCGACAGGCTCGACTCGATCCGCGCCTGCGCGCTGCCGCGGCCGCGGAGCTCGCGCGCCTTCGCCGTCAGCACGACGCGGCGGGCGGCCGCGTCCTCGGCCTCCCGCACGACGTCGGTGTCGAACTGGAGCGCGACCGGCCCGAGCTTCACGTGGACCCGGCCCTTCCACGTGTTCTCGTCGACGGTCTCGACGAGCTCGGCGCCGGGCATGCACGGGATCACCCGCGGCACGTCGTTCAGGAGCGCCCAGGCCCGGTCCGGGCTCGCGTCCACCTCGAAGCCGTTCTCGAGCCTCATGCGGCGGCACGCTCGAAGGCCAGGGCGAGGGCGCGCCGCGCGAGCACCGAGGCGAGGTGCCTGCGGTAGCCGGCGGAGGCGTACGCGTCGCCGATCGCCCCGTCGAGGAGCTCGGGCACCCCGGCAGCGGCCTCGGCGACGGCGTTCGCCGACGGGGGCGCGCCGACGAGGCTCGCCGCGGCCGCCGTGGCGTCGACGGGCGCGCCCGCGACGCCGCCGACCACGAGCCGGGCGCGCGTGCAGGCGCCGCCCTCGAGCGACACGCACGCGGCGGCCGCCGCGACGGCGTACCCCGAGGCGGGATGCGGGTGCTTCACGTAGGCCGAGCCGTCGCCCGGGCGGGCCGCCGGCACGCGGACGGCGGTGACGAGCTCGCCGGGCTCGAGCGCCGTCGTGAAGAGGCCGCGGAAGAGCTCGTCGGCGGCGATCTCCCGCTCGCCGCCCGAGCCGGCGGCGGCGATCGTCGCGCCGAGCGCGCGCACGACCGTCGGGTAGTCGGCGCCCGGGTCGGCATGCGCGAGGCTGCCGCCGATCGTGCCGCGGTTGCGCACCTGCCGGTCGCCGATCAGCGACGCCGCCTCGGCGAGCGCCCGGGCAGCCCGCCGCACGTCCTCCGACGCGGCGACGTCGGCATGGCGCGCGAGCGCGCCGATACGGAGCGCGTCCCCGTCGGCCTCGATCGCGTCCAGGCCCGGTATCCGGCCGATGTCGACGAGCGCGGCCGGCGTGCTGAGGCGGAGCTTCATCGCGGGGAGCAGGCTGTGGCCGCCCGCGAGCGGGCGCGCGTCGCCGAGCTCGGCGAGCAGGCGCACGGCCTCGGCGACCGACGCCGCACGGTGGTAGGCGAACGGGGCCGGCCGGCTCGGGTACATCAGCTCCGCGCCTCGGAGAGCGCGCGCCAGACGCGCTCGGGGGTGAGCGGCATGTCGAGGTGGCGGATCCCGAGCGGGGCGAGCGCGTCGACGACCGCGTTCACCACGGCGGGGGTCGACGCGATCGTGCCCGTCTCCCCGGCGCCCTTCACGCCGAGCGGGTTGACGTCGGTGGGCGTCTCCGTCCGCTCGACCTCGAGCCGCGGGAGCTGCCGCGCCTTCGGCAGCGCGTACTCCAGCAGGCTCGAGCTCAGCAGCTGCCCCTCGTCGTCGTAGACGGCGCCCTCCCACAGAGCCTGCGCGACGCCCTGGGCGATCCCGCCGTGCACCTGGCCGTCCACGATCATCGGGTTGATCACGCGGCCGACGTCGTCGACGGCGACGTAGCGGCGCAGCGCGACCTCGCCGGTCTCGGCGTCGACCTCGACGATCGCCACGTGCGTCCCGAACGGGAAGGTGCAGTTGGGCGGGTCGTAGTAGGCCGTGTCGTCGAGGAAGGGCTCCTCGCCGGGCGGGAGGTCGTAGGCGACGGCGGCCGTCGCGGCGATCTCCTGGATCGTCTTCGCCGTCTCCGGAGAGCCCTGGACGAAGACGCGGCCGTCCTCGTAGACGACGTCGTCGGGGTTCGCCTCGAGCATGTGCGCGCCGATGCGCCGCGCCTTGTCCTTGATCCGCTGGACGGCGTTGTAGACCGCGACCGTGCCGACGGCGGCGCTCCGGCTTCCGTACGTCCCGTATCCGAAGGGGGTGCCGAGCGTGTCGCTGTGCTCGACGGTCACGTCGGCGAGCGGCACGCCGAGCTCGTCCGCGGCGACCTGGGCCATCGTGGTCTCGTGGCCCTGCCCGTGCGGCTGCGAGCCCGTCGTCACGACCACCTTGCCCGTCAGGTGGACGCGGACGTTGGCGCTCTCCCAGAGGCCGGCGCCCCAGCCCTGGCCGCCCGTCCCGATCCACGCCGAGGGCGCGACGCCGCAGAGCTCGACGTAGCTCGAGAGGCCGATGCCGAGGTAGCGGCCCTCGGCGCGCGCCCGCTCCTGCTCGGCGCGGAAGCCCGCGTAGCCGGCGAGCTCGAGGGCGCGGTCGAGCGCCCTCTCGTAGTCGCCCGTGTCGTAGGAGAGGCCGGCGAGGATGCCGGGGTCGTACGGGAACGCGTCCGGCGGGACGAAGTTGCGGCGGCGCACCTCGGCCGGGTCGAGCCCGAGCTCGCGCGCGACGAGGTCGACGGCGCGCTCGACCACGTACGTCGCCTCCGGCCTGCCCGCGCCGCGGTAGGCGTCGACCATGCCGGTGTTCGTGTAGAGCCCGAGCACCCGGCAGTGGATCGCCGGGATGCGGTAGGCGCCGGAGAGCATGCGGCCGTAGAGCGTCGTCGGGATGCCGGGCGCGATCGTCGAGAGGACGCCGCCGAGGTTCGCGTACGTCCTCACGCGGAGCGCGGCGATCGTCCCGTCCCGGTTCGCGCCCACCTCGAGGTAGGTGACGTGGTCGCGGCCGTGCGTCGTCGCGGTGTAGTTCTCGCGCCGCGTCTCGACCCACTTGACCGGCCGCCCGACCTTCTCGGCGAGCGCGGCGACGAGCACGTACTCGGGGTAGAGGAAGATCTTGCTGCCGAAGGCGCCGCCGACCTGCGGCGAGATGCAGCGCATGCTCGTCTCCGGGATGCCGAAGACGAAGGCCGTCATCAGCAGCCGCATCACGTGCGGCGCCTGCGAGGTCATCCAGACCGTGTACCGGCCGGTCGCGGGCTCGTACTGGGCGGCCGCCCCGCGCGGCTCGAGCGGCGTCGGGATCAGCCGCTGGTTCACGAGCCGCTGCGAGACGACGACGTCGGCGTTCGCGAGCGCGGCCTCGGTTGCGGCCTCGTCGCCGCACTGCCAGTCCATGACGACGTTGCCCGGCGCCGCCTCGTGGAGCTGCGGGGCGCCGGCCTCGGCTGCGCGCTCGGCGTCGACGACGGCCGGAAGCGTCTCCCAGTCGACCTCGATCAGCTCGAGGGCGTCCTCCGCCTGGGCGCGCGTCTCCGCGACGACGGCGGCCACGCCCGCGCCGGTGAAGGTGACGCGGTCGACCTCGAGCGCGCGCGGCGTGACCACGTGGTTCTCCGTGCCGGCGGCCTGCCAGGCGCACGGCAGCGGGTTCAGGTGCTCGAAGTCCCGGCCCGTGAAGACGCCGGCGACGCCGGGCGCCGCGGCGGCGCGCGCGACGTCGATGCCGCGGATGCGGGCGTGCGCGTGCGGCGAGCGGAGGATCGCGACGTGGGCCATGCCGGGGAGCGCGAGGTCGTCGAGGTAGCGCGCCGCCCCGGTGAGCAGGCGCGGGTCCTCCACGCGCCTGACCGGCGACCCGACGAGCCGCTCGCGGACCGCCTCGGCCTGCGCGGTCACGCGCACGCCTCCTCGACGGCCCTGACGATGTTCTCGTAGCCGGTGCAGCGGCAGAGGTTGCCGTCGAGCGCCTCGCGGATGGCGCGCTCGTCGAGGCCGCCCTGCTCGAGGAGGTCGGCCGCGGCCATGATCATCCCGGGCGTGCAGAAGCCGCACTGGAGGCCGTGGCGGGCCCAGAAGGCCTCCTGCAGGCGGTGCAGGGCGCCCGCGGCGCCGAGCCCCTCGATCGTCACGACCGACGACCCGTCGGCCTGGAGGGCGAGGACGGTGCAGGACTTCACGGGCCGCCCGTCCAGGTGCACCGTGCAGGCGCCGCACTGCGAGGTGTCGCAGCCGATCTTCGTCCCCGTCAGGCCGAGGTCGTCGCGGAGGTAGTCGGCGAGCAACGTCCGATCCTCGACCTCGGACGCGCGCTCGACGCCGTTGACGGTGACGACGAGCCGGCTCAACGACGGCAGCTTATGACAGCCGGCGTCCGATTTCCAACGGGTACGCGACCCGTACGATGGGGCCGTGGAGCCGCGGGCGGTCGAGGAGCTCGAGGCGGCGCTCGAGCGCGCCGGCTACCTGCCGGACCGCGGCCTCGCGACCGCGCTCTTCCTCGCGGTCCGGCTCGAGAAGCCGCTCCTCCTCGAGGGCGAGGCGGGCGTGGGGAAGACGGAGGCGGCGAAGGCGCTCGCCCGCGTCCTCGGCGCGCGGCTCGTGCGGCTGCAGTGCTACGAGGGCCTCGACGTCTCGCAGGCGGTCTACGAGTGGAACTACGCGCGCCAGCTCCTGCACATCCGCGCCGCGCAGGAGGGGACCGTGTCCGAGGACGAGCTCTTCGGCGAGCGCTTCCTGATCCGGCGCCCGCTGCTCGAGGCGGTCACGAGCGCCGACCGCGTCGCGCTCCTGATCGACGAGGTCGACCGCGCCGACGAGGAGTTCGAGGCCTTCCTGCTCGAGCTGCTCTCGGACTTCCAGCTCACGATCCCCGAGCTCGGCACGATCGCGGCCGAGCGCCGGCCCTACGTCGTCCTCACCTCGAACCGCACGCGCGAGCTGCACGACGCGCTCAAGCGCCGCTGCCTCTACCACTGGATCGACCACCCGCCGCTCGAGCGCGAGGTGCGGATCGTGCGGCTGCGCGTCCCCGCCGCGCCCGAGCGGCTCGCCGCGCAGGCCGCCGCGTTCGTCGAGTCGCTGCGGGGGGCCGGGCTCGGCAAGCCTCCCGGGGTCGCGGAGACGGTCGAGTGGGTGGCGGCCCTCACCGCCCTCGGGCGCGAGGAGCTCGACGCGGCGGCCGCCGCGCAGACGCTCGGCCTGCTCGTCAAGCATCGCGACGACCTCGACCTCGCCGAGGAGCTCTCGCTCGAGCGGCTCGTGGATGCGGCGCGAAGCGGCCGCTGACGCGCTCGTCGCGCTCGTCGCCCGCTTCGGGCGGGCGCTGCGCGACGCCGGCCTCCCGGTCGACGCGGCCCGCTCGGCGGACGCGGTCGCCGCGCTCGCGGCGGCCGGCTGCGACTCCGTCGCCGGCGCCTACTGGCCGCTCCGGATCGCGTTCGTCTCCCGGCGCGAGGACGTCGGAGTCTTCGACCGGCTGTTCGCCCGGCTGCTCGCGGGGGAGGAGGAGGAGGAGCCGCCGGCGCCGTCCCCGCCCGAGGCCGTGCGCGAGGTCGCCGCCGGCGCCGGCGGGCCGGAGGGCGAGGCGGACGGCGAGCCCGCGCCCGGCTGGAGCCCGGAGGAGGTGCTGCGGTCGACCGACTTCGCCGCGCTCGACGCGGACGAGCTCGCCCGGGTCGCGGCGGCGATCGAGGCGCTCGCGGCCGCGCGGCCGCGGCGGCGGACCCGGCGCACCCGCGGGGCCCCGCGCGGCGGCCCGCTCGACGCCCGGCGCACGGTGCGGGCGGCGCTGCGCACGGGCGGCGACGCGCTGCGGCCCGCGTTCCGCCGCCGGGTCGAGGGGCCGAGGCGGCTCGTGCTCCTCTGCGACGTCTCCGGCTCGATGGAGCCGTACGCGCGCCCCGCGCTCCTTCTCGCCCACGCCCTGCTCCGGAGCGGCCGCGCGGTCGAGGTCTTCGCGTTCGGCACGCGTCTCACCCGCCTCACCGCCGAGCTCTCGGCCCGGGACGCGGACGAGTGCCTCGCCCGCGCCGCGGCCCGCGTCGCCGACTGGGCCGGCGGGACGCGGATCGGGGCCTCGCTCGAGGCGTTCAACGACACGTGGGGGCGCCGCGGCCTCTCCTCGGGCGCGGCCGTCGTGATCGTCTCCGACGGCTGGGAGCGCGAGAGCGCGGCGGCGGTCGCCCGAGAGATGCGCCGGCTCTGGCTGCGGGCGCACACCGTCGTCTGGGTGAACCCGCTCAAGGGGAGCCCCGACTACCAACCCCTCGCCGGCGGGATGCGCGCCGCCCTCCCCTGGGTCGACCGCTTCCTCGCCGGGAACGACCTCAACGCGCTGGCGCAGCTCGCGTCGGCGCTCGACCGGCTGGAGCGGCGGCACGCGGCGTGGCGGACGCTCGGCGCCGCCTGAGCGCGATCGCTCCCGCGGCGGGCGAGAGCAGCGCCGCGAGCGAGAGCGTCCACCACGGGAAGCCGCCGGGGGCGCGCGGCGGCAGCAGCCGGTAGGTGCGCGTGTCGATCCGGAACGAGGGCAGCGTCGCGGGCCGGTCGCCGCGGGGCCACGGGACGGCGGCCTCGAGCGTGCGGCCGCCGTCGGCGAGCGCGAGCCGCATGGCCGTGAAGAGGCTCTGGTCGCCCGTCCAGGGCAGCCCGATGCAGTGCGCGACCCCGCGGGCGGTGTCGAGCGCGTGCACGAACGGGTAGCCGCCCGGGTTCTGGTAGAGCGTGTAGACGAAGCGGCCGCTCGCGCTCGCGGTGCGCGCGACCGGCGAGCCCTGCATCACCCAGCCGCGCTGGGTGCGGTCGGCGACCGCGCGCGGGAGCAGGCGCCGGCGCTCGAGGTCGTAGGCCCGCACGAGGTACCGGCTCCGGTCCGTCCTGGAGACGTGCTGGATCAGGTAGAGCAGGCGGCCGTTCGGCGAGAGCGCGTCGAAGGCGAAGTCGCCCTTCAGCGAGATCGTCTCGTAGCCGAAGGTCCTCGGGTCGACGATCCGGAAGGTGCTCTCGGCACGCGGAGGAGGGGCGACGAACGAGTCGGCGAGCACGAGGACGCGGCTCGAGCGCGCGAGGCCGCCGGCGGTCCCGTCGTAGGCGACGAGCGGGATGCCGACGCCGGCTGGCAGCTCCCGCCAGCGGAGCACGCGACCGTCGCGGGACCGCACGGCCTCGAGGAGCGTGCTCCGAGCGGCCGGGACGGTGACGTAGCGGACGGCGCCGCCGGCGCCGAGGACGCCCGCGCCGCCCTCGAGCACCCCGGGCGAAGGGCCGCCGTCGGCGAGCGCGGCGGGGACGAGTGCGGAGACGGCGAGGAGCGCGGCGATCGCGGTGCGGAGCACGGGTGACCTCCTTCGGCGTTTCCCCTCCTACGCCCCGCGGGGGCGCGGAGGTCCCTCAGCAGCACCAGCCGCCGACGCGCGGGTAGCTCGAGGAGCGGAACTGGGCGCTGATCGAGGCGACCGCGCGCAGGCGCGGCGCGCCGCCGACACGCACGAAGACCCACTGGTCGGCGGTGCGCCAGGCGACGAGGAGCCAGCGCCCGTCCGGCGACCACGCGAGCCCGTCGACCAGGCCCGTCCCCTGGAAGCGAGCGCGCCGCTCGCCCTGGACGAAGACGGTGCTCCGGTCGCGCGCGGCGTCGTGGACGACGAAGGCGTACCGTCTCCCGCGCGGCGCCCAGACGGCCGCCGCGACCGTGACCCGGCCCGGGTCGGCGAGGCCGAGCGAGACGGAGCTCACCCGCGCGAGCGACGGCGTCAGGAGGTCGATCGTGCTCCGGCCGACGCCGAGGAGGCGCGTGCCGTCCGGCGACCAGGCGAGCCGAAGCGGCCGGTTGCGGCCCCGCCAGGCCGCGAGCCGCGCGCCGCTGTCGGCGTCGACGACCCGGACGGCGCCGTCCGGGGCCGCGTAGGCGAGGACGTGCCCGGGCCCCGGCCGCCAGGCGGGCGCGACCGCCGCCACGGGGGCCTCGACGAGGCGGTCGCCGGCGCCGTCCCCTGCGACGACGCGCAGCTCGCGGCCGGCGAGGTAGGCGACGCGGTAGCCGTCCGGCGACCAGCGCGGGCCGCGCACGCGCCCCTCGCGCTCGAGCGACCAGCGCACGTTGCCCTTCGGGTCGAGCGCGGCGAGCTCCTGCCCGCGCGCTGCGAGCTCGAAGAGCCCGTGCGGCGACCACGAGCTCTCGGCGTAGCGGCCGAGCAGCCGCTTCGAGCCGTCCGCCGCGACGATCCACGCGCCCGCCGTCGAGTCGACGAGCAGCCGCCCGGCGGCCGGCAGGCGGACGAGCGCGGGCTCCGCGCGCTCGAGGCCGACCGCGTGGCGGACCGAGCGGAGGAGCGCAGGCCCGGCCGGGCTCGCGGCGACCGCGAGCGCGCCGGCCGCCGCGGCGGCGAGCACGGCGGCGCGGGACGCGCGGCGCGCGGGCCCGGCCGCCCGCGGCGCCCGCTCGGCGAGCGCCGCGGCGACGACCCGCCGGGCCCGCTCGGCCGCCTCGGCCTCGCCCGGGATCTCGACGCGCTCGAGCTCACGCCTCACGGGAGACCGCCTCCTTGAGCGTGTCGAGCCCGCGGCGCAGGCGCGAGTTGACGGTGCCGCGCGGAAGCCCGAGCAGCTCCGCGATCTCGGCGGGCGAGTAGCCGAGCAGGTGCCGGAGGACGATCACCGCGCGGTGCTCCGGCGTGAGCCGCGCGAGCGCCGCCACGGTCTCGTCCGAGAGATCGCGGGCGTCCTCCCAGGCGCGCTCCCCGGCGAGCTCGACCTCGGCGCGGAGCTGGCGGCTCCGTGCCCAGTCGATCGCGCGGTTGACGGCGATCCGGTGCAGCCACGGCCCGAACGGGCGGCGCCGGTCGAAGCGGTCGAGGCGGCGGATCGCGGCCAGGAACGCCTCCTGGGCGATGTCCTCGGCGGCGGCGGCGTCGTGCACGACGAGGTACGCCGCGCGGAAGGCGCGCGGCCAGTGGGCGCGGAAGAGGGCCTCGAGGTCCGCGGCGGAGCCGGCCTGGGCGCCGCGCACCCACGCGCGCTCCTCGCGGCTGGGGAAGAGCGCCACCACCTCGACTCTACGACCGGAGGAAGCACGCGTCGTGGGAGGAGCGCCCGACGCGGACGCGCCGGAGCGTGCGCCCGCCGAGATCGAGCACGCTCAGCTCGCCCGAGTCCAGGGAAGGGGTGAGGACGAGCCCGTGCCCCGCCTGCACGTTGTACGAGCCGACCGGCACCGCGGCGCGGCCGAGCACGCGCCCGTCGCGGAGCGAGCGCACGTGGAGGGTGCTGTCGGCGCCGCTCGTGACGTAGGCCCGCCCGGCTGCGAACGCGACGTGCTGCGGCGGAGTGCCCGCGGGGAGCCGGACCCGCACCCCGCGCCGGTCGTAGACCGCCAGCTCGCCCCGGTCGCCCGAGCTCACCCACACGCGCCCGCCGCCCGGCTCGAAGCCGACGTCGTGGGCGAGGAAGGGCGGACGGACGAGGCGCTCGAGCCGCGGCCGCCCCGGCTCCGAGACGTCGACGACCGCGACCCGCGCCGACGCGCTCCCGAGGCCGACCCAGAGCGTCGAGCCGCGCTCGTCGAGCGTGACGTGGCGCGCCCACTCCTCGAGCCGCACCCTGCCGGCGGCGCGACCGGCCGCGAGGTCGACGGAGACGAGCTCCCGCGAGCCGGAGTCGGTCACGAACGCGTGGCGCCCGCCCGGGTGGGCCGCCGCGTACCGGGGCTCCTCGAAGCCGCCCACGACGTGCCGGAGCTCGAGCGTGCGGCCGTCGACGACGCTGACGGCGCCGGCGCCCGTGTGGCAGACGAGGGCGTCGCCGCCGCCGACGCGCTCCGCGCTCCTCGGGTCGGGCGGGCACGGCACCGTCCGCAGCACGCGTCCCGCGCGGACGTCGACGACCGCCAGACGGTCCTCCAGGTCGCAGGTGGCGAGTGCGAGGAGCGGCGCGCCGGCGCGCGCGGCCTCCGGCCCGAGCAGGGCCGCCGCGGCCGCGAGCCGGAGGAACCGCCGCCGGTCCACGCCGGTCCTACGAGCGGCGCCCCATCGCGGGTCCCTGCGGGCCGGCCCGCTGTATCGTTGCGCCGCCTTGCGCATCGGCGTCGCCAGAGAGATCAAGCCGGACGAGTACCGCGTCGCGCTGACGCCGGCCGGGGCGCTCGAGCTGATCAACCGCGGCCACGAGGTCGCGGTCGAGTCCGGGGCGGGGGAGGGGAGCTCGTTCGCCGACGAGGCGTACGCCCGTGTCGGGGCGCGCATCGTCTCCGCCGAGGAGGTCTGGGCCTCGAGCGACCTCCTGCTCAAGGTCAAGGAGCCCGTCCCGTCCGAGTACCCGCGCCTGCGCGAGGGGCTGATCCTCTTCACGTACCTGCACATCGCCGCCGACGACGCGCTCACGCGCGCGCTCGCCGACTCCGGGGCGACGGGGGTGGCGTACGAGACGGTCGAGACCGAGCGCGGAGCGCTGCCGCTGCTCGCGCCAATGTCGGAGATCGCAGGGCGGCTCGCCTCGCAGGCGGGCGCGTACTTCCTCGAGAAGCCGTTCGGGGGGCGCGGGCTCCTGCTCGGCGGCGTGCCGGGCGTCGCTCCCGGCCGCGTCGTCGTGATCGGCGGCGGGATCGTCGGCTACAACGCCGCGGTGATCGCGCTCGGGCTGGGCGCGCAGGTGACGATCCTCGAGCGCTCGATCGACCGCATGCGCCACCTCGACGAGGTGCTCTCCGGCCGCGTCTCGCTGCTCATGTCGTCGAGCCTCGAGATCGGCGCCTCGGTCGAGGAGGCCGACCTCGTGATCGGCGCGGTGCTGATCCCGGGCGCGCTCGCGCCGAAGCTCGTGACGCGCGAGATGATCGCCGGCATGAAGCCCGGCGCCGTCGTGGTGGACGTCGCGATCGACCAGGGCGGCTGCTTCGAGAGCTCGCGGCCGACGACGCACTCCGACCCCGTGTACGTCGTCGACGGGGTGACCCACTACTGCGTGACGAACATGCCCGGCGGCGTGCCGATCACCGCGACGCAGGCGCTCACGAACGCCACGCTGCCGTACGTGGAGGCGATCGCCGACCTCGGCCTGCGCGGCGCCGTCGAGGCGCACGCGGACCTCGCGAAGGGCGTGAACGTGCACGCCGGCAAGATCACGTACGAGGCGGTGGCGGAGGCCCACGGCCTCGACTACACGCCGCTCGAGGCGGCGCTCGCGCTGTCGGCGTAGCTCAGTCGCCCTGCGGCTTCGGCTTCGAGCCCGGCGCGGGCACGAGCTTCACCACCACCCACGTCACGCCCGCCGCGAGGGCGATCACGGCGACGATGAAGACGGCGACGCCCAGGAGCCCGAGCACGGTGTCCACCGCCGTAGGATAGCCGGATGGCCTTCGTCGATCCTGCGAGCGCGCCCGGGCGGTAGGGATGCCGCGGGCGTGCGTGATCGTGCTCGACGCCGTGGGGGCGGGCGCGCTCCCCGACGCGGCCGAGTTCGGGGACGAGGGCTCCGACACGCTCGGGAACGTCGCGCGCGCGGTCGGCGGCCTCGACCTGCCGACTCTCGAGGCGCTCGGGCTCGGCAACGTCGAGCCGCTCGAGGGTTGCCCGCCGCAGCCGGGCGCGCCCGCGGTCGCCGGGCGGCTCCTCGAGCGCTCGCGCGGCAAGGACACGACCACCGGCCACTGGGAGCTGATGGGGGTCGTCACGCCGCAGCCGATGCCCACCTACCCGCACGGGTTCCCCGACGAGGTGATCGACCCGTTCATGAACCGCACCGGGCGGGGCGTGCTCGGGAACGTGCCCGCGAGCGGGACCGAGATCATCCAGGAGCTCGGCGAGGAGCACCAGCGCACCGGCAAGTGGATCGTCTACACGAGCGCCGACTCGGTCTTCCAGATCGCCGCGCACGAGCAGACGATCCCGCTCGAGGAGCTGTACGAGGCCTGCCGCGTCGCGCGCGAGATCCTCACCGGCAAGCATGCCGTCGGCCGCGTCATCGCCCGTCCCTTCCTCGGGGAGCCGGGCAACTACCAGCGGACGCCGAACCGCCACGACTTCTCGCTCGAGCCGAAGCGGCCGAACTACCTGTCGCACGTCCGCGCGTCGGGCCACCGGGTCTACGGCGTCGGCAAGATCGGCGACATCTTCGCCGGCTGCGACATCGACGAGTCCTTCCCCACGAAGTCGAACGTCGAGGGCATCCAGCGCACCGAGGAGCTCCTCCGCGCGCTGGACGACGGGCTCGTCTTCACGAACCTCGTGGAGACCGACATGCTCTGGGGCCACCGCAACGACCCCGAGAACTTCCACCGCTGCCTGCAGGACTTCGACCGCCGGCTGCCCGACCTGCTCGACGCGCTCCGCAAGGACGACCTGCTGATCCTGACCTCCGACCACGGCTGCGACCCGACCACCGAGTCGACGGACCACTCGCGCGAGCACGCGCTGCTGCTCGCGTACGTCGAGGGCCGGAACGCCGGGGGCCGCGTGCACGAGGACGGCGAGTTCGCGGACGTGGGAGCGACCGTGAACGCCTGGCTCGGCGGCGAGCGCGCCGCTCGCGGCACGCCGGGGCGCCCGATCGTCGAGTGATCAGGCCCGCCGAGCTGATCCGGCGCAAGCGGGACGGCGAGGAGCTCTCCGCGGACGAGCTCTCCGAGCTCGTGCTCGGCTACGCCCGCGGCGAGATCCCCGACTACCAGCTCGCGGCGTTCTGCATGGCGGTCTACTTCCGCGGGCTCACGCCCGCGGAGACGTTCGCGCTCACCGAGGCGATGATCGCGAGCGGCGAGACGATCGACCTCGGCGCCGCGCTCGGCCGCAAGGTCGTCGACAAGCACTCGACCGGGGGCGTCGGCGACAAGACGTCGCTCGCGGTGGCGCCGATCGTCGCCGCCTGCGGCGTCCCGTTCGGGAAGATGAGCGGCCGCGGGCTCGGCCACACCGGCGGCACGCTGGACAAGCTCGAGTCGATTCCCGGCTTCCGCGTCGAGCTCTCGCTCGACGAGCTCGTGCGGCAGGTGCGCGAGGTCGGCGTCGCGATCGTGGGCCAGACGGCGCAGCTCGTGCCCGCCGACAAGCTGCTCTACGCGCTGCGAGACGTCACCGCCACGGTCGACCAGCTCTCGCTGATCGCCGCGTCGATCATGTCGAAGAAGATCGCCGCCGGCGCTCAGGCGATCGTCCTCGACGTGAAGGTCGGCGACGGCGCGTTCATGAAGACGCTCGAGGACGCGCGGCTGCTCGCGGAGGCGATGCTCGCGCTCGGAGAGCGCGCCGGGCGGAAGGTCGTCTGCCTGCTGACCGACATGGACCAGCCGCTCGGGGCGGCGGTCGGGAACGCGCTCGAGGTGCGCGAGGCGCTCGAGACGGTCCGCGGGCGCGGCCCCGCCGACTTCACCGAGCTCGTGCTCGACGCGTGCGCTCGGCTCCTCGCCCTCTCCGACCTCGGGGTCGACCTCGCCGAGGGGCGGCGGCGCGCCGAGGCGGCCGTCGCCGACGGCTCGGCCGAGGCGGCCTGGCGCCGCTGGCTGGAGGCGCAGGGCGGCACGCCCGACGAGTCCGCCCTTCCGCGCGCGCCCGTCGTGCGCGAGGTGCGCGCGCCGCGCGCGGGGGTGGTGCGGCGGCTCGGCGCCGTGCGCGTCGGGAACGCGGCGCTCCACCTCGGCGCCGGGCGGCGCACGAAGGAGGACTCGGTCGACCACGCCGTCGGCGTCGTCTGCCTGCGCAAGCGCGGCGACGAGGTCGCCGCGGGCGACGTCCTCGCCGAGGTGCACGGCCGCGACGAGAGCTCGGCCGAGGCCGCTCGAGCCGAGGTCGCGGCCGCCTACGAGCTCGGCGACGAGGCGCCCCCGCAGCGCGGCGTCCTGCTCGAGGTGATCGAGTAGGCCCGTCGGGGCGCAACGGTGTGGGGTCGACGCTCGGGGGTTGCGCCGTGCCGCTGCGCTCGAGGCTCCCGCCTCCGCGCGCCGGCGCAGGCGACCAGGGCGGCCGACGTCCCGCCGACCGCGCGCCGGAGGAGCGTCCGGAGGGGGCTAGGCTACGAACGTATGTATGGGCTATCCGGTTGGCTCCCGGATACGCCATACGTATCTTCGCTGCGACCGAGGATGCGCCCGCGCTCGCCCCGGAGGCGCTGGAGGAGGAGCTCGCGGCGCAGGCCGCGCACGTGGAGGCGGGGCTCTGCCGCCTGCTCGAGCTCGTCGCCGAGTGCGAGCGACGGCTCCCGCGGCTCGACGAGGGGGTCTCGTTCGCCGGCTGGCTCGCCTGAGCGCTGTTCGCTCTCGCCGGGCCGGGCGCTTGCCTACGAGCGGGTGGCGCGGCGTCTCGCCGAGCTGGTTGGTCGAGCTGCGCGAGCGCGACGGCGTCCCGCTCTCGCTCGGGCGCAGGCGGCGGCGCCACCGCCGGGCCGGCCTGCGCGTCGACCGCCACGCCATCCGCACCGCCGCCGGCCGCGGCCCCTGACGCGGGCGGCGCCCGGGCTACGGTTCCCCCGATGCCGGAGCTCCCCGAGGTCGAGTCGGTGCGGCGGCGGCTGGCCCCGCTCGTCGAGGGGCGGCGAATCGAGCGCGTCACGATCTCCGACCCGCGGCTCACCCGCCCGCTCGACCCTGCGGCGACGGCGCGCGCCCTCGAGGGCGAGCGGGTCGAGGGGCTCGACCGGCGCGGAAAGTACCTGGTCGTGCGCTTCGAGTCGGGCCGCGCGCTCCTCGTCCACCTCCGCATGACGGGGTCGCTCCTGCACGGGCGCGACGGGCCGCTGCCCGACGACCCGCACCGCCGCGCCCTCGTCACGCTCGACGACGGCGCGGAGCTCGCCTACCGCGACGTGCGCCGCTTCGGGACGTGGCTCCTGCTCGAGCCGGGCGAGGCGGAGGCGTACCTCGACGCGCGCCTCGGCGCCGAGCCGCTCGAGGCGACGTTCCGCGCGGCCGCGCTCGCCGAGCGCCTCGCCGGCCGGCGCGCGCCGCTCAAGGCGGCGATCCTCGACCAGCGCACGCTCGCGGGCGTCGGCAACATCTACGCCGACGAGGCGCTCTGGTACGCGCGCCTGCACCCGCTGCGCGAGGCCGGGTCGCTCTCGAAGGACGAGACCGCGGCGCTCCATCGCGGGATCCGCCGCGCGCTCGCGCGCGGGCTCGAGCGGCAGGGCTCGACGCTGCGCGACTACCGGCTCCCGGACGGCACGGCCGGCGCGATGCAGCACGAGTTCAAGGTCTACGGGCGCACCGGGGAGCCGTGCCCGCGGTGCGGGACGCCGATCGAGAGGATCAAGGCCGCGGGCCGCGGGACCTGGTGCTGCCCGCGCTGCCAGCCGCGGCCGGTCGCTCTCCGCCCCCGTCACTAGACTCGCCGGGATGGGGCGGACGTACAAGACCGAGGCGATCGTCCTGCGCTCGCTCCGCTACGGCGAGGCCGACCGGATCCTCCACCTCTACACCCGCGAGCGCGGCCGGGTGGGCGCGATCGCGAAGGGGATCCGCAAGACGCGCTCGCGCGTCGGGGGCCGCCTCGAGCCGCTCTCGCACGTCGGGCTGCTGCTGCACGAGGGCTCCGGCGAGCTCCACACGGTCACCGGAGTCGACCTGGTCGACCCCCACCGGGGGGCCCGGGAGGACCCCTACCGGCTCGGCGTCGGCCTGATCGGCGCCGAGGCGATGCTCCGGCTCTACACCGAGCCGGAGGCGAACCGGCGCGCGTTCGAGGCGCTCGCGCGCTTCCTCGACCTGCTCGACGAGGCGCCGCAGCCGCCCGTCCCGAGGCCGGCGCTCGACCCGCTCGGCCTCGCCTTCCAGCTCAAGCTGCTCTGGCTCTCGGGCTACCTGCCGCACGTGACGGCGTGCGTCGAGTGCGGAGCGGAGGGAGGCCTCGCCGGCTTCTCGCCGCGGGCGGGCGGCGCCGTCTGCCGCGCCCACGCCGCCGGCTCGTTCCCGGTCTCGCCGGAGGGCCTCGCCGGGATCGAGCGCCTGCTCTCGACGCCGCTCGCGGAGGCCCATGCCGCCGGCCTCGGCGACCGGGCGCGCCGCGAGGCGCTCGCGGTCGTGACCTCCTCGTACGAGGAGCACGGCGGCTTCCGGCTGCGGACGCTCCTCTCGGCGTGAGGCGCGACCTCGGCGGCGGCTACGAGCTCGACGACGACCGCGCGCGCATCGACGCCGCCGCGGTGCACCGCTACCTCGCGGAGGAGTCGTACTGGGCCCGCGGCCGCCCCTACGCGGACGTCGAGCTGCTCGTGCGCGAGGCGGCGCGGGTCGTCGGGCTCTACCACGACGGCCGCCAGGTCGGCTTCTGCCGCGCCGCCCGCTGCGCGCCCGGCCTCTTCTACCTCGCCGACGTCTACGTCCTCCCCGAGCACCGCGGGCGCGGGCTCGGCGTCGAGCTCGTCCGGGAGATGGTCGAGCACGGGCCGCTCGCGGGGCGGAGCTGGCTCCTGCACACCGAGGACGCGCACGGGCTCTACCGCCGGTTCGGCTTCGCCGAGCCGGGCCCCAGGCTGCTCGAGCGCGTCGCCCCGGTTCCGAGCCGCTCGGCGAGCCAGCCGAGCGCGAGCGGGTAGCGCCAGCCGACGCTCGAGTGCCGGCCGTCGAAGAGCTCGAAGCGCACGCGCTCCTCCGGCGTCCCCGCCGCCACGACGGCCCGGTGGAAGGCCGCCGCGCCGAGGTCGAGGAAGAACTCGTCGCTCCGGCCGGCGTCGATCCAGATCGCGCGCATGCCGCGGAGCGCCTCGGCGTGGCGAGGCTCGCGCGCCATGCGGACGGGATCCCGGGCGAGCCACCTCCGCCAGACCTCCTCCCGCAGCTCGCCCGTCGCGGGGTCGAAGGGGAGCGCTCCGTCCGAGTAGACGGCCGCCATCGCGCCCAGGTTCAGGAGCACGTGGTCGCCCGGCTTCGAGAACGCGGGCCGGCCGGAGCGGAAGTCGGCCCAGAAGCGCTCGAGCGAGCCGTCGTAGCGGTCGCGCAGCGCGCGGGCGGCCTCGGGGAACTCGCGGGCGTAGGACGTCTCGAAGAGGGCGTCGCCGGCGTGCGTCGCGAAGCCGCCGAAGAGGTCGGGCCGCAGCATCGCGTTCACCATCGCCCCGTAGCCGCCGGAGGAGTGCCCCTGGAGGCCGCGGTGCTCCGGCGCCGGCGCGGTGCGGAAGCGGGCGTCGACCCACGGCACGAGCTCGTCGCAGAGGTAGGCGTGGTAGCGGCCGACCGCGTCCGAGTCGAGGAACTGCGAGCCGCCCACCGAGGTGAACGCGTCCACGAGGACGACGACCGCCTCGGGGGCGAGCTCCTCGACGCGCTCGGGGAACGACGGCTCGAACGCCCGGACGTTGAACCAGCCGGGCGCGAGCCCGAGCAGCCCCTGGAGCACGTAGACCGAGGGGTACCGCCGGCCGCCCTCGTCGTAAGAGGGCGGCGTCCAGACGTAGACGGGCCGCTCGTGCGGGTCGCCGAGCGGGTTCCCGCGGAGCGCCTCGCTCGCGAACGCGAGCTCCTCCCAGCGCCCGGTCAGGCGCGCGGGGCCCACGGCGCCTCGAGCCGCTCGGCGACGAGCGCCCGCGCCCCCTCGATCGGGATCCGCTCCTGCGCGAGCGTGTCGCGGTCGCGGATCGTGATCGTGCCGTCGTCGAGCGTCTGGTGGTCGATCGTGAGCGCCCACGGCGTCCCGATCTCGTCCTGCCGCCGGTAGCGCTTGCCGATCGACGCGGAGTCGTCGTACTCGGCCGGGACCGTGCGGCGGAGCTCCTCGTAGAGCGGGCGCGCCTTCTCGACGAGGGCCGCGTCCTTGCCGATCAGGGGCAGGACCGCGACCTTGACGGGCGCGAGGCGGGGGTGGAGGCGCAGAACCGTCCGGCGCTCGCCGCCGGCCTCGTCCTCGTCGTAGGCGTCGACGAGGAAGGCGAGCGCGGCGCGGTCGGCGCCGGCGGCGGGCTCGACGACGTGGGGGACGTAGCGCTCCTCGTGGCCGATCCACTCGAGCTTCGTGCCCGAGTGCCGGGCGTGCTGGCTCAGGTCGAAGTCGCCGCGGTTGGCGATCCCCTCGAGCTCCAGCCAGCCGATCGGGAAGAGGTACTCGAGGTCGCTCGTGCCGCTCGAGTAGTGCGAGAGCTCGTCGGCCCGGTGCTCGCGGACACGCAGGTGGCTCGCGCGCAGGCCGAGGTCGAGGTACCAGCGGCGGCGCTCCTCGATCCAGTAGCGGTACCACTCGGGCGCCTCGCCCGGCGGCACGAAGAACTCCATCTCCATCTGCTCGAACTCGCGCATCCGGAAGAGGAAGTTGCCGGGCGTGATCTCGTTGCGGAAGCTCTTGCCGATCTGCGCGATCCCGAACGGCGGCTTCACCCGCAGCGACGAGGTGACGTTCTTGAAGTTGACGAAGATGCCCTGCGCCGTCTCCGGGCGGAGGTAGGCGAGCGAGGCCTCGTCGCGCACCGGGCCGATCGACGTCTCGAACATGAGGTTGAATTGCCGGGCCTCGGTGAGGTCGCACTCGGGCGTCTCGCCGGGGTGCCTGGAGGGCCTGCGGCCGCACCGGGCGTTCCCGAGGTCGTCGGCGCGGAAGCGCAGCTTGCAGGTGCGGCAGTCGACGAGCGGGTCCGAGAAGCCGCCGACGTGCCCGGAGGCGTGCCAGACCTGCGGGTGGAGGATGATCGCGGAGTCGAGCAGCACGACGTCCTCCCGTTCCTGCACCAGCGAGCGCTGCCAGGCGTTCTTGACGTTCTGCTTCAGCAGCACGCCGTAGTGCCCGTAGTCGTAGGAGGAGCCGAGGCCTCCGTAGATGTCCGACGACGGGAAGACGAACGCCCGCCGACGGCAGAGCGCCGCCACCTTCTCGATCGTGGCCGCGCCCTGGTATGCCTCCAGCTCAACGATGACGCTGAAACTACCGAAGTGACCGGGAAGAACGGCCCGGTCGTCGAGATCCACGTCGTCTCGGACGCCACCGGCGAGACGGCGACCCGCGTCGTCGCCGCCGTCGAGGCGCAGTTCCCCGAGCAGGCGTTCGCGACGATCCGGCACCCGCGGGTCGAGACCGTCGCCGACCTCCAGCTCGTCCTCGCCCGGATGGAGGGCAAGCCCGCGGTCGTCATCTTCACGGTGGTCGAGCCGACCCTGCGCGCGGCCATGCGCGAGCTCTGCAAGGAGGCGGGGGTCGACTCGTGCGACCTGCTCGCCCGGCCGCTCGAGGTGGTCGCGAAGGTCACGGGCAGGGCGGCCCGCATGCAGCCGGGCGCCCAGGCCCCGCTCGACGAGCAGTACTTCCGCCGGATCGCGGCGATCGAGTACGCGGTCAAGGCCGACGACGGCCTCGGCCGCGCCCTGCCCGACGCGGACATCGTCCTCGTCGGGGTCTCGCGAACCTCGAAGACGCCGCTCTCGATGTACCTCGGCTACCTCGGCTGGAAGGTCGCGAACGTCCCGATCGTGAAGGGGATCGAGCCGCCGCCCGAGCTCTTCGAGGTCGAGCCCGCGAAGGTGGTCGGGCTCACGATCGACGCCCAGCGCCTCGCCGAGATCCGGGCCGAGCGGATCCAGCTCATGGGCGGCGACCGTCGCTACGCGAGCCTGCCCGAGATCTACGAGGAGCTCGAGTACGCGGCCGCGATCCACCGCCGGCTCGGCTGCCCCGTGATCGACGTCTCCGAGCTCTCGATCGAGGAGATCGCGCAGCGGATCCTGCGGGCCGTCGCCCGGCGCTCGCACGACGCCGCCGCCCGGTGAAGCCCCGGCCGCGCATCACGATCTGGCGCTGGGCGCTCTGGTACGCGCTGCTCGCCCTCGCGCTCGTCGTCTTCTACGGGCTCTTCACCCCGGTCTGGTTCGGCCTCCGCTCGCTCGCCTGGCTGGCCGAGTTCCGGGCGCGCCGCCGGCGCCGCTGAGGCGTCCCGCGCGGCTCCCGGGCGGTGCGTGCTAACAATCCGCCCCGATGACACGGTTCGTCTACGGCTTCGACGAGCCGGCGGGAGGGGGCCGCGAGCTCCTCGGCGGCAAGGGCGTCGGCCTCGCCGAGATGACCCAGATGGGGCTCCCCGTCCCGGCCGGCTTCACGATCACGACCGACGCCTGCCGCGCCTACCTGGTCGAGGGCGACCTCCCGGAGGGTCTCGAGGAGGAAGTCGCGGCCCACGTCCGCCGGCTGGAGGAGCGGACCGGCAAGCGCTTCGGCGACCCCGCCGACCCGCTGCTCGTCTCCGTCCGGTCGGGCGCCGCGATCTCGATGCCCGGGATGATGGACACGATCCTCAACCTCGGCCTGAACGACGAGGCGGTGGAGGGCCTCGCCGAGCGCACCGGCAACCGGCGCTTCGCGTTCGACTCCTACCGGCGGCTGCTCCAGATGTTCGGCGAGGTCGTGGACGGGGTCGACGGGCACCGCTTCGAGGACGCGCTCTCCGAGCTCAAGGCCGACCGCGGCGTGCGGCTCGACACCGACCTCGGCGCGGAGGACCTCGAGGAGCTCGTCCGCACCTTCAAGCGGATCTACCCCGGCTTCCCGCACGACGCGACGGCGCAGCTCCTGCGCGCGGTCCGGGCGGTGTTCGACTCGTGGAACACGCCGCGGGCCCAGGTCTACCGCCGCGCGAACGACATCCCGGACGACATGGGCACGGCGGTCAACGTCGTCCAGATGGTCTTCGGCAACAAGGGCGAGCGCTCGGGCACGGGCGTCGCGTTCACGCGCAACCCGTCGACCGGCGCGAACGAGGTCTACGGGGAGTTCCTCGCGAACGCGCAGGGCGAGGACGTCGTGGCGGGGATCCGGACGCCGCAGCCGGTCGAGTCGATGGCGGCCGTCCTC
>DASRHI010000034.1:0-49042 GCA_035650615.1 Gaiellaceae bacterium | reverse complement strand
GAACGCCGCTTCGGGCTCGACGGCGAGAAGCCGCAGACGCTGGAAGAGCTCGGCGCCGACCTCGGCGTCACGCGCGAGCGCGTCCGCCAGCTCGAGTTGCGGGCGCTGCGGGCGCTACGCGAGAGCGCACCCGGCCTGCTCGACTACCTCTAGGAGGCGACCGCGGCCATCTCGTGCAGCGTCGCGAGGCGCTGCAGGGCCTCGATCTCGATCTGCCGGACGCGCTCGCGCGTCAATCCGAGCCGGCGTCCGATGTCCTCGAGCGTGCACGGCTCTGTGTGGTCGAGTCCGTAGCGGAGGATCAGGACCGCACGCTGCCGGTCGGGCAGCGACCCGACCGCGTCGGCGAGCACCCGCGACCGGAGCGAGTGCTCCACGAGCTCGTCGGGGAGCGGGTCCTCGCCGGCTACGAAGTCGCCGAGCACGGCGTCGTCGGAGTCGCCGATCGGCGCGTCGAGCGAGGCCGAGGTACGGGCCGCGCTGCGCACCTCCTTCGCCTGCTGGAGCGGCAGGTTCGCCTCCTCGGCGATCTCGACGAGCGTCGGCTCGCGGCCGAGCCGCGTCCACAGCTCGCGCTCGGCGCGGTTCAACTTGTGCAGCCGCTCGACGATGTGGACCGGCATGCGGATCGTGCGCGACTTGTCGGCGAGCCCGCGGGCGACGGCCTGGCGGATCCACCAGGTGGCATAGGTGGAGAACTTGTAGCCACGCCGCCAGTCGAACTTCTCGATCGCGCGGATCAGGCCGAGCGTGCCCTCCTGGATCAGGTCGAGGAACGGCATGCCCTGGTTGCGGTAGTGCTTGGCGATCGAGACGACGAGCCGCAGGTTCGAGTGCACCATCCGCTGCTTCGCCTCGCGGTCGCCGCGCTCGATGCGCTTCGCCAGCTCGACCTCCTGCGCGGCGGTCAGGAGCGGGTGCCGGCCGGCCTCGCGCAGGAAGAGCTGGAGTGCGTCCGTCGTCGTCTCGTACGAGAGCTGGAGCGTCGGCGGCGGCGGCTCGGGCTCCGGCAGCTCCGACACGACCTCGATGCCGCGCTTCTCGAGCTCGCGGTAGACGGTGTCGGTCTCGAGCGGGTCGAGCTGCAGCGGCTCGAGCACCTCGAGCAGCTCCGCCTCCGACACGCTGCCGCGCTCCTCCGACGCGTCGACGAGGTGGAGCAGATCGTCGCTCAGCAGCAGAATCTCAGCGTCTTCCGACACTCGTTCCCGCCTCTCATAACCGATCGGGTCGACGTCAAAACGCGCTCCCCGCTCGCGCACGGTAAGCGGCGTTATGTCAAGTCGCGCGGTCTCCACGCTCTTCTCCCCAGCCCGTGGCGGAGGGCCGTGGAGATGTGGACAAGGTCTCGCGCGCAAACTGCGCGCTTTTCGCGGCGTCGCAACTTGAAGCGCCGCCGTCACCCGGAGTAGATTCCTGCCTGCGCCGAGCACGGAGCGCGAGTAGGTCGAAGCCGAGCCGGGAGGCCCGTACGCGGAAGCGGAAGGTCAGCCGGCTCGGGGGACGAAAGCGCCACCGGCTCGGCGAAGCTCTGGTCCGCCCTCCCTAGAGCATGGAGCACGATCTGCCAGCTCCGTCTGCGCGAAACGGAAACTGTGCAAAGAGCGCGCTTTCCCTTCGGCCCTCCCCTTGCGCGCCCCCGCGGCGCGTCGTAGTGTGCCGCTTGCACCGAGCACGGAGCGCGAGTAGGTCGAAGCCGAGCCCGAGGGCCGTACGCGGAAGCGGAAAGCCAGCAGGTTCGGGGGACGAAAGCGCCACCGGCTCGGTGAATTTCTTTTCGGGCACAATGACGGCCGCGATGCGCCTCCCCGCGCTCTCCCACGGCGTCACGTCCTTCCTCTGGGCGCTGGGGCTCGCCGTCTTCATCTGGCTCGGCGGCATGTCGGTCGGCATGTCCCGCGCCACGGCGGTCGTCGTCGCCGCCGTCGCCGGCTGCGCGATCTTCCTGTTCGTGCGGATCTACGGCGAGGACGACCCGCGCCGGCCCGGATAGGCGCGCGGCTCGCTGAGCGCCTCGAGCAGGAAGTGGGCGAAGTCGCGCCCGAGCAGCTCCTCGAGCCGGTCGCGCGGCGGCACCGGGCGGGGGCGGGACTCGAGCGTCGGCTTGCTCGGCTCGGGAGTCGTCGGCGGCATGCCGGAAGGATCGGCAGGCCGGCCGTCCGCGGCGATCCCTGACCGGAGGGGTTCACGGCCGGGCCGTTCCGCCTCCCCTACTCCAGGGTCAGCCGGCGCGCGTCGAAGCTCTCGGAGTAGAGCTCGGCCGTGAACGCGTCGAGGGTCGCCGCGGCGTCCGCGTCGAAGAGGTGCCCGACCACGCCGATCTCGCGGTCGTTCACGAACGGCAGGTCGATGTGCTCGCGGGTGACGAGGTTGAGCGAGACCCGCCCGCACGCGGGGCAGCGCACCGCGACGGCGACGCGCCCGCCCGGCCCGCTCTCGGCGAGCAGGCGGAACGCCGAGGGGAACACCGGCCGGGGCCGGTCCTCGGGCCAGCAGAAGAAGCTCCACGGCCACTGCCCCGCCTTGATCCGCTGCGCGGCGAGCTCGGCGAGCTCGAGCGCGACCGCGTGCGTGCGCGAGGTCATCAGGTCGAGGAACGGCCGCTCGTCCTCGAGCCCGAGCGGACCGAGGTCGAGCTCGTCGTGGGCGACGAGCGCCGGATGCTCCTCGCCGCAGCCGCACGCGAACACGACCCGGAAGACCGCCGGGTGGTGCGGCCCGGGGAGCTCGTCGAGCCGGCGGAAGCGGGAGAGGCGCACCGACGTCTGCCCGTGCCGGGGGCACGAGAGCCTGAAGGTCGAGGTGAGCGCGTCGAACATCCCGCGGTCCTAACGGTTGTATCGGACGTCCGGGTGCCGAGCGTGAGCCGCGCCGCCGTTCAGTAGGCGATCAGCGCGTGCAGGTCGAGCGGGGCGAGCCGGTCGCGGCCGCCGAGGAAGCTGAGCTCGATGATGAAGCAGGCGCCGACGACGTCGCCGCCGAGCTGCTGCACGAGCCCGCAGATCGCCTCGACCGTGCCCCCGGTCGCGAGCACGTCGTCGTGGATCACGACCCGGGCGCCGGGCCGGATCAGGTCCGGGTGCAGCTCGAGCGCGTTCTCGCCGTACTCGAGCACGTAGCTCGCGCTCACGGTCTCGGGCGGGAGCTTGCCGGGCCGCCGCGCCGGGACGAAGCCGCAGCCGGCCGCGGCGGCGACCGCCGCGCCGAGGATGAAGCCGCGCGCCTCGGCCCCGAGGACGAGGTCGGGCTCGCGCTCCCGCACCCAGCCGGCGAGGTCGGCGATCGTCTCGCGGAGGGCCTCGGCGTCGGCGAGCAGCGGCGTGATGTCCTTGAACCCGACCCCGGGGGTCGGGAAGTCCGGCACCTCCCTGATCTTCGTCCGCAGGTCGGTCACGGCCTAGGCGCTCGCGACGTCCCGCACGCCGCGCCAGAGGAGGAGGGCGGTGAGCTCCTGCGCCAGCTCGGCGAGCGACTGGAGGTCGCGCAGCCCCGCCGCGCGCCGCTCGGCGTTCCGCGAGCGGAGCGCCGGCGCCACGAGCTGGTCGAGCAGCGCCGCCTCGCGGTCGGCGGCCGTGCGGAAGGTGCGCAGGTGGCGGGCGTCGGCGCCGTAGCGCGTGAGCTGCGCGCAGACGGCGGCGACGTCGACGTCGGTCTCGGGGTAGCGCTTGTCCGGGCCCGAGCCGCGCGGGCCGAGGAGGCCGAACGACTCCAGGTCCTTCGCGAAGCTCGGCGTCACGCCGGCGCGGCGGCAGAGCTCGTCGAAGTCGAGCTCGTGCACCCGGTCGGCGAGGCCGGCCGGACGCCGCCGCTTGCGCTCGGTCGCCCCGGGGGTCGCGAGCTCGTCGCGGATCACGCGCAGCGGCAGGAACTCGTCGCGCTGGAGGCGGAGGATCGTCGTCAGCCGCTCGAGGTCCTCCTCGCTGAAGAGCCGGTAGCCGCCGCGCGTGCGCTGCGGCGCGAGCAGGCCCTCGTCCTCGAGGAAGCGGATCTTCGAGATCGAGATGTCCGGGAACTCGTCCGAGAGGCGCCGGACGACCTCCCCGATCCGGAGCAGGCGCGTGCCGCTGCGGAGGGTCGTGGTCATCGCTCGACGAAGGTGAGCCGGTACTTGCCGATCTGGAGCTCGTCGCCGTTCTCGAGCTCGTGGCTGTCGATCCGCCGGCGGTTGACGAAGGTCCCGTTCAGCGAGCCCTGGTCCTCGATCACGAACCTCCCGTCGCGCTCGACGAGCACCGCGTGGTTGCGGGACACGGTGACGTCGTCGAGGAAGATCTCGCACTCGGGCGACCGGCCGATGCGCGTGCGCTCGCCCCGCGGCCGGAAGCTCTCGCCGGCCCGGCCGCCGCCGGAGCGGACGACGAGCGCCGGCCCCTCGAGGCCCTCGACCGGCTCGCCGGCGAGCTCGCCGACCTCGTCGGGCGAGAGCGTCTGCGTGGCCTCCGAGCCCCCCTCCCCCTTCTCGAGCAGCGCGCCGCAGCGCGAGCAGTAGTTGGCGGTCTCCGGGTTCTGGAAGCCGCACTCCCTGCAGTAGACGTGGAGCAACCCGCCGCCCCGGTCAGAGCTCCGGCGCCGACTTGCCCGCGAGGATCTCGGTCAGGCGCGCGACGTCGACGTGGTCGAGGACGCTGCGCCCGCCGGTGCGCTGCAGGCGCACGACGAGCTCCGCCCGGAGGATGTCGATCTTGCCGTGCAGGATCCGGCGCTGGTAGCTGAGCTCGCGCTCCTGCGCCTCGAGGTCGTCCTTCAGCTGCTTCAGCTCCTCGTCGGAGAGGGAGCCGAGATCCGGGAGCGGTTCCACGGGCACCGCCTTTCTTGGGTTGGCCGTGACGATTGAAGCGGACCCGCGGGCCAACCGTCAACCTCAACTTGAGAATTCAGCCTCGCGTGTTCCTGTTCCCGCCGGGGCGGCGATCTCCTCCCCCTCGAGCACGCCCTCCACGAGCGCCCGCAGCTCGCGCTCGAGCTCGGCCGACCGCTCCTCGGTCGCCCCCTCGGCGTAGAGGTGGACGAGCGGCTCGGCCGGGTCGGGCAGGGCCTGCATCCACCCGCGCTCCTCGAACACCTTGATCCCGTCGAGCAGGTCGACCTGGCCGTCGGCGAAGCGCTCGTTGAGGACGCGCATCACCGTCCCCTTGAGCGCCCACGGGCACGGCACCTCGCTGTGCACGAGCGTCGGCCGCGGCAGCTCCGCGACGAGCTCGGACAGCGGCCGGTCGACGACGGCGAGGAGCTCGAGCAGCTTGCAGAGGGCCGCGATCGAGTCGTAGGCGGGCAGGAACTCGGGGAAGACGTACCCCCCGTCCGTCGCGCCGGCGAAGACGACCCCGTCGGCGGCGGCCGCCTGCGTGAGCCCGGGGAGCGAGGCGTGCGTCCGCGTCACCTCGAGGCCGCCCGAGACCGCCTCGATCTGGCTCGTCACGTTCACGGGCACCGCGATCCTCCCGGCGCGCCCGCTGCGCGCCAGCAGGCTGACGAAGAGCAGGAGCGCCCGGTCGAGCGGCACGTGCCGCCCCTGCTCGTCGACGAGCTCGAGCCGCTCGCCGGCCCGGTCGAAGGCGGCGCCGAGCTCCGCCCCGACCGCCGTCACGAGCCGGCGGGTGCGGTCGAGCGTGTCGACGGGGACGCTGTCGGCCGCCTCGAAGGGGTGGGCGGTCACCGCCTCCACCCCGAGCGGCCCGAGCAGGAGCGGGAGCACGAACGACGCGGACGAGTAGCCGTAGTCGACGACGATCCGGAAGCCGCGCGCGCGCACCGCGTCGGCGTCGAGGGTGGCGAGGAGGGCCTCGGCGTAGCTCTCCCGCGGGCCGGGCGGGTAGGAGATCGTCCCCACCTCCGCGAACGGCACCCGCCGGAGCTCGCGGCGCGCGTAGTGCTTCTCGACCTCCCGCTGGAGCTCCCCCGAGATCGCCGTCCCCGGCCGCTCGAAGATGCTGATCTGGAGCGCCTCCGGGTCGGTGACGGAGAAGCCGACGTGGAAGGCGGCGTCGGCGTTCTGGGCGTTCAGCCAGTGCTTGCCGACCGGCGCGGGCAGCGTGCGCAGGTCGATCACGTGCACGCCGGCGCTGTTCAGGCCGGAGACGACGGCGCCCTTGACGATCCGGAACGCGGCGGCCGGCTCGCGCGTCGCGACGACCCGGGAGCCGCGCCGGAGCGCCGTCCCGAAGGCGGCGCCCAGGCGGACCGCCACCTCCGGGGTGACGTCGACGTTCACGAGCCCCGTCACCTGGTCGCGCGCGAAGAGGCGGCGCGAGGCGCGCGACTCCCAGATCAGGCTCTCGTGGAGGTGGGCGCCGTACTCGACCTCCTTGTAGGGGTAGATACGGACGCCGGGGTAGATCACCGACTGGTCGCCGACCGTGACCTCGTCGCCGATCGCGACGCCCTCGTGCAGGCGCGCGTGCGTCCGGATGTCGCAGTTGCGCCCGACCACGGCGCCCTCGACGATCGCCGCCCGGCCGACGTACGTGCCGGCGTCGACGATCGACCGCGTCACGCGCGCGTGCTCGCGCAGCGTCACCCCCGGCGCGAGGACGCTGTACGGCTCCACCCGCGCGCCCGGCGCGATCCGGCAGTCGTCGCCGATGAACGCGGGCCCGTCGATCTCCTCGATCCGGTCGACCTCCACGCCCTCGCCGATCCAGATGTTCCCGCGCAGGCGGATCCCCGGAACCTGCAGGCGCACCTTCTCGTCGAGGGCGTCGTAGTTCGCCTGCCGGAACTGGTCGAGGTTGCCGATGTCCTGCCAGTAGCCCTCGCAGACGTGCCCGTAGATCGGGCGGCCCATGTCGAGGAGGAGCGGGAAGAGCTCCTTCGAGAAGTCGTAGGGCCGGTCGCGCGGGACGTGGCGGAGCACCTCGGGCTCGAGCACGTAGATCCCGGTGTTGATCGTGTCGCTGAAGACCTGGCCCCAGGAGGGCTTCTCGAGGAAGCGCTCGACCCTGCCGTCCTCGTCGGTGACGACGATTCCGAACTCGAGCGGGTTCTCGACCGACTTGAGCCCGATCGTGACCGCGGCGCGGCGCTCGCGGTGGAACTCGATCAGGCGGGTGAGGTCGATGTCGCAGAGCGCGTCGCCGGAGATCACGAGCGTGGTGTCGTCGAGGCGGCCGCTCGCGAGGCGCACCGAGCCGGCGGTGCCGAGCGGGGTCTCCTCGACGGAGTACTCGATCTCGAGCCCGAGGTTCGTGCCGTCGCCGAAGTAGCTCCGGATCGCCTGCGGCAGGAAGGCGACGGTGACGACGATCTCGCGGAACCCGTGGTCGCGCAGGAGCTCGAGGATGTGCTCCAGGCACGGCTTCCCGACGATCGGCACCATCGGCTTCGGCTGGTTCGAGGTGAGCGGCCGCAGGCGCGTCCCCTCGCCGCCAGCCATCACGACCGCCCTCACCGCCCCACCTCCGCGCGCGCCTTGCGCGCGTAGGCCGCGAGCGCGAGCAGCGCGACCGCGAGGCCGGCCCAGAAGAGCCAGCGCGGCCAGGCGGTGCCGTGCCCGGTCACCATCGTGAAGGCGAGGCTCGAGTAGAGCAGCCACGTCGCGACCTTGCCGAGGAGGTTCACCTCGAAGCGGTAGCCGCGCGCGA
Source organism: Gaiellaceae bacterium (assembly GCA_035650615.1). Classification (GTDB taxonomy): domain Bacteria; phylum Actinomycetota; class Thermoleophilia; order Gaiellales; family Gaiellaceae; genus PALSA-600. The sequence continues at coordinate 41,462 of DASRHI010000034.1, read as the reverse complement.
GGGCGAGCGGCGTGGCCGCGACGAGCACGACGTCGCGGACCGGGATCGCGAGCGCGAGCCACGGCAGCCGCCCCGCGTGCCAGAGCAGCACGACGGCGACGTCGATCAGCACCCGGTCGGCGAGCGGGTCGGCGATCTTCCCGAACGCCGACTCGACGTGCCAGCGGCGGGCGAGGTAGCCGTCGACCTGGTCGGTGATGGCGGCGGCGCCGAAGAGGATCGCCGCGGCCCAGCTCCGCCCGCCCTCGCAGGCGAGCACGAGCGCCGCGTAGACCGGGATCACGAGCAGGCGCGCGACCGTGAGCGCGTTCGGGAGCTGCGCCAGCGGCGCCGGGACGGTGCGGACGGCCACCCCGCAAGGATAGGTGCCGCCTACGGCTCGGGTCTCGCGCGGATCCGCCGGAAGAGGCTCGCCCAGTGGGCGGTGCGGTCGAGGTAGGCGTCCTGCGCCGCCACGCCGTGGCGGCCCCAGGCCCCGTCGTAGGAGACGTACCGGTACTCCCCGAGCCGCAGCGGGATCGCCGGCTCGATCTGCGTCCCCTCCTGCCACTCGTTGAACGAGGTGATCGTGACGCGGTCGGCGCCGGCGCCGAGGGCCGCGTGCCACATCGAGTCGTAGGTCGCGCCGCGCCGCCGCGGCTTCACGCGCGGGTCGCCGGCCGCGCGCCGGGCGTCGTAGCCGGGGCCGACCGACGGCGCGCACAGGAGGCCCTTCGCGTGCGCCTCGTTGCAGAGGCGGGCGAGCTTCCCGCCGCCGTAGGTGAGGATGTCGTAGGTGTAGAAGCCGCTGAAGCGGCCCGCGGCCGCCTGCCCGACGAGGCCGGTCTGGGCGAAGGTCGTGAAGCCCTGCGCGTGGAGCTCGTCGTTCACCGGCGCCCAGTCGGCCGGCGGCGAGTCGAAGGCCCGGTAGACGTAGAGCGTGGTCACGCCGAGCGGGCGCAGGTAGGCGGCGTCCGCGAGGACGGTCTCCGGCGTGCGGCCGGGGTACGGCTCGACGTGCACGGCGACCTCGATCCCGGCCGCTGCCGCCCCGGCGGCGAGCTCGGGCAGGTGGCTGTCCTCGGGCGAGCCCCTCCCCCACCACGAGACGGCGAGCTCGTCGATCCCCGCCCGCGCGGCCTCCGCCATCTGCGTCGCGATCACCGACTCGTTCCCGGAGGAGTAGGGCCCGTACGCCGGGTAGTAGCTCGAGGCGATGTCGGCCGGCGGGGCGTGTCCGCCCTGGGCCCAGTGCGCGTAGCCGCCGTCGGTCGGGGTCCCGAACCAGGGGTAGTAGAAGGCGGAGACGACCGCGCCCCCGAACGAGGGCGCAGGGGTCCAGAGCGCGAGGAGCGCCGAGGCGAGCAGGTAGAGCCGCATGACGGGGGGTATGGCGGGGGGTGGTGCGCGATCATCTCACGCCGCCGCTACGCTTAGAGCCCCCTTGCGCTCGCGCGCCCGCCTGCTCCCGGTCGTCGTCGCCGTGGCCGTCCTCGCCGCGACGCTGGTCGCGCGCTTCGCGACGGGCAGCGCGCGCGCCGACGTCCTGGCGGTGCTGCAAGGGAGCGTCGGCCCGGATTTCGCGATCTCGCTCAAGAACCCGGACGGGAGCCTCGTCGGCCACCTCGACGGCGGCACCTACGAGATCCAGGTGTCGGACCAGGCGACGAACCACAACTTCCACCTCGAGGGGCCCGGCGTCGGCGTCGCGACCGGCGTCCCGGAGATCCAGACGGCCGACTGGGTCGTCGACCTCGCCGACGGCGTCTTCACCTACCACTGCGACCAGCACGCGAGCCTGACGGCGTCGTTCGCGGTCGGGAACGCGACCATTCCTCCCCCGCCCCCGCCCGTGCCGGTCGTGATCGCGCCGCCGGTCTCGGCGGCGCCGCCCGTCTCAACCGCGCCGCCCGTCTCCACGGCGCCGGCGCGCAGCCGGGCGCCCGCGCCCTCCCGGGGCGGCACCATCCGCGCGAGCCTCGCCGGCACGAAGCTCACCCTGACGCTGAACGGCAAGCCGCTGAGGACGGCGCCGGCCGGGACGTACCGGCTGGTCGTCGTCGACCGCTCGAAGACGCTCGACCTGAGCCTCGCCCAGACCCGCGGCGGCACGTTCGAGCAGCCGCTCACGACCGCCCGCTTCACCGGCACGAAGACGGTCACGGTCGACCTCCTCGCCGGCCGGTGGAAGCTCTACTCGGCGGCCGGCCGGGGCGTGGTCTCGCTCTTCGGCGTCACCCGCTAGCGCCCCGGCCCCGCCCGCGGGCGCGCCTCACCACCACGAGCCGCGCGTGCGCCCCCCGGCCGCGCCGGCGAAGAGGCTGATCAGCCAGACGAGCGCCAGGACGACGGCGACGATGAACAGCCAGTGGACCGTGAACCCGACTCCGAACGCCACGATCGCAAGCAACGCGAGCAGCACGAGGAGGAGCATCCCGTCACCTTCCTTTCGAGGTCGTTGACGGCGATACAACGCCGGGGCCTCCGCGCCGGATACGCAGGGGATCGGGGAAGAGGCCGGGCCGCCACACGGCCTCTCCCCCAGGAGGCTGGACACGCTCACAGCCTCCCGTGTGCTCATGACCCCGGGACGCACGATCGCGAAGAGCTGCAAGCGAAGCGGGATGAATCGGTTAAGAGTTCGTGAGCGCGGCTCGAATCACTCGATCGGGCGCGCTCGGCGGCGGGGCCGCCGTTCGGGTACCAAGGCCTGGGGATCTCCGCCGCATCGGAAATCCCGACCTGCTGCCGGCGCCCCGCCGCGGTCTCACCAAAGGCGAGCGCGCGCGGGCGCGCGCCACCCGTGGGGATGGACCGACCTCGATCATCGTCGGGGCCCGCCGCGCGGCGCGCCGCGGGCCTTTACCCGCGCTTTGCCCGGGCGGGAGCGGTCGTTAGCCGCGGGGTTGTTCCCTTCCGCCGGGTCGATCGCCGACGGCGGTCGACGAGAGGGAAGGGGGACCAGATGAGGAAGGCACTCACGACGACGATCGCGGCGGCCGCGCTCGTGACGGTCGGCGTCCCGGCGGCCGGCGCCCGGGTCGGGCGCACGCTGCCGATCGAGGCCTCCGGCGTCAAGGCCGCCGGGGCCGTCAAGGTCGTCCAGGCGGGGCACCGCGCGGCGAGGCCCGCGAGCTGCGACGCGCCGGCGCCGGCGCTCTCGGCTCCGCTTCCGGAGCCCGCCGGCTACAACGACTGGGCGGGCACCTGACCCCGGGAAGCCGGGCGAGGGCGGAACCGGGCCCGCCGCCCTCCCCGGCCCGGCGCGGAGACCCCGCCCGGGACGGTCGAGTCGGGGCGCCGGGATTTGAACCCGGGACCTCCAGTCCCCCAGACTGGCACGCTAACCAGGCTGCGCCACGCCCCGCGGCCCGTCAAGCGTACCGGATGTGGTCATCCAAACGGCGCGCACGCCTGGCCGCCGGACGGGACCCGGCTCGTGTACACCCTCTCGACACGTGGCCGAGGGAGCGCTCGTGCAGCTCGGACGGCGCGTCGGCGAGCCGGCGCCGTACCGGGTCGTCGCCGCGTACTTCGCGAGCGGCCTCGCGTGCTGGCTCGCTGCGGCGGTCGCGCTCGTCGTCGCCGCGCCGGCGCTCGCGCGCGGCGAGTACGACGACTCGTCCGTCCTCCTCGCGGTCCACCTCGTCGGGGTCGGGTTCCTGCCGTTCGCGGTCGCGGGCGGTGCGCTCCACGTCCTCCCGATCCTGCTGCGCAACGGCGCCCCGGACCTGCGCCCCCGGCTCGCGCTGCCGCTCCTTTGGGGCGGGCCCGCCCTCGCCGCCGGAATCGCGACGGACCGGGCCGGGATCGTCTACCCGGCGGCGGCCGCGCTCGCGCTCGGGACGGCGCTCCTCCTCGGCGAGGTCGTGCTCCTCGCGGCGCGCGCGCCGCGCGGCCGGCTCGTCCCCGCGAGCAGGACGGGGATCGTCCTCGCCGCCGCCCACGCCGCGGCGGCCTTCGTGCTCGGCGCGCTCGTCTTCGGCGTCGGCGCCCGCCCCTTCGAAGGCGAGGCGGAGGAGCGCGCGATCGCGGTGCACCTGAACCTGGCGGTCCTCGGCTGGCTCACGCTGCTGATCCTCGCCGTCGGGAGGACGCTCGGGCCGATGCTGGCGCTGGCGCCGGCCGCGCCGCCGCGCCGGCTGCCGGTCGACGAGCTCCTGCTGGCCGCCGGGCTCTGGCTCGCCGTCGCGGGGCTCGCCGCGGGCGCCGGCGCGGCGGCGGTCGGCGTCGCGCTCGTGCTCGCCGCGCTCGCGCGGTTCGCCCGGCTGCTCGAGCGCGTGCGCAGGGGCCGCCGCCTGCGCGGCCTCGAGGGGCCGATCGCGCACTTCCTCGCGGGCGTCGCCTTCCTCGCCCAGGCCGCCGCCTGCGGCCTCTGGCTCGCGGCGGCCGGCGGCTCGTCGCCGCGGCTCGCCGAGCTCTACGCCCTCTTCCTGCTCGGCGGCTGGGCCGCGGGCGTCACCGTCGGGCATGCCGGCAAGCTCGCCTCGCTGTCGGCGTGGACGTGGTGGCCGAGGGGGCCGCGGCCCGCGCAGGCGGCGCTCTACCCCCGCCGCGCCTGGCTCGCCGAGGCGCTCCTCCTCGCCGCCGGCGTCGAGACGCTCGCCGGCGGGATCGCCGGCCGCTCCGGGGCGGCCGCGGTCGCGGGCGCGGTCCTCGTCGCCGCCTCCGCGGCGGTCGCCGCGGGGGCTGCGCTCACGACGCTCCGGCGCAGCGGCCCCGCGCTCGGGCGAGGCGCGCGGACCCCCTGAGCGAGACCCGCGTCAGCCGCCGCCCGGCGGGTGCGGGAGCTCGGCGCGAACCGTGGCCGCGCCGAGGCGGTCCCGCTCGAGCGTCAGCCGCCCGCCCAGCAGCCGCACCTGCTCGCGGAGCGCCTGCAGGCGCGCCTCCACCGACGGGGCGGCGCCGTTCAGGGCCTCCGCGCGCACCGTCACGACCGCCAGGCGCGGCTGCCGCTCGAGCACGACGCGGACGGCGGCCGCGCGCTCGCCGACGAACGCCGTCACGGACTCCTCCACGATCCGGTACCCGAGCACCTCGGCCTCCGGCGAGAGCCGGCCGAGCCCGGCCGCCTCGACCTCGACCGGGACGCCGGAGCGCCCGGAGAGCCGCGCCCCGAGCTGCTCGGCGGCGGTCGCGAGGCCGAAGTCGTCCAGCACCCTGGGCCGCAGCTCGACGGACAGGTCGCGGATGCGGCGGATCGTGGTCTCGATCAGCTCCCGCGCGCGGCTCGACGCCGCGCTCGCCACCTCGGCGTCGGGCACGCGCTCGGCGCTCTTCAGGGTCAGGAGCGCGGCCGTGAGGGTCTGCGCGGTGCCGTCGTGGAGCTCGAGCGCGAGCCGCCGCCGCTCGTCCTCGCCCTCCTCGAGCGCCGTCCCGAGCGCGCGCCGCTGCTGCTCGACGCGCCGCGCGAAGGAGCCGACCGCGAGCGCGACCCCGGGCCAGACGCCGAGGGCCGCCAGCTCGCCCGGCGCCCAGCCGCCGGAGGCCGCGAACACGCCGGCTCCGAGGAGCGCGAGCAGGACGCCGTCGAGCGTCCCGAAGACGACCGCCACCGTGCACGAGATCGCCATCGCGACGGCCGCGGGCAGCCCGACGGCGTTCGCGGGCCCGAGCGCCGACAGGGCCACGAGGGCCCCGGTCTCCGCGAGCGCGGCGAGGAGGACCCCGGCCGCGCGGCGGGCCGCGAAGGTGGAGAGGGCGTGCACCACCGCATGATCCGGACGCCGCGCCCCGGTCGCATCCGGAGAAACCACTGACCGGCGGCGGAGGGCGGCCGGAAGGAGCCCCGCCCCCCAAGAGTGCTCTGCCGGGACCCCTTCCGGCCTCGGGAGTTGAGACGCCCCGGGGCCGGGAGAGTTAGACGAGCCGCTTGTAGAGACGGTCGACGAGCTCCGGGTTGCGCTCGAGCCGCTCCGTGATCACGCGCAGCCGGTACTCGCGGAAGTGCTCCGGCTCGACGTCGAGGGCGCGCGCGAGCCGTTCGATCACGTCGTTCGACGGCACCGGGCGGTTGCCGTGCACGAGGTGGTTGAGGTAGCCGGCCGACAGGTTCGTCTTCGACGCCAGCCCGCGGTAGGTGACGCCCAGCTCGTTCATCAGCCGCTCGATCGCGTCGCCGAACGTCTCCGAGCTGAACCTACGCCGTTTCGCCATCTCCGACCTCCTTGCCCAACTCGGCTACGTCTACACGCCGCTCTTCCCCGGTGGCGCGGTCACGCACGTCGACCCTCCCGTCCTCGAGCGTCCTGCGCCCGACTGTAACGCGCCGGGGCAGGCCGATGAGGTCGGCATCGGCGAACTTCTCGCCCGCGCGCAGGTCGCGGTCGTCGAGCAGCACGTCGGCGCCGGCCTCGGAGAGCACCCGCGCGGCCTCCCCGGCCTGCTCCTCGACGCCCGGGAGCGCGACCACGTGCACGTCGTACGGCGCGAGCGCCGCCGGCCACACGATCCCGTGCTCGTCGTGGCTCTGCTCGACCGCGGCGGCCATCACCCGCCCCGGCCCGATCCCGTAGCTCCCCATCACGATCGGCTTCTCGCGCCCGTCCTCGTCGAGGTAGGTCGCGCCGAGCGGGACGGAGTAGCGGGTCCCGAGCTTGAAGATGTGCCCGACCTCGATCGCGACCCTGAACGTCAGCCCCCCGCCGCAGACGGCGCAGCGGTCGCCCTCCTTCGGCACGCGGATGTCGGCGAAGCGCGCCGTGTAGTCGCGGCCGGCCTCGACGCCCCGCAGGTGCCGCCCGGTGCGGTTCGCGCCCGCGACGAACTGGCCCTCCCGGAGCGCCTCGTCGGCGACGATCTCGCCCGCGAAGCCGACGGGGCCGATCGAGCCGGGGTCGGCGCCGAAGGCGCGGCGGATCTCGTCGTCGGTCGCCTGGCGCACGTTCTCGCCGAGCGCCGCGAGCAGCTTCGAGAGCTCGAGCCGGTCGTCGCCGCGCACGAGCGCGAGCACGACCGTCCCGTCGTCCTTCACGACCGGCATCGCCTTCGACGTCGCCGCCGGGTCGATGCCGAGCAGCTCCGCGAGCGCGTCGATCGTCTCGACGCCCGGCGTGTCGACCTCCTCCGGCGCGGCGAGCCGCGGCGGGAAGGTCGGCGCCCGCGGCACGGCGCGGGCGACCTCGAGGTCGGCCGCGAAGTCCCCGTTCGCGCAGGTCACGAGCGTGTTCTCGCCGGAGCCCGCCGGCGCGAGGAAGTCGACGGACTCGCTCCCGCCCATCATCCCCGACTCCGCCTGGACCGCGTAGTACTCGAGCCCGCAGCGCCGGAAGATCCGGTGGTAGGCGTGCTCGTGCGCGCGGAAGCTCGTCTCGAGCCCGGCGTCGTCGCGGTCGAACGAGTACGAGTCCTTCATCACGAACTCGCGCACGCGGATGAGGCCCCCGCGCGGGCGCGGCTCGTCGCGGTCCTTCGTCTGGAAGTGGTACCAGGCCTGCGGGAGCTGGCGGTAGCTCTGCAGCTCGCGCGCGTGGAAGGTGAAGGTCTCCTCGTGCGTCATCGGCAGCACGAAGCGGCGGCCGGCGCGGTCCTGGACGTGGAAGATCTCCGGGATCCGGTCGCGGCCGGTCGCCTCCCACAGCTCGGCGGGCGTGAGCACCGGCGCGAACCACTCCTGCGCGCCGATCGCGTCGAGCTCCTGCCGGATCACCTCCTCCACCTTGCGGTGCACCCGCCACCCGAGCGGCGTGAACGTCCAGATGCCCGCCGAGAGCTGGCGGATGAACCCGCCCCGGACGAGCAGCCTGTGGCTGACCGCCTCGGCGTCGGCGGGAGCCTCGCGCAGCGTGGGAAGATGGAGCTTGGAGGCCCGGGCGATCATCCGCGTCGGCCGTGGAGGCTATTCGAGCGGGATGGCGGAGGCCTCCGCCATCGCCAGCGCGGCCGGCTTCGCGTGCTTGCGGCGCGCCGGGCGCCGCATGCCGGCGGCGATCCACGCGTCGATCTCGCGGAAGAGCTCGTCGACGAGGATCGCCGACTCGACCTTCTTCAGCACCTTGCCGTGGGCGTAGATGAAGCCGGTGTCGCGCCCGCCGGCGATCCCGAAGTCGGCGTCGCCCGACTCGCCCGGCCCGTTCACGGCGCAGCCGAGGACCGCGACCTCGAAGTGCTCCGGGTACGCGCGCAGGCGCGCCTCGACCTCCTCGGCGAGCGCCTGCACGCCGACGTTGTCGCGGCCGCACGAGGGGCACGCGATCAGGACCGGGCCGCGCTCGCGCAGGCCGAGCGACTTGAGGATCTCCCACGCGACCCTCACCTCCTCGACGGGGTCCGCGGTGAGGCTCACGCGGACCGTGTCGCCGATGCCGTCTGCGAGCAGCGACCCGAGGCCGATCGCGCTCTTGATCGCGCCGGTCGACGGCGGCCCGGCCTCGGTCACGCCGAGGTGCAGCGGGTACGGCACCCGCGCCGCGAGCATCCGGTAGGCGCGGATCATCGTCGGGACGTGGCTCGACTTCACCGAGATCTTGAAGTCGCGGTAGTCGAGCCGCTCGAGCAGCCGCACCTCCTCGAGCGCGGCCTCGACGAGCGCCTCGGCCTGGTCCGACTGCGCGAGCTCCTCGAGGTGCCGGGGAAGCGAGCCGGAGTTCGCGCCGATCCGCATCGGCAGCCGCGCCTTCTTCGCGGCCCTGACCACCTGCTCGACCTTGTCGGGGCCGCCGATGTTGCCGGGGTTGATCCGGACCGCGGCGACGCCGGCGTCGATCGCCTTGAGCGCGAGGCTCGCGTTGAAGTGGATGTCCGCGATCACGGGGATCGGCGAGAGGCGCACGATCTTCGGCAGCGCCTCCGCGTCCTCGAGCTTCGGGACGGCGACGCGCACGACCTCGCACCCCGCGCTCGCGAGCGCCGCGATCTGCGCCGTCGTCGCCGGCACGTCGTGCGTCTTCGTCAGCGTCATCGACTGCACGACGACGGGCGCGCCGCCGCCGATGCGGACGCCACCGACCTCCACGGAGCGCTCGCTCGCCACGGCCCGATGTTAGCTGGGGCCGGACGTGAAGTCGTTTCGCAACCCGAGGTAGAGCAGGAACGCGAACAGCGTCAGCCCGACGGCGCTGTAGCGCATGTAGGCGAGCTGCGAGAAGGCGCGGCCGCGGAGCCGCTCGAGCACGGACATGAGGATGTGGCCGCCGTCGAGCGGCAGCACCGGCAGCAGGTTGAGCAGGGCGAGCGCGAGGCTCACGAGCCCGATCACGCCGAGGAAGTCCTGGAGCGACTCGCGGAACGCCTCCGAGGTGGCGCGGACGATCCCGACCGCGCTCGAGATGTTGCGCGTGCCCGTCCCGGTGACGACGCCGTAGAGCGAGCGGGCCGTCTCGGCGGTGACGAGCCCGATCACGCGGACCGCGCTCCAGCAGGCTTGCGGGAGCGACTGGCCCGGCCCCGGCCTCCCCGCGATCTGGAAGCCGACGCGGTAGTGGCCCTGGTCGCGCCGGGCCCGCAGCGGGCCGAGCGTCACCGCGCGGCCGTCGCGGCGGACGACGATCGTGAACGGCCGGCCGCGGGTGGCGTCGATCGCCTTCGGGATGTCCTCCGGCTCGACGCTGCGGCCGGCCACGCGCTCGATCTCGTCGCCAGCGCGCAGCCCGGCGGCGGAGGCGGGGTGGTTCGGGAGCACCGCCGCGACGGTGCGGGTGACGACGATCTGGCCGAGCATGAAGAGCGCGACGAAGAGCGCGAGCGCGAGCACGGCGTTCGTGAGCGGGCCCGCGGCGATCACGGCGACCTTCTTCCAGACGCGCTGGCGCCAGTAGGCGTCCGGCGCGAGCGCCCAGTCGAGCTCCTCGAGCGTCCGGTTGCCCGGAAGGAGCGGGCCGAGCTCGGCGACCAGGGCGCGGGCGGAGGCGTGGTCGCCGCGCTCGAGCGCCGCGTCGAGCGCGTCGAGCTTCGGCTCGAGCCGCTGCGCGAGCGCGGGCTCCAGCATCCGGCGCAGGTCGCCCGGCGCCGGGCGGTGCATGCCGGGGATCTTCACGTAGCCGCCGAGCGGGAGCGCCGCGATCCCGTACTCGACCCCGCCGCGCGTCCGCTTGAGAAGCGGCGGCCCGAACCCGAGGTAGAACTTCCGCGGCCGCATCCCGACCGCACGGGCGACGAAGAAGTGCCCGGCCTCGTGCACGACGATCAGCACGGCCAGGCCGAGGATCGCGACCGCGAGGCTCACGCGCGCCGCTCCGCGAGCTCGCGCGCGCGCCGGTCGGCCTCGACGAGCTCGTCGAGGTCGCGCGCGGGCCGGCCGTCGACGCGCTCGAGCACGTCTTCCACGGTAGCCGCGATCTCGAGGAAGCCGATGCGGCCCTCGAGGAAGGCGCGCACCGCGACCTCGTTGGCGGCGTTGTAGGCGCAGGGGAACGTGCCGCCCCGCTCACCCGCCTCCCGGGCGAGCGCGAGCAGGCGGAACGTCTCCGTGTCGGGCTCGTGGAACTCGAGCGTGCGCAGCGCGAGCGGCGGCACGGGGGTGCGGGCGCGCTCCGGGTAGGTGAGCGCGTAGGAGATCGGCACGCGCATGTCGGGGTAGCCGAGGTGCGCGATCGCGGCGCCGTCGCGGAAGCGGACGAGGCCGTGGACGATCGAGGCCGGGTGGATCACGACCTCGATCCGGTCGTACTCGAGGCCGAAGAGGAAGTGCGCCTCGACGATCTCGAGGCCCTTGTTCGCGAGCGTCGCCGAGTCGATCGTGATCTTCGGCCCCATCGACCACGTCGGGTGGGCGAGCGCCTCCGCGGGCGTCACGTGGACGAGCTCCTCGCGCGTGCGCCCGCGGAACGGGCCGCCGCTCGCGGTGAGGACGACGCTCTCGGGGTCGCCGAGCTGCGCGCACTGGAAGAGCGCCGAGTGCTCGCTGTCCACCGGGATGAGGGCGCCGCCGCCGCGCCGCTGCGCCGCGAGCGCGAGCTCGCCGGCGGCGACGAGGCTCTCCTTGTTGGCGAGCGCGAGCGTGACGCCGTGCTCGAGCGCCCACATGGTCGGGACGAGGCCCGCGAAGCCGACGACCGCGTTCAGGACGACGTCGGGCCGGGCGCGCTCGAGCAGCTCGGTCGGGTCGCCGCCGGTCTGCGTGAGCGGCGCCAGGCCGTCGATCGGCGTCGAGCCCGACGTGGCGGCGACGAGCTCGAGCTCCGGGTTGGCCTCGATCACCTCGATCGCCTGGCGGCCGATCGAGCCCGTCGCGCCGAGGAGGGCGATCCGCCTGCTCACGTCAGCGCGAGGATCGTGAAGTACGCCGCCGGCGCGGCGAAGAGGAGCGCGTCGATCCGGTCGAGCATGCCGCCGTGGCCGCCGAGGAGACGGCCCGTGTCCTTCACGCCCGCGTCGCGCTTCAGCATCGACTCGAAGAGGTCGCCGAGCGGCGCGGCGACCGCGAGCACGGCGCCGAGCGCGATCGAGTCGCCGATCGTGAGGTAGTCCTGCTTGTAGAGCGCGACGAACGCGACGAAGATCGTCGCGGCCGTCCCGAACACGAAACCCTCCCACGTCTTGCCCGGCGAGGTCGCCGGCGCCATCCGGTGGCGGCCGAAGATGCGCCCGCCGGCGTACGCGAGCGTGTCGCCCGCCCACACGGCGAGCAGGATCGTGAACGCGGCGAGGCGGCCGTGCGGGAGGTCGCGGACGAGCAGGACGAAGCCGAGCCCGCCCCCCACCCAGAGCGCGCCGGTGACGGTCGCCGAGATCGACGCGGTCGGCGCCTGCCGGCTCGCGGAGACGCCCTTCAGCGCGAACGCGAGCGGGAATGCGAGGAGGCAGGCGCCGAGCATCCACGTGAGCCCCCCGAGCTCCGCGCCCGCGAGCGCGAGCAGGCCGCCGACGTAGCCCGCCGGCGCGAGCGGGCCGAGCGGCCGCGCGAGCACCCAGAACTCGTGCAGGCCGACGGCCGCGCCGGCCCCCGCGAGCACGAACAGCCACCAGCCGCCCAGGTAGACGCCGCCGAGCACGACGGGCAGCGCCGCACCGGCGACGAGCACCCGCGAGACGGCGTTGCTCATCCGTCAGCGACCGCCGAAGCGGCGGCGGCGCTGCGCGTACTCCGCGAGCGCCTGGCGCAGGTCGCGCTCGTCGAAGTCCGGCCAGAGCCGGTCGACGAAGACGAGCTCCGCGTAGGCGAGCTGCCAGAGCAGGAAGTTCGAGAGCCGCAGCTCGCCGCTCGTGCGGATCAGGAGGTCGGGGTCGGGGAGCTCCGGCGCGTACAGGTTCGCCGCGAGGACGTTCTCGTCGATCTCACGCGGGTCGACGCCGCTCTCCGCGATCCGGCGGGCGGCCTCGACGAGCTCGGCCCGGCCGCCGTAGTCGAACGCGATCCAGAGGCCGAGGCGGGTGTTCAGCTCGGTGCGGTCCTCCATCGCCTCCATCCGGGCGCGCAGCCCGGCGGGGGCGCGGTCGCGGCGGCCGATGAAGCGGACGCGGACGCCCTGCTCGGCGAGGTCGGGCAGCTCGCGGTCGATCGTCTCGCCGAAGAGCGTCATCAAGGCGTCCACCTCCCCCTGCGGGCGCGACCAGTTCTCGGTCGAGAACGCGTAGACGACGACGTTGCGGATCCCGAGCGCGATCGCGCCCTCGACGGTGCGGCGGAGCGCGCGCGTGCCGGCGCGGTGGCCGGCCGCCGGCGGCAGCCCGCGCCGCCGCGCCCAGCGGCCGTTCCCGTCCATGATGATCGCGACCGTCTCCGCCAGCTCCGGCAGGTCACGCTCGGGGAGCGCGCGGATGCGCGCGAGCGTGCGGATGCGGGAGAGCAGGTTCACGGGGCTGTGGAAGCTCCGCGTCCTAGACCTCCATGATGTCGGCCTCTTTGCGCTTCAGGAGGTCGTCGATCCTCGCCACGTGCTCGTCGGTCAGCTTCTGCACGCGCGCCTCCGCCGCCCGTTCCTCGTCGTCTCCGACCTCGCCGCTCCGCACGAGCTCCTCGAGGCGGCGCATCACGTCGCGGCGCACGTTCCGGACCGCGACCCGCCCCTCCTCGGCCATGTGGCGGACGAGCTTCACGAGCTCCCTGCGCCGCTCCTCCGTCAGCTGGGGGATCGGCAGCCGGATGATCTTGCCGTCGTTCGAGGGCTGCAGCCCGAGGTCGGACTCGAGGATCGCGCGCTCGATCTGCTTCATCGCCGAGGGGTCGAACGGCTGGATCGTGAGCAGCCGCGGCTCGGGCACGTTGATCGTCGCGATGTTCTTGAGCGGCGTCGGCGTGCCGTAGTAGTCGATCTGGATCCGGTCGAGCAGCGCGGCCGACGCGCGCCCGGTGCGCACCGAGTTGAAGTGGTCGTGCGTCGCGTCCACCGACTTGTCCATCCGCTGCGTCGCGTCGGCGAGGAACTCCTCGATCGTCGTCACCGGCTTCCTCCTTGTCCCCCGCTCGAGATGATCGTGCCGACGTGCTCGCCGGCAACCACCCGGCCGACGTTCCCGGGCGCGAGCTCGAACACGTGGATCGGCAGCTCGTTGTCCATGCAGAGCGACAGGGCGGTCGTGTCCATGACCCGGAGGCCTCGCTCGATCGCCTCCAGGTGCGTCAGCGACCGCAGCAGCTCGGCGCGCGGATCCGTCCGGGGGTCGCCGTCGTAGACGCCCTGGACGCCGTTCTTCGCCATCAGGATCGCCTGGGCGCCGACCTCGAGCGCGCGCAGCGCGGCCGCCGTGTCGGTGGTGAAGTACGGGTTGCCCGTCCCGGCCGCGAAGATCACCACCCGCCCCTTCTCGAGGTGGCGGATCGCGCGCCGCCTGATGTACGGCTCGGCCACCTCGCGCACGTCGAGCGCGGAGAGCACGCGCGTGTCGGCGCCGTGCCGCTCGAGCGCCTCCTGCACGGCGAGCGAGTTGAACACCGTCGCGAGCATCCCCATGTAGTCGCCGGTCGCCCGGTCCATCCCGGCGGCGGCCGCCTTCATCCCGCGGTAGACGTTGCCCCCGCCGATCACGAGCGCGAGCTCGACCCCGCGCGCCTGCACGGCCACGAGCTCCACCGCGAGCGTGTCGACGGTCGGCGGGTCGAGCCCGAACTCGGCCGTCCCCATCAGCGCCTCGCCGGACAGCTTCAGCAGGACCCGCCGGAACGCGGGCTCGGGCGCGCCCCTCGGCTGGGCGACCGCCGCCATCAGCCGAGCGAGTACCAGACGAAGTCGACGAGCTCGAGCCCGCCCTGCTCGAGCGCCTTCGCGACGGTGAGGCTGTCGTCGTGGATCCACGCCTGCTCGCCGAGCACCGACTCCGCGAAGAAGCGCTTGTTGAGCATCCCGTCGACGATCTTCTCACGGATCTCCGCCGGCTTGGAGGTGACCTCCGGGAGCTTCTCGAGGATCTCGCGCTCGGCGGCGACGAGCTCCGGCGGGACCTGCTCGCGCGACGCGTACGTCGGACGCGAGAAGGCGATGTGCATCGCGAGCTGGCGCGGAAGCTCCGGCGAGCCGCCGCGCACCTTCACGAGCACCCCGATCTTGTGCGCCGGCGGGTGGACGTACGACACGAAGTACTCGCCGTGGCGGGCGCTCATCCGCCTCGCGCCGACGACCTGGACGTTCTCGCCCAAGCGCGCCGCGAGGTCGACGCGGCGCCCGTCGAGCAGCTCGAGGGCCGACTCGCCCCGGTCGTGCACCTCGCGCAGGACGTCCTCCGCGAACGCGTGGAAGTCCTCGTTCTTCGACACCGGCTCCGTCTCGCAGCCGACCGCGACGATCGTCCCGTGCTCGTCGTCGCTCCGCGTGAGCACGATGCCCTCCGTCGTCTCCCGCCCGGCCCGCTTGGCGGCGGAGGCGAGCCCCTTCTCGCGCAGCAGCTTCATCGCGGCGTCGAAGTCGCCGTCGGTCTCCTGGAGCGCGCGCTTGCACTCCATCATCCCCGCGCTCGTCGCGTCGCGGAGCTCCTTCACCATCGCCGCGGTGATCTCGGTCATTCCGCGACCTCCTCCGCCGCGGTCTCGCCCGCCGCCGGCGGGTCGGCGCCGTTCGCCGGCGCGGCGACCTCGGCCGGCGCGACCTTCTGGCGCCCCGCCGCGATCCCGTCGGCGATCGCCCGGATCACGAGCGAGCACGACCGGATCGCGTCGTCGTTGCCCGGGATCACGTAGTCGGCCTCGTCCGGGTCGCAGTTCGTGTCGACGAGCGCGATCACCGGCAGCCCCAGCCGGCGCGCCTCGCGCACCGCGAGCTGCTCCTTGCGGAGGTCGACGATGAAGACCGCGTCCGGCTGGCGGCGCATGTCGGCGACCCCGCCGAGGTTGGCCTCGAGCTTCTCGAGCTCCGCCTCCATCGCGATCCGCTCCTTCGCGGGCAGGAGGTCGAGCTGGCTCTCCTGCTTGAGCGCGCGCAGCTCGTGCAGCCGCTGGATCCGGTCGGAGATGGTGCGCCAGTTCGTGAGGAGGCCGCCGAGCCAGCGGTGGTTGACGTAGGGCATGCCGACGCGCGTCGCCTCGCCGGCGACCGCGTCCTGGGCCTGCTTCTTGGTGCCGACGAACAGGATCGAGCCGTTCCGCTCGGAGACGGCGCGGGCGAAGCCGTGCGCCTCGTCCAGCAGCTGCTGGGTCTGCTGGAGGTCGATGATGTAGATGCCGCCGCGCTCGGTGAAGATGAACCGCTTCATCTTCGGGTTCCAGCGGCGGGTCTGGTGGCCGAAGTGGACGCCGGCCTCCAGCAGGTCCTTCATGGAGACGACGGGCATGGGCGAGCCCCTTTCTGGTCGGTTGGCGGCGGTGCGCCGGCGGCCTCGGGGCGGGGACCGCACGCAACGCCGGCCACCGTCCGCCTCGAGCCGTCCGCCGGGTCGAGGGTCGAAAGCAGGCCTATGGTAGCTGCGGGAGGGCGTCCAGGTACGCCCGGAGCGGCGCCGGAAGGGGGCTCTCGAGCTCGAGGCGCTCCCCCGTGAACGGGTGCTCGAAGGCGAGGCGGGCGGCGTGCAGGAACTGCCGGCCGAGGGCGGGCTCGGGGACGCCGTAGACGGGGTCGCCGACGACGGGGAGGCCGATCGCGGCCAGGTGGACGCGGATCTGGTGCGTCCGGCCGGTCTCGAGCCGCACGCGCAGGAGCGCGTGGCCGGCCAGGAGCCGCTCGACCGCGAAGTGCGTGACGGCCGCTCGCGGCGAGTCGGTGTCGAGCGAGAAGCGGGTCGGGTCGTCGCGGTCGCGTCCGATCGGCGCCTCGATCCGCCCGCTGCGCGACTGCGGCCGCCCGCGGACGAGCGCGAGGTAGACGCGCTCGAGCAGCCGGCGCCGGACGAGCGACGAGAGCCGGCGGTGCGCCTCCTCCGACTTCGCGACCACCATCAGCCCGGACGTGTCCCGGTCGAGGCGGTGCACGATCCCCGGCCGCTCCGGCTCGCCGCCCGCGAGGCGGCCGGCGAGCGCCTGGACGAGCGTGCCGCCGGCCCGGCCGGCGCCGGGGTGGACGGCGAGGCCCGCCGGCTTGTCCACGACGGCCAGGTGCTCGTCCTCCCACACGACCGCGGGCGGCGCGGGCGCCGCCGGGGCGGGCAGGTCGGGCCGCGCGGGCACGACGAGACGCTCGCCGCCCGCGAGCCGGTGGCTCTTCGGCCGCGCGACCCCGTCGACGAGGACGCCCGCCGCCACCGCCCGCGCGGCGGCCGCGCGCCCGCCGACGTGGCGCGCGAGGAAGCGGTCGAGCCGCTCGCCCGCCGCCTCGGCCGGCACGGCGAGCTCGCGCGCGCGCGGCGCCCCGGGAACGCGCCCCTCAGCGCGCGGCGACGTCAAGGTGCCGCCGCGGCTTGCGCGGCAGGCGGTCGGCCGCGGTCAGGGCCGCTAGCAGGATCGCGACGCCGATCACGATGAACGAGTCGGCGAGGTTGAACGCCGGCCACCAGCCGAGGTCGAGGAAGTCGGTCACGTGCCCGAGGCGGACGCGGTCGGCGAGGTTCGAGACGCTTCCGCCGATCAGGAGGCCGAGCGCCGCGGGCAGCACCGGGTGGCGCGCTCCGCTCCGCGCGAAGAACACGATCATCCAGCCCACGGCGACCGCGGTCAGCACCGTGACGAGCGCGGTCGCGGACGGGAAGAGGCCGAACGCGATGCCGGAGTTCTGGACGCGGTGGATCGAGAGCGGCCCGAGCACGTGCGCCGACTCGTCGGGGCCGAGCCGGGCCCGGACGACCTCCTTCGTCAGCTGGTCGCCCGCCGCCGCGGCCGCGACGACCGCGGCGATGCCGGCCCACTGCCACGGGCCGGCGCGGAACGAGCGCTCGGCCACGGACACCGGCACGAGCGCGTTCGTGGAGGAGCCGACACGGATCTCGGACCCCGGCCGCAGGGAGGGCTCCGACACGCGCGACGCTAGCCCCGGCCCGCCCGGCGCTGGTCCTCGATGCAGAGCGTCGCCCACGGCCGCGCCCGCAGACGCTCCTCGCCGATCGGGTTGCCGCAGCGCTCGCAGATCCCGTAGGTGCCCTCGTCGATCCGCGCGAGGGCGCGGTCGATCTGCGCGAGCGTCTGCTGCGCGCCCTCCTCCAGCCCCTCGTCCAGCTCCCGGTCGAACGTGACCGTCGCCATGTCGCCGAGGTGGTTGTCGCTGCCGCGCCCGGCCACCTCGCCGAGCTCGTCCTCGAGGTTCCGGGGATGCTCCTCGTGGAGATACGCGATCGCCTCGACGATGCGGCTGCGCTCCTGCTCGAGCAGGGACCGGAACTCCGACGTGTCGATGGTGGTCACCGCCGTTCCTCCCTTCCACTCTCGGCTGCCGACTCGAGGCGGCGCTCGATCTCCGCCGGCGTCAGGCCCGCGAGCGTGACGACCTTGTCCCGCGCGCCGTGACCGGAGACGATCTCGACGTCGCGCCGCGGCAGCTCGAGCGTCTCGGCGAGGAGACGCACGACCGCGTCGTTCGCCCTCCCGCCCTCCGGCGGCGCCGCCACGCGGACCTTCCACGCCGCGCCGTGCCTGCCGACGACGGCGGGACGCGCCGCTCCGGGCGCCACGCGCAGCGCCAGCCTCGTCCGGCCGTTCATGCCCCGCAGTGTACGCGCACGCGGACGGCCCGGGACCCCCGCGCCGGGCCGGCGCCGGCGCGTCAGTCGACCCCGACCGACACCTGGCGGAGCTGCGGCCCGCCGCCCTCCTCCCCGGCCTCCTGCGGGTCGTCGCCGCTCTCCTCCGCCTCTTCGAGCATCCCGAGGGCGGCCTGGAGGAGCGCCTCGATGCGCCGCGCCTCCGCCTGCAGCCGGGCGCGCTCGCCCTGCGCCGAGCGCGTGATCGCGCGCGCCTCGGAGCGCGCCTCGGAGACGATCAGCTCCGCCTCGCGCCTGGCCTGCTCCCGCACCTCCGTCGCCGCCTGCTCGGCCGCGACGAGCGCCTGCGTGAGCACGTTCTCCCGTTGCCGGAGGTCCGCGAGCTCGCGCTCGAGCGCCTCCACGTGGTCGGCGAGCTCGTGCCGCTCGCGCCAGACCGTCTCGAAGCTGTCTGCGACCTCCGCGAGCAGGTGCTGCACGACGCTCTGCTTGTAGCCGAGCAGGGTGCGGGGCACGCGGACGTGCCGGAGCTCCACGGGCGTGTACGCCATCTCGCCGGCCCTGTTCCGGGCCCGCCGCGAAACTCCTTCCCGCCCTCCGGCGGCTCAGTGGAGCCGGTCGAGCAGGTTGACGACGATCTGGCCGACGACGACGAGGGCGAAGATCGCGACCATCGGCGAGAGGTCGAGCGGCCCGAACGACGGCAGCACGCGCCGCCACAGCCGCAGGTAGGGCTCGCACACGTCGTAGAGGAAGCGCTGCACCGGGTTCAAGGAGTACGGGAGCCGGATCCACGACGACAGCACGTACAGGAAGACGACGAGCGCGTAGACGCTGATGAAGACGTTGACGAACAGCTCGACTTGCGTGACCGCGTCGAGGAGCACCTCCTAGGCCTGGTTGAAGAAGCCGCCTCGCTCGAGCAGCTGCGCGCGCTGCTCGGCGCTCACCTCGACGTTGCGGGGCGTGAGCAGGAAGACCTTGTCGGCCACGCGCTGCATGCCGCCGTTCAACGCGTACGTGAGCCCGCTCGCAAAGTCGATCAGCCGCTTCGAGAGCTCCGCGTCGGCGTTCTGAAGGTTGAGGATCACGGGGATCGACTGCTTGAAGCGGTCGGCGATCTGCTGCGCGTCGTTGAAGCTGCGCGGCAGCACCAGGTGCACGCGCACCGCGCCGGGATCGTGGACGGCCTCGAGTCGCGGCCGCGCGCTCCGCGCCGGCACGCGCGCCGCGCGCTCCGCCTCGGACGACTCGGTCCAGTCGTCGAACTCCTGCCCGCGCCGCCGCGGCGTCAGGCGGCGCACGTTCGGCCGCTCGCGGTAGCTCTGCTCGAGGCTCTCCTCGGCGGCGTAGATCTCGTCCTCCTCGTAGAACTCGTCGTCCTCCTCGGCGATCCCGAAGTAGACGAGCGTCCGGTTCCAGAGGTCGCCGAGGCTCATCGTGCGAATCGTAACCGCGTGGGCGGCGGGCTCTACCGGAAGAGCACGCCGCCCACGCGTACGTAGGTCGCCCCCTCCTCGGCGGCGACGCGGTAGTCCTGCGTCGTCCCCATCGAGAGCTCGGGGAGCCCGTGCTCGGCCGCGAGCTCGCGCAGCCGCCGGAACCACGGGCGCGAGGCCTCCGGGTCGGACGAGGCGGGCGGCATCGTCGAGAGGCCGCGGATCCCGTAGCGCAGGAAGTCCTGAATCCGCTCCGGCTGCACCCCGCCCTTCGAGCCCTCCCCGGCGAGGTTGACCTGCAGGAGCGCCGGCACCTCGAGCCGGGCGGCGGCGGAGTCGCTGTCGAGCGAGTGGACGAGCTCGCAGATCCGGTTCACGACCTTTGCCTTGTTCGACTGCAGCCGCCCGATGAAGTGCCAGCGGAACGCGTCGCCGTACACGGCGTGCTTCGCCTCGAGGTCCTGCGCCCGGTTCTCGCCCACGACCTCGACGCCGGCCTCCGCGAGCAGCGCCATCTCCGCGAGGGAGACGTACTTCGTCGCCGCCACGACCGTGACGGACGGCCCGACCGCGGCCCGGACCGCCTCGTAGCGCGCGCGCAGCTCAGCCGGCGACAGCACCGATCACGCCCTGGACGCCCCGCAGCCGGCCGCTGCGCCGGTGCGAGAAGAAGAGGCCGGGGTTGCAGCGCGTGCACAGGTCGACGCGCTCCACGCTCGCGACGCCGGCGCGCCGGAGCGCCCGCTCGGCCGCCGCCCACAGGTCGAGGACGCCGCCGCGCGTCAGGTCCGGGTCGAACAGGCGCGCGACCTCGGGCCCGACCGCGTAGCAGCACGGGCCGACCGCGGGCCCGACGATCGCGGCCGCCGGGCCGCCTCCGAGCGCGGCGACGCCGGCCTCGACGACGCCCTCGGCGAGGCCGCGCCAGCCGGCGTGGAGCACCGCGAGCCGCGGCGGCCCCGCCGTCGTCGCGACCGCGATCGGGAGGCAGTCGGCGGCGAGGGCGAGCATCGGCTGGCCGGGCTCGTCGCTCCAGAGCCCGTCGCCGGGCTCGTCGCGGACGCCCGGCGCGGCGCGGTGGACGGTCGGCGAGTGCCGCTGCCGGTTGACCGCGAGCCGGCCGGCGTCGAGCCCGAGCGCCTCGCAGGCGAGCTCGCGGTTGCGCGCGACGCGGGCCGGGTCGTCGCCCCGGGCGCCGAGGTTGAGCGAGGCGTACGGGCCCTCGCTCACACCGCCCGCGCGGGTGGTGAAGGCGACCACGTACGGCCCGGGGGCGTCCCAGCGGATCACCCCCGCAGCCGCTCCTCGGCGCGCGCGAGCAGCGTCTCGCGACGGTTCAGCGCGGGCTCGTCGACGACCGCGTCGAGCAGCTCGGCGAGCGTGCGGCCGAGCTCGGGCCCGGGCCGGAAGCCGAGCTCGATCAGGTCGGTGCCGTCGACGGCGAGGTCGGCGAGCCGGTGCGGGCTCACGAGCTCGCCCTCGACCACCCGCCGGAACGCGGCGAGCCGCTCGAGCTGCTCGCGCGTCTGCGGCCCTGGGTCGCGGCCGCGCAGGTCCGCCTCCCAGTGGTCGAGCAGGTCGAGCACGAGGCCGTCGCCGTGCCGCGCGAGCAGCCGGCGCGCCTCGACCGGCCCGCCCAGCGCCTCGACCCGGAAGGGGTGGTGGCGGACGATCTTCACGACGCGCTCGCGCAGGTGGTTGGGGTAGCGCAGCCGCCGCAGCGCCCCGGCGGCGAGGGCGGCGCCCGCCGCGGCGTGCTCGAGCGCGCCCGGCTCCGCCGGCTTGCCGAGGTCGTGGAGGAGCGCCGCCAGGCGCACCCGCAGCGGCGTGCCGGCGTCCGCCGCAGCCTGGACGACGGCGAACACGTGCTCGTCCACGAGGCCGATCGCGGCCTCGAACTCGGGCAGGAGCGCGACGAGCACGCCCGTGTCGCGGGCGAGCCGGAGCGCGCGCCGCGGCTCGCGCCCGAGCAGCAGCTTCGACAGCTCCCCCATCCCGTCGGCGGCGAGGCCGCCCCCGATCCGCTCGCCCGACACGAGCGCCACCGAGGGCGCCTCCTCCCGCATCTGGCGCACCGTCTCGGCGTCCGGGTCGAAGCCGAGCTGCGAGACGAAGCGCAGGCCGCGCACGAGCCGCAGCGGGTCCTCGGCGAAGCTCCTCGGCGACACCGTCCGGAGGCGCCTCCGGCGGAGGTCGTCGCGGCCGCCGTAGGGGTCGACGACCCGGCCGTCGGCGAGGCGGCGGGCCATCGCGTTGACGGTGAAGTCGCGCCGCGCCAGGTCGACCTCGACGCCCGCGTCCGGGTCGACCACGATCTCGAAGTCGTGGCGCCCCGGGCCGGTCGAGCGCTCCCGGCGCGGCGGCGCGAGCTCGATCCCGGCCGGTACGAGCGCGCGCACGGCCCGGTCGCGGGGGTGGAGCCGCAGGCCGACCGGGCGCCCGGCGACGACGAGGTCCTCGACCCGCCCGTGGGGCGCGAGCCGGGCCCGCAGCGTCTCCATGTCGACCCCGGGGACGAGGAAGTCGGCGTCCTTCGAGTCGACCCCGAGCAGCTCGTCGCGCACGGCGCCCCCGACGACGTACGCGTCGAGGCCGAGGGCCTCGACGTACTCCTCGACCGCCTTCACGCCCGCATTGTCGCGGGCGGGTCAGTCCGCGGACGCGATCGCCTCGATCTCGACCAGGGCGCCCTTCGGCAGCCGCCCGACCTCGAAGGTCGAGCGGGCCGGCGGGACGCTGCCGACGTGCCGGGCGTACACCTCGTTCATGCCGGCGAAGTCGTCGAGGCTCGTCAGGAACACCGTCGTCTTCACGACCCGGTCGAGCGAGCTGCCGGCCGCCTCGAGGATGGCCGCGATGTTCGCGAGCACCTGCTCGGTCTGCTCGGCGATCCCGCCCGGGACGAACTCGGACTCCCCCGGACGGACGGCGAGCTGGCCCGAGACGAAGACGAGGCCGCCGGCCCTGATCGCCTGCGAGTAGGGCGCCCCGCGGAAGGGCGCGGGCGCCCGGTCGGTGGTGACCTGCTCCTTCATGGGCGGCAGGCTATCCCGACGGCGGCCCCGAGCGCCTTGAAGATCGCCGCGAGCACGTGCTCGGGCTCCCGGCCCTCGAGCACCCGGATGTGGACGTTGAGGCCGGCGCCGGCCGCGAGCTCCTCGAGGAAGCGGGCGACCACGTCGCTCGCGAGGCCCCCGACGAGCTGGCCCGAGAAGTCGACGTTGGACGCGACGTGCGGCCGGTCCGACACCTCGAGCACGGCCCCCGCGAGCGCCTCGTCGGCGGGCAGCCAGGCCCAGCCGCGGCCGCAGGCCCGCGGGCCGCGCAGCGGGCCGGCGAGCGCCTCGCCGAGCCCCCTGCCGGCGGCGGCGACCTCCTCGTCGGCGCTGCCGGGCGCGACCTCGAGCGAGACGCGCAGCCGGGCCGAGCGGGCGAGCTCGCCCACCAGGTGGTCGAGGACGGGCAGGCCGGTCGCGACGCTCGCGCTCCCTTCGGACGCGAGCTCGACCCGCACGCCTGTCTGCGTCCGCGGCACCCGCAGCAAGGGTACCTGGCCCGCGCGCGGCCCCAGGCCCGGCGCCCGCGAGAATGGGCCGTCCGGCCGATGACAGGCCCGGCGGGACCCAGTAGCGTCGGAGCAGGTCATGTGGAGCCGGGGGGCGCTCACCGTCGCCGTCCTCCTCGCGCTGGCGTCGCCGGCGCGGGCCGCGGCCGGCCGCCCGCTCACCGTCGGCTACGACTCGCCGGCCGCGCTCGCCGGGGTCCGCGTCCTCGCCCGGATCCCCGCCCTCCGCGCCGCGGTGGTCGCGCCCGGCGACGCCCCCGCCCTCCGGGGCCGCCCGGGGATCCGCTTCGTCGAGCCGGCGCGGCGGCGGCGCCACCTCGGCAGGCTCGCCGAGGCCGCCCCCAACGCCGTCCTCGCCGCCGAGTGGGAGTACGCCGCCACGCGCGCGAACCTCGTGCCGGCGAGCGTGCTGCGCGCGGCCGCGGCGGTCACGATCGCGGTCGTCGACACCGGGGCCGACGTCTCGGTGCCGGAGCTGGCCGCGAAGTCGCCTGCGACGCACGACGCGGTCACGGGCGGCGACCAGGTGCACGACGCCACCGGGCACGGGACGTTCGTCGCGTCGGTCGCCGCGGGCGCGGCGAGCGGCGACACGCTGCGCGGGTTCGGCGGCGACGCGCGCCTGATGGTCGTGCAGGCGAACCGCCGCGGCGAGGTCTTCGACGACGCCGACGAGGCGGCCGCGATCGTCTGGGCCGTCGACCACGGCGCCCGGATCGTCAACCTCTCGATCGGGGGCGCGGAGACGTCGCGGGTCGAGCGCGACGCGGTCGCCTACGCCGTCGCGCACGGCGTCCTGCTCGTCGCCGCAGCCGGCAACAGCGGCGACGCGGGCAACGTCCGCTCGTACCCCGCGGCGCTGCTCGGCCCGCACGGGCTCGCGGTCGCCGCGTCGACCGCCGCCGGCGCCAGGGCGTCCTTCTCGACCGCCGCGCCGTACGTGTCGATCGCCGCCCCCGGCGTCCGCGTCCTCGGCGCGACGATCCCGTCGGCCTCCCGCGCGACCTACCCGCGTGCGTCGCTCGGCGCCGTGCAGGGCGTCTACGCCTACGCCACCGGCACGTCCTACGCCGCGCCGCAGGTCGCGGGCGCCGCCGCGCTCGTCTGGGCGGCCGACCCGTCGCTCACGGCCGACGGGGTCGTCCGGGTGCTCGAGCGCAGCGCGTCCGGCGGCGGCGCGTGGAACCCGGGCACGGGCTGGGGCGTGCTCGACGTGCAGGCGGCGGTCGCGGCCGCTACGAACGCTCGATGACCGCGCCGAGCGCGCGCAGCCGCTCGTCGATCCGCTCGTAGCCGCGGTCGATCTCGCCCGCGTTGCCGATCGTCGAGGTGCCCTCCGCGCAGAGGCTCGCGATCAGGAGCGCCATCCCGGCGCGGATGTCGGGGCTCGACATGCGCTGACCGTAGAGCTGCGCCGGGCCGTTCACGATCACGCGGTGCGGGTCGCAGAGGATGATCCGCGCCCCCATCGACACGAGCTTGTCGACGAAGAAGAGCCGGTTCTCGAACATCTTCTCGAACACGAGCAGCGTCCCGCGCGCCTGCGTCGCGACCGCGACGGCGATCGAGGTGAGGTCGGCCGGGAACGCGGGCCACGGCCCGTCCTCGAGCTTCGGGATCTGGCCGCCGACGTCGTCGCGGATCACGAGCTCCTGGCCGGCGGGCACGCGCACGGACGAGCCCTCCACCTCGACGCGGACGCCCAGCCGCTCGAACGCCGGCAGGATCGAGACGAGGTCGTCGGGCTCGGCGTCCTCGATCGTGATCTCGCCTCCGGTCACCGCGGCGAGCCCGATGAAGCTGCCGACCTCGATGTGCTCCGAACGGATGCGGTAGGCGCCTCCGCGGAGGCGGTCGACGCCGTCGACGCGGACCGTGTTCGAGCCGATCCCGTCGATGCGGGCGCCGAGCGAGACGAGGAAGCGGCAGAGGTCCTGGACGTGCGGCTCGCACGCGGCGTTCGTGATCGTCGTGCGGCCGGGCGCGAGCACCGCGGCCATCAGCGTGTTCTCCGTCCCCATCACCGACGCCTCGTCCATGAAGATGCTCGCCGCGCGCAGCGACTCGACCCGGAGCTCGTAGCGGTGGTTCAGCTCGATCTCGGCGCCGAGCCGCTCGAACGCGTGCAGGTGCGGGTCGAGCCGCCGCCGGCCGATCACGTCGCCGCCGGGAGGCGGCAGGCTCGCGCGGCCGACCCGAGCGAGCAGCGGCCCGGCGAGCAGGAACGAGGCGCGGATCCGGTCGGCGAGCCGCTCGTCGAGCTCGTGGGTCGCGATCTCGGCGGCGTGGACGTGCACCTCGTTGGGGCCGGCCCAGTCGGCGTCGGCGCCGAGCGCCTGCATGAGCTCGAGCATCGTCTCCACGTCGCGGATGCGCGGGATGTTCGTGAGCGTGACGGGCTCGTCGGTGAGGAGGCACGCGGCCAGGACCGGCAGCGCGCCGTTCTTGTTGCCGGCCGCTCGGACGCGGCCCGCGAGCGGACGGCCGCCCTCGATGACGAAGGACTCCGTCGTCCCCTCCCTGAGGGCGGTTGTCGACAAGGCGGCGGGTATCGTAGCGGCGCGATGGGGCCGACTCGCGACCAGGCCTGGGAGACGCTCACGCGCTACACGAAGAGCGAGGCGCTCCTGCGCCACGCCCTGGCCGTCGAGGCGTCGACGGCCTCCTACGCGGCGCGCTTCGGCGGCGACGAGGAGCTCTGGCGCGTCACCGCGCTCCTCCACGACTTCGACTACGAGCTGCACCCGACCCTCGACGAGCACCCCCAGGACGGCGCGCCGATCCTGCGCGAGGAGGGCTACCCGGAGGAGGTGATCGAGGCGATCCTCTCGCACGCCGAGCACCTCGGGCTCCCCCGCGACACGCCGCTCAAGCGCGCGCTCTTCGCCTGCGACGAGCTCTCGGGCTTCGTCCACGCCTGCGGGCTCGTGCGGCCGACCGGACTCGACGGGCTCGAGCCGAAGTCGGTACGGAAGAAGCTGAGGCAGCCGTCGTTCGCGGCGGGGGTGCACCGCGAGGAGGTCTACAGGGGCGCGGAGCTGCTCGAGCTCGAGCTCGACGAGCACATCGCGAACGTGATCGCCGCGCTG
Source organism: Gaiellaceae bacterium (assembly GCA_035650615.1). GTDB lineage: Bacteria > Actinomycetota > Thermoleophilia > Gaiellales > Gaiellaceae > PALSA-600. The sequence goes on along the minus strand of DASRHI010000034.1, from coordinate 15,459 downwards.
CAGCCGATCGCGCCGGAGCTCGGGCTCAGGACGGCTGCGTCGGCGTAGCGACGTCGACCTTCAGCTCGACCTCGACCGGCGCGTGGTCGGAGAGGAGCTTCCCGCCGTAGCGGCGCTCGTCGTCGGGCCACACCCGCACGGCCGACGTCTCGGCTCCGCGTACGAGCACGTGGTCGATCTGCGGCCCCGCCTCCGACCAGCGCGACTCGGGCGGCGCCTCGAGGAGCGCCCTGATCGTCCGCGACTGCTCACGGGTGACGTTGAAGTCGCCGGCGAAGATCACGACCTCCTCGACCTCCGACTGCCGGTCGACGAAGTTGGTCGCGCGCCGGAGCTCCGAGTCGGCGAGGCGCGGGTCGCGCCCGTAGCTCGTCGCGTGCACGTTCGCGACGAGGAGGCGCCGCCGGTTCGGAAGCTCGATCTTCACGACCTGGCAGATGCGCCGCTCACGCTGCCACCAGCGTGTGAGCTTCGCGTCGAGCCCGAGCTTGCGCGCCTCCTCCTCGCAGAAGGGGTTCGTGTTGAGGGTGATCGTCTTGTGCTCGCGCACGGTCGCGTCGGCGGGGACGAGGACGGCGTTCCCCTGACCGGCGAGACCCGACCGGAAGAGCCCCGAGTGGAGCGCGGTCACGCGGCGTCCGGCGAGCGGCAGGAGGGGGCGGCGCGCGCGGTCGCCGATCCCGCGCATGCCGGCCCAGCCGCCGACCTGCTCGAGCGCCCAGGCGGGGACCTCCTGCAGGCAGACGACCGCCGGCCGGTCGGCGGTGACGAGCTCGACCATCTCCCGCAGGTAGGAGCGCCGCCCCGGCGGCGACGTGTTGCCGTTGAAGAGGTTCCAGGTGCGGACGACCACGGCGCCGTACTGTAGGCCGGTGCGCGTCGTCCTCGCAGACCCGCCCGCCTACACGCCGTGGTACGACCACGAGCTCGCCTCCGCGCTCGCCCGCGCGGGCGCCGACGTCGAGCTCGCGACCGCCCGCTTCCGCTTCGGCGAGCTGCCCTCCCCGGACGGGTACCGGCGGCGGGAGCGCTTCTACCCGCTCTCCTCGCGCGTCCCCGGCCGCTCCCGCGCCCGCCTGCCGCTGCGCGCGGCCGAGCACCTCGGGGTGCTCGCGTGGCTCGCGGCCGTCCGGCCGGGCGTCCTGCACGTGCAGTGGCTCGCCGCGCCGCAGGCCGACGCCCTCGTCCGCTTCCGCGCCCCGGCCGTCTTCACGGCGCACGACCTGCTGCCGCGCCGCACCGCCTCCCGGCGCGCGCTCTGGCGCCGCCTGCTCGCGCGCTTCGACCGCGTCGTCGTGCACAGCTCGAGCGGCGCCGCCGTGCTGCGCGACCTCGGCGTCGAGGCCCGCGTCATCGCCCACCCCGTCTACCCGAGCGCCGCCGTGCGCGCGGACGACGGCGCGACCGTCCTCGCCCTCGGCGTGATCCGGCCCTACAAGGGGCTCGCCGACGCGGTCGAGGCCGTGCGCCGGCTCCCGGACGCCCGCCTGCTCGTCGCCGGCGACCCGGCGATGCCGCTCGGCGACCTCCGGGACGCGCCGCGGACCGAGTGGCGGCTCGGCTACCTGCCGCAGGCCGAGCTCGACCGCGCCCTCGGCGAGGCGACCGTCGCCGTCTTCCCCTACCGGGCCGAGCTCGACCAGTCGGGCGCGCTCCTGCAGGCGCTCGGCGCCGGGGTGCCCGCGGTGGCCTACGACGTCGGCGGGCTCGCCGAGCCGATCGAGCGCTACGGCGCCGGCAGGGTCGTGCCGGCGGGCGACGTCGGAGCGCTCGCCGCCGCCGTCGGCGAGCTGCTCGGCGACCCGGCGGCGCTGGCGGCGGCGCGCGCGGGGGCCGAGCGCGCGCGGGCCGAGCTCACCTGGGAGGCGGCGGCGGCCGCGCACCTCGCCCTCTACCGGGAGCTCGCGTGAGGTTCCGCCGCCGCGGCCGCTTCGCCGACGTGATCGCGCGCCAGCTCGACCTGTTCGAGCGCGAGCACGCGGACGCGATCGCGGAGGCGCGCGAGCGGCTCGAGGCGTACCACCGGGCAGGCCGCGACGAGGCCGAGGAGCTCTACGGCGACTACGTCGACGCGGTCGAGGCGGGCACGGAGCTCCTGGCGGACATGCGCTGGGAGTACCGGCGGACGCTCGACGACGCCGCGGCCGACGAGTACGAGGCGGAGTTCAACCGCGCCGCCGCGAGGCGGTTCCCGCCCTTCGGCCTCGAGCTCGGGAACCGGTAGGGGCGCCCGACCACGGCCGCCGCGGCACGCGGGGCACGAAGCGGCGCCAGGCGCGCTCCGGCACGTCCGGCTCGTTCGTGCTGTTGCGGACGATCCAGACGAGCGCGACCACGAGCCAGAGGAGCGCGAGCGGAAAGAGGATCACGACCCCAGCCTATCGGCTCACCGGTGCCCGAAGTGGTGGGCGCGCGGGAGCGCCGAGCCGAGCTCGGCCTCGCTCGCGACCCGGCGGGCGAGCGGCCCGAGCGTCTCGAGCTCCTCGACGATCAGGTTCTCGTTGCGGTCGACGCGCTCGAAGCGGCCGCGGGCGAGCAGCAGCGGCTCGCCGCGGACGACGGCGCGGTGCGCCTCGTAGACCGGCGGCGGCAGGATCAGGTTCACCTGGCCGTGCTCGTCCTCGAGCAGCATGAAGACGACGCCGTTCGCGGTCGCCGGCCGCTGCCGCGCCACCGCCATCCCGGCGACCGCGATCCGCGCGCCGTGCGGCACCCCGGCGAGCTCGTCGCTTCCGAGGCACGGCTCGGGCAGGTGGGGGCGCAGGAGCTCGAGCGGATGGACGCCGACCGACAGCGTCGTGTGCCGGTAGTCCGCGAGCATGCGCTCCCAGTCGGTCTGGCGCGGGAGCTCGGGCGTCTCGGCGGTCGGGCCGATCGGCAGCACGAGCTGGCCGCCGGCGGGCCGCGGCGCCGCCCCGAGCCGCCAGAGGAGCGCGCGGCGCTCGCCCCACGAGTCGCAGGCGCCGGCGGCGACGAGCGCCTGGAGCGCGTCGCGGCCGGCGGCGGCGCGGCGGGCGAGGTCGCCGACGTCGGCGTAGGGCTGGCCGGCCGCGATCGCCTCCGCCTCCGCCTCGCCGACCGAGCGCACGTAGCCGAGCCCGATCCGGACGGCGCCGTCCTCGAGCGTGCACCTCGCCGCGCTCCGGTTCACGTGGGGCGGCCGCACCTCGATCCCGCGCCGCTGCGCGTCGCGCACGAGCGACGCGGGCGGGTAGAAGCCCATCGGCTGCGCGTTCAGGAGCGCGCACAGGAACTCGGCCGGGTAGTGGTGGCGCAGCCACGCCGACTGGTAGGCGAGCAGCGCGAACGCGGCGGCGTGCGACTTCGGGAAGCCGAAGCCGGAGAAGCCGACGAGCTTGTCGTAGATGCGATGCGCGGTCTCCTCGTCGACGGCGTTTTCTCGCGCTCCCGCGACGAAACGTGCGCGCCACGCTTCCAGTGCGTCGCGGGAGCGCTTGCGGCTCATCGCGCGGCGCAGGCCCTCCGCCTCCCCCACGCTGAAGCCGGCGGCGGCCATGGCGACGTCGAGCACCTGGTCCTGGAAGACGACGACGCCGAGCGTCTCGGCGAGCGGCTCGCGCAGGCACTCGTGCTCGACCGGGTAGACGAAGCCGGGGTCCTCGCGCAGCCGCCGGCGGTGCTCGATGTAGGGGTGGACGGCCTTGCCCTGGATCGGCCCCGGCCGGACGAGCGCGACCTGCACGGTCAGGTCGTCGAGGTTCTCGGGGCGCGTGCGGAGCAGGCTCTGCATCTGGGCGCGGCTCTCGATCTGGAAGAGCCCGACGGTGTCGGCGGCCTGGATCTCGGCGTACACGGCCGGGTCGTCGAGCGGGATCCGCGAGAGGTCGATCGTCTCGCCGCGCAGGCGCGCGATCCGGTCGACCGCGTCCTCGACCGCCGAGAGCATCCCGAGCCCGAGCAGGTCGATCTTGAGGAAGCCCGCGTCGGCGCAGGAGTCCTTGTCCCACTGGCAGAGCTGCCGCCCCGCCATCGCCGCCGGCAGCACCGGCACGAGCTCGACCAGCGGCCGCGTCGAGACGACCATCCCGCCGGGGTGCTGCGAGACGTGGCGCGGCAGGCCGGCGATCTCGCGCGTCAGCTCGCGGAAGGCCTCCCAGCGCGGGCCCTCGTGCGCGCCCGGGACCCGCTCGAGCTCCTCCGCGACGCGGGTCGCGTCCCAGCCGTCGCTCACGCGCGCGAGCCGCTCGAGCTCTCCGAACGGCAGCCCGAGCGCCTTGCCGACGTCGCGGATCGCGCCGCGGCTGCGGTAGGTCGGGAAGCTCGCGACGAGGGCCGCGTGCTCGCGGCCGTAGCGCTCGGTGACCGCGACGATCAGCTTCTCGCGGACGTCGCGCGGGAAGTCGAGGTCGATGTCCGGGACCGAGGCGAGCTCGTCGTTCAGGAAGCGGCCGAGCGAGAGGTTCGCCGCCACCGGGTCGACGTGCGAGAGCCCGGTCAGGTAGCAGACGAGCGAGCCGACGCTCGAGCCGCGCCCGCGGCCCGGCGGCAGCGCGTGCCGCGGCGAGCCGGGGCCGCGCACCTCGCGGGCGCACTCCCGCGCGAGCTCGAGCACCTCCCAGTGGAGCAGGAAGAAGCCGGCCAGCCCGAGCCGCGCGATCAGCGCGAGCTCCTCGTCGAGGCGCTCCCTCGCGCGGCGCCTGTGCCCGTTCGCCCCGGCGTAGCGCTCGCGGAAGGCGCGCTCGCAGATCGCGCGCAGCTGCACGTCGGCCGGGTCCGGGCCGTCGGAGAAGTCGGGGTAGCGGTAGCCGAGCTGCGTCAGGTCGAAGCGGCACCGGTCCGCCACCTCGCGCGTGCGCGCTGCCGCCTCGCGCGGCAGCCGCTCCGCCGCCTCCGCCGGCGCGAGCAGCACCGCCTCGTGGTTGCCGCGCCGCTCGCGCTCGCTGCCGTCGAGCGTCGTCCGGTTGCGGATCGCGACGAGCGCGTCCTGGAGCCGCGCGCGCCGCGGATGGTGCGCGTGGACGTCGCCGGTGGCGACCGTCGGCACGCCGAGCGTCGCGGCGAGCTCCGCGAGCGCGGCGTTCCGGCGCGCGTCGCCCCGCTCGTACGGACGCTGGAGCTCGACGTAGAACGCGCCCGCGAATGCGTGCGCGAGCCGTGCCGCGGCGTTCGGGTCGACGACCGCGAGGCCGTGCCGGGCGCAGCCCGACAGGCACACGAGGCCCTCCGCGTGCGCGGCAACGGTCTCGAGCGTCGTCCCGGCCGGCAGGAGCTCGCGCTCGCGGCCCGGCACCCGCGTGCCGGCGTGCGCGTCGGTCAGGATCCGGCACAGGTTGGCGTAGCCGCGTCCGCTCTCGCAGAGGAGCGTCACGTGCGCGCCGCTCGCGAGCGTGACCTCGGCGCCCGTGATCGCGCGCACGCCGAGGTGCCTGCACGCGTGCGCGAACTCGAGCGAGCCGTAGACGCCGTCGTGGTCCGTGAGCGCGAGCGCGTCGTAGCCGAGCTCGGCGGCGCGCGCGGCGAGCTCCTCCGGCAGCGACGCGCCGTCGAGGAAGGAGTACGCCGAGTGCGCGTGCAGCTCGACGTAGTCACGCACGCTGGGTGAGCCATGCCCCGGACGCGCCGTCGCGGAAGACGACGGCATTCTCCCCGGACTCGAGCACGAGGTCGAAGTAGCGCCGGTCGACGGGCTCGTCCGTCCACCAGCGGTCGACGATCCGCCACTCCTCGCGGACGAGCGCGACGTGCTGGCGGTTGACGCGGCGGGGCGTCCCGTCCGCGTGCGCCTCCACGAGCGCCGGCCGCGGCGCGTTCAGTCGTCGCGCGGAACGAGCAGCGCGCGGGCTTCCGGTATCCGCGACCACGGCGCCACCTCCACCACCGTCGAGACCCCGCCCGCGCCCACGGCCGCCCGCACCTGGCGCAGGCCCTCCTTCAGTCGTCCCCTGAGCACGTCGCCCTCGGGCCGGACGAGCTCGAGCTGCTCGCCCCGCCCCTCGGCGAGCTCGGCCGCCTCGAGCCGGAGCTTGAGGACGGGCGCCGGGAGCTCCGCGAGCTTCGGCCCGAGCGCGGCGCGCAGGCGGGAGGGGTCGGCGGTCGGCTCGCGCAGCGTGAGCGTCCGGCGCCACGAGGCGCCGCCCGCGAGCCGCGCCCAGAGGGCGAGCTTGCGCGGCGGGCGCCCCGCGCGCTCCGGGCGGGCGAGCAGGCGGTCGACGAGCACCGCGAGCCCCCGCCGGAGGGTCAGCTCCTGGCCGACCGCCTCCGGGAACTCGAGCGTCTCGTGGAGCGGCTCGGGCCGCCGGCGCGGCGCGACCCTCCCGTCCCGCTCGCCCCTCGCCAGGCTCCAGGCGCGCCGTCCGGCCGGCCCCAACCGCTCGGAGACGGCCGCGCCCGGAAGCCCGGCAAGCTGTCCGATCGTGCGCACCCCCAGCTCCTCGAGCTCCTCGTAGCGCTCGCGCTCGAGGGGCAGGAGCGAGAGCGGCAGCGGCGCGAGGAAGCGGCGCGTGCGGTCGTCGGAGACGACGAGGGCCCGGCCCGGCCGGGCGACGCTCGCGGCGGCGAGCGCGGCGAAGCGCCGCTCGGCGGCGCCCGCGCGCGGCTCCCAGGTCGAGCCGGCGGCGTCGAGCGCCCGGCGCAGGGCCGGCTCGAGCCCGCCGTAGAGGCGCTCGACCCCTCGCGTCTCGAAGTAGACCGTGCCCACGCCGGCCGGCTCGACGGCGAAGCCCGCGTCCTCGAGCCGCCGCAGCACCTCCTCCCATGCCTGCTCGGCCGTGGCCGGGTCCTGCTCGACGAGGACGAGCTGCGGGCACGTCGCGAGCGCCTCGCCGAGGCGCATCCCGGGCCGCACCCCCCTCGCCTCCGCCGCGGCCGTGACGGAGCCGAGGAGCGGCTCGCCGCCCGGGAGCGGCGCCAGCGCCGCCGGCGCCGTCTCGAGCGCCGGCCGCAGGCGCAGCGCCGCCCGTAGGTCGAAAGCCGGGATGACGAGGGCGGCGATCACGGGGAACGTCTGTTCTACACGAACACACGTTCGCTGTCAAGGTCGGGAACTATCCCTTCGAGGGAGAGTCCGTCCGACCGGCCGACTACGATTTGGCTCAGATAAAGCGAAAGCGCCACCCGTTAGCGCGGATGACGCTTTCTTGCCAACAAGGAGCGTCTGATGCCCCCGGTTGACCGCCTTAACCCTACTCGCGCTCGTTCCTCTGAATCGTCGTGCTCGCTGATGGAGTTCATGCGCGAGTTTCCCGACGACGAGGCCTGCCTTCGGCATGTCTGGCGGGAGCGTTTCGCCCTGACGGGGAGCACGCCTTCTGCCAGCGCTGCGAGACGGAGCGGGTGTTCAGGCGTACGAGACGGCGCAGAAGCGGCCGTGCTGGTTCTGCCAGACCTGCGGCTTCCGCATCCACCCGCTGGTCGGGACGATCTTCGAGCGGTCGTCCACGTCCCTCCAGCTTTGGTTCTACGCCATCTACCTCATCACTAGCACTCGATGCGGGATCTCCGCGAAGCACCTGGAGCGCGAGCTTGGCGTCCACTACAAGACAAGACCGCGTGGCCGATGTTCAACAAGATCCGGAACGAGCTGATGGTTCAGGACGACGAGCCGCTCACGGGCCACGTGGAGGCCGACGAGACACTGATCGGCGGGAAGACGCGCAACTCGGAACGGCGCAAGCGTGAGGCGCTCGGCTGGGACCGAAAGCGCTACGACAACGAGAAGGAGACGATGGTGTTCGCCGCCGTCGAGCGGGAAAGGCCGCGTGCGGGCGATGACCATCCCAAATAGTTCTGGCCCTACCCTGGGCGGGAAGGTGCAGGAGTTTCATCGTCCCCGGCTCGATGCTGTTCACAGACGAGTACGCCGGCTACCTGACGGTCGGGAAGCCGTACCGGCACCGGCGCATCCGCCACCGCGACCGGATCTACGTCGAAGGCGATGTTCACACACAGGCCGTGGAGGGCTTCTTCGGCCTGTTCAAGACCGGCGTGCGCGGAGCGCATCACTCGATCTCGACCAAGTGGCTCCAGGGCTACCTGAACGAGTGGGTGTGGCGCTACAACCGCCGCGATTCCGTCACGCCGATGTTCGATGACCTCCTCGCGGAGGGCCATGAGCAGAACGCCGGTTGATGGCTTCTTCGCGGGCCGGGTGATCTTGCGGAAGGCGTCCATGAGATCCCTGCGCTTCGGCACGGCGATCTCCAAGCCCTTCGGCGTAACCTGCTTCGGCTCGTCTGACGGCTCTTGTGCGGGCTTTTCCATTCATGGTGAGGTTAGCGCTCATGAGCGACGCTCTCCGTAGCGCACGGATCAAACTGGATCGAGCGAACCTCCACGCCAGCACCGCAAAGCGTGAATTCCGCCGATTCATCAATAAGCATCCCCGGCCAACCCTGCGCGTCGAGAGTGAGACGGACGTTCAGGTGATCCCAGTCGGGGAGACGGCGAGTCTGTCTCTCGTCCTGAACCGGGGGTTCCCTGCGTTGCCCGACTCTTTCGCTGCGAGATTCGGGGATGCCCTTCATAACTATCGGTGCGCGCTCGACCACCTCGCCTGGGAGCTGGTGCAGCACGGAAGAGATCCGAATCCCGCCGAACCTTGGCGCGTCCAGTTCCCGATCTACTCCGAGAGATCGAAGTTCAGGGCAAACCGCGCAAAGAGACTCCCGGGTGTTGATGTTCGGGGGCCAGTGCAGTTCATCGAGGCGAGACACCGCTACGTTGGCGGGCAGGCAACAAACGAGGTTCTTCTTCGCCTCGCCAGGCTTTCGAATGAGGACAAACACCGCTCGCTCCACCTCATGTTCAGCGCTCCCTCTCACGCGCGACACCAGATCACCTTCGTGGATTGCCGACCTGTGGGGTTCGAGAATCCGCCGGAGCGGCCGAAGTTCGTACCAGACGCAGAAATAGCGCGTCTCACCATCGTCATCACCGGGTTGAATCCCACCGTGGAGGTGAAACCCGGACTCACGGTTTACGTATCGCTTGAGGACTGGAGCAATGCGCTCGATGTCCTCTCCGAGACACGTGCTGAGGTCGCTGAGATCCTGAACGCACCGGAGATCATCGCGGCGGTCAGCTAGCAACTGCCGTCAGACGGGGCTACGCCAGGGCTACAGCCCTCTCCCTCGAAGGGATAGTTGCCTCAAGGTCCTCTCAGACGCGGAAGGCGGGCTCGAAGCGCACGATCGTCTCGCGCACCCACTCGACGAGCTCGAGCGGATGCCAGTCGTAGCCGAGTCCGTCGTCGAACGAGACGCGGAAGCGCGGCGCCTGGTTGACCGTCACGTCGAGCATGACGCCCGAGGCGACGCGGAAGCGGGCGGCCTCCCCGCCCGGCGCGATCGGGCGGTCGAGGAAGTCGCGGCTCTCGATCGGCTCTCCGGCCGCGGGCCGGAGGTCGATCAGGACGTCGAGCCGCTCGGCCGAGAGCGCCGCGACCGGGAGGAAGCGGTGCTTGTTGATGTTGTTCACGTGCTCGAGGATCGCGAGCGGGTGGAGCGCCGGGCGCTCCGGCCGGTGGTAGGGCTGGCGCGCCTCCACCTCGGCCACCCACGCCGGCGCGACCCCCTGCAGCGCCGCGCGGCTCTGCACCTCCCAGTCCTTCGCCCGGCGCACGACCGGGAAGCCCGTGCGGCGGCCGGGCCGGTTGCCGGCGGCGAGGACGAGCTGCCAGACGAGGTAGTCGAGGCTCGTGCGGAGGTTGCTGATCAGGTCGCCGAAGACGAGGGCGAGCTCCTCGAGCGGCGGCTCGCGCAGGACGTGCCAGCGGAGCGTGTGCCAGCCCGTGCGGGGGTCGTATTCGGTCAGGATCGTGTACGGCTCGCCCGCGGCGAACTCGGCGACGAGGTCGTCGAAGGCCTCGCGATGCTCCTCGGCCCGGCGGAGCTTCGCGAGCACGCCCGAGAGGTCGCCGCCCACCGCGCCGGGACCTTCTACGGCAGCGCCGTGCCGAGCCGGCGCGCGAGCGTGACCGCCCCGAGCAGGAAGGCGGCAGCTGCGAGCGCGAGCCACGAGCCGATCTCCCGCGTCGAGGTCCGCCGCGCGATCGTGCCGCCGAGGTCGCCGTAGACCCCGGCGAGCTGGGCCGCGTCGGCCACCGCGAACGAGCGGCCGCCCGTCGCGCGCGCGATCGCGCGCATGAGCGGCGGGTCCGGCGGCACCGGCTGGAACTCGCCGAGGCCGGAGGGGACGCGGCCGGCGGGGGTGCCGAGGGCGATCGTGTCGACGCGGACGCCCGCCGCCTTCGCGCGCGCCGCGCCCTCGAGCGCGGTCAGCCGCCCCTGGTTCTGCGTGCCGTCGGAGAGCAGCACGATCGCTCCCGGCCCGCGGAAGAGCGTGGTCGCAGCGGCGAGCCCGTCGCCGATCGCGGTCCCCGCCTCCGGGAAGAGGTAGGCGAGGCTCTCCCGGACGAGCTCGTGGTCGGCCGTCGGCCGGTCGACGACCTCGGGCTCGGTGCTGAACTGGACGAGCCCCACGTCGAGCTCGTCCGGAATCCGGTCGAGGAAGGTGCGCATGGCGGCCGTCGCCGCGTCGAGGCGCGTCGGCTCGACGTCCCGCGCGCTCATCGAGCCGGAGACGTCGATCAGGAGCACGACCGTCGAGTGGCGCGCCACCCCCGTGAACCGGGCCACCGGCCGGGCGGTCGCCGCGGCGGCGCTCGCGACGGCGAGCAGGAGGAGCGCGGCGGGCGCCCAGCGCCGCCACGCCGGCGGGTGGGAGGCGAGCCCGGCGAGCACGTCGAGGTTCGTGAACGCGACCGCCTCTCGCGGCGGGCGCCGCAGCCGCACGAGCAGGACCGCGAGCAGCGCCGGCACCGCGAGCAGCGTGAGCAGGAGGAGCGGCGAGCGGAAGCTCACCCGTCCGAGTGTAGGGGTCGCTCCCCGGCTCGCGCGCCCCGCCGCTACGATCGCGCCTTCGAGCGCGTTCGCCCGGTCCAGCCTCCGGAGTCGCCGTCACGTCCCACCTCGACCTCGAGCTCGAGCACCCCTTCCGCACCGACGTCGAGTACTTCGAGGCCCGGGCGGACGGGATCGCGACGACCTCCGGCGCGAGCGCCGAGGAGGCCCGGCTCGAGCTCGCCCGCCGGCACGGCTTCGGGAGCTGGCGCGAGCTCCTGCGCCGCCTCGAGGAGCTCCGCACCGGCGCCGCCCCCGCGACGCCGTTCATGGAGGCCTACCGCGCCGTCGAGGACGGCGACCGCGGGCGCCTGGAGGCGCTCCTCGACCGGCTTCCGGAGCTCGTGCGGGTCCGCGGCACGAACGGCAACGACCTGCTCGGGATGGCCGGGGAGCTCGAGCTCGTCCGCCTCCTCCTCGAGCGGGGCGCCGACCCGAACCGCGGCAACGACCACGGCTGGACGAAGCTCCACCAGGCCGGCTACTCGAACCGCCGTCCGCTCGCGGAGCTCCTGCTCGCCCACGGCGCTCGCACCGACCTGCCGGCGCGGGGGGACGGCGGGACGCCCCTCGCGGTCGCGCTCTTCTGGGGCCACGTCGAGGTCGCCAGCCTGCTCGGGCGCGAGCCCCGCAACCTCCGCGTCGCCGCCGGCCTCGGCGACCTCGACCTGATCCGGGAGCTCGCCGGCACGCCCGCGGCGGGCGCGCACCGCGGCTTCTACCGCCCGCACGGAGGCTTCCCGGCCTGGCAGCCGTCCGACGACCCGCAGGAGGTGCTCGACGAGGCGCTCGTGTGGGCGGCGAAGGCCGGCCGCGTCGCGGCGCTCGAGCTCCTCGTCGAGCTCGGGGCGGAGGTCGACGCCGACCCGTACCGCGGCACCGCCCTGACGTGGGCGGCGGTGAACGGCCGGGTCGACGCGGTCCGCGCGCTCGTCCGCCTCGGCGCCGACCCGAACCGGCGGGGGACGTTCGGCGGCCCCACCCACGGCGAGGGCGTGACCGCGCTGCACCCGGCCGCGCAGGCCGGGCGCCGGAAGGCGGTCGAGGCGCTGCTCGAGCTCGGCGCCGACCCCTCGGTCCGCGACGCCCTCCACGGCGGCGACGCGGCGGGCTGGGCAGGCTTCGGCGGCCACCCCGAGCTGGCCGCGCTGCTCGCGGCGTGATCAGGCGACGATCTCGGCGGCCGGGCCGACCATGCGCGTGAAGCGCGGGACCGTGCCGAGGAGGTTCTCGCGCGCGCAGTACGCGATGTCCTCCTCGAGCCCGGGCGGGCCGTAGGTGCGCGCGCTCAGGCCCTCGAGCGCCGTCGCGAACGAGCGCGCGAGCAGGTCGGCCGCCTCCGCCGCGTCGGTGCGCTCGCCTCCGAGCGCCTGCACGATCCGTCCGGCGCAGTAGGCGTCGTCGAGCGCGAACGCGCCCTGGAAGCCGGCGCAGAAGATCGCGACGTCGTCGCCGGCCGAGCGCGCGGCCGCGGCGACCGCGTCGAGGTTGAGCAGCGAGCCGAGCACCACCGTCCGGCAGCGGGCGACGGCGGCGAGGATCGCGGCCGTGCCGTTCGTCGTCGAGAGGATCAGCGTGGGCGCCCGCGGCCCGCGCGCGAACTCGCGCGGCGAGGCGCCCACGTCGAAGCCCTCCACGACGACGCCGCGCCGCTCGCCGCCGACGACCGCCTCGCCGCCGAGCTCCGCGCGCAGGGCGTGCGCCTCGTCGATCTCGCGGCAGCAGAGGACGCGCTCGTAGCCCGCCGCGAGCGCCTGCGCGATCGACGAGGTCGCGCGGACGACGTCGACCACGATCCCGACGCGCGCCGCGCCCTCCTCCGCCGGTGTGAACGCGACGTGGACCGGCACCCCGGATACGCTAGCCGCCGGTGTCCTCCCCCCCTCGCTACTGCTACCGGCATCCGGACCGGGAGACCGGGCTGTCGTGCTCGGAATGCGGCCGCCCGATCTGCTACGAGTGCATGACGCCGGCGGCCGTCGGGCTGCGCTGCCCCGACCACTCCGGCAAGCCGCAGGGCGTGCGGCGCGTCGCGACGGCGGCGGCGCGCGCGACCGGCGCCCGCGGCTCCGCGCTGCCGAACGCGGTGACGCTGGCCCTGATCGGCGTCAACGTGCTCGTGTACGCGGCCGAGCTCGCCGCGGGCGGGAGCGTCAACGGGACCGACAACACGATCTACGTCCACGGCGTCCTCGTGAACGACGCGGTCTACGCCGACGGGACGCCCGCGGGCGTCGCGCACGGCGAGTGGTGGCGGCTGATCACGTCCGCGTTCCTCCACTACGGCCCGCTCCACCTCGGCATGAACATGCTCAGCCTCTACTTCGCCGGCTCGATCCTGGAGCAGGCGGTCGGACGCTGGCGGTACGTCCTCCTCTACCTCGTGTCGGGCCTCGCCGGCGCCGCGGGCGCGCTCTACTGGACGCCGCACGGGTTCACCGTCGGCGCGTCGGGGGCGATCTTCGGCGTCCTCGGCGCCCTGCTCGTGCTCGAGCGGCGCGGCAACATCGCCACGGGCGGCCAGGTGGCCGGGCTGATCGTGCTGAACCTGGTGATCACGCTCGCCTACCGCAGCCAGATCTCCGTCGGCGGCCACGTCGGCGGGCTCGTGGGCGGCCTCCTGCTGATGCTCGCGTTCGTGCGCTTCCTGCGCTCCTGGGAGCTGAGCCTCGCCGCGGCGGCGCTGGTCGCGGCCGCGGCGGTCATCGTCGCCTACGCGAGCATCTAGGCCGGCGCGGCGGCCGGGCGCGGCTCAGCCACCGGCGGCGACGTACGTGGCCGCGCCGCTCTCGGCGAGGGCGGCCTGCGCGGCCGCGAGCCGCGCGACCGGCACGCGGAACGGCGAGCACGAGACGTAGTCGAGCCCGAGCCCGTGGCAGAAGGCGACCGAGCGGGGCTCGCCGCCGTGCTCGCCGCAGATGCCGACCTTGAGCTCCGGCTTCACGCCGCGGCCGCGCTCGACTCCGAGCCGCATCAGCTGGCCCACCCCGAGCTGGTCGAGCACCTCGAACGGGTTGTGCTCGACGACGCCGTCCTCGAGGTAGCGCGTGAGGAACTTCCCCTCGGCGTCGTCGCGGGAGAGCCCGAGCGTCGTCTGCGTCAGGTCGTTCGTGCCGAAGGAGAAGAAGTCCGCCGCCTTCGCGATCGCGTCGGCGCGCACGCACGCGCGCGGCAGCTCGACCATCGTCCCGATCGCACAGGGAAGCGCCGGCGCCTCCTCCGCCCACACGCGCTCGGTGAGGTCGCGCAGCCGCCGGAGCTCCTCGCGGTAGCCGACGAGCGGGTGCATGATCTCGACCTGCGGCGTCTCCCCGGTGCGGTCCTGGACCGCGCGCGCGCCGCGGGCGATCGCGCGGATCTGCATCTCGTAGATCTCGGGGAACTGCAGGCCGAGCCGGCAGCCGCGCGTCCCCAGCATCGGGTTGACCTCGCGCAGCGAGCGGATCCGCGCGCGCATCTTCTCGTCGGCCGCCTGCTCCTCCGACGGCAGGAACTCGTGCAGCGGCGGGTCGAGCAGCCGGATCGTCACCGGCAGCCCCGCCATCACCTCGAAGATCCCCTCGAAGTCGGCCTGCTGGAACGGCAGCAGGCGGTCGAGCGCCGCGCGCCGCCCCGCCTCGTCGTCCGCGAGGATCATCTCCTGCACGACCGGCAGCCGCTCCTCGCCGAAGAACATGTGCTCGGTGCGGCAGAGGCCGATCCCCTCCGCGCCGAACTCCCGGGCGCGCGTCGCGTCGTCGGGCGTGTCGGCGTTGGCGCGCACGCGCAGGCGGCGGAGCTCGTCGGCCCAGCCGAGGACGGTCTCGAAGTCCTCGTTCAGGCGCGGCGGCACGAGCGGGACCGGCCCGACGTACACGTTGCCGCTGCCGCCGTCGATGGTGATCACGTCGCCCTCGCGGAGCTCCCGCCCGCCGATCCGCGCGACCCCGTTCCCGAGCTCGAGCCCGTCGCAGCCCGCGACGCACGGCTTGCCCATCCCCCGCGCGACGACGGCCGCGTGCGAGGTCATGCCCCCGTGGACGGTGAGGATCCCCTGCGCCGCGATCATCCCGTGGATGTCGTCGGGCGTCGTCTCGAAGCGGACGAGCACGACCGGGCCCGACGCGCCGCGCGCCACCGCCGCGTCGGCGTCGAACACGATCGCGCCGCTCGCCGCCCCCGGGCTCGCGTTGAGCCCGCGCGCCGCCGGCTCGGGCGCCTGCTCGGGGTCGATCATCGGGTGCAGCAGCTGGTCGAGCTGGGCGGGGTCGATCCGCGCGACCGCCTCCTCCCGCGAGATCAGCTCCTCCTCGACCATGTCGACGGCCGCCTTGAGCGCGGCGGCGGCGGTGCGCTTCGCCGAGCGCGTCTGGAGCATGTAGAGAACGTCGTCCTCGACCGTGAACTCCACGTCCTGGACGTCCCGGTAGCGCTCCTCGAGCCTGCGCAGCGTCTCGACGAGCTGCCGGTAGGCGCCCGGGAGGACGGCCGCCATCGACTCGACCGGCTGCGGCGTCCGGATCCCCGCCACGACGTCCTCGCCCTGCGCGTTCGCGAGGAACTCCCCGTAGACCTCGTTCGCGCCGGTCGACGGGTTGCGCGTGAACGCGACGCCCGTGCC
>DASRHI010000033.1:0-3066 GCA_035650615.1 Gaiellaceae bacterium | reverse complement strand
TGCGTCCCTCGGCCCGGAGGAGCGCGTCGCCCATCGCGACGGGTGGTTGCCCTGACCTGCTATAGTGAACCTAATGGTTCAGTATACCGCGATCGTCGACCGCGCATTCGCCGCTCTCGCCGACCCGACCCGGCGCGCCGTCCTGGAGCGGCTCGGTTCCGGTAGCGCGTCGGTGAGCGAGCTTGCCGAGCCCTTCGGCATGTCGCTCACGGGGATGAAGAAGCACATCCGCCTCCTCGAGGAGGCCGAGCTCGTGACCACGGAGAAGGTCGGCCGAGTGCGCAGGTGCATGCTTGCCCCCTACGCCTTCGAGGGCATCAGCATGTGGCTCCAGCGGCTCGACCGCTTCGCGCAGGTCGTCGAACGCACGAAAGGAGACCGATGAACCCGACCACCGTCACCACCCCGAGCGAGCTCGAGATCCGCGTCGAGCGGATCTTCGACGCGCCGCGCGCGCACGTCTTCTCCGTCTGGACCGACCCGAGCCTGATCCCGGAGTGGTGGGGCGACGGCACGGTCGTGGAGGAGATGGACGTCCGCCCCGGCGGCACCTACCGATTCCGCACCGCCTTCGGCGTCGTCGAGGGCGAGTTCCGGGAGGTCGACGCGCCGGAGCGGCTCGTGCAGACCTTCCAGAACCACCTGCAGACGCTCGAGTTCGAGGATCTCGGCGACCGGACGAAGCTGACGCAGACGATGCGCTTCGCCACGGCCGAGGAGCGCGACGCGACGATGCGGTACGGCGTCGAGGAAGGAGCGAAGAGCGGCTTCGCACGCGTGGACGCGCTGCTGCAGCGGCTGCTCGCGACACGATGAGCAGGCTCGCCGGGTGAGCTAGCAGTGCTCGGGGCGCCGTCTCGATCCGCACCCGACGACGAGGGTGTCCGGCTCGGCGACGAAGAGGCGGTCCCCGTAGGTGCCCGCCACCTGGATGCGCTCGCCGACCCGGAGCGGCTCGGGGGGCGGGCCCGGGTAGCGGACCCGTAGCCGGGCTCGCCCCGTCCCGTCCCCGACGACGAGCTCGAGCAGCCCGTGCCGGCGCCTCGGGACGGCGGCGACGATCCCGACGAGCTGGAAGCTGCCGCCGATCTCCGCCGGGCCGAGCTGCGCGGGCGTGACCGTCGGTCTCGCGGTGTTGCCCGTGAGCGCGATCACCACGGCCGCGAGCGCGCCCGCGAGCGCCGGCGCCACGAGCGCCGCCGGGGGCGTGCGCGGCCCGCGGCCGCGTGCGGTGCGCCCGTCCGCCTCCCTCTTCGCGGGTCGCACGCCGTCCGGCCGGTCCCGTCGTCGCCGGTCACTCGTAGGCGTGGGGCGCGGTGCGCACGGCGCGCTGCGCCTCGAGGTCGTGGTGCAGCCAGACTGTCGCGCCGAGCTCGCGCTCGATCCGCCGCGCCGTCTCGATCGAGCGTCGCGACTCCTCGCGATCGACGTTCCCCCGGCGCACCGCCGCCTCTGCGTAGTCCCGGGCGGTGTAGGCGATGTCGCCGGCGAGCAGGATCGGCCCGCTCTCGCGCAACCGGACCAGCAACCCCTGATGCCCGGGGGTGTGCCCCGGCAACGCCCTCAGGACGAGGGCGCCGTCGCCGAAGAGGTCGTGGTCGCCCTCGACGGTCTCGATCCGGTCGCGGTCGAGGGCGGCGTACCACTCGGGGTCGAGGGTGAAGCGCTCGGGATGCGGCCCGAAGCCCGCGTCGTGCTCGGCCCGCTGCAGCAGCACGGTCGCGGCCGGGAACAGGGCGGCGTTCCCGACGTGGTCGACGTGCAGGTGCGAGAGGCCGAGGTAGTCGACGTCCTCCGGGGCGACGCCGACCGCTGCGAGCTGGCCGCGCAGCGTCCGGGGAACGCGGAACACGATCGAGTCGGCGACGCGGCGGCCGTCCGCGAGCTCGGCGATCGCGTCGTCGATGCCCGTGTCCCACAGCACGATTCCCCGCGGATGGACGATCAGGTAGCTGCGCACGCTCATCGCCCGCCGCTCGCCGGGCGCGGCGTTCGGGCTCCACAGCGCGAAGTCGGACGACTCGATGAGGCCGGTGTCCAGCACATGGAGGCGCACCCGGTCGCTCCCGCCTCTCATGCGGCCTTCGCCTGCTCGAACGCGGGCTGCGGGCTCTCCTCCGCGCGCTGCGTTCGCGGGCGGCGGGCGAGCACGTTGCCGGCGACGAGCGCGGCGATCGTCAGAGCCGCGCCGGCGAGCTCGAGCGCGCCGGGCCGGTAGCCGCGCGCGACCTCGATCGCGAAGGTGGTCACGGGGATCAGGTTCCCGAAGAGGGACGCGTTCTGCGGGCCGAGCGCGACGACGGCGGCGTTCCAGCTCACGACCGCGACCACGGCGCCGACGAGCGCGATGTAGAGGATCTGCCACCGCACGTCCGCGTAGGCGCCCGGGGAGGGCTCCGGCTCGAGCCCCGCGGCCGAGGCGACGACCGTCGCCGCGGCGATCGAGAGCCAGCCGAGCCCGGCCGTCAGGGTCGTGTATCGGAGGGGCGAGAGCTGCGCGAACTCCGCGGCGCCGAGGGTGTAGAGGATGAAGCTCAGCACGCCGCCGAGGACGAGCGCGTCGCCGTAGCCGACCGAGCCGCGGCCGATCGACGCCGGGTCGCCGCCGCTGATCACGAGCGCCACGCCTGCGAGCGCGACCGCGAGCGCGAGGAACGTCCCCCGGGAGGGCCGGACGCCGGACCGCCGCCAGAGCACGAGCGCGGTCAGCAGCGGGGCGAGCGCGACGATCAGCGACGCGCTCTGCGGCCTCGAGTGTGCGAGCCCCGTGTACCCGAGCAGGTTGAAGCCGCCGAAGCCGAGCGTGCCGAGCCACCAGAGCCGCAGCCCCTTGCCGTCGAGGCGAAGCGCCCCGGGGCCCTCGACCGCGGCCAGGAGCGCGAGCAGGACGAGCCCGGCGAGCGCGTAGCGGACGGTGGTGACGTGGAAGGCGTCGACCCGCCCGAGGGCGGACTTGCCGACGACGAACTGGCCGCCCCAGGCGACGGCGGTGGTGGTGGCGAGCGTCGCTCCGCCCAGAGTGCTCCTCATTCGACCCCCCCCCCCCCCCCCCCCCCCCCCCCCCCC
>DASRHI010000032.1:0-62366 GCA_035650615.1 Gaiellaceae bacterium | reverse complement strand
CGCCGGCAGCCCCTCCAGCGTCGTGATCGCCTTCCCGCTCACAGCCGCCACCGGAGTGACGCAGGAACGGATCTCCTTCCCGTCCAAGAGCACCGAGCAGGCGCCGCACTGCGCCAGACCGCAGCCGAAGCGCGGCCCGTGCAGGTGCAGCTCGTTGTGCAGGACGTACAGGAGCGGCGTGTCAAGGCTCGCGGTCACGCTGTGCACGAGACCGTTCACCTTGATCTTGAGCTTGCTCGCCATTCCCCCTCCTATCAGGAGTTGCGACAGAGAGTCGTGTCTGACACGTGCGCGGTCCGGGCGTTCAGCTGAAGCCGCCCGGGCCGGCGCGGAAACGCTAGCGGCGGGCGCGGGCGTCGGCAATAGTCACGGGCGAGCTATTCGGGGCCGCGGTCGTACGCCGGCGGACACGAATGGGGGACAGAACCGGTGCGGCGGCGCCCCTACGCTCGTGCTCATGAACGTCGCCCGGGCGCACCGGCCCGACGCGATCGTGCTCGACTTCCGGATGCCCTGCGGCGACGGCGCGCTCGTGCTGGAGCGCATGCGCGCGATCGCATCGCTCGCGACCGTGCCGGTCGTGGTGCTGAGCGCGTGCGACCGGAGCGTCGCCGAGTCGCGGGTCCTCGCCGCCGGGGCCCGGCGCTTCCTCGAGAAGCCCGTCTCGCCGCAGGAGCTCGTGGCCGCGCTCCGGGAGGCGCTGCCGTCTCCGGGGCCGGCGTCGCCGCCGCTCCTCGCCGAGGCGACGGCGCGCCCCCTCTGGGGCCTCGCCTAGCGGCTGCGGCGGCGGGAGGCGTCGCCTCAGCCGCTCTCGGCGAGACGCGTCGCGAGGGTCTCGAGCAGCGCGAGCGCGAGCCTCGGCTCCTCGACGAGCAGGCGCCGGAAGTCGGACCGGGCGATCGCGAGGCAGCGGAGCGGCGTCTTCGCGCGGACGCGGGCGGTGCGGACGCCCTGGGCGGTCAGGAGCGCGAGCTCGCCGACGCACTCGCCCGGCCCGAGCTCGACGCGGCGGCGGCCCTTCGTCTCGACGACCGCGACCCCCTCGAGGACGACGAACATCCCCGCTCCCGCCGCGCCGGCCTCGATCAGCACCTGCCCGGCGGGTAGCTCGAGCTCCGTCGCCGCGCGTGCGACCTGCGCGAGCGCGCGCCCGGAGACCCCGGCGAACACGGGCACCCGCCGCAGAGCCTCGCCGCGCTCCCTCAGGGTCATCGCGCCCGGGACGTTACCGCGTCTCCGGCGCGGAGCCCTCGCCGAGGCGGTTGCTAGCCTGAGCCGATCCACGCCGGCACCTCATGCCGCGGCCGCGGGGTCGGAGCGATCGCGGCGGCGCTCGCCGCCGGCGCCGTCGCGGCGGCGGCGCCCGGCGCGGTCACGCCGCCGGCCGGCGACACGTCCGCGATCCGGTTCTTCAAGGAGCGGGTGGACGCGTACGCCCGGCTGGACGGCGTGAAGATCGTCGAGACCGGCTACTTCTTCGTGCGGCGGGGCCCGGGCACGTCCGTCGACTACTGGTGGGGCACGCGCCCGCCCGCAGGGTACGTCCCGGCCACCGCGACCATCCTCGCCCGCCTGAACGGCGGCAGGATCGTCGCCTACCTCGCACGTCTCCGCGCCCGAGGCGTGCGCACGGTCCGGGTGCTGATGGCCGGGGGCGAGGTGTATGCGGCGACGACGCCCTGCTGGCGCAGGACGCGGGCGAGCGCCTCCCCGCTCGGGACCGGCGAGACGTACGTCTTCAACGACGGCGGCGCGCGCTTCGCGCCCCTCGGCCGGAGCGGCGAGAGGACGTCCGTCACCTTCGCCTACCGGTGGTCGGCCGGCGCGCGCGCGACCGAGACGAGCACGTTCGGCCCCGAGGACCCCTCGCCGGTCGACGTGCGCGTCGTCGTGCGCGGCGCGCAGCGGCTCTCGATCCGCAAGTCGATCGCCCCGCTCGCCCGCGCGCCCAGGCTGCCGGTGCCCTCGCCTCCGCGCCGGCCCGTGCCGAGGCCGCTCTGCGTCTAGGGCCGGCGCGCCGGGCGGGCGCGGCCCTCGACTCCGACGGACGGGACGGGCTCGCGCGCCGACCGTGCGGCGTAAGACGCCGCCGCCGGCCGCCCGACTGCCGCGTGACGCCGGAAGGCGCTCGGCTCACCTCGACCGGGAGGGATCACCTTGGGCAAGGACGACGAAGGCCGCGGCGGAAGCGCGGGGAGCGCCTGGGACGCGCTCGCGGCCCTCGGCGCGATCGGGGCGGGCGTCTACCTGCTCGCCTCGCAGACCGCGGACCCGAACAGCTACCTCCAGACGATCGCGCACGGGCTCGGGGTGTACTTCGTCGCGAAGGGCGTCTACATGGGCCGCACGACGCACCTTCTCTCGCAGCTCCTCGACCGGGCCCGAGACGTGGAGAAGACGTCCCGGGACCGGCCGTGACGGCGGAGCCGGCTCGAGAGCGGGCGATGGGGCTCGAACCCACGACCCTCAGCTTGGGAAGCTGATGCTCTACCAACTGAGCTACGCCCGCGAGGCCCCTATCGTAGCCGTTCTCGAGCCCGGCCCGGCTCTCCGTGAGGGAACGGCGCCGGGCCGGGCTCGGCGGCGGGGCTCGGCGCGGTGAGGTCAGCCGTCCCGGCCCTCGGCCCCCCAGCCGGTGATGTCGAGGATGGTGCCGTGGCCGCTCGAGTTGTGCTGGATGCCGACGTAGTAGTGGGTCCCGCTCGGGTCGAAGAAGCCGCCGGTGCTCTCGGCGTCGAGGTCGTTGAGCGTCGCGACGCGGATGCAGCCGTCGCCGAGCGTGTCGTCGTCGGCTCCGTCGTCGAGGCAGTCCCAGATGTCGTCGTTGCGCGCGCCGCCGGGGAAGTCCCCGGTGCTGCCGTCTTCCTCGACGATCCAGTGGCCGCTCCCGGGCTGGTAGGCGATGTTGTCCGGCATGTTGAGCGCGGACGAGCCCGGCACGAGCAGCTGCACCTGCGGAGCCGACCCGGACGAGGTTGCGCCCGCGACCGTGCCGTCGGTGACGCAGATGGTCTCGCCGAAGTAGCGGGCGCCGTCGCGCCCGGTGTTGTTGGCGCAGAAGCGGACCTCGCCGGCTGCGAGCGCGGCCTCGTCGAGCGCCACGTCCTCGGGCCGGTAGTAGCCGGTGAGCTTCGCGCCCGCCGCCAGCGGACGCAGCTCTCGTCCCGGGGTCGAGGTGAGCGCCTGCCACGTGCCGGTGCCGTAGGAGAAGCCCTGGCCGAAGTTGCCACCCTGCCCGACGCGCAGCCCGTAGACGGTGCCGGAGGAGTACGGCGACCGGTCGAGGCTCGTGATCGGCGCGCCGCCGGCCCACGGGGTCGACGGCACGAACTTGTAGTAGGCGCCGCCGGGGGCTCCGTTGCCGGCCGCCAGCTCGTCGCCGTAGTAGGTGACGCCGTTCGGGAGGATCGCGACCCCCTCGAAGGAGAGGAAGCCGAGCGCGTCCACGCGGCGGATGTTCGGGCTCGAGCTGACCCCGGAGGCGTCGTCGATCGTCGCTCCGGTCACGGCGAGCGGGTCGAGCAGCTCGTACATCGCCCCCGCGGAGCCGTTCTCCTCGCCGAAGAGGACGGTTCCCCACGGCGTCGCGCGCACCGGGTCGCAGGACTCGATGCCGCTCGCGATCGTCGTCGCGTCGCCCGTCGCGAGGCTGATCCGCTGCAGCGCGGGCTCGGCCGAGCCCTCCTCGTTGCAGCCGATCAGGTACTCCGGGTCGTGCTGCGGCCAGAGCACCATCTGGTCGATGTTCGGCGCCGCCTTGCCGGCCGAGACGACCCGGACCTTCAGCCCCTTCGCGACGGTGATCAGTCCGGCCGGGTTCGCCGCCGCCTGCGCGGCGTCGAGGTCGGCGGTGGACGACTGCGTCAGCGGCCGGCCGACGCCGAACAGCGCCTGCGACCTGTTCTGCAGCTGCGTCTGACGATCCGCGCCCCAGTCCTCGAAGCCGGCGAGGGCGCTGCCTCCGGCGACGAGGCCGGCGGCGAAGAGACCGAGCGCGTACGCGACGGCTCGACGAGAGATCCCCATGAATGCCTCCTCGGATTCCCGCGCGGGGCCGATCCCCGCGCACCGCCCCGAGTCTCGGCGCGACCGCGGCTACCGTGCGGTGACGGGCCGGTGACAGGCTGTCGTCGCGCGGCGGCGGGCGAGGCCGGGGCCGCCGCAGCTAGCCGAAGAACGTCTTCGCCGTGTCGTACCAGGACTGGGGCACGAGCTTGAGCTCGGCGGTCGCCTCCTCGAGCGGCACGGAGACGACGTCGTCGCCGTGGAGGGCCGCCATCTGCCCGAAGCGCCCCTCCTGCACGAGGTCGGCGGCGCGCAGGCCGAACCGGAGGCCGAGGATGCGGTCGCGGGCGGTCGGCGAGCCGCCGCGCTGGATGTAGCCGAGCACCGTCGCCCGCGCCTGCATGCCGGTCCGCCGCTCGACCTCCTTCGCGACCGTGTCGCCGACCTCGCGGTTCTCGACCCGGACGTGGCCGAAGTCGTCGACCTCGCCCTCGTCGGCGACGCCCGGGAGCTCGCAGCCCTCGCTCGCGACCAGGACGGAGAAGCTCTTGCCGCGCTTCCGCCGCCGCTCGACGGCCGCCGCGACCTCGTCGAAGTCGACGGGCTGCTCGGGGATGAGGATGTAGTCGGCGCCGCCGGCGAGGCCGCTGAAGAGCGCGATCCAGCCGGCGTGCCGGCCCATCGTCTCGACCACCAGGATGCGGTTGTGCGACTCGGCGGTCGAGTGGCAGCGGTCGACCGCCTCGGTCGCGACGTGCACGGCGGTGTCGAACCCGAAGGTGTAGTCGGTGCCGTTCAGGTCGTTGTCGATCGTCTTCGGCACGCCGACGACGGGGAGGCCGTGCTCGGCGTGGAGCCTCGAGGCGACTCCGAGCGTGTCCTCGCCCCCGATCGCGACGAGCGCGTCGAGCCGCTCGAAGGCGCTGCGGACGCCGTCGACGCCGCCGTCGAGCTTGAACGGGTTCGTCCGCGACGTCCCGATGATGGTGCCGCCGACGTGGAGGATCCCGGAGATCTCGTCGAAGCCGAGCGGCGAGAGGTCGCCGTCCACCATCCCCCGCCACCCGTTCCGGACCGCGAAGGTCTCGTGCCCGTGCTCCCACAGGCGCCGGCAGACGGCGCGGATGACCGCGTTCAGGCCCGGGCAGTCGCCCCCGCCGGTGAGCATCCCGACACGCACGGCGGCAGACTCTACATTCGCTCGGGCGCCTCGACCCCGACCAGCTGCAGGCAGCGCCCGACCACGGTGCGGGTGGCGCGGCAGAGCGCGAGCCGGAACGCCTCCTGCTCCGAGCCGAGCACGCGGCACTCGTGGTAGAAGCGGTGGAAGTCGTCGGCGACCTTGATCGCGTAGGCCGGGATCGCCTGCGGCCCGCGCTTCGCGGTCGCGTCGCGCACGAGCGCCGGGAACTCGGCGAGGCGCTTCACGAGGTCGCGCTCCTCCGGGGCGAGCGGCCCCGCAGGCGAGAGGCCGCCCGCGTCCCCGGCGGCCGCGCCCGGGTCGGGCGCCTGGCGGAGGATCCCCGCGATGCGGGCGTGCGCGTACTGGACGTAGTAGACCGGGTTCTTCTGGCTCCGCTCGGCGGCCAGGTCGACGTCGATCTCGATCGTCTGGTCGGGGCCGCGGTTGACCAGGTACCAGCGGGCGGCGTCGACGCCGATCTCGTCGAGGAACTCGTCGAGGAAGACGATGTCGCCGCGCCGCTTCGACATCTTCGTCTGCTCGCCGCCCCTCGTCAGGTGCATGAGCTGGTAGAGCAGCACCTCGACGCGCGCCGGGTCGTAGCCGAGCATCCGCGCGACCGCGCCGTACCAGCCGGCGACGCCGTGGTGGTCGGCGCCGAGGACGTAGATCGCCCGGTCGAACCCGCGCTCGAGCTTGTCGTGGAGGTAGGCGATGTCGGCGGCCTCGTAGGTCGGGAGGCCGCCCCGCTCGGGGGAGCGCACGACCACCCTGTCCTTCTCGTCGCCGTACCCGGTCGAGCGGACGAAGAGCGCCCCGCCCTCCTCGTACGTCGGGAGGCGCTCGAGCAGCCCGGGGAGCGCCCGCTCGAGCTCGCTCTGACGGGCCCAGGAGTCGAAGTGGATCCGGAAGCGCTCCATCGTCGCCTCGATCCGCTTCAGCATCCGCGGCACGGGGTCGCCCTCCTCCGCGGCGAGCTCGGCGACGTAGGCGCCGCGGTAGCCGTCCTCCGGCGCCTCCTCCCCCCGCCGGACCGCCTCGACGGAGGCGCGGAAGCGGTCTATCTGCCCGCCCACGTCGTTGACGTAGTACTCGCGGGCGACCGTGTGGCCCGCGAACTCGAGCAGGCGCGCGACGCTGTCGCCGTAGGCGCCGTTCCGCGCCGAGGCGACCGTGATCGGGCCGGTCGGGTTGGCGGAGACCAGCTCGACCTGCACCCGCTCGGCCCGTGCGGCGGAGCCGCCGCCGTAGCCCTCCCCCACCTCCGCGAGCGCGGCGGCGAAGAAGCCGTCCGCGAGCTCGAGGTTGACGAACCCGGGCCCGGCGACCTCGGCCGCGACCACGTCCGGGAGCGAGGCCGCGCGCTCGGCCAGCTCCGCGGCGAGCTCGCGCGGCGGCCGGCCGGCCGCCTTCGCCCGCCGCAGGGCGACGTTCGTCGCGTAGTCGCCGCGCTGGCCCTCCGGCGGGCGCGCGAGCTCGACGTCCGCGCCCGCGAGCTCGCCGAGCGCCGCCGCGAGCCGGTCGAGCGCGTAGCGCGCGTCAGCCGGCAACGGCCTGCGACGAGAAGACGTCCTCGAGCGCCTGCAGCTCGGGCTCCGTGCCGATCGCGATCACGACGTCGCCGACGTCGACCGGCTCGTCGGGGTTGGGCGTGATCTCGAAGCGGCCGTCCGGCTTGCGGAGCGCGATCACGACGGCGCCCGTCGTGCGCCGGATCGCCAGCTCCCGGATCGTGCGCCCCGCCTTCGGGCAGCCCGGGCGCACCTCGATCTCCTCGAAGCGCAGGTCGGGCCCGGCGTGCGAGGAGACGAGCTCGAGGAACGCCGCCACCTGGGGCTTGAGCGCGAGCTTCGCCATCTCGGTGCCCGCCGTCGAGTACGGCTGCACGACCCGGTCGGCGCCGGCGAGCGTCAGCTTCCGCTCCGCCTCGGCGTCGGAGGCGCGCGCGACGATCGTCAGCTCGGGGCTGCGCGCCCGCGCCGAGAGCGTGATGTAGAGGTTCTCGGCGTCCGAGTCGGCGGAGGCGATCAGCCCTTTGGCGCGGTCGACGCCCGCGCGCACGAGGTCCTCGTCCTCGGAGCCCCGGCCGTCGAGGTAGAGGACGCCCCGCTCCTTCGCGATCGCGAGCGCCTCCTGGTTGAAGTCGAGCACCACGAACGGCTGGCCCGACGCCGCGAACTCCTCGGCGGCGCGCCGGCCGACGCGGCCGTAGCCGCAGATGATGAAGTGGTCTTCGAGCCCGGAGATCATGCGCAACCGCCGCCTCGTCCGCCGCTGCTCGCCCGCGACCTCGTAGGCGATCGCCTCGAGCGCCCCGGCGACGACGTAGCCAAAGATAGCCACGCCGGCGAGGGCGAGCACGATCGTCAGCAGCTCGGCGCCGACGCCGCTCGGCCGGGTGTCGAGGCCGGTGAGGGTCGCGGTGACGGCGGCGCGGTAGAGCGCGTCGTGCCAGGCCTCGTCGAGGAGCACCGCGAACCCGGCGGTGCCGGCGCCGAGCACGACGACCACGGCGGCGAGGGCGATCAGGATGCGGCGCAGGTCGTCGCGCTCCACGGCTCTAGTATCGTGGGACGCGATGCACGATGAGCAGCGCAAGCTGAACCTTCAGGTCGACACCGAGCATCTCGCGGGCACCTACGCCAACTTCGCCAACGTGAGCTTCACCGACTACGAGTTCACGCTCACGTTCGCGCGCATCGACCATTCGGTCGAGGAGGGCGAGATCCCGGGCGTGGTCGTCGCGCGCGTGAACATGTCGCAGCAGTTCACGAAGGAGCTGATCGACGCGCTCAACGACAGCTGGTCGAAGTACTCGACCGTGAAGGGGATCAAGGACCTCCCGGAGACCCCCGAGCAGCAGCGCTAGGGCCGGTCGCGCAGCCGGCGGAACGCGTCCACCATGGCGAGGCGCTGCGCGATCGTCGGGTGGTTCTGGAGGAAGGCGTAGTCCCATCCGGGCGGGTTCGGCTCCTCGAGCGTGGTCGGCACGAAGCGGTCGAAGAGCCGCCGCGCCGCCGCCGGGTCGTCGGTCGCGAGCAGCGCCCGCCAGTCGGCCTCGGCCTCGTAGCGGCGGACGACCGCGTTCTGGAGCGGCGTCCACGCGAGCCCGAGCACCGTCAGGACGAGCGCCGCGAGCGGCACGTTCGCGGGGTCCCGGAGCCCGCCGCGCGGACGGGTCGCGGCCGCGACGACGAGCGCGGCCGGCACCGCGAAGAGGGCGTACCAGGCGATCCCCTTCGGGATGTGCCGGCTGCGCGCATGGCCGAGCTCGTGCGCGACCACCACCGCCACCTCGCCGCGCGAGAAGCGGCCGTCGACGATCGTGTCCCACAGGACGACCCGGGTCGAGGGGCCGTAGCCCGCGGTGAAGGCGTTCGGGAGGTCGGTCCAGTCGCTCACCTCGAGCACGCGCACCGGCGGGCGCACTCCCTCGGCCGCCTCGAGCCGGGCGACGTCGGCGCGCAGCTCCGGGTCGCGGACCGGGTGCGAGCCGAGCGCGCCGAGCCAGCCGGAGACGAAGGCGAGCAGGGCGGTCAGCCCGACGAAGGCCGCCGCCCCGGGCAGCCACCAGCCCCGCGGCAGGCGCACCGCGAGGGCCATCACGAGCGAGACCTCGACGAGCGCGAAGAGGGCCGAGGCGCCGAGCTGGGCCCGCTGCGCCGCGAGCCAGCCCCAGACGTCGAACGGGCCGAGACCGTAGTGGTGCTGCCACCAGAGCGTCGCGACCGAGAACGGGAGGGCGACGAGCCAGAGCGTCGCGACGACGACCATCCCGACCACGATCCCGCTCGAGACCCGGCCGAGGCCGAGCCGGCGGGCCGAGCGCGGCAGGCGCCAGGCGAGCACGCCGAGCGCGGCGAGGGCCGCGAGCGTCCCGAGGAGCCAGAGGAGCCGCGCCCCGTCGCCGTAGTCGTGCGCGCGGCGGAGGAGCGCCGGCGAGAAGTCGCGGTCGGCGTCGAAGCCCGAGAGCGAGAGCGACGGGACGCTCGTGCGCCAGAGGAAGACGGCTGCGACGATCCACCCCGCCACGCCCGCGGGCAGCCCGATGCGCATCGCCGTCCTCTCCGACATCCACGCGAACTATCACGCGCTCGCGGCGGCGCTGTCGGAGGTGGACGCGGCCGGCGTGGACGAGCTCTGGTGCCTCGGGGACACCGTCGGCTACGGGCCGCGGCCGAACGAGTGCTGCGCCGCGCTCCGGGACCGCGCCGCCCTCTGCCTCGCCGGCAACCACGACCTGGCCGCCCTGGGCCGGCTCCCGCTCGACGACTTCAACGGCGACGCCGCGGCGGCCGTCCGCTGGACGAAGGGCGAGCTCGACGGCGCCTCGCGGGCCTTCCTCGCCTCGCTCGAGCCCGCCGCGGAGCGGCCCGGCGTCGAGCTCTACCACGGGAGCCCGCTCGACCCGGTCTGGGACTACGTCCTGAGCGAGGCCGCCGCCTACGTGAGCTTCGAGGCGACGCGCGCGCCGCTCGTCCTCGTCGGCCACAGCCACGTCGCGCTCGCGCTCTCCTGGGACGGGGCCGCGCTCGCCGGGGGGCTCGCGGGCGCCGGCGCCGAGGTCGAGCTCCCGGCGCGCCGCTGGCTCCTCAACCCCGGCTCGGTCGGCCAGCCCCGCGGGGGCGACCCGCGGGCCTCCTGGCTCCTGATTGACCTCGACGCCGGGCGGGCAACCTTCGGGCGTGCCGCCTACCCGGTCGAGCGCACCCAGGCGGAGCTTCGCGAGCGGGGCCTCCCGGAGGCGCTTGCTGCTCGCCTCGCTCTCGGCCAGTAGCCTCCTCGCCGCCTGCGGCGGCTCCGCCGGGCGGCCGCCGGAGCCGCGGCTCGCCCGCCGCGACGCCGCGGAACTCGTCGCGCTCGCCCGGCGGGTCGAGCGCGACGTCCCGGCGGACGGCTGCGCCGCGCGGCGGGAGATCCTCGAGCTCCGGGCGCTCGCCGGCCGGCTGGTCGCGGCCGGGCGCGTGCCCGCGCCGCTCCGCTCCCCCCTGCGCGCAGGCGTGGCCGCGCTCGCGGCGGACGCTCCCGCCTGTGCCCCGCCGCCCCCCGCGGCGCCGGCGGCGCCGGCGGAGGAGGAGGGCGACGAGGGGCCCGGCGGGCGGGGCGGCCGCGACCACGGGCACGGGAACGCGCACGGCCACGGGAGGGCGAAGGGCCATGGACACGGCCACGGCGGGCACGACTAGGTACGAGCTCGAGCGCGAGCTCGGTCGCGGCGGGATGGCGGTCGTCCACGCCGCCCGCGACCGCGAGCTCGGCCGCCCGGTCGCGCTCAAGGTGCTCGCCGCCCACCTGGCCGGGGACGACGCCTTCCGGCGGCGCTTCCTGCGCGAGGCGCGCATCGCCGCCTCGCTCCAGCATCCGGGGATCGTGCGGGTCTACGGGGTCACGGAGCTCGGCGGGCTCCCGTGCCTCGTGCTGGAGCTCGTCGAGGGCGGCACGCTCGAGGCCGGGCGCCTGACGCTCGAGCAGGCCGCCGGGGTGGCCGACGCGCTCGCCTACGCCCACCGGCGCGGCGTCGTCCACCGCGACCTCAAGCCGGCGAACCTGCTGCGCGGCCGGCACGGGGAGGTCAAGCTCGCCGACTTCGGCATCGCGCACGCCGCCGAGGAGACGAGGCTGACGCAGGCCGGCACCGTGCTCGGGACGCTCCGCTACCTCGCGCCGGAGCAGGCCGAGGGACGCGAGACCGGGCCCGCCTCCGACGTCTACTCGCTCGCCGTCGTCCTCGACGAGCTCCTCGCCGAGCGACCGTCGGAGCTCGAGCACCTGCTCGCCCGCTGCCGCTCCCGGGAGCCGCGGCGGCGCCCGGCCGCGGCCGAGCTCGCGGCCGCGCTCCGCGGCGAGACGCTGCCTGCGACGGCCGTCACCGTCGTCGCGCGGCCGCCGCGGCGGCGCGCCCCGCTCGTCGTCCTCCCGGCGGCGGCGGTCGCGGCGGCGGCGGCCGCCGCCCTCGCCGCCGTGCTGCTCGCGGGCTCGTCCTCGGGCCGCACGCCCCCGCCCCGGGTCGCCCCCGTCGCGCGCGCCCACGACGCCGCGGCGCAGGCGCGCGCGCTCGTCGCCTGGCTCGAGCGCTACTCGGCGGCGCCGTAGGAGCGGGCGGTCCCGGCTGCGACCGTGCCGAGGTCGATCCCCTCGCGCGCGAGCGCCAGCTGGACCTCCTCGCGCGCCTTGAAGATCCGCCACTTCACCGTCGAGAGCGTGATCTCGAGCGAGTCGGCGATCTCGTTGTACGGGAGCCCGGCGACGTCGCGCAGGAGCAGCGCCATCTTCAGGTCGGGGTTGAGCTCGCGCACGGCGCGCCAGACGGCCTCGATCGCCTCGACCCGCTCGACGGGCGGGTCGACCACCTCGAGCCGCGGGGCGTCCTCGAGCGCGACCGTGCCCTGCGGCCGGCGCTCGCGGGCGCGCAGCTCGTCGAGGACGCGGTTCTTCGTCACCTGGAAGAGCCAGGTCGTGAACTTGCAGCGGAGCGAGAAGCGCGGCAGCGCCTGGTAGACGCGCACGAACACGTCCTGCGTCAGGTCCTCGGCGAGCGCCCGGTCGCCGACGATCCGGTAGACGTAGTTGAAGATCGGGGTCTCGTAGGCGTGCACGATCAGCGCGAAGGCCCGCTCGTCGCCTCGCTGCGCCTGGCGGAGGACGTCGGGGTCGGGCTGGTGGAGCGCCATCCGAGCTCACAGTATCCTCCCAATTTGTAAAGAGGGTCACAAGGAGGGATCAGGGACGAGCAAACCGCGCCCCGTCATCGCCGGCGGCGGGTCGATGCCCAGGAGGTGCAGCGCCGTCGGCATCAGGTCCGCCAGTTCGCCGCCGGGGAGGAGCTCTCCTGCCGCCGTGACGACGAGCGGGACCGGGTTCGTCGTGTGGGCCGTGTGCGGCGAGACCCCGTCGGCCTCGAGGAGCTGCTCGGCGTTCCCGTGGTCGGCCGTCAAGAGCAGCGCCCCGCCGAGGCCGAGCACCCGCTCGGAGACGAGGCCGAGGCAGCGGTCGGTCTCCTCGACCGCCCGGACGACCGCCGGGATCACCCCGGAGTGGCCGACCATGTCCGGGTTGGCGAAGTTGACGACCGCGAAGGCGTAGCCGTTCCCGACCTCGGCGCAGAAGCGCTCCGCGACCTCGCCGGCCGACATCTCCGGCTTGCGGTCGTAGCTCGGCACGTCGCGCGGGCTCGGGACGAGGATCCTGGTCTCCCCCGGCCACTCGGCCTCCACGCCGCCGTTGAAGAAGTACGTGACGTGCGCGTACTTCTCCGTCTCGGCCACGTGCAGCTGCCGGAGCCCGAGCCGCGAGAGCACCTCCGCCGCGGTGTCCGTCACCGTCTGCTCGGCGAACACCGCCGGGCAGTCGAGCTCGTCGGAGTAGCGGGTCATCGTCGTCAGGTCGAAGCCGGCGTCGAGCAGGAGCCTCGTGAGCTGGCGGCCGCGGTCGGGACGGAAGTTGAAGAAGAGCGCGGTGTCGCCGGGCTCGAGGCGCGGCGTCCCCTCGATCACGACCGGCTCGACGAACTCGTCGGTGACGCCCTCGCCGTAGCTCGCCCGGACGGCGGCGACCGGGTCGGCCGCGCGACGCCCCTCGCCGCGCACGATCGCGTCGAACGCGCGCCGCGTGCGCTCCCAGCGCCCGTCGCGGTCCATCGCGTAGTAGCGGCCGGCCACCGTCGCGATCCGGTCGCACGGCAGCCTCGCGAGGTCGCGGACGGCCGCGTGCGGCGAGACGTCGCGCCCGTCGGTGAACGCGTGCACCCACGTCTTCTCCGGCGCGAGCTCGAGCAGCGCCCGGACGTGGTCGACGTGGGAGTGGACGCCGCCCTCGGAGACGAGCCCGAGCAGGTGCACCCGCCGGCCGCGCTCGAACACCCCGCGCAGGACGGGGTTCTCGAAGAACGAGCCGTCCGCGATCGCCCGGTTCACGCGCATCAGGTCCTGGTAGAGCCGGCGGCCGGCGCCGATCGTCAGGTGCCCGACCTCGGAGTTGCCCATCTGGCCGGGCGGCAGCCCGGCGGCCTCGCCCGACGCCTCGATCGTCGTGTGCGGCCACTCGGCCCAGAGGCGGTCGAACGCGGGCGTCGAGGCCAGCGAGACGGCGTTGCCGGGGCCCGGCGGCGCGCAGCCCCAGCCGTCGAGGACGACCAGCGTTACGAGGTCGACGCGGCCCGGCAAATCGCGGCGAAGGATTCCACGTCGAGGGACGCCCCGCCGACGAGGGCCCCGTCGACGTCCGGCTGCGCCGCGAGCGCGGCCGCGTTCTCCGGCTTCACGGAGCCGCCGTAGAGCACGGGCACGTCGAGGAGCGACTTGACGAACGCGTGGGCCTCCTGCGCGAGCTCGGGCGTCGCGGTGCGGCCGGTGCCGATCGCCCAGACCGGCTCGTAGGCGACGACGAGGTTCTCGTCGGGCTCGAGCGCCGACAGCTGCCGGCGCAGCACCGCCTCCGTCTCGCCCGCCTCGCGCTCGGCCTCGGTCTCGCCCACGCAGGCGATCACGTGGAGGCCGTGCCGGAGCGCCGCGGCCGCGCGTCGCCCGACGCCCTCGTCGGTCTCGCCGAAGTGCTGCCGGCGCTCGGAGTGGCCCACCACCGTGCCGTAGACGCCGAGCTCGCGCAGCATCGGCGCGGAGATCTCGCCGGTGTAGGGGCCCTCCGCCTCCCAGTGGCAGTTCTGCGCGAACACGCCGATCTCCGTGCCCGCGAGCGCCTGCACCGCCTCGGCGAGCGAGACGAAGGGCGGGCACACGGCGACCTCGACGCCGCCCAGGTCGGCCTCGCGGAGCGCGCGGCAGAAGGCGGCGGTCTCGCCCGGGCCCTTGTACATCTTCCAGTTGCCGGCGACGAACACGTCAGGACGCCGGGATCGCCGCGACGCCGGGCAGGTCCTTGCCCTCGAGCAGCTCCAGCGAGGCGCCCCCGCCGGTCGAGATCCACGAGATCCGGTCGGCGACGCCGGCCTCGTGCACCGCCCGGACGGAGTCGCCGCCGCCCACGACCGTGAACCCGTCGCAGGCCGCGACCGCGCGCGCGACCGCGAACGTGCCCTCGGCGAAGCGCGGCCACTCGAAGACCCCCATCGGGCCGTTCCAGAAGACGGTGCGGGCGCGGGCGATCTCGGCCGCGAACTCCTCCCGCGTCTCGGGACCGATGTCGAGGCCGAGCCAGCCGGCCGGCGGGTCGTCGTAGGGGGCGACGCGGGACTCGGCGCCCGCGTCGAAGGAGGCCGCCGCGACGACGTCCCTCGGCAGGAGCGCCTCGAACGAGAACGGGTTCGACGCGCGGACGTCCTCGGCCATCTTGCCCCCGATCAGGACCCGGTCGGCGCGTCCGCCGAGGTGCTCGAGCACGCCCACCTTGTCCTCCACCTTCGCCCCGCCGGCGACGATCACGAACGGGCGCTCGACCTCGCCGAGGAGCCGGCCCAGGTGCTCGAGCTCGGCGAGGAGCAGGAGGCCGGCGTACGCGGGCAGGAGGCGCGCGACCGCCTCGGTCGAGGCGTGGGCCCGGTGCGCCGAGCCGAAGGCGTCGTCGACGTAGAGGTCGCAGCCCTCGGCGAGCCGGCGGGCGAAGCCCTCGTCGTTCTTCGTCTCCCCCGGGTCGAAGCGGGTGTTCTCGAGCACCGTCACGCGCTCGTCGGGCAGGAGCTCCGCGAGGCGGGCGCGCACCGGCTCGATCGCGTAGCGGGCCCGGTCCTCCTCGGTCTTCGGGCGGCCGAGGTGGGAGCAGACGCGCACCTCGCGCGCGCCGCGCCCGAGCAGGAGCTCGAGCGTCGGCAGCGAGGCGCGGATGCGGGCGTCGTCGGCGACCCGACCGTCCTCGAGCGGCACGTTCAGGTCGGCGCGGACCAGCACGACCCGCCCCGCCACGTCGGCCTCGCGGACGGAGCGCGGGAGCCTCACGCCGCCGAGACCCTCAGAGCGACTTCGCGACGGCGTTCGTGAGGTCGACGAGCCGGCACGAGTAGCCCCACTCGTTGTCGTACCAGCCGAACACCTTCGCCGTGGCGCCGTTCGCCATCGTGAGCAGGCTGTCGAAGATGCACGAGTGGGGAGACTCGTTGATGTCGGTCGAGACGAGCGGGTCGGTCGCGTACCTGAGGTACGGCTGGAGCGGCCCGCTCGAGGCCGCGGCCTCGTAGGCGGCGTTGATCTCGTCGACGGTCGCCTCGCGCGCGAGCTGCACCGTCAGGTCGGTGATCGAGCCGGTCGCGACGGGCGCGCGCACGGACACGCCGTCGAGCTTCCCCTTCAGGTCGGGCAGCACGAGGCCGATGGCGCGCGCGGCGCCGGTCGAGGTGGGGATCAGGTTGACCGCCGCGGCGCGCGCCCTGCGCAGGTCCCTGTGCGGCAGGTCGAGGATCTGCTGGTCGTTCGTGTACGCGTGGATGGTCGTCATGAAGCCGCGCTCGATCGTGAACGCGTCGTGCAGCACCTTCGCGAGCGGCGCGACGCAGTTCGTCGTGCAGGAGGCGTTCGAGATGATGTGGTGCGACGACGGGTCGTACGCGTCGTCGTTCACGCCGAGCACGACGGTGAGGTCGGGATCGGTGGCCGGGGCCGAGATGATCACCTTCCTGGCGCCGGCGTCGAGGTGCTTCTGCGCGTCGGGCCGCTTCGTGAACAGCCCGGTCGACTCGATCACGACCTCGACGCCGAGCTCGGCCCACGGCAGCTGCGCCGGGTCGCGCTCGGCGAGGCCCTTCAGCTCCCGGCCGGCCACGTGCAGCGAGCCGTCCTCGACGCGCACCTCCTCCTCGAGGGGCCCGAGGAGCGAGTCGTACCTGAGCAGGTGCGCCATCGTCGCGACGTCGCCGAGGTCGTTGAACGCGACGAGCTCGAAGTCCGTGTCGCGGCGGAGCGACGCCCGGAAGAAGTTGCGGCCGATGCGGCCGAAGCCGTTGATCCCAACCCGTGTCTTCGCCATGTCCCTGACTCTAGTCGGATCCCCGCGGCCGCCCCGCCGGGAACCTACGCGCCCGGGCGCGGACTTCTACGCGGGCGGGCCCGCGGCCGGGGCGCCGACCTCGACGCCGTAGATCCCGGACACCTTCCGGCGCAGGTAGCGCACGTAGGGCTCCGGGTCGATCCGCGCCGAGCCGGCGGCGCGCTCGAGCGTCTCCGCCGGCGTGAACTTGCGGCCGTGGGCGTGGAGGTGCTCTCGCAGCCACTCGCGCAGCGAGCCGAACTCGCCGCGCTCGAACTCGTCGTCGAGGCCGGGCAGGTCGGCCGTGACGCGCTCCCACAGCTGCGCCGAGATCAGGTTTCCGAGCGCGTAGGTCGGGAAGTACCCGAGCGATCCCGACGACCAGTGCACGTCCTGCAGCACGCCGCGAGTGTCGTCGGGGACCTCGACGCGCAGGTACTCCCACATGCGCCGGTTCCACTCCTCCGGCAGCTGCGTGAGCGGGAAGCGCTCCGCGAGCAGGTCCTGCTCGAGCTCGAAGCGCAGGATGATGTGCAGGTTGTACGTCGCCTCGTCCGCCTCGACGCGGATCAGCGACGGCTCGACGGCGTTCACCTCGCGGTACCAGCGCTCGACGTCGTAGCCGCGCACCGCGTCGGGGAAGAGCTCCCGCACGCGCGGGAAGAAGAAGCGCCAGAACGGCAGCGAGCGGCCGACGAGGTTCTCCCACATGCGGCTCTGCGACTCGTGCACGCCGAGCGACGCGCCGCGCGAGAGCGGCGAGCGGTCGAGCCGCGGGTCGATCTGGTGCTCGTACAGCCCGTGCCCGCACTCGTGCATGGTCGCGAAGAGCCCGTCGAGGTTGTGCTCGAAGTAGCGCGTCGTGATCCGGATGTCCTGCGCGCCCGCGCCGCTCGCGAAGGGGTGCACGGTCGGGTCGAGGCGCCAGGCGGCGTCGTCGAAGCCGAAGCGCCGCACGACTTCGAGCTCCAGCTCCTTCTGCCGCTCGATCGGGAACGTGCGCGCCGGCGGGGGCGGGAGCGGCTCGGCGTCCGCGACGGAGCGCACGATCGGCGCCTGGTGCTCCTTGAGGTAGTCGAAGATCGCGCGCACCTCCGCGGTGCGCATGTCGCGCTCGTAGTCGTCGAGCAGCGCGTCGTAGGGCTCGTCGTAGTCGCCGTCGAAGCACTCGACGTAGCGGCGGCGGAGCTCGAGGTTGCGCTCGAGCGCCGGCAGGAACGACGCGAAGTCGTTCTCGCGCCGCGCGCGCACCCACACCGCGTCGGCAAGCGACGCGGCGCGCGAGATCTCCGCGCGCAGGTCGGTCGGCACCTTGCGCGCCTTCTCCCAGTCGCGCCGCACGACACGGACGAGGCTCGCCTCGAACGAGTCGTACGGATGCTCGCGCTCGAACCCGGCGAGCTCGTCGAGGAGGCGGCCGATCTCGGGCGACGTGAACCGCTCGTGGATCACGCGCTCGAGCGCCGCGAGCGACTCGGCGCGGCCGGCGGCGCCCCGGGGCGGCATCATCGTCTTCTGGTCCCAGGACAGGATCGCGCTCGCGCGCGCGAGGTCGCTCACCTCGGCGAGCCTGCGGCGGAGCTCGTCGAAGGCGGTCACCGCCCGAACCGTACCCGAGGAGTTATGCCTTTCAAATCCCCTGGAACGTACTCCAACGGGTGCGAGATACTGAGGGGCGGCGGGTCCATGCTCGTCCGGCGACGGATTCAGACCCCGTCCGTCGCCAACGGTCCGGAGCGTGGTTCAACGGAGGGGGAGATCGTCCTCGGAGCTTCCCCTCCGGCCCGCCTGCCCTGGACCCCTCAGCGCCGGGCGCGGCGCTCCAGGGCGGCCATGCGCCGCTGGGCGGAGGCCTTCGAGATCGGCGGCCGGCACTCGGCGGCCAGCTCCGCGAGCGAGAGCGCAGGGTTCCGCAGGCGGAGGAGGGCGAGCTCGTGCAGCCCGCGGGGGAGCGCGTCGAGGTCGAGCCGCTCGATCGCCCGGAGCTGGCGCCGCGCCGCCCTCACGGTCCGCCTCACGTTCGCCTCGTCCGCGTTCCGGAGCCTGTTCGCGTGCGCGCGCGCCGCGGCGACGACGGCGTGCTCGTCGAGCCGGAGCGCGGTCTCGCTCGCGCCGGCGACGGCGAGCAGGTCGGCGATCGCCTCGCCGCCCTTCGCGTACGCGACGGCGTGCGAGCGGCGCTCGAGCGTCCGGAGCGCGATCCCCTCGCGGGCGGAGATCTCCGCGAGCAGGCGCGCGGCGGCCGGGCCGGCGGCGCGCAGCTCGAGGTGGGGCGCGCGCGGGCCCGAGAGCGAGCCGGCGCCGAGGAGCGCGCCGCGGAGGTAGGCGCCGCGGCAGCAGGAGCGCCCGACCACGCGCTTCGGCGGACGCTCGAGCGGCGCCCCGCGCTCCGAGAGCACGCCCGCCTCCCGCAGCACCTCCCGCGCGTGGGCGTCGACGGCGGCGTGGAGCTGGTAGCGGGTCGCGCGGTCGAAGGCGCGGCGGCGGTAGGTGCGGATCTCGGCCGGCACGCCGAGCTCGCGCAGGAGCGTGAACGCCCGCCGCGCGGCGTGGCCGCTCCCGACGTCGAGGTGGACGGCCAGCTCGCCGCGGCCCCGGAGGTGCCAGACTCCGGCGGCGTGGAAGAGCGCCGAGAGCTCGGCGAGGCGGCAGCAGCGCCGCCGCGGCGCGATCGCGGCGAGCTCGTCACGCAGGTCCTCCGCGAGCGACACCGCCGGAGCGCGCGTCAGAGGCGCACGCCCTCGAGCGCGAGCAGGCGGCGCTTGTAGCCGACCCCGAGCGAGCCGAAGGAGCCGATCCCGTCCGTGGCGACGACACGGTGGCACGGCACGAAGGGCGCGAGCCGGTTGCGCGCGCAGAACGTGCCCGCGGCGCGCGCCGCGCCGGGCCGGCCGGCGAGCGCGGCCAGCTCCCCGTAGGTCACGACCTCGCCGCGCGGGACGGCGCGCAGGGCGCGCTGGCAGTCGCCGTAGAAGCCCTCGTCGAGCTCGAGCTCGACGTCCGCGAAGTCGTCCGCCTCGCCCCGGAAGAACGCCTCCAGCCGCCCCGCCAGCACGCCGGCCGCCGGGACCTGGCCGGGGACCGGCCCCGGACGTCTCCCGTCTGGACGGGGGAGCTCCGACCAGACGACGCGGTCGCCGGCGAGCCAGAGCTCGCCCACGCCGAAGGCCGGGGCGTCGTACCGCACGAGCGTCGGCGTCACTGCGAATGTTGTACCGTCGCGGCCCCATGCGCGTCTATCTCCCGGCGCTCGGCTACGCCTACGTGGGGCTCGCGCTCGTCGCCTTCGCGCTCGCGGGCGACCACCTGCGCGCGGCCGAGGCCTTCTTCGCCCTGGCCGGCTTCGCCTACATCTGGTTCCTCGGCAGCCTCCGGACGCGGCTCGTCCGCTACGACCCGGACGGCTTCTTCGCCGCGGTGGTCGTCCTCGGCGGCGCCGCCTACCTGCCGCTGCAGGCGACCGCGCTCGCGACGAAGGAGGTCGAGCTCGTGGCGCTCGGCTCGCCGGCGGCCGCGACCGTGGTCGTCGGCTCGTCGCTCGCGGCGATGCACGCCCGCAAGGTGCCGCGCTGGTACGGCGGCCTCGGCGTCCTCGGCGGGCTCGGCGTGCTCGGCGTCGGCGCCGGCGAGGCGGCCGCCCACTGGACGCTCGCCGGTACCGCCCTCTGGGCCTCGGTGCTGGGGTTCATGATCTGGGTCATGGCCGCCGCCACCTGGATGCTCGCCAACCGGTGAGCGCCCACGGTCTCTTCCGCCCGCCGGAGGCGCGGAACGAGCCCGTCCGCGACTACGCCCCCGGCAGCCCGGAGCGCGAGCGCCTCCGCGCACGCCTCGAGCAGATGCGCCGCGAGCGCGTCGAGATCCCCGCCGTGATCGGCGGACGGGACGTGGCGGCCGGCGACACGAGGCCGGCCGTGATGCCGCACGACCGCGGGCACGTGCTGGCCGACGTGCACCAGGCCGGCCCCGAGCACGTCCGGCAGGCGGTCGACGCGGCCGCGGAGGCGTGGCGCGAATGGTCGCGCTGGCCGTGGGAGGACCGCGCCGCCGTCTTCCTGCGCGCCGCGGAGCTCCTCGCCGGCCCGTGGCGCGACACCCTCAACGCCGCGACCATGCTCGGCCAGTCGAAGACGGCGCACCAGGCGGAGATCGACGCCGCCTGCGAGCTCACCGACTTCCTCCGCTTCAACGTCGAGTACCTGGCGCGCATCTACGCCGAGCAGCCGCTCTCCTCCCCCGGCGTCTGGAACCGGATGGAGTACCGGCCGCTCGAGGGCTTCGTGCTCGCGGTCTCCCCGTTCAACTTCACCGCGATCGCCGGCAACCTGACCAGCTCGGCCGCGCTGATGGGCAACGTCGTGCTCTGGAAGCCGGCGTCGACCGCGATGCTGTCGGCGTACTACCTGATGCGCCTGTGGGCGGAGGCGGGGCTGCCGCCGGGCGTGATCAACATGCTGCCGGGCTCGGGCGCGACGATCGGCGACGCGGCGCTCGCGAGCCCCGAGCTCGCCGGCATCCACTTCACCGGGTCGACCGCCGTCTTCCAGGGGATGTGGCGCACGGTCGGCGCGAACGTCGAGCGCTACCGCAACTACCCGCGCATCGTCGGCGAGACCGGCGGCAAGGACTTCGTCCTCGCCCACCCCTCCGCCGACCTCGACGCCGTCGCGGCCGCGATCGTCCGCGGGTCGTTCGAGTACCAGGGGCAGAAGTGCTCGGCCGCCTCGCGCCTCTTCGCCCCGGCGAGCCTCTGGCCCCGCCTCCGGGAGCGCCTCGCCGAGGAGGTGGCGACGATCAGGGTCGGGGACGTCGCGGACTTCGGCAACTTCATGGGCGCCGTCATCGACGGGGCCTCGTTCGCGACGCAGCGAGACGCGATCGAGGAGGCGAAGGCCCACGAGCGGACGGAGGTCGTGGTCGGCGGCGGCTACGACGACTCGCAGGGCTGGTTCGTCGAGCCGACCGTGATCGAGACGCGCGACCCCGACTTCCGGCTCCTCCGCGACGAGCTCTTCGGCCCGGTCGTGACCGCCTTCGTCTACGACGAGCGCCGCTGGGACGACACGCTCGAGCTGATCGACCGCTCGACGCCGTACGGCCTCACCGGGGCGGTCTTCGCCGAGGACCGCGCCGCGATCCAGAGCGCGGAGGAGAAGCTCCGCTACGCGGCCGGCAACTTCTACGTGAACGACAAGCCGACGGGCGCGGTGGTCGGGCAGCAGCCGTTCGGAGGCTCGCGCGCGTCGGGGACGAACGACAAGGCGGGGTCGATGTGGAACCTGATCCGCTGGGTCTCGCCGCGCGCGGTCAAGGAGACCTTCGTCCCGCCGCGGGACTACCGCTACCCGTTCCTCGGCGACCGGCCGTGACGGGCACGTCCGGCGGCCGCCGCAGGCCGTCTCCCCTCAGGACACGCGGAAGGTCCAGGCGACGGCGCTCCCGCCGGTCGCCGTGCGGGCGAAGCCGACCGCGGTGTGCTCGCCCGGGTCGAGCCGGTTCGGGGCGCCGTAGATCGTGAAGTTCGTCGGGGTGCCGCCCCCCTTCTCGAGGAGGCGGCTCCCGTCGACCCAGAGGAACGACTGCACGAGCGGCCTGCGCGAGCGCAGGGCGACCGCGACCTGGGGCGGGTTCGGCGCGAGCTCGCCCGGGTCGGGGCCGAGGATCTCGATCCGCACCTCGTGCGAGCGGTCGACGACCATCTTCCCGCCGACGGCGCGGAGGACGAGCGCCCTGCCGTCGCGGAGGACGACGCTCCAGCCCGGCGAGGAGAAGAGCGTCTCCTCCTTCGTCCCCGAGCCGCCGCAGCCGGCCGCGGAGGCCGCGACGCCGACCGCGAGCGCGAGCGCCGCCGCCCCGCGCCGGCTCACGGCCGCCCCGCCTTGTGCAGCTGGGCGTAGATGCGGCGCGCGGTCTTGGGCGGCACGCCCGGCACGCCCTCGAGCTCCTCGGCGCTCGCGGCGAGGACGCGCTCGGCCGAGCCGAAGTGGCGCAGGAGCGCCCGCCGCCGCGCCGGCCCCACCCCGGCGAGCTGGTCGAACATCGACTCGCGCGCGGCGGCGTCGCGGCGCCGCCGGTGGAAGGTGACGGCGAACCGGTGCGCCTCGTCGCGGACGCGCTGCAGGAGCTGCAGCCCCGGCGAGTGCTCCGGCAGCAGGACGGGCTCCGGGCGGCCGGGCAGGAAGACCTCCTCGACCCGCTTCGCGAGCGCGATCGCCGCCACGCGCGGCAGCTCGTACGCCTGCATCGCCGCGAGCGCGGCCGAGAGCTGCCCCTTGCCGCCGTCCACGACGACGAGGTTCGGCGTCGCGGCGAACGACTCGTCGTAGTCGTCGGCGCCGGGTCCCGCGGCGAGCCGCGCGAACCGCCGCGAGACGACCTCCGCCATCGCGGCGAAGTCGTCCTGGCCCCCCTGCCCGCGCACCGCGAACTTGCGGTAGTGGGCCTTCTTCGCGATCCCGTCCTCGAACACGACCATCGAGCCGACGATCTCGCGGCCCTGGAGGTTGGAGATGTCGAAGCACTCGATCCGGATCGGGAGGGCCTCGAGGTTCAGGACCTCGCGCAGCTCCTCGAGCGCCTCGACCCGGCGCAGCCGCCTCGTCTCCGCGACGAAGGTCTCCGACCCGAGCGCGAGCTCCGCGTTCTGCTGGGCGAGCTCCTGCAGGCGCCGCTTCTCGCCCCGCTCCGGCGCCCGGACCTCGACCCGCGACCCGCGCAGCCCGGAGAGGAAGCGCTCGAGGGTCGACAGGTCGCCGACGCCGCGCGGGACGAGGATCCGAGGCGGGATCGACGGCGCCGAGCCGTAGTACTCGAGGCAGAACTGCTCGAGCACCTCCCCGGGATCCGCGCCCGCCGCGTTCTCGAGGTGGAACGAGTAGCGGTCGACCATGCGCCCGCCGCGGAGCGGGAACACCTGCACCGCCGCGCGCTCCGGCCCGGCGGCGACGCCGATCACGTCGATCGTCCCGATCGAGCGCCGCTCGACCGCCTGCCGCTCCGCCAGCCGCTCGACCGCGCGCAGCCGGTTGCGGTAGCGCGCCGCCTCCTCGAAGCGCTCGTCGGCGGCCGCCTCGCGCATCCGCCGCTCGAGCTCCGCCCGGATCGGCGCGTCGTCGCCGGAGAGGAACTCGATCACGCCGTCGACGACCGCGCGGTAGTCCTCCTTCGAGATGTAGCCGACGCAGGGCGCGTAGCAGCGCTCGATGTGGTAGTCGAGGCAGGGGATCCCGCTGTGGCGCCCCGGCTGCGGCCCCTCGCACGGCCGGTAGCGGAAGACGCGGTTCAGGACGTCGAGCGTCTCCCGCACCTTCTTCGCGTTCGCGTACGGCCCGAAGTAGACGACGCCGCGCCGGTGCCGCTCGCGGGTGAACATCACCCGCGGGTACTCGTCTTCGACGGTCACGGCGATGTACGGGAACGACTTGTCGTCGCGCAGGCGCACGTTGAACGGCGGGCGATGCCGCTTGACGAGGTTCTGCTCGAGGTGGAGCGCCTCGACCTCCGTGCTCGTGACGATCGTCTCGACGTCGGCGACCCGGGCGACGAGCTTGTCGATCCCGGCACGCGTGTCGCCCCGGCCGGCCTGGAAGTACTGGCGCACCCGCGGGCGCAGCGACTTCGCCTTGCCGACGTAGAGCACGTCCCCGCGCTCGCCGCGGAAGAGGTAGACGCCGGGCCCTGCCGGAAGCCGTCTCAGCTGGTTTTCGACGTGCTCCGACGGCACATACCGGAGCGTATCGGCGCCCCTGCACGCATCGGCGCGGTGGCCCTCGCCGCCCTCGCCGCGGCCGGCTGCGGCGGGCCCTCGCCGCACGCGATCGTCGTCGGCGCGGTCGACGACGCCGCCAAGGGAGCCGACCCGGCCGGCAGTATGCGGCTCGCCCGGGACTCCGGCTTCGGGGCGGTCGCGCTGAGCGCGATCTGGACGCCGCCCCTCACCGAGCCGCCGCCCGACGAGCTCGCGCGGCTGCGGGGGGCCGTCGAGGCCGCGGCCGCGGCGCGGATCAGGCCGCTCGTCGCCGTCTACTCCTTCAGCGGCGCGACGCCGCTCACCGACGAGGCGCGCGCGCAGTTCGCCTCGTTCGCCGCCTCGATCCCCCGCCTGCTCCCGCGGGTGCGCGACGTGATCGTCGGCAACGAGCCGAACCTGAACCTGTTCTGGATGCCGCAGTTCGCCGCGGACGGCTCGGACGCCGCCGCGCCCGCCTACCTCGCGCTGCTCACGGCCTCCTACGACGCGATCAAGGCGGTCGACCCGGCCGTGAACGTGATCGGCGGCGCGCTGGCCGCCCGCGGCGCGGACCGGCCGGGCGGCTCGCGCCCGACCCACTCGCCGACGCGCTTCCTCGAGGACCTCGGCGCGGCCTACCGTGCGAGCGGCCGCGACCGCCCCGTGCTCGACATGTTCGCGCTCCACCCCTACCCCGAGAGCTCGAGGGTGCCCCCGGACCTCGAGCACCCGAGCTCGACGGCGATCGGGCTCGCGGACTACGGCAAGCTCACGGACCTGCTCGAGGAGGCGTTCGGCTACGCGCCGCCGCTCGTCTACGGCGAGTACGGCGTCCAGACGGAGATCCCGGCGGAGGAGCGCGGCGCCTACACCGGGGCCGAGCAGCCGGCGACCCGCCCCGTCGACGCCGCCACCCAGGGCCGCGCCTACGTCGAGGCGCTGCGGCTCGCGGCCTGCCAGCCGCTCGTGCGGATGCTCCTGCTCTTCCACGTCTCCGACGAGCCGCGGCTCGAGGGCCTGCAGACGGGCGTCCGTTACGCCGACGGGCGCCCCAAGCCCGACCTCGCCGAGGTCGCACGAACCGCCCGGGCGGCCGCGAAGGGGACGCTAGAGTGTCGCTCGTGAGCGCCGAGGGCGGACAGTACGTCGCCTACACCTTCTACCGGGCCCTGCCCGAGTGGCGCAGGCTCCCCTTCGAGGAGCGCGCCGCCGCGAAGGACGCGTTCGCGGAGGCGCTCGAGGAGCACGCCGCCCGCTTCGACCACCTGAGCGTCTACTCGACGACGGGCGTCCGGCCCGACTGCGACTTCTTCCTGTGGAAGATCACGCGCCGCTACGAGGACCTCGGCGAGCTCGGCGCCGCCCTCAACGCGACGCCGCTCGCCGCCTACGTCGAGACGCCGTACTCCTACCTCGCGACGACGAAGGCGTCCCAGTACACGAGCGCCCGCCGGGCGCGGAAGATCACGCCCCACGGCTCGCCCTACCTGGTCGTCTACCCGTTCGTGAAGGTGCGCCCCTGGTACTCGCTGCCCGAGGAGGACCGGCAGCGGGCGATGGACGAGCACATGCGGATCGGCGCCCGGCACCCCTCGATCCACAACCACACCACCTACTCGTTCGGGATCGACGACCAGGAGTTCATGACCGCGTTCGAGTGCGACGAGCCGGCCGACTTCATGCACCTGATGCTGACGCTCCGGGAGAGCGAGGCCTCGCGCTACACCGAGCGCGACACCCCGATCTTCGTGGGCCAGCTCATGGACGTCCGCGCCGCGCTCGACCGGCTCGACGGCGTCGCCGCCTCGGTCGAGGCGTAATTCCTGCCGACAACGCTCCCTCGTTCGGGGCTCCACCTCCCGCGCCCCGGCACCGAAGAGGTCTTCCAGGAAGCCCTGCGCCGTCCGGGCTCCGGACAACAGAGGGGGAGACATGGCCCTGTATGCGACCGAAGGCCATGCGGCAACCGTTCGCCCGGGTTTGCGGCCACCCGAGGGCGAGGCGACCAGCCTGCTCTACGAGCGGCACGGTCGCAAGATCTTCGCCTTCTGCCTGCACAGGCTCGGCAACCGCGAGGAGGCCGAGGACGCGACCCAGACCACGTTCCTGAACGCCTTCCGCGGCCTCAAGCGCGGAACCTCGCCCGAGTTCGAGTCGGCCTGGCTCTTCAAGATCGCCCAGAACGTCTGCCTCACGAAGCAGCGCACCTCCTACCAGCGCCGCCTCGTCGAGGTGACCGCCGACTTCGACGCGCTCGAGGAGGAGGTGCCCGCCCCGGCGGAGGAGACCGACGAGCTCTTCGGGCTCGCCGGCGCCCTCCGGCGCATCCCCGAGCAGCAGCGCCGCGCCCTGCTCCTGCGCGAGTGGCAGGGGCT
Organism: Gaiellaceae bacterium; assembly: GCA_035650615.1. Lineage (GTDB taxonomy): Bacteria > Actinomycetota > Thermoleophilia > Gaiellales > Gaiellaceae > PALSA-600. Next base: position 36,163 of record DASRHI010000032.1, on the reverse strand, counting down.
CTCCTACCACGAGATCGCCGAGCAGATGCGCCTCTCCCAGTCGGCCGTCGAGACGCTCCTCTTCCGGGCCCGCCGGTCGCTCGCGGGCGCGCTCGCGAAGGACGGGAACGGCGAGGCGCCGCGGCGCGGCCGCCCCCGCAAGCGGGCTCAGTAGTAGCGCCGCTGCTCGCGCCAGGTGCGCACGGCGGCGTAGACGCAGATGCCGGCGACGACGAAGAAGACGAGCGCCTCGAGCCCGGACAGGGCCGAGACGAACCACCAGCCGAGGTCGACCACGAGCAGCGCGACCGCGCCGTAGAAGACCCACTGCCGGCGCGCGTCCCAGACGGCGATCTCCCGCCGCCCGAAGTCGCGCCAGAGCATGTACGCGGCGAAGGCGACCGCGAGGAAGAACGCCACGCGGACGAGGAGGGCCGCGGTCGCGAGCGAGGTCTGCAGGTTGAGGGCGACGACGAGGAGCGCGATCGCCGCGATGATCAGCATCCCGCGCGCGAAGGGAGACAGTCTCATCCTGCTGTCGTGTAGGCCCTGGCGGCGAGCGCCGCCGCGACGAGGGTAGCGCCGGCGAACCAGGCGAGGCGGGCGCGGGGGTCGGCGGGGGCGTAGAGCCAGGGCGCCGCGACGGCCGCGAGGGCAAACGCGCCGTAGGCGTAGTGCAGCCGCTCGGCCGCCCGCCGGTGGTCGGCGAGGAGGAGCAGGCCGAGCGCGACCTGCGCGACGAGGAGCGTCTGCGCGAGCGCGAGCGCGTGCGCCACCCAGCCGGGCGCGCCGCCGCGGCGCCGGGCCCAGAGCGCGGCGCCGCCCGCCGTGACGCACGACGCCACCACCAGCACGGCGTTCACCTCGTGGACGGTTAGCATGGGGCCGGCGACATGGTCTCAGAAGGAAGCGAAGCCCCCGACTTCGAGCTCCGGTCGGACACCGGCGAGACGGTGCGCCTGTCGTCGTTCCGCGGCCGGCCCGTCGTCCTCTATTTCTATCCCAAGGACCACACCTCCGGCTGTACGACGCAGGCCTGCGGGATCCGCGACGCCTGGGGCGAGTTCGAGCGCGCCGGCGCCGTCGTGCTCGGCGTCTCGCCCGACGACGTCGCCTCGCACGAGCGGTTCAGGCGCGACTACGAGCTCCCGTTCACGCTCCTCGCCGACCCCGACCACGCCGTCGCCGAGGCGTACGGCGTCTGGGCCGAGAAGAGCCGCTCCGGCCGCACCTACATGGGCATCGTCCGCTCCACCTTCGTGATCGACCCCGACGGGACGGTCAGGAAGGCGATGCGGGACGTCAAGCCGGCGACGCACGCCGACGACGTGCTCGCGGTCCTCGCGGCGGCGGCCTAGGTCAGCGAGACCGTCTTCTCGCCGCGCGCCTCCCAGTAGTTCTCGCCGAGCTTGTCGACGAGCGTCTGCTCGAGCTCACCGGAGCGCTCGAGCTCCTCGACGATGTCGGCGCCCCCGACGAGCTCGCCCTTGACGAACACCTGGGGGATCGTCGGCCAGCCGGAGATGGCCGAGAGGTCCTCGCGGATCTGGGCGTCGACGAGGATGTCGACCGCCGTGATCGGCGCCCCCACGCGCCGCAGGGCGCCGAGCGCCCGCTCCGAGTTGCCGCACATGATCGCGTCGGGCGTCCCCTTCATGAAGAGCGCGACGTCCGAGCTCTGGATGACGTCCTGGATCTTCTCGCTGTAGCTCACGCTGCCGTCCCTTTCGTGTTGATGCGGAGTTCGTGGATCGCGCCCTGCCGCCACGGCTCGTCGAGCGCGGCGTAGACGAGCTTGTGCTGCTCGATCCGGGGCAGGCCGTCGAAGGCGGCGTCACGGACGACCACCTCGAAGTGGTCGCCTCCGCCCGTCCGGTCGATGACGCGCAGCTCCTCGGCCTGCGGGAACGCCCGCTCGAGCAGCTCCTGGATCTTCTCCCTCACGCGCCCATCGTATCCAGCACGAGCCGATCGCCCGGCCGGACGCCGGCGGCGGCGCCCTCGGCCAGCTCGACCACGACCTTCGCCCCCTTCCGGCGCGCCGTCCGCCACGGCCTGAGGCCGCGCTCGACCCCGACGACGACGAGGTCGCGGTCGCAGAAGACCGCGTCGATCGGGAAGCGCATGAAGAACATGTGGATCGAGCCGGCCGGCCGGAAGAGCATCCCCTGGCCGGGCTCCAGGCCCGCGCGGCCGAGCAGCCCGCGCAGCCGCGTCCAGGGCCTGTCGGCGAGCTCGCAGCGTTCGCACACGACCTCCCCGTTCGCCTTCCTCAGCACGCCGACCCGCACCGGACCTCCCCCTTCGTGGTGAGGCGTTCTCCCCCTTCTTGGCGAATTGCGAAAAAAGAGCGCAAGAAACGTCTACGCCTCCCGTCTCGACCATCGACGTGAAAACGGTCCTGACCCGAATGCGGCATTGCGGCGATTCATCCCATCCGTCTCTCTCGAGGGAGGTATTCCCGTAATGGATCTTCGCTTCTGGATCAACCTGCTCCGCGCCGCCTCGCACCGCGAGGAGGGCCAGACGATGGCGGAGTACGGCGTCGTGCTCGCGCTGATCACGCTCGCCGTCATCGGCGTCATCACCGCTCTCGGCACCTCGATCTTCAACAAGATCGGCGACGTCGTCACGAACCTCGGCGGCACCGTCCCGACGCCGTAACGCGGAGACGAGGAGACCCAAACCCTCCCGCGGTGGGCTCTCGAGCCCGTCGAGAGCCCACCGCGACTCCAACCACGCGGACACGATGCCGACACGCCTGATCATGCCTGCCCGGGCGGCCCGCCGCGAAGACGGGCAGACCGCCGTCGAGTTCGCGCTCGTGGCGCCGATCCTGATCGTGCTGCTGCTGGGGATCATCCAGCTCGGCGTCACCTTCCACAACTACGTCACGATCACCGACGCCGCCCGAGCGGGCGCGCGCCAGGCGATCGTCGCACGCTTCAGCGGCGGGACGACGACGACGGCCGAGAACACGGTCCGCGCGGCCGCTGGCGACCTCGACCAGTCGAAGCTCGACGTCGCCGTCACGCCGGCCAGCCTCACCACCGCAGGCAGCACGGTCACCGTCACCGCCACCTACCCGTACGAGATCGACATCCCCCTGCTCGGCCTGACCGTGATGAGCGGCGACCTCACCGCCACCGCGAAGGAGCAGCTCGAATGATCGCGCGGCTCCGCAGCGAGCAGGGGCAGGCGTTCGTCGTGATGGCGGTCTTCCTCGCCGTGCTCGCCGGCAGCACCGCGTTCACGATCGACGTCGGGGCGTGGTACCGCGAGCACCGGCAGGCCCAGACGACGGCCGACGCCGCCGCGCTCTCCGGCGCCCAGGCGCTCCCGGGCAACACCGGCCAGGCGGCGCTCTCGGCGCAGACCTATGCCGACCAGAACGGCGGCACGCTCGAGAGCCCCGGCGGCATCACCTTCCGCAGCGACTTCGCGGCCGACGACACGGTGGTCGTGAAGGTGACACGGCCGACGCCCGGCTTCTTCTCCAGCATCTTCGGGCTGGTCACGCCGAACGTGCACGCACGCGCGGCCGCGCGCTCGGCGGTGCCGGTCGAGGTGGCCGGGGCGGCGCCCATCGCCGTCCAGAAGCTGCACCCCGCCCTCTCGGGCGCGGCCTGCCCCGCGAACAACGGCCAGCCCTGCTTCAACCTCGAAACGACGATTCCGCTCGGCAAGAACGGCGCGCCCGGCTCGTTCTCCCTGGTCAACCTCGACCTGACGAGCGGCGGCGCGACCGGCGCCAAGACGGTGGCCGACTGGATCGCGAACGGCTTCTCCGGCTACCTCCCGGTCGGCGCCTACCTGTCGGACCCAGGCGCGAAGTGGAACGACGCGCCGATCCGCAACGCGATGCGCGACCGGATCCAGGCCGGCTCGACCCTCCTCTTCCCCGTCTACGACACGCTCACCGGATCGGGCCAGAACGCCCAGTACCACGTGATCGGCTGGGCCGCGTTCTTCGTCGAGAGCTTCGACGCCAGCGGGCAGGACGGCTCGGTCTCCGGCCAGTTCAAGCAGGTGATCTGGAAAGGCATCCAAAGCTCCTCGGCGCCGGGGGGTCCCGACTACGGCGTCCACTCCGTCGAACTCGTCAACTGAAGGAACGCTCATGACCTATCGCTTGAGAAACGTGGCAATCGCAGTCGGGCTCGCGCTCGTGGCGATGCTCCTGACCCTCTTCTACGTGATCAACTACCGGCGTTCGGTCCAGCACGGGCAGTCGACGGTCCAGGTCTACGTCGCGGCGAAGAACATCGCCGCGGGCACGTCGGGGACGGAGATCGCCCGGATGCACGCCCTGAAGCAGGTCTCCGTCGCCCGGCGCAGCATCGTCCCGGGCGCCATCTCCGACCCGGGCGAGGTCTCCAACCTCGTCCTCACCCAGCCGCTCTACGCCGGCGAGCAGGTCACGCTCCGCCGGTTCGCCGACGCCAAGGCGGAGGGCGTCCCGGGCCAGCTCCGGGGCACGATGCGCGCCGTCCAGGTCGCCGGCGACCCGAACCAGCTCCTCGTCGGGACCCTCAAGGCCGGCGACCACGTCGACGTGGTCGCGAACGTCGCGATCGAGAGCGGCGCGGCCCAGCAGGGGCACGCGACGCGGATCGTCCTCAGGGACATCAACGTGCTCCAGGTGAACCAGCCGTCGGCCGGTGCGCCGGGCGGCCAGTCCGCCTCGGTGATCCTCGCCGTGACCGACACGCAGGTGCAGCGGCTCTTCTACGTCCTCAGAAACGACGACTGGACGCTCGAGCTCCGCCCCGCGATCAACGCGTCGGACAGCCCGGAGCGCATCGACACGCTCAACTCGATCCTGACGGCAGGTGTGCGATGACCGACCACGGAAACACCGGCATCCGGCTCTATCTGATCGGCGACTGCGACGGCTTCGACACGCTGCGGGGCCAGCTCGCGAACCACGCCGAGATCGACCTGGTCGGCGAGGCGCCCTACGTCTCGCAGGCCTCGGCGGCGCTCGCCGGCGGGCACCTCGACTGCATCGTGCACGCGACGCGCGAGTCGGCCTTCCCGGCCGGCGAGGTCGCGGCGATCCGCGAGCTCACCCGGGCCCCGCTCATCCTCGTCGCCTCCGGCGAGGCCGCGGGGATGCTGGAGGAGGCGCTCGAGGCCGACGTGAGCGACCTGCTCCTGCTCCCGCAGCTCACCCACAACGTCGTCTTCGCGATCCGGAAGGCCGCCCACGCCCGCAGGCAGGAGCAGACCGCGGCCGGCCGGACCGGGCGCGTGCTGACCGTGTTCTCGCCGAAGGGCGGCACCGGCAAGACCGCGCTCGCGACGAACCTCGCCGCGGCGCTCGTCAAGCGCGAGAGCCGCAAGACGCTCCTGCTCGACCTCGACCTGCAGTTCGGCGACGCCGCGATCGTCCTCGGCCTCGAGCCGGAGAAGACGATCTACGACCTCGTCGTCGCGCCGGGGGAGCTCGACTCGGAGAAGCTCGCCGGCTACGTCACCCGGCATCCCTCCGGGCTCGACATCCTCCCCGCGCCGCTGCGCCCGGAGGACGCCGAGCTCGTGACCGAAGGGAAGGTGACGAGCCTGATCGAGGTCGCCCGCGGCTCGTACGAGGCGATCGTCGTAGACACCTCGCCCTTCTTCCACGGGCCGATGCTGGCGACGCTCGACCGCACCGACGAGCTGCTCGTCCTCTGCGGGATGGACGTCCCGACGCTGAAGAACGTGAAGCTCGCGATGCAGACCCTCGAGCTGCTCTCGTTCCCGGCCAGCCGGGTGCGCTACGTCATGAACCGGGCGAACTCGAACGTCGGGCTCAAGCTCCGCGAGATCGAGGAGGCGCTCGGGGTGAAGATCGCCTACGAGCTTCCGAGCGACCAGACCGTCCCGCTGACGGTGAACAGGGGCAACCCGGCCGTCCTCGCGGAGCCCCGCAGCGAGTTCGCGAAGGCCGTGCACGCGGTCGCGAAGCAGCTCGCCCCTCCGGCCCGCCCCGCCGCGTCGCAGCACGGCCAGAGGCGCAAGCTGTCGCTGGCGAGGAGGTAGAGCCGTGGGCCTCCACGACCGCCTCGTCAAGACCGGCGACGCCCCGGCGGCGGCCGAGGCGACCGCCGAGCTCGCGGGCGACCCGTACGCCGAGCTGAAGTCGCGCGTCCACCAGGCGTGCATCGCGAAGCTCGGGCCCGAGCTCTTCCGGCAGGATCCGGGCGAGCTCTCGGACCACGTCTTCAAGGCCGTCACCGAGGAGCTCACGCTCGCCGGCACGCCGCTGACGCGGAACGAGCGGCGCGAGCTCGTCCGGCAGCTGACCGACGACATCCTCGGCTACGGCCCGATCGAGCCGCTGCTCGCGGACGACTCCGTGACCGAGGTCATGGTCAACGGCCCGGACCGCGTCTACGTCGAGCGGAACGGCAAGATCGAGAAGACGCCGGTGCGCTTCGCCGACGAGGCGCACGTCATGCGCATCATCGACAAGATCGTCTCCCAGATCGGGCGGCGCGTCGACGAGGCCTCCCCGATGGTCGACGCGAGACTTCCGGACGGCAGCCGTGTGAACGCGATCATCCCCCCGCTCGCGCTCACGGGGCCGACACTCACCATCCGGAAGTTCTCGCGCGACCCGTACACGATCAACGACCTGATCTCGTTCGGCACCCTGTCCGCCCGCGCGGCCCAGTTCCTGGGCGCGTGCGTCCGGGGCAAGCTCAACATCCTCATCTCGGGCGGAACCGGCACCGGCAAGACGACGACGCTCAACGCGATGTCCGCGTTCATCCCGGGCGACGAGCGCATCGTCACGATCGAGGACGCCGCGGAGCTCCAGCTCCAGCAGGAGCACGTGATCACGCTCGAGTCGCGGCCCGCGAACATCGAGGGCACCGGCGAGATCAAGATCCGGGAGCTCGTCCGCAATGCCCTGCGCATGCGCCCCGACCGGATCATCGTCGGCGAGGTCCGCGGCGCCGAGACCCTCGACATGCTCCAGGCGATGAACACCGGCCACGAGGGCTCGCTGACGACGATCCACGCGAACTCGCCGCGCGACGCGCTCTCCCGCCTCGAGACGCTCGTGATGACGGCCGGCGTCGAGCTTCCGCACCGCGCCATCCGCGAGCAGATCGCGAGCGCCTTCGACGTGCTGATCCAGATCCAGCGCCTCGTCGACGGCACGCGCAAGATCAGCCACGTCTCCGAGGTGATCGGCATGGAGTCCGACGTCGTCACGTTGCAGGACATCTTCGTGGCGACGCCGCCCGGCGAGGGCGAGGTCGCCGACGTCCGCAGGCTGCTCTCGCCGCTCCGCGCGACCGGCCTCAAGCCCCACTTCCTCGACCGGCTCGCGGCCAACAACGTCGTGCTCCCGCCCGAGTTCTTCGCGGCGGAGGAGACCGACGTCCGGGCCGCGTTCTCCGTGTCGGGATTCGGCGGCGCGCGATGAGGCTCCGCGCGCTCGTCCCGGCCGCGCTCGCGCTGGCGCTCGCGCCGGCGGCGGCCTCGGCGGCGCCGTCCGCGCGGATCGTCGGCGTCGACAGCGGCGGCTATCCGGAGCTGCGCGTGACCGTGGTCGCGCCGCCCGGGGCCCGCAGCCCCGTGCTGCGCGAGAACGGGGCGGCCGTGACCGGGCTCGAGGCGCTCAACCTCGGGCGCGCGAAGAGCGTCGTCCTCGCGGTCGACCGCTCCCAGTCGATGAAGGGGCGCTCGCTCCTCGACGCCGTCGCCGCCGCACGCGCCTTCGTGGCGGCGAAGACCCCCGCCGACCGGGTCGAGGTGGTCGCGTTCGGCCGCCAGGCGTACGCGCTGACCGGCTTCTCGAGCTCGACCGCGGACGCCGACGCCGCGCTCCGCCAGCTCGAGCCCGACGCTCGGTCCGGCACCGCGCTCTGGGACGCCGTCGCCCTCGCCTCCCGCCGGCTCGCGAAGGAGGCCCAGCCGGGGCACGTGATCATCGTCCTCACCGACGGCGCGGACGTGTCGAGCAGCGCGTCGTTCCGGTCCGCCGTCGCCGCCGCGCAGCGCGCCCACGCCTCCGTCTACGCGGTCGGCATCGCGGGCCCCGACTTCACCCCCGCGCCGCTGCGCGAGCTCGCCGAGGACACCGGGGGCACCTACCACCAGGCCTCCTCGAGCGCCGCGCTCGCCCGCGTGTACGCGCAGATCAGCCGGACGCTCTCGCACACGTGGGAGCTCCGCTACCCCACGGTCGCGCGACCGGGCGACACGCTGACGCTCACGGCGTCGTTCGCCGGGGCCGGACGCGACAGCACCTCCGTCCGGCTCGCCGCCCGCGGCGCGTCCGGCACGACCGTCGCGCCCTCGCTCCTCCCCGGCCGGGTCTGGGCTTCCCCGGTCATGCCCCTCGCCGTCGCGCTCCTCGTCGGCCTGCTCGTCCTGCTCGCGGTCGCGTTCGCGTTCGCGTCCCAGCAGGGGCGCTGGGTGCGCGCACGCCTCGCGCCGCACTTGAGCCAGACGCGGCGCGCGGCGGCGTCGCACCGCAAGCGGGAGCGCCGCTCCCTCCTGCGCGGGCTCTTCACCGCCACGGACGGGGCGCTCGCGAACGTGCGCCAGTTCCGCTCCCTCCAGCGTCTGCTCGAGCGCGCCGACCTGCCCCTGCGCGCCTCCGAGCTCCTCTACATCTGCCTCGGAAGCGCGTTCACGCTCGGGCTCCTGATCGCGGTCACCGTCTCGTCGCCGCTCGCGATCCTGATCGCGATGGCGGTCGGCGCCGCCCTCCCGGTGGCCTTCGTGAAGGTCAAGGCGGCGCAGCGCATCAAGGCGTTCGACAACCAGCTCCCCGACCTGCTGATCACGATCTCCGCGTCGCTCAAGGCCGGCCACTCGTTCCGCCACGCGATCCAGGCGGTGGTGGACGAGGGCGCGGAGCCGGGCGCGAAGGAGTTCACGCGGGTGCTCTCCGAGGCCAAGCTCGGCCGGCAGATCGACGAGGCGCTCGTCGACATGGCCGAGCGCGTCGGCTCGAAGAACCTGAGCTTCGTGATGACGTCGGTGACGATCCAGCGGCAGGTCGGCGGCTCGCTCGCCGGGCTGTTCGACATGGTCGCCGACACCGTCCGCCAGCGCCAGCAGTTCACGCGCAAGATCAAGGGCCTGACCGCGATGGGGCGAATGTCCGCCTACGTGCTCGTCGGCCTGCCCTTCTTCATCGCCCTCGCGGTGAGCGTGCTGAACCCGCGCTACATGGCGCCGCTCTACCACACGTCGTCCGGCCACATGCTGGTGGTCGCGGGTCTCGTCATGATGGGGGTCGGCTCGCTGATCCTCAAGAAGATGGTCGCGTTCAGGGGGTGATGTGATGCTGCTCTTGCTCCTCGCAGTCCTGCTCCTCGGTCTCGCCGTCTACCTGGCGGCCGAGGCGGCCACGGCGCCGGCACGCGAGCACCAGCTCGCGGTCCGGAGGGCGTCGCGGTACGGCGCGTCCCGCGCGCGCGGACAGGGCCCGCCCGTGCTCCGCTTCCGCGAGCGCGTCGTCGCTCCGGCCGTGCAGCACCTCGCCTCGGTCGCGCTGCGGCTGAACCCGAAGACGAACGTCGAGTCGCTCGGCATGCGGCTCCTCGCCGCGGGGCTCGCCGCACGAGTCTCGACGACCCAGTTCCTCGCGCTCAAGTCCGCGCTCGGCCTGGCGGTCGGGTTCGTGACGCTCGTGTTCGGCGTCGCCGCGTCGCCGATCGCCGGGATCCTGCTCGCGCCGATGGCCGCGGCCTTCGGCTTCCTCTTCCCCGACGGCTACCTGACGATGCGGATCCGCTCGCGCCGCGAGGCCGTGCGGGCCCAGCTCCCGGACACGCTCGACCTCCTCGCCGTCTCGGTCGAGGCCGGTCTCGGCCTGGACGGGGCGCTCGCGAAGCTGACCGAGCACATGGAAGGTCCGCTCATCGACGAGTTCGCGCTCACGCTCGGCGAGATCAGGATCGGCGAGGCGCGCCACGACGCGCTCAAGAAGCTCGCCGACCGCCTCGCCATCCCGGAGGTCGCGGCGTTCGTGCGGTCGGTGATCCAGGCCGACCAGCTCGGCATCTCGCTCGGCCGGATCCTGCGCGTGCAGGCGGCCGACTCGCGCCTGCGCCGCCAGCAGGCGGCCGAGGAGAAGGCGATGAAGGCGCCGATCAAGATGCTGTTCCCGACCGTCCTCTTCATCTTCCCGGCGATGTTCCTCGTCATCCTCGGCCCGGCGCTCCTCAACCTCGGGAAGTACTTCTGATGAGCCCCGAGGTCGAGCACGGATTCGGGACGGGGCTGCGCGCGCAGCTCCAGCGCAAGCAGACCGACGCGGCGCCGGAGGCGCCGGCGACGGGGGCCGACGAGCTCGCACCCCTCGAGCGGGACAGCGTGCCGGTCGTCGTCCAGGCGACCGTACCGGAGCTCTCAGCCGTCCGCGCCGAGCTCGAGAGCGCGCTCGCGCGCGAGCAGGAGCTGCGCGAGGCGCTCCAGCACCAGGTCGAGGCGTACGAGCGGGAGCTGGCCGCGGCCAACGACCTCGCGCTCCAGCGCGCCGAGGTCGACCAGGCGGCCGACCGCACCGCCGCCCGCGAGGCCGAGCTCGCCGAGCGCGAGCGCGCGCTCGCAGAGCAGCAGGAGCTCGTCGCGGGCGAGCGGCGGGAGCTGACGCAGCTCCGGACCGAGCTCGTCGCCGAGGAGGCGCGGCTCGCCGAGCTCGGCGTGCAGGTCGAGGCGCGGGCCGCGGAGCTCGAGACCGCGGACCACGAGCGTGCCAACGCCTCCGCCGAGATCGCGAAGCAGCTCGCGAGCGTCGCCGAGCGCGAGCGGGAGCTCCGCCGCGAGCGCGCCGAGACCGAGGCGCGCCTCGCCGCCCGCGAGCTCCAGGTCGCCGAGCGGGAGAGCGCCTTCCGCAACCGCGAGGAGGCGTTCGGCGCCCGCGAGCGCGACCTCCGCGCCGCCGAGCTCGACGTCGACCGCATGCGGGAGAAGCTCCAGGCGCGCGTCGAGGCGATCGCCGTGCGCGAGAGCGAGGTCGAGGAGCGGCTCGCCGCCCGCGAGGCCGCGCTGGCCGAGCGCGAGGCGGCGCTCGCGGAGCGCGAGGAGGAGCTCGTCGCGCGCGAGGAGCGCACGCGCGCGCAGGCCGAGCGGCTGGAGCGGGAGCGCAGCGGCCACGGTCGCGCCTCGCAGGAGGCGTTCGACCTGCTCGCCGAGCTCGAGCGCCGCGAGGCGACGCTCAAGGCGCGCGAGGCGCAGCTCGCGAGCCGGCAGGCCTCCGTGAGCGAGGCGGAGGTCCCGCTGCGGGCCCAGGAGCAGATCCTGGCCCGGGGCGAGGCGCAGCTCGCGTCGCTGCGCGAGCAGCTCGAGCGCCGGGAGCAGCAGGCCGCCCTGGCCGAGCGGACGCTCGCCGAGCGAATGGCCGAGGCCGAGGCGGCCGAGCTCGAGCTGCGCAGGCGCGAGGCCGCGCTCGACGCCGAGCTGGAGCTGCGCGCCGACAAGCTCGACCGGCTCGTCGAGGAGCTCGAGGAGCGCGAGCGCCGGCTCGCCGACCGCGAGCAGGACCTCGCCGCGTACGTGGTCGAGCTCCAGCGCACCGTCGCCTGACCCCTGCGACGACGCTCCGCGGTCCGCCGCGCGCTCCGCGGGTGCGGCTCGCCGCCCGAGCTACACTGAGGCCCGCCCGCGGATGTGGCGGAATTGGTAGACGCGCACGGTTCAGGTCCGTGTGCCCTTCGGGGCGTGGAGGTTCAAGTCCTCTCATCCGCACTCTGAGGTCCGGACGGGTCATCCTCTTCCTGGCGGCGGCTTCGGCCGCCGCCGCTGCGTCGGGAGCCGCGGGCGCTCCGGCGGCCTCCCGCGGGCCGCTGGCCGAGGTCGTCGTCACGCTCGAGGCGCCCCCGCTCTCGGCGCTCGCGGGGCCCGCCGCCGAGTCGCGCCGCTCGGCGTACGCCCGCGCGCTCTCGGCCGCGCAGGCTCGGGCGGAGCGGAACGTGCTCGACGCGATCCCGGGGGCGCGCGTCCGCTGGCGCTACCGGCTCGTGATCGACGGCTTCGCGGTCGTGCTCCCGGCCGGGGAGCTGCCACGCCTCGCGCGGGTTCCCGGCGTGGCCGCGGTGTGGCCGAGCGTCCGCTACCACGGCGGCGCCGCGTCCGCGGCGAGCTCGCCCGAGCTGATCGGCGCCGAGAAGCTCTGGGGGCCCGGGCTCGCGACGGCGGGGAACGGGATGAAGATCGGGATCATCGACGACGGGATCGACGCCTCCCACCCCTACTTCGCCGCCGCCGGCCTCTCCTACCCGCCCGGCTTCCCCAAGGGGCAGGTGGAGCTCGCGACGCCGAAGGTGATCGTCCAGCGCGCGTTCGCGCCGGCGTCGCCGCCGTGGAAGTACGCGTCCAGGCCCTTCGACCCGAGCGAGTCGTTCCACGGCACCCACGTCGCCGGGATCGCCGCGGGAGACCACGCGACCAGCACCGGCCGCTCCACCACGATCTCCGGCGTCGCGCCGAACGCCTACCTGGGCAACTACAAGGCGCTCTCGATCCCGACTCCCGACTTCGGCCTCGACGGCAACGCCGCCGAGATCGCCGCGGCGATCGAGGCCGCCGTCGCCGACGGGATGGACGTGATCAACCTCTCGCTCGGGGAGCCGGAGGTGGAGCCGTCGCGCGACCTCGTCGTGCGCGCGCTCGAGGGCGCGGCGCGCGCGGGCGTCGTGCCCGTCGTCGCCGCCGGCAACGACTTCGACGAGTTCGGGTTCGGCTCGATCAGCTCGCCGGCCAACGCCCCGTCGGCGATCACCGTGGCGGCGACGACGGCGTCGGACACGATCGCGGACTTCTCGTCCGCCGGCCCCACGCCGGTCTCGCTCCAGCTCAAGCCCGACGTCAGCGCTCCGGGCGTCGCGATCACCTCCTCCCTCCCGTCCGGGCAGGGCGGGCCGTGGGGGCAGCTCGGCGGCACGAGCATGGCGAGCCCGCACGTCGCCGGCGCCGCCGCGCTCCTGAAGGAGCGGCACCCGGCCTGGACGGTCGCCGAGATCAAGTCGGCGCTCGTCCAGACCGCCCAGCCGGTGCGCGACTCGGCCGGCCGCGAGGTCTCGGTGCTCCGCGAGGGCGGCGGCGAGGTCGACCTCCCGCGCGCGGACAACCCGCTCCTCTTCGCGACACCCGCGTCGGTGACGTTCCCCGTCAACGGCGGCACGCGCTCGGTCGCGATCGCGGACGCCGGAGGCGGAGGCGGCTCGTGGAACGTCGCCCTGCAGCTGCAGGGAACGAGGGCCGGCGTCTCCGTGACCGCGCCGACGACCGTGAGCGTGCCGGGCGAGCTGGTGCTGACCGCCTCGGTCGCGGCCGACGCGCGCTCAGGCGACGTGACGGGCTTCGCGGTGCTCACCCGCGGCGCGGAGACCCGGCGCATCCCCTTCTGGCTGGACGTCGACCACCCGGTGCTCGCCGGGGAGCGCTGGACGCGCCTCGCCGCCCCGGGGCTGCACAAGGCGACGACCGCCGCCGGCGAGCGCCTCGTCTCGAGCTACCGCTACCCGTCCGGCGGCGACGGCCTCTATCCGGGGCCGGAGGTCGTCTTCCGCGTGACGATCTCGCGGACGGTCTCGAACTTCGGCGTCGCCGTCGTGTCGGGCCGGGCGGCCCCGCACGTCGTCTTCGCCGGCGACGAGAACCACCTCGCGGGCTACCCGGGCGTCCCGCAGGCGCTCAACCCGTACTTCAAGAGCTTCGGCGAGGCCCGACCCGTCGCCGGGGCCGTCCTCCCCGCGCGAGGCGCGTACGACGTCGTCTTCGACACCCGCTCTGCCGCCGCCGCCGGCCGGTTCGAGTTCCGCTTCTGGGTCGACGACACCCGGCCGCCGAAGCTCGCCCTCGTCTCGGCCGCGCGCGGCACGATCGTCGTCTCCGCGACCGACCGCGGCTCGGGCGTCGACCCCCAGTCGATCTCGGCGACCGTCGACGGCCACGCCGCCCAGGCCCGCTTCTCCGGCGGCCGCGTCACGATCCGGGCCGCGCCCGGGCGCCACGACGTCGCCGTGACGGCGTCCGACTACCAGGAGCTGAAGAACATGGAGGACGTCGCCAGGATCAAGCCGAACACCGCGACGCTGAAGCGCACGGTGGTCGTCTCCGGCTGAGCGTCAGTGCTTCCTGAGATCGTGCTCGTCGATCGTCGGCAGCGCGGCCAGGTCGCGCTCGACCGAGCGTGCGAAGTCGTCGTCGGGATGCTCGACCACGCGGAACTTCGACTTCCGCCGCGCGCGCTCGCGCTTCGTGCGCCCGTCCCTCAGCTTCTCGACCCGGCCCCACTCGGCGGCTGCGAGGAGCGCCAGCGCGGCCACCAGGAGCACGATCGCGAACGGGCTCACACCGGAAGGATACTGACGCGCTGATGCTCCGCCGCGCCGGGATCGTCGCCGCCTGCGCCGTGCTCCTCGCCGGCTGCGGCGGGACCGCGAGCACCCACCCGACCACGGGCGCGCGCGGCACCACGGCCGCCACCCGCGCCCTCGGCGCCTGGTTCTACCGCGACGGGGCCCTCACCCGCGTCGACGTGCAGGTGCCCGACGAGCCGGCGGTCGCCACCGAGGCCCTCGGCGCCCTCCTCGCCGGGCCGCCGCCGGGGTACTCGACGGCACTGCCCGCCGGTACCAGGCTGGCCGAGCTGAAGATCGCCGGGGGCGTCGCCGTGGCGCGGTTCTCCGCCGAGCTCGGCGAGCCGACCCGGAGCGCCCAGGCGCAGATCGTGGCCACGCTGACCCAATTCCCGGACGTTCAGGGCGTCGAGCTCCAGGAGGAGGGCCGCGCGACCGGCCTCCCCCTCGAGGACGGCGCCGGGAACGCCCTCGGCCGACCGGCGAGGGCCGCGGACTACGCCGACCTGACCGCGCAGGCGGCGATCTTCGTGCGCGAGCCCGCGCGCGACTCGACCGTCTCGAGCCCCGTGCACGCGAGCGGCACCGCCGACGTGTTCGAGGGGACCTTCGCCGTCGACGTCTGGAGCGCCGGCCGCAAGCTCCGGACGCAGACGATCGTGGCGAGCTCGGGGACGGGGACGCGCGGGACGTGGTCGGCGACGATCGAGCTCCCGCCGGGCCCCGCCAAGCTCGTCTTCTACGACCCGTCGGCGGCGACCGGCAAGCCGCTCCACGTCACGACCGTGCGCCTGAGCGTGCGCTGACCCCTCGCTACAATGGCCGCCGCCCGAGCGATCCCCGGTAGCTCAATTGGCAGAGCATCCGGCTGTTAACCGGAGGGTTGTTGGTTCGAGTCCAACCCGGGGAGCTTTGAAGTAGCTGCAAACGCCGCATCTTCGCTCCGGTCGGAGGCGGCGAGCGGCGAATCTGGTACCGAACTTGGTACCGAACCGTCCAGAGCCGCGAAGATCCGCTCCTCGCCGCGGTCGGCGGCTCCGGGATGCGCGACCTGCGCGGCGTGAACGTACCGCTCGGTGATCGCGCCCTGAGAGTGCCCGGCCCGCATCTGGACGTACGACTGCGAGTTGACCGCCGCCTCGTGCGTTAGCGCCGTATGCCGGAGCCCGTGCCAGACCCGGAACGGCTTCGTGATCCCAGCCTTCGCGAGCGCGGGACGCCCGTACGTCCGGGTTAGCTTCGTCGGGTCGAGCGGCGTCCCGAGCGCCGGGTGGCAGAAGACGAGCGAGTCGTCCGAGCGGTACCTCGACGCCTGCCACTGCTCCTTCAGCGCCGCGAGGACATGCCCCTCGGCCTTCAGTTCCAGCGTGCGTCGCGAGGTCCGGCTCTTCGGGCTCGTCATCTCGTTCCGGACCCACGCCTGCCGGACGGCGAGCCTCCCGTCGAGCATCGACACGTCCGCCCACGTGAGCCCGAGCAACTCGCCTCGGCGAAGCGCCGTGCCGACGGCGACGGTCACGATCCGCCGTGCGAGTCCCCACCACTCCCGCTCGGTCTCGTCCTCCTCGTCTGCCTCTAGCTGCCGGTACGCGGCGAGGAGCTTCCCGATCTCGATCTGTGTGAGGACCTCGGGCTCAACGTCCTCGGCGCGCGGCGGCTCGATCATCGCGACCGGATTCGAGGTGACGAGCCGCCATCGGATCGCGACCCGGAACATTCGGCTCAACAGGCTCAGGTGGTTCCGGATCGTCTTCGGCGACAGCCCCTTCCCGAGCTTCTCGACGACGTACTGCTCTATCAACTCCGGCTTCCGCTCCAACTCGACCAACTCCGTCGGGCCGAGCGCGGGCTTCAGATGCTTCTCGATCGTCAGCGTGTAGTCGATGAGCGTCGAGGTCTTGAGGTTCCGGCTCGGCAGATGGTCGGAGACGAACTTGTCCGCGAACCGCGCGAGCGTCATCGGCTCCGGCCGGACGTAACCGTTCTTCTCGACCGCGACGAGCCGTGCGCGAAGCTCGGCCTCAGCCTTCTTCCGGGTCCACCCGTCGCTCGCCTTGCCGAGCGTCTCCTTGATCTGCGTCCCAGAGGCGTCGGTGTACTTCACCTTCCAGGTAACTCCGCGTGCGCCCTCGTACCTGATGACGCAGGCACCGCTAGGCATTGCTACCACCTCCCGGTGGTGCCCCCGGGGTCGGCGGTGCTGGAACCACCGCGCCCCCCGAGGGCGCTTGAAACGTAACGGCTATCTGCGGCGACCCCGGTTCCAGCGAGGTCGGATCCGCTACGCGCAATCCTACGCTTGATCGCCCCGAGAATCCAGCAGCCCGACGGCGGCACTAGCGTTACGGCGCGATGGACTGGACCGCGATCGCCACGCTCATCCTCGCCGCCTTCACCGCGCTGCTCGTCCTCGCGACGTTCTGGCTCGCGCGGCAAGGCGGCGACGACGTTCGTGCTCAGTGGCGGCCCGTACTCCTTCTCCGCACGAATCGGCCTGCTGACATCGCTCCCAAACGCGGCGAGCCGATCCCGCTGAGCCAGTACGTGGCGCCGCGACCGCTGATCGACTTCAAGAACAACGACGACGGCACCTACGCCGTCACCCTGCTCGTGGAGAACGTCGGCCGCGGCCCGGCGCTCGAAGTCAGACCCTGGATGGACCAGCCGAATGGCGCACAAGCAGTCGGGTCGGGCGAGCAAGCCGCCGCCGGGGAGTACACGGCGATGGCGCCCGGTGAACTCACGTGGTTCACATGGTCGAGACTGACGATCCCCGACCTCGCCACCGGCAGCTTCTCCTACACCGACATCTCCACCGTGACCCACAGAACCTCGTTCATCATCGACCCGAGCGGGTCGAACCTCGTCTGGCAGAACGTCGAGTCGTTCGGCGTGTTCAAGCTCGCGTGGTGGCATGCGATTGTGCCTCGACCGCTCCGCAAACACCTCCGTCCGCTGACGCGCCGCTACCTCCGGCGGCGTTACCGTATCGACCTGCCCGGTTAGCCCATGTCGATCCTGGTCGTCCATCTCGTGCCTGAGGGAATTCTCTTCGGGGCCGACCGCAACATCACTGTCACCCGAAGCGGCGGCGGCGTTGCGCTCCGAGGGCAGACGCAGCGTCCGAAGGTACTCAGGTGGCCGAACCGTCAGGTGATCGTCGGCTACGTCGGCGACGCGGAGATCGACGGTCGCGCTACCGACGAGTGGCTCTACGACTTCATCGGCAGGCATATCGATCCGACAGAGGACCTCGCGACGCTCGCTGCGGCGCTCCAGAGCGACCTCAACGCAGCACTGCAAGCGGGCAATTTGACGGACATCTGCATCCTTCACCTCGCTGGGTTCGAGATGGACAGCGGGGAGTGGACGCCCCGGATCTGGTTCATCCGAAACTCGACCGCGATCACACCTCAGGGTGCGTACGTCCAGGGTGCGGCGTTCGACGCGTCTGAGGAAGTCGCCCAGCCCGTCTACTTCGGCGGCATGACAGGCAACCAGATTCAGGCGGACCTCGTCGCGCGTGGGAAACAGTGGTCTCCGTTTAGCTTCCGACAAGGGTTCGACCTCGGAGCGTTCAACGTCCTCGACGCGACGTTGCGGGCGGCGATGAGGGCGATCGTCGAGACGCATCCGCTGAAGAAGCACCCATTTCCAACCGACTTGGACGAGTGGACCAAGCACGTGCGGTTCGCGGTACTGGCGTACGGGTCGTACTTCGCGGCGTTCTTCGCACCTTTCGAGCAGTACGTCGGCGGCGGAGTTGACGTGGTGTCCGTCCCGTGGCCTGGTCCGTAATGCGCTCAACTGCGTCGCCGATCCGGTCCCGAACCGGACGGGAGCCCGCATGACGAGCGGCTTGCGGGTCAATTGGTACCGCCGCGTGGTACCGGAACCCGGCTACGGAACGTTGTCGCGCGCCCGCTGCACTTCTGCGCCTCGACCCACCCGAGCACGTCGGCGCGGTCGTACCGGCAGTAGCGCCCGAGCCGCACGACCGGCAGCCGCCCGTCGCGCGTCGCGTCTCTCACCCAGCGCACCGGAACGTGGAGCATCGCTGCGACCTCGTCGGCGTCGAGCAGGCGGTCGGCGGTCACGTCTCGCTCCTCGCGCGCGCGGCGTCCGTGCGGATTGCCCCGTCGGCAGCCGGGAGGGCGGCGGGCGAGTCGTGCGGTTCGGTCAGGTGTCCCATGCGGAACAGGTGACCGGGGCGATCGGCTCTACCATGCCGGACCTGCGCGGTCAGGTGTTCCAGATGACTCACCCTGTCCGCCATCGCCGGATCGTCCGCTCGGAGACGTTGAACGCTGTGGCGACCTCCGCGACCGTGCGGCCCTGTTGAAGCGCATCGTGAGCGATGGCTCGCGCGACGAGCGAATCGTTGCGTGTCGCGGCGTACTGCTTGCCGTCGGCGCCGGTGACGAAGCGCGGTCCCTCCTCGATGACCTGCTGGACCGTTCGCACGCGATTGCTCTGGACATCGCGCCACACAGTTGTCTTGCTGACGCCAAGGACCTGGGCGATGATGCGGAGACTGGTCACGGCTCGCCCTCCCTCCCCACATCGGTATCCGGGTTGTCGTCCCCGGTCGGGTCGTTCCGTTCCGTTCCCCGTTCCTTTAGAACGGTGGAACGGAGGAACGGCTCGGACGGCGCCCCGCCCTGCGGGGAGGCGAACGGGAGCCGTTCTACGCCCGTTCTAAGCTCGGAACGGGTCGCGGCTGGGTCGTCGGCTACCCAGAGCGAGAAGTACCCCTCACGCGTCGCCGTGTTGACGAGCGCGCCGCTCGCGAGCAGCCGGTCGCGTACCTTGGCGGCGTCGTCGGTGTTGCCTCTGACCTTGACGCGGATCTTCGTCCACGAGCCGCCCGGTAGCTCGGTCGCCGCCGCGACGATCGCGGCAGCCATCGAGTCCTCGGTTACCTGCTCGCGCTCCTCGACGCTGAAGCTGTCGCACTCGGCCCAGAGCAGACTCGTCGTGGTGCCATGCAGCCGCGACGACCAACGGAGCTTCTGCCACAAGACGCGCGTCCGCCCATGCCCCTGCGCCTGAACATGGATGAGCGAGTCGGGCAAGCCCTCCCAGGCGCCCGAGACTTGCCCCGCACGGTTCTGGTGGTGGACGAGCAGCACGGTGAGCGGCCGGACGGCGCGGCGTTGCACATCGGAGAGCAGCGCGACGAACGCGCCGATCTCGTCGAGCGTCCCGCCGCCCTCCATCCCGATCCGCGCGACCGGCGCGGCCACGACCAGGTCGATCTGCTCGCGATCGACGAACGCCACGAGATCGTCGCGCTGCCGTTCGTCGCGGAAGTCGAACGACAGCCACGGCTCTTCCAGGACGAACACCCCGGCGGCCGTGTCTTGCCAACTGCACGCGAACTTGCGGCGCAGCTTGTCGCGGAACATCGGTCGCGGACCCTCGTTCTCGATCACACAGACCCGGAGCGGCCGCACCGGCTCGACCAGCCCGAGCCAGTTCTGCCCGGCCGCGAGATGCACCACGAGGTCATTGACGAGCGTCGTCTTCCCGGCGCCGCCGTCGCCGTAGACGAGCACGAACCCGCTGGCGGGGATCACCGCGCCGTCAGCGCCGTCGCTCGCCAGCGCCTCCGACGCCGTCTCCTCGACCGCCACGAACTCATCAGCGCGCGCGAAGCGCAGCCGAGGCGTTGCATTTGCAACACCTGGCTCACCCGGTTCGGCGCTGGGGCTGCTCTCGTCACCCCTCGCTGTTGCATTTGCAACGCCGCGGTTGACCGTCGCAAGTGAGGTGCCAGTCGCCTTCGCGGTCGCGCGCTGCGAGCGTTCGTACACCTTGTCCGCGATCGACAGCAACACGCTACGCGCTGCGTGCCGGTCTTCCTCGCTCCGCGCCGCCGCGGCGAAGTCGGTGAGGTCCTCGCCGTCGTCACGGGTAGGGTCAAGGTCGATTACGGACACTGCTGCTGCAACCCCGTGTAGAGAGTTGGCGACCTTCGCCGCAGCAGCACGACCCGCCCCGTCGCTGTCGAGGCAGACCGCGACCCGGCGCCCCTTGAACCTCTTCGCGTAGCTCCTCTTCCACCCGTTCGTGCCGGGCACGCCGACCGCGGCGATGCCGAGCGAGAGCGCGCGGATCGCGTCCGCCTCGCCCTCGAACAGGAACAGCCAGCCGTCGCCCTCGTTGATGCTCTCCGGCGCCGGGAACAGGTCGCGCGGTCGTCCGCGGAGCGCGATCGACTTCGAGCCGTTACGCGTCGCAGCGTTCGGGCGGTACTTCACGACGTTCACGAGCGCGCCGTTCGCGTCACGGATCGGGAATACGACGCGGTCGCCGTCGAGCCCGAGCCCGAGCACCTCGACCGCTTTCGGCACCCAGCCGCGTAGGTCGTGCAGCCGCGCGAGCACGCACTCACTCCGGATGGCTGTCTGCCAGGTCGCGATCTGCTCGGCGGTCGGCAGCGGCTCAGGCGGCGACGCTGGGCGCCTCGCAGGCTCGCACCCGTCACGCGCGAACAGGTCGCGCTGCTCGATCTCCAGCGCGGCGACGATCTGCTCGAACTGGCACCCGGCGAAGCAGCAGATCAGCACGCGGCCGTCGTCGCCGACAGCCACCGACAGGGACGCGACGCGGTCTTCGTGCGACGGGCAACGAGCAGTCCAGCCCGAGCCGTTCTTCTTCACGCGTTCGAGTCGCGACAGCACGAGATCAACGGGATCGGTCACTGCCCCTCCCGCTCCTGCGCGACGCGCCGCGCGATGCGGTCCCACAGCAGGGCGTCCTGCACTCGACGTGGTAGCCGCAGAAACACGATCGCGACTGGATGCCCGAGCCGACGCCGGAGACGCGTCACGAGGCCGCTCACGCGGCCCTCGCGGCGGCTAGTGGTTCAGGGTCGTCGTCTGGTCGGGCGGGAGCGCGAGCGCCACGGCGGAGGCTCCGACGGCGCACAACCCGACGGGCACGAACGATTCGGCAGGCTCGCGGCGCCACGGTCTGTAGCGACCCGCGAAGCCCAGCTCGGACCCTGATCCCACGACCCGGCATGTACCGCAACTCACCACGAGCCTTCGCAAGATCGAGGGCACCGTTGACGCGCCGGACGTCCCCGTCGGCGCGGAGGATCGCGAGGACCTCGGCGAGGTCGTCCAGCACGGGATCGTCGGGCTCGCAGCCGACGAAGAGCGCCGCGCGCGCCCGCTGCTCGGGGTTCGCTACGCGGTCGTCGCCGCGGGCTACGTCACGCGCTTCCATCCGCTCCACTGCTTTCTCGTCATCCGCCAACTATTTTCCGGGAGCGACCGGACGGACTGAAACGACCGACGCCCGCCGGGTGGGCGGGCGCCGTCGGGATGAATCGAGAAGCAGCCGAAAGCGGCCACCGGCAGGCTAGCGACGGCGTCGGAGGTTTCCCGTTCGCGCTGGGCTCAGCCCGCACGGAGAATCTGGACGACCTTGCCGACGAGGTTCGCAGCAGGCACCGTCCCCCACCGCCGCGAGTCGCAAGAGCCATTGCGGTTGTCGCCCATCATGAAGTACTGCCCCTGCGGAATCGTGATTGGTCCTTGCGAGAAGTCGTCACGGCGGTCCGGCCTCACGTACGGCTCGTCGATCTTCTTGCCGTTGATGTAGACGTAGCCACGCTTTTCCTGCCAGGTCTCGCCGGGGAGACCGATCACTCGTTTGATGAAGAGCCCGCCCGATCCGCAGACCGTGTATGCGCGTTGCGGCGTCTGGAAGACGAGAACATCCCGTCGGTTCACGTTCGTCACGGGCTCGGCTGCGACGACACGATCGCTGCGAAGCGCTTCGCAACCGGGGGCTGGCTGTGCGCAATGGAGTGTCGGCTCCATGCTCGACGACGGCATCGAGTACGTCACCGTCCGCGCGGGCTCGGTGATCGTCTTCACGGGAATCCCTCCGCTGCTGCTGCTCGGATGGCCGCTCCCGCACGAAGCGAGCAGCACGCTACCCACTACAAATGCGACGGAAGCTGAGCGCATCATGAAAGTCAGACCTTAGTTCGGTCGTGGCTGCATCGGTATTCAGCCCAGAGTTATATGTTGCGCCCGGTGGGCGTCTGGGTGATCCGAAAGCCGAGTGATCTCCGGAACGTCGTTACGGCTCAGGCTGGCGCTTTCTTCCTCGTCCCTGACGAGTTCGAGCCGCAAGCTCGCGCCGCCTGGGAGGAGTTCATAGAGAGCTTCTCGATGGTCGAACCCGACCGGGACGAGCCGGGTCTCACGACCGCGCTCATCGACGCCGCCGCCGAACCCCTCGCGGAGCTGCGCGAGCGGGGCCTCCAGGTCGTCGCCGTGACGTCGCAGGGAACGATGCACGGCGTCCCCGTGAGGCAGACGATGTTCGTTTTCGCGGGTCAGCCGCTCTGGTTCAGAGCGGACGGCACGAACGACCCGGTGCATCTGCTCGGCGCGCGGTGTGAGGAGGGACACCGGGCGTTCGCGGGGACGGAGATCGCGGTGCGTGGCTGGTCGTCGCGTGACGACATCGAGCAGGCGTTCGAGGGGAGTGTCCCGTGGTGCCCGACGTGCGCGCTCGCGGACGTCGAAACGCAACCGTCTTCCTAGGGGCGCGCAGACACCGCTCCTGTGTCCAACTATCGACAGCGCGTCTCGCGCCTAGTGACTAAGGCGCGCCCGTGAGATGGTCCGCCTCACCCGACGAAGGGAGGCGACTATGGATGACCCCGACTCTCTGCGCGGCACGATGCGGCTCCTGGCCACTCAGGTCTACGCGCTGACCGTCGCCGTAGACAGCCTCGCCGCTGCGGTCGCAAGAACCGACCTGACGGAGCGAGCGGCGTTGCTCGAACCACTCGAACATGACCTCTTGCAGCTCAACGAGAGCCTGCGTGACCTCATTCGATCGCTGGATGGTGACTGAGACAGGCTCGCCGATTCGTCGAGGCGGCAGCGCTTCGATACGGGACCACCAGCGGGCATACGCAGCGTCCACTTCCCGGGCGGTCATGGCCCCTCCTGGAACGTGCAGGTACACCGGCACGAGACCGTCTCGTCCGGCGGGCCATCGGGGTCTCCCGGATGCTGAAGTGCCGCGCCGCCAACATCGAAGTAATCGTTCAAGCCGACGACCTGACCGTTCGCGGCTGAGTGCGACTCGCGTGTCCGCTCGTCGGGTGTGCTGACCCACTGCTTCGAGTAGGTCGTTCCGGTCGCGCTCGCGACGATCTGCGTCGCCGCGAGCGCGCCACCATTCACGGCCGCCGCCAACTCGCTTCTCGCGATCGTGACGGCACGCTCCTCGGCCGCCGCCGCCGCCATCCCCGACCGGATCGCCTTCGCCGTGTCCGCAATCGAGAGCCCCTGCTCATAAGACGCCTTCACAATCCGCATCACGTTCAACTGCGTCGTCTCCGCGATGTTGCGGACGTGCGCACCCGACTGCGCGAGCACCCTTCCCGCGAACGGGTTCGTCACTTCGAAGTCGATCCCCGCCCCGTCGAGCGTCGCCGTCATCACCGTCTCGATCATCGCGCGGCGGACGGGGTCGGTCTTCTTCCTGAGGTTCGCGACCAGCGCGTCCACATCCAGGACCTCGTCGGCGGCAGGAGGACTCCAGGGCGTCGGTTCACCGCTCGCGGTGACGTGGTCAGTCACCGCCGCCCGGAATCCTCTCGCCGCCGTCAGCCCGGCACCCGAGAGGATCGGCGCCAGGAGCTTCGCCAGCTTCGGTTCGAGTTCCTGCGCGCGTTTCTCGGCCGCACGGAGGACCGCGTTATGCCGACGCACCTTCGTAGTCGGCTTCGTGCTCACGCTGCCTCGTCCTGGGTAAATGCCGAACGTTCGGCATTTACCGGTCGTCCACGATCGAGCGTGGCGAGTCGGGATGCGACCATCGCCCGCTGCGATTTCGACATCTCTCGCCGATCCACGTTCTTCGAGAGCACGAAGGCGAGCGGATCGCCGACGAGATTCCAAGACCGCGGGCGGCCGGTAAGTACCGAACGTTCGGCACTTACGCAGGTCATCGGGTTTCGACCTTCGTCGTCGTCACGCCGTTCGAGGTCGTCGTCGTCACGATCGTCGTCGTGCCGGTGCGCGTGGCTACCGACGTCGGTAGCGCCGCCGCGGTGAACGCACGACGCCCTCGCGCCTGCTCCGCCGCTCGTCGCTCGTGAGCGAGGAACGCAGCCCAGCCGCCGGGCACTACTGCGCCTGCGGCCGTTAGGACGCGCTGCTGCCGGTAATCGACCGTCAGACGCGATGCTGCCCTACCGCCGCTTGGGGGACGCGGCAGCGGCGTACGCGGCTCTTCCTCGCCGCCGTCATCGTCGATGTTGAGCGGAGCCGCCGCGAAGGCGACGAGCTGGTCGAGCGCAGGGTCGTCGCGTCCGTCGGTCGGGTGCGCGGTCACGCCGAGCCGGTCGAGGTCAGCGAGGAACGCCCGCCACTCCTTCGCCTCGACGCCCGGCGGCGCCGGACGCTTCACGCCGCCCTCGTCGTCGCGTTCCGCACTCGCGAGCCGGGACGGATCTTCCAGATGCGGCCTTCCTCGGTTAGCTCGACGAGCCCGTTCGCTGCGAGATGACGAAGCAGATCCTTCCAGGCAACGTACGAACCCCCAGGATCGGGCGGGATCGCTGCACGCTGGACATCAACGATCAGCGTCCCGTCGTCGAAGCTGATGCCGGGCGCGGGGATCGGCGGACCGCCGTTCTCGAACGTCGCGAGCAAGTAACACAGGAGCCCGAGGTGGCTCGGCCAGAGCACCCGGTCACGCACGAAGTCCCAGCACCATTGCTTCGGCAACTCGATCGAGCCGGGCTCGGCGAGCTTGATGCGCCGCGGCGGCATCCGGATCTGCCGTCCGATGTCTGCGAACTCCGCGCGGTGCTTCTCCTGCTCACGCAACTGGTCGAAGTGGTCTTCGGACATCCCAGCGCCTTTCGCCGCCAAACGCTCGAACCGCTTTAGCTTCCGCGATGGCAGATCGGTGAGACGCAGGCCAGTCGGCCCGTCACATTCGACCGCAAGATCAACAAGCTCGCGCTGCTCACGCAGATCGAGGTTTTCGCGTCTGACGCGCAACGGTTGGTCGAGCCCGGCGGTATGCCGGAAGAGCGCGTTCGCGACGTTCGCAAAGACTTCACCATCGGGCGGGCGCTCCTGCTGACGCGTCCGTGTCTTCAGAACATTGGCCACATCTCCTCCTTCTCGTTTAGGTTCGGGCAGCATCAGCACGCGCCGATTCACGCCGCCTTCTTGACGCCGACGACGACGAAGCTCTTCCGCCCGCTGGTCGGGGACACGGACCTCGTGACGAGCGCAACCGCATCGTCCTGCGCTAGCCTCACCGCCGCGATCCCTTGGCCGGGATCGTGGCTGAGCGCACCCGCGGCGAGCGCCTCATGGACGGCGTTTTCGAGCACGCGGCCGGGAAGTAGCTCCGCCGCCTGCTCGCGGGCTTTCCCTGTCGAGAAGACAAGAGGTAGCCGTCGTTCCTTCGCTGCGGTCGCGCGGGCCGGGCGGATCGCACCGCCGCGCGGGCGACGCTCGACGGCGTCGTCGCGGCTGATCTCGAAGACCCGACGCTCCGGATCGCCCCATACGGAAACCCGCCAGACGGACGGGTCATCCTGCTCGCCGCGCTTCGCGAGCATCGTTCCCGCCGAGTAGCTACCGACCGTGCGACGAAGGTAGATCCGGCCTCGCGTCATCTCATCCTTCGCGTCAACTCGGCAAGCTCCCTCATGTCGTCGTGCGCCACAACGCCGTTCGCAGCGAGAACGTCGTCGAGGCTCGGGCGTCGCTCCGTCGTCGGGATGCGCGCGTAGGCGACGACGCCGCTCCGGCGTGCGGCCGGGCGGTAGTCGTCGATCCTGCCGCGCGCAACGCTGACCATCGTTTGCGGCTTCGGCTTCCCCGGCGGCTCGACGCTGAGCGCCATCACGACCGCGTCGCCGCGGTCAGGTGACCGCCGCAATCGTCGCTTCGTCTCCGCTTTCGCCTCAACGACGCGGCGGCCCTGAGAGTCGAGCACGTAGCGGGGTGCGAGCAGATCGGCGGCGAGATCCTCGTCGTCGTCAAGGTCGAGCAGGGGCAGCACCTCGGCGAGTTGGAACCAGTCCTCGCTACGGCGGTTCGGGTAATCGCGGCTCGCACGCGCCGACCTGGCTCCGAGGTAATCGACGACCTTGAACTCGCGCAACTCCTTCAGCCGGTCGGTTACGCCGCCGCCCACCCCGGCGTCATCGACTACGATCGTCGGCTTCCGCCCCTGCTCGCTACTGAGGTCACGGGCGAGCCGCGTGATCTCACCGACCGTGCGCATCGTGTCCCTGCCCCCGTAGCTCTTCGCGATCCTGACCACGTTCCCGTTCCGGACCGCCAGCGTCGTCAAGTCGCTGCCGAAGCGCGCCACGTCGCAGGCGAGGATGAGCGGCAGACCGGGTTCAAGCTCGCGCTGCTGCGCGGCTTCAAGATCGCCGAGCGACACAACCGCGTCATCGGAGGTGCTCGGGAAATCAGCGGCGATCCGTACTTGGTAGAGGGGCGAGCCTTCACCCCATTTCCGTCGGTGGTCATCGACCCAACGCCGCCCCACCAGCTTCGCCGCGACATCAGCGGGCACCGTCTCACCCGTGAACGCCGGGGTCGCCGACGCCGGGATGTGGATCGTGTTGTAGAAGCCGCGCGCGGAATGGAACGCGGCGAAGAACTCGCCCGACGTGGTCGTCGGGTTGCCGATCAGCAACAGCCTCGCCCCCGGCGACGTTAGGAATCCCGCCGCCGCCTCGCAGATCGGCTCCGCGACCCCGGACGCTTCGTCGATCACGAGCAGCAGGTTTTCGGCGTGGTGACCCTGGAACCGCTCCGGCCGATCGGTGGAGAGCCCGAACGCGACCCAGTCAGTCCCGAGTTCCAGCCGGGTGTCGAATAGCTCGCCGCCCATGAACCCGTCCGCCGCCTGGTAGCCGAGGCGGATCTCGCGCCAGAGCAAGTCCCTGACCTGCGCCCACGTCGGCGCGGTCGTAATCACGCGGGAGTGCGGATGGACGGCGATGAACCACAACGCCGCTCGCGCAGCCGTCGCCGTCTTCCCCGCCGCGTGGCAGGAGCGGACCGCGGTGCGTGTGTGGTCGCGGACCGACTCCAGGATCTCGCGCTGCTTGCTCCACGGCTCGAACCGCAGCCGCTCACGGCAGAACGCGACCGGGTCCCGCCGGTAACGGTCGAGCGTGCCGCGCGCGCCGGTCACGTTCGCTGGCCCTCCGCGCCCGCCGCATCGTGGAGATCGACGACGGTCAGCGCCCGCCGCCCGAGCGCGATGTGAAGCCCGAGCTTCGCGCGGCTCGTCGGCGTCCTGCCCAACTCCTCTTCGACCTTCCCCGCCAGCCGCAACCAGCGCGCGTGGTCTTCGCGAAGCCGCCCGAGGAACTCGGCTCCGTCCCTGTACGCGGCGAGAGGATGCTCGGCGAGTTCACTGTCGGCCGCGTCGAGAGCCCGAGCCGACAGTTCCGCCCGTCGGTAGGCGAGCGCGAGCCTCCAGCACGCTCCCACGTCGGCCGGATGCGAGACCGGCTGCGTTGCTCGGATCTGCTCGACCAACTCGGCGACGCGAGGCTCCCGTGAGAGCGCTAGGTCAGAGCGGCGGGCGCCGTGCTTCAACGCAACCGTGTTGCTCGCCTGGAAGCCGACGCACCTCGTGCAGAGGCAGGGCTCGCCATGAACGGTCGGCTCCGACGTCACGCTCACCGACGGCTTCCCGCCAACCGCTCGATGTCCGTGACCCTGAACCTGATCCACCCGCGCGTGCCGAGCCTGACCGACGGGATCGTCCCCTCGATCGCTGCGCGCCGCAGAGTGTCCGGATGCAGCCCGAGCACCTGCGCCGCCTCGCGCGTGCGGATCAACCTAGGTTCACGGGCGATGACTCTCATTCGCCCAGAAAATTCTACGGCGGCTAACCGCTACTTCTGCCCACACAACATGCGCTCACCACGCGCCACGTTTGCGAGCCCGCATCGGCGGAGGAACGTCAACCGCCTGCGAGCGCGAACGAGTACCAGACTCTGCGCGGAAAGTTGCAATACAGACGCCCGTGCGCAGACCAGATCGCCCGGTGTTTGTTCTTGCAGTAGTTCTGAAACGCGTCACGTCCCTGGTAGATCCGGTACGGGGGGAGGATCTTCGCGGTCACCGTGAAGCGGCCAGTCTCGATCGGCTGACCGTGCCAGAAAAGCGTCCAGGTGAACCCGTGCCTGCCGGGGTGTTGGAGGCGCGGCCACAGCGTCTCGTGACCGCCTCCGCCCTGATTGTCAAAGAGACCCACGCGTCCAGCTATCCCGCCGCTCCCGAAACAGGTCGCCCGCCAAACGACGGCCCCAGCGCGGAGGAGACGCAGTTCGAGATCGGGCGAGGACTCAGCGCAGGCCGACGACGACCCGCGGAAGGTGAAGACGACCCGGGCCGTGCCCTTCTCTCCGCCCCGGCCAGAGTACGCGTTTACCGTGACTGTGGGCGCCGACCCGGATGCGACCCCAGAAGAGAGGCCGCCGACAACAAGAACAACGCCGATGACGAGGACGCGGTGGACTGCAAGGTGTCTTTCCATTCCCGCTCCCAGGGTGAGACGTCTCCGGCGCGCCCTCAACGCTAGTCCTGATTTCAACACTAGTCCAGATTTCGCCCGTCAGCCGCCCCCGAACTTGGTACCGAACGCGGTACCGGACTAGGTGGAGCTAGCTGGATCCGACGGGACGCGATTGCGCTCAACCGCGCGGTTTCGCGCCCCGTCGGACACCTCTACTTCGCCCTGTTAACCGGAGGGTTGTTGGTTCGAGTCCAACCCGGGGAGCTGCCCCTTGTCCGCTCGCCGGCGGGTCAGGCGCACCCGGCGACCGTCCCGCGGCCGATCGCGGCCGCGGCCTGGGCGAGCGTGACGTGCGCGCCCCGGACGGCCGCGAGCGACTGCGGCGAGCGGCGGAGCGCGTCGGCGGCGGCGGCCTTCGGGTCGGGCCCGAGCACCCGCGCCGCCCGGCAGGCGGCCGGGTCGGACGCCGAGCCGACGAAGCCGACGGCGTAGAGGTAGCGGAGGGCGGGCTTCCGGTACGGAGCGTGCCGGTACGCGGCGCGCGCGCGTGCGCCCGAGAGGTGGTGCGACCGGGCGATCGACCCGACGAGCGCGGCCGCCTCGACGTCGCTCGCCGGCAGGGCCGAGCCGAGCGCGCCCGAGAGCGACGAGGCGAGGAGCGCCAGGGCGGCCGTGACGGTCGCGTACTCGACCACGGTCTGATCGTCCTCCTCCGGCACGGGGCCGTCAAGGCATCCGGCCGCCCGTCCGAACCGCCCGCGGGCCGGGCGGGCGCGCTACCGGCGCCGCTCCGCGCGCGCTCCGGCCTTCGCCTTGAGGGCGAAGAGCCAGCGGACGAACGCGAGCACGTCGCGGACCCGTGCCGTCGAGCCGAGCCGTGGAGCAGCCTCGACGCTCTCGTTCCAGTGGATCACCGCATTCCCTCTCTGCCGCCTTGCAGCCTTCACGCGCATCGTCGGCCGCACGGCCCGTTGCGCGAAGGCCCGTTCGAGGGATTTCGGGTCGTGCCGCGAGAGGGGAACCGTGCGATGATCTGAGAGGGGAACCGTCCGATGATCTGGACCGAGCTACCCGGAAGGACAGGACGGGCGCGGGCAGCCCGTCGTCGTGGGGGTGAGCGGCGGGCTGGTCGCAGGTCAGGATGTCCTTGCCGACACCCCGGTCTGGCGGTGCACCCTCGGGCCTGGGCGCTCGACACACGCCCGCCGCTCGCCGTGTTCGCCCCTCGGGCCCGTCCGGCTCGGTCCGGCGGAGGCTTTACGTACGGCTTACCTGGCCGGGGCCCGGCGAGGGCCCCGGGCTGCAATGCTGCGGTCGTGAGGCTCGCCGGGCTGCTTTTCGTTCCTCGCCGCGGTCGCGGCGGCGCTGCCCCCACCGGGCTCCGGCGCCGCCGCCGACCCGCTCTCAGCGGTCGGGAGCGACGGCTCGCGGCTCCGGCCGACCCCGGCGCGGGCCGCGGCACGCGGCGACCTCCCCGCCTGTCGCTCCGATCGCAGGCGCCCTGGCCGAGCGGCTCGGCGACGACCCGAACGCGCTCCGGACCGGCGTGAGCGCCGCGCGGGAGGCGAAGGCCGGTGCGGCCGGCCTCCGTCCCCTCGCGGGCAGCCTTCGCTTGCTCGCCCGCCGACCGAAGCCCCCGGCCGGCTCAGTCGCCGACCGGGGCCTCGGCGCCGAGGCTCTCGACCGCCTCGCGGATCCGCAAGAGCGCCTCCTGGAGCTCCCGGGTGCGCTCGAGGTCGGCGTGCCGGAGCTCGGCCCGGAGCTCGTCCATGCGGAGGCGGAGCAGGAGCTCCTCGGCGGTCTGCTTGTCGATCCCCTCCGCCTCGGCGCGGGCGTCGAGCTCGGCGAGGAGGCCCAGCGCCTCGCCCTCGACGGGCGCGCCGTCGACCAGGTGCGCGCGCACCGCGCGGCTCGCCTCGTCGTGGAAGTGGTGCGGCGGCAGCTCGGCGAGGATCGGGACGAGGCTCGGGTGCGCGACGACGCCGGCGAGCGCGGCCCGCTCGCGGCGGATCGCGGCGGCCACGCGCCTCGGCGAGAGGGCGGCCTGGGTCGCGCGGACGCTCGGGAGCTGCGGCGCCATCCCGAAGCGGTCGCTCGCCCAGCGGATCGCCTCGCGCTTCTCCGGCGTGTCGGGCAGGGGCCGGAGGAACGCCGTCACGGCCTGGAAGCCGCCCCGGTCGGCCTCCACCTGCGTGCGGTGGACGGCGTAGGGCGCCGCCGAGGCGAGCCGCGCCTCGAACCCGGCCGGGTCGTCGGCGGGGTCGACGCCGGGCGGGAGCGCGACGACGTTCACCTCGAAGCCCCGCGCGACCGCCAGCTCCATGCCGCGCAGCGTCGCCGCCTCGCCGGCCTCGTCGCCGTCGAAGGCGAGGAAGAGCCGCTTGGCCAGCCGGCCGAGCTCGCGGAGCTGCGCCTCCGTGAGCGCCGTCCCCATGCAGGCGACGACGGGCCGGAAGCCGGCCTGCCGCAGCGCGAGCACGTCCGTGTTGCCCTCGACGACGCAGGCCCGCTCCTCCTTCAGGATCGCGTCGCGGGCGCGGTCGAGCCCGTAGACGACGTCGCCCTTGCGGAAGAGCTCCGACTCGGGCGTGTTGACGTACTTCCCGCGCAGCGGGTCGTCGTCGTGGAGCCGGCGCGCCTGGAACCCGAGCACCCGCCCGCGCGCGTCGGCGAGCGGGAAGAGCAGCCGGCGCTGGAAGTAGTCGTCGCCGCGCGCCCGCGAGAGGCCGGCGGCGCGCAGCTCGTCGGCGGTGAAGCCCTTCTCGCGCGCCTTGCGGGTGAGCAGGCCTCCTTCCGGCGCGAGCCCGAGCCGGAACTCGCGGCAGACCTCCTCCCGCAGCCCCCGGCCGGCGAGGTAGTCGCGGGCGAACGAGCCCGCCTGGGATTCCCACAGGAGCCGCTCGTAGAAGGTCGCGGCCTGGTCGAGCAGCTCGTAGAGGCGCTGCCGCCGGCGGCGGCGAGCGTCCTCGCCGGGCGACGCCTGCTCGTACTCGAGCGGGATCCGGAAGCGCTCGGCGAGCCACTCGACGGCCCCGGCGAAGTCGAGGCCCTGCGTCTCTCGCACGAAGGTGAAGACGTCGCCGCCCTTGCCGCAGCCGAAGCAGTAGTAGAAGCCCTTCGCCGGGCTGACGGAGAAGCTCGGCGTGCGCTCGTCGTGGAAGGGGCAGCGCCCCACGAGCCTGCCGCCCGCCTTCCGCAGCGGCGTGCGCTCCTCGACGACGGCGACGAGGTCGGCGCCCTGCCGGACGGCCTCGACGCTCGTGTCCTTGATCCGCGGCACTAGAGCGTCGCAGCGTACTGGAGCGCGTAGCGGTCGGTCATCCCGGCGACGAACTCTGTGATCTCCCCGGGATCGCCGCCGCGGTCTGCGAGCGCCTCGAAGATCCGCCGCACCGTGGCGCGGGCGCGCTCGTGCTCGGCGCGCGTGTGCGGGCCGAGGTAGACGCGCTCGAACATGAACGCGCGCAGCGAGAGCATCGCCGCCCCGACCTCCTCGCTCTGGGCGATGTCGCCCTCCCGCTCCGAGGTCTCGATCAGGTCGTGGACGAGCGTGTCGATCCGCTGCGCCCCGGAGCGGCCGAGCACGGCGATCTCCTCCCGCGGCAGGTCGCCCTCGGTGAGGATCCCGTGCCGGATCGCGTCGTCGATGTCGTGGTTGATGTAGGCGACCCTGTCGACGATCCGCACGACCTTCCCCTCGAGCGTCGCCGGCTCCCGCTCGCCCGTGTGGGTGAGGATGCCGTCGCGCACCTCGTGGGTCAGGTTGAGTCGCTCCGCGATCCGCAGCGACTGCTCGTTGTGGCGGAAGCGACCGCCGAAGCGCTCGGCGAGCGCGGCGTCGAGCGCCTCCTCCCCCGCGTGGCCGAACGGCGTGTGGCCCATGTCGTGGCCGAGCCCGACCGCCTCGACGAGATCCTCGTTGAGGCGAAGGGCGCGCGCGACGACGCGCGCGATCCCCGTCGTCTCGAGCGTGTGCGTCATGCGCGTGCGGTAGTGGTCGCCGACCGGGTCGATGAAGACCTGCGTCTTCCCCTTCAGGCGCCGGAACGGCTTCGAGTGGACGATGCGGTCGCGGTCGCGCTGGAAGGGCGTGCGCACGCCGCACTCCTCCTCGCCTCGGAGCCGGCCGCGGCTCTCGTAGGAGCGGACGGCGAGCGGCGAGAGGGCGCGCTCCTCGAGCTCCCGGACGCGAGCGGCGAACGCGCCGGCGACGCTGCCTGCGAGGTGGGGCGCCACCTTCCCAGGCTAGACGATGATCGGGACGGTGCCTCCGTCGGCGCTCCAGGCCGCGCCGGTCACGTAGCTCGCGCGCTCCGAGCAGAGGAACACGATCACCGCGGCGATCTCGGCCGGCTGCGCGAGCCGCCCGAGGGGGCGCCCGGCGCCGACCTTCGCGAGCACCTCCTCGCGGTCGCCCTGCTGGTCGGCGAGCCCGCCCGCGCCGAGCCACGCGCCCGTGGCGGTCGGCCCGGGCGTGACGGCGTTCGAGCGGATCCCGTCCTTCGCGTAGAGGTCCGCGACGAGCCGCGAGAGCGAGAGCAGCGCGGCCTTCGTCACCGAGTACTCCGGCATCGTGACGCTGGGACGCTTCGCCGCCGTCGACGAGACGTTCACGATCGCGCCGCTCCGCTGCGCCCTCATCCCGGGCAGCGCGGCGCGGAGGGCGCGGACGGCGCTCATCACGTTGAGCTGCCACGAGCGCTCCCAGACGTCGTCGCCGAGCTCGTCGAAGCGGTGGATCTCGGCCCAGCCCACGTTGTTGACGAGACAGTCGATCCGCCCGAAGCGCTCGAGCGCCGCGCCGACGACGCGTTCCGGCTCGCCCGGGCGCGCGAGGTCGGCGGCGACGTGGAGGTCGCCGATCCCCTCGGCGCCGCGCCCGCACGTGACGACGCGCGCGCCCTCCGCGCGGAGCTGGCGGGCGGCCTCGAGGCCGATCCCGGCGGTCGAGCC
The DNA here is from genome assembly GCA_035650615.1 of Gaiellaceae bacterium. Taxonomy (GTDB): domain Bacteria; phylum Actinomycetota; class Thermoleophilia; order Gaiellales; family Gaiellaceae; genus PALSA-600. Next base: position 2,357 of record DASRHI010000032.1, on the reverse strand, counting down.
GGTGACGAGGCACACCTTGCCTGCGAGCCCGAGGTCCATGCGGCGGCTAGGTTAGTCGCCCGTGGCCGCCGTGCTCCTGCTCGCCCGTCACGGCGAGACCGACTGGAACCGCGAGCGCCGCTGGCAGGGGCACGCGGCGACCTCGCTCAACGAGGCGGGCCGCGCCCAGGCGCGCGCGCTCGCGGCGGCGCTCGCCGGCGCGCCGCCCGAGGCCGTCTACAGCTCCGACCTCCCCCGCGCCCGCGAGACGGCCGAGCTCGTCGCGGGCGAGCTCCTGCTGCCCGTGCGGCTCGACGCGCGGCTGCGCGAGGTCGACGTCGGCGAGTGGTCGGGGCTCACCTGGGCCGAGGTGGAGCGGCGGTTCCCGGAGGGCGCCGCGGAGCGGCTCGCCGGCGGCACCGGCTGGCGGGACGGCGAGGCGTTCGACGCGATGCGCGGGCGGGTGGTCGCAGCCCTCCTCGAGATCGCGTCCGCGCACGACGGCGGCCGCGTGCTCGTCGTGACGCACGGCGGCCCGATCGTCGCGGCGTGGCTCGCCGCGGGCGGCTCGTTCGACGACCGGCCGATCGTCTCGAACTGTCACGTCCAGCCGATCCGCGTCGAGGACGGGAGCATCAGCCGGATAGACTGACCCCGGGCGCCCGGTGGAGGACTACACCAACAAGTACAAGGGCGAGCAGGTCGAGGTCGCCCTGTTCGGCGGCGAGTACCAGGACGGCGTGCTGACCGCGTACTGCTACGTCGAGGACGTCGCGCACATCGAGCTCAACGGCCACATCCTGATCCCGCTCCAGAACATCGCCTCGCTCCACTGCTCGAGCCGCTGCGACGCGCCCGAGCCCGACTGGCCGCCGCACGGGCTCGCCGAGGACGAGGGAGACGAGCGCGACGACGAGGCGTAGGCGGCGGTGATGCAGCCGAGGCTCGGGCCGCGCCTGGCCGTCCTCGCCAACGTGACGAAGGCGTGGCTGCTCCTCGCCGTCCCCGCGCTCGCGATGGGGTTCGCCGGGTGGCGGCTCGGCGGCTACCGGCTCGGCCTGCTCTTCCTCGGCTCGATCGTCCTGCTCGCGATCGCGCTCTACTGGTACGCCGACCGGATCGCGATGGGCATGGTCGGTGCGCGCGAGCTGCTCCCCGGGGAGGCGCCGGCGCTCTTCTCCGCGGTCGAGACGCTCTCGGGGCGGGCGGAGGTGATCCGGCCGCGGCTCCACCTGCTGCCGGACGGCTACCCGCGCGCGCTCGTCGCCGGCCGCGGCGCCGGGGGCGGGACGGCGCTCGCGGTCTCGGTCGGGCTGCTCGGGGTGGCGACGCCGGCGGAGCTCGAGGGGATCGTCGCGCACGAGCTCGCCCACCTGCGCCGCCGCGACGTGCTCGTCCAGACGGCCGCCGTGATCGTCGCCGCCGCGCTCGTCGAGGCCTCGCGGATCGGCGGGTGGCTGCAGCGCGCGCTCCTGTTCGTGCTCGGGCCGCTCGCCGCCTCGTTCGTGCACCTGCTGCTCTCGCCGAAGCGCGAGTACGAGGCCGACCGGTTCGCCGCCGAGCTCTGCGGCTCGCCGCACGGCCTCGCCGACGCGCTGCTGCGCCTCGAGCAGGCGATGGAGCTCGTCGCGTTCGAGGCCTCGCCGGCGACCGAGCCGCTCTACACCACGAACCCGTTCGCCGAGGAGGGGCTCGCCGCGCTCTTCATCACCCACCCGCCGCTCGGGGAGCGGGTGCGGCGCCTGCGCGAGCTCGACCCGGATTGGCGCGAGAAGCTGCGGGCAGCCTGACCCCGGCGGACGAGGGCCCGGCGCGCCCGCGGCAGGACGAGCAGGGGCCCCTGGCGGGGCCCCGAGGAAGATGGGCGGCGTCCTACTCTCCCGGGAGGTCGCCCTCCGAGTACCATCGGCGCTAGCGGGCTTAACTTCTCTGTTCGGAATGGGAAGAGGTGTTTCCCCGCCGCTATGACCGCCCAAGTTGTCGAGCGGGGACGCGGGGCGCCCACCCTCAAAACTCCATAGCAGCAGATCGCGTGCTCAAATCAAGACCTCGAGCAATTAGTACGGGTCCGCTGAACACATTGCTGTGCTTGCACGTCCCGCCTATCGACGTGGTGGTCTCCCACGGCTCTTACTCTCTCGAGGAGATGGGAGGCCTCATCTCGAGGTGGGCTTCCCGCTTAGATGCTTTCAGCGGTTATCCCGTCCGGACGTGGCTAATCAGCAGCGCCGTTGGCACGACGACTGATACACCAGAGGTCCGTTCGTCTCGGTCCTCTCGTACTAGAGACGACTCCTCTCAAGCCTCCAACGCCCATGGTGGATAGGGACCGAACTGTCTCACGACGTTCTGAACCCAGCTCGCGTACCGCTTTAATG
>DASRHI010000031.1:0-17199 GCA_035650615.1 Gaiellaceae bacterium | reverse complement strand
TCTTCTATCCCGACGCGCACGAGCTGACCTCGGAGGCGCGCGCGCGGCTCGCGACGCTCGCCGACCACACCGAGCTCGGCGCCGGCTTCGCGATCGCCATGCGGGACCTCGAGATCCGCGGTGCTGGCGAGCTCCTCGGCGCCGAGCAGTCCGGCCACGTCGCCGCGCTCGGCTTCGAGCTGTACGTCGAGATGCTGCAGGAGGTCGTCGCCGAGCTCACCGGACAGCGGCGCGTCGCCGCGCGGCCGGTCCGCGTCGACGCGCGCGTCGACGCGTACGTCCCGGCGGCGTACATCGCGTCGGAGGCGCTCAAGATCGACCTGCACCGGAGGCTGGCGCTCGTCGAGGACGAGGACGAGCTGCGCGAGCTCGAGGGCGCCACCGAGGACCGCTACGGGCCGCTGCCCGAGCCGGTCGCGAACCTGTTCGCGATCCAGCACGCGAAGCTGAAGCTCGCGCGGCTCGGGGCCGACTACCTCGTCTTCCGCTCCGGCCGCTCGTCCGTCGGTCCGGTGGTGCTCGGCTCGGGCGAGCTGCGGGCGCTGCGCGAGCGCGCGGACACGGCCGTGTACACGTCCGCGAAGCGCGAGGTGTCGCTTCGGGCCGAGGAGCTGACGGGGGCGCTGCGGCTGCTCGATGCTATGCTGGGTGCGCGCCAGGCGGCATAGAACCTGCGCCCCTCATGAAGCTCCGTCTCCTTCTCGTCGTGATTCCGCTGGCCGCGCTCGTCGCCGGCTGCGGCGGGGGCGGAAGCGCGAAGCTCCGCTCGTCCGACGTCGCCGTCGTCGCCGACCGGCACGTGACGAAGGCGTCGTTCGACCAGCTGATGGAGCAGCAGCGGAAGAGCCTCGCCTCGCAGGGGCAGAAGTTCCCGAAGCCGGGGACGACGGAGTACACCAACCTCCGGACGCAGGTCGTCTCGCTGCTCGTGCAGAACGCGGAGCTCGAGGTCGAGGCCGCGAAGCTCGGCGTGAGGGTGACCGACAAGGACGTGCAGACGCAGCTCGACCAGATCAAGAAGCAGTACTTCGGCGGCAGCGACAAGCGCTACCGGCAGTCGCTCGTCCAGCAGGGCTACACGGACGCCGCGGTCCGCGAGCAGATCCGCGTGCAGCTCCTCTCGCAGCGCCTCTTCGACAAGGTCACCGCCGACGTGAAGGCCTCGGACGAGGACGTCCACGCGTACTACGTCGCGCACAAGAGCGACTACCCGCCGACGCGCGAGGTGCAGGAGATCCTCGTCGGCAAGGGGAAGCGCGCGCTCGCGCAGTCGATCCGCACGCAGATCGCGCACGGCGCCGACTTCGCGAAGCTCGCCAAGCGCTACTCGAAGGACCCGGGCTCCAAGTCGATCGGCGGCAAGTTCACGGCGAAGAAGGGGCAGGACGTGCCCGAGTTCGACGCCGCCGTCTTCTCGAAGGCGAAGACCGGGACGCTGCTCCAGCCGGTGAACACGAAGGAGTACGGCTGGTTCGTGATCAAGCTCGTCGGCGACGTCAAGCCGACGTCCGAGGCCCAGGTCGCCTCGACGATCCGCGCGCAGCTCGAGCAGGACGACCGCAACAAGACGATGACGGACTGGGTCGCCGGCGTCACGAAGAGCTACTGCAAGGGCGGGAAGGTCAGCTACCAGGCGGGCTACGAGCCCGTGCCCGACCCGTGCGCCGCGCTCGAGACGGCGACGAACGCGACGACCACGACCGGGTAGCGGTGGCGCTCGGCGACGCGCTGGTCGAGCTCCAGGAGCTGACCGAGCGGCTGCGGCGCGACTGCCCCTGGGACCGCGAGCAGACGGCCCGCACGATCGTGCCCCACACGGTCGAGGAGGCGTACGAGGTCGCGGACGCCGCGCTCGCCGGCGACGACGAGAAGCTGCTCGACGAGCTCGGCGACCTCCTCTTCCAGGTGTACTTCCTCGCGCTCCTCCTCGCCGAGCGGGGCGCCGGCGACCTCGAGGAGGTCGCGCGCTCCGTCCACGCGAAGCTCGTCCGGCGCCATCCCCACGTGTTCGGCGAGGCGGAGGCCGACAGCGCCGGCGCCGTGCGCCGGCACTGGGAGCGGCTGAAGGTCGAGCAGGAGCGGCGCGAGGGCGTGTTCCACCACGTGCCGGAGTCGCTGCCCGCGCTCCTGCACGCCCGCAAGGTGCAGCGGCGCGCCGCCGCGGCCGGCTTCGACTGGCCCGACCTCGACGGGCCGCTCGCGAAGGTGGCGGAGGAGCTCGGCGAGCTCAAGCGCGAGCTCGAGCGCGCCGGCGCCCCCGCGCCCGAGACGGAGCCGGACCCGCGCGTCGCCGACGAGGTCGGCGACGTCCTCTTCACGCTCGTCAACCTCGCCCGGCGCCTCAACGTCGACCCCGAGCTCGCCCTCCGGCGGACGAGCGGGCGCTTCGTCGCGCGCGTCGAGGACGCGCGCCGCCTCGCCGCGGAACGGGGCGAGGACTGGGCGGCGCTCGACCTGCACGCGCAGGACCGCTACTACGAGCAGGCGAAGGAGCGCGTGCCGTGAGCCGCGTCGCCTCGGTGCGCGGCCGGCGCGTCGTCGACTCCCGCGGCAACCCCACGGTCGAGGTCGACGTCCGGCTCGAGTCGGGCGCGCTCGGGCGCGCGGCCGTCCCCTCCGGCGCCTCGACCGGCGCGCACGAGGCGGTCGAGCTGCGCGACGGCGGGCCGGAGTGGGGCGGCAAGGGCGTCGACCGTGCCGTCGCGAACGTCAACGGGGAGCTCGCCGCGGCGGTCGTCGGCCGCGACGCGCGCGACCAGGCCGGGCTCGACGCGGCGCTCGTCGAGCTCGACGGGACGTCGAACAAGGGCAGGCTCGGCGCGAACGCCGTCCTCGGCGTCTCGCTCGCGGCGGCGAAGGCGTGCGCGGCCGAGGACGGCGTCTCGCTCTACCGGTACCTCGGCGGCGAGGGCGCGGTGACGCTGCCCGTGCCGATGATGAACGTGATCAACGGCGGGGTGCACGCGCAGAACTCGATCGACCTGCAGGAGTTCATGCTCGTCCCGGCGGGGGCCGAGTCGTTCGCCGACGCGCTGCGGACCGGGTCCGAGGTGTACCACGCGCTCAGGGCCGTGCTGCACGAGCGCGGGCTCGCGACGGGCGTCGGCGACGAGGGCGGCTTCGCGCCCGACCTGCCCACGAGCGAGGCGGCGATCGAGGCGATCCTCGAGGCCGCAGGCCGCGCGGGGCACCGCGACCGCATCGCGATCGCGCTCGACCCGGCGACGACCGAGGTCTACCGCGACGGCGCCTACCGCTTCGAGGGCCGCGAGCTCGGCTCGAGCGAGCTCACCGGCTTCTGGGCGGGGCTGCTCGGGCGCTACCCGATCGTGTCGATCGAGGACGGCGCCGCCGAGGACGACTGGGAGGCGTGGCGGCGCCTGACGGCGGCGCTCGGCGGGCGCGTCCAGCTCGTCGGCGACGACCTCTTCGTCACGAGCCCGGAGCGCCTCCGGCGGGGGATCGAGGAGGGCGTCGCGAACTCGATCCTCGTCAAGGTGAACCAGATCGGCACGCTCACCGAGACGCTCGAGGCGATCGAGCTCGCGCGCGGCGCGGGCTACACCGCGGTGATCTCGCACCGCTCCGGCGAGACCGAGGACGCGACGATCGCCGACCTCGCGGTCGCGACGAACGCGGGCCAGATCAAGACCGGCGCGCCGGCGCGCTCCGACCGGGTGGCGAAGTACAACCAGCTCCTGCGGATCGAGGAGGAGCTCGGGCCGCGCGCCGTGTGGCCCGGCTGGGACGCGTTCCCCAGGGCCCGGACCTGATGGACGCGGCGGGGCGCCGGACCAAGATCGTCGCGACGATCGGTCCGGCGAGCGCCTCGCACGAGGTCGTGCGCGCGCTCGCCCGGGCCGGGATGGACGCCGTCCGGCTCAACTTCTCGCACGGGACGCACGAGGACCACGCGCACAGCGCCGGCTTCGCACGCGCGGTGCAGGCCGAGCTCGGCCGCCCGCTGGCGCTGATCGCCGACCTGCAGGGGCCGAAGCTCCGCGTCGGGGCGCTCCCGGAGCCGCGCGTGCTCGAGACCGGCGCGCTCGTCGTCGTCGCGGGCGAGCAGGCGGCCAGGCCGGGCGACCTGCCGGTGGCGCCGCCGGTGATCGGCCAGGTGCTCGCGCCCGGTCACGACGTGCTGATCGACGACGGGCTCGTCCGGCTCTCGGTCGAGCGGGTGCGGGCGGGCCGCGCGACGTGCCGCGTCGTCGTCGGCGGCGAGGTGCGCTCGCACAAGGGCGTGAACCTCCCGGGCGTCTCGGTCCCGGTGCCGTCGCTCACGCCGAAGGACCTGGACGACCTCGAGTTCGCGCTCGCGCTCGGCGTCGACTACGTCGCGCTCTCGTTCGTTCGCAGCGCGGGCGACGTGCGCGACCTCCGCGGCCGGATCGACGCGGCCGGGTCGCCCGCCCGCGTGATCGCGAAGATCGAGAAGGCGGAGGCGGTCGACGTCCTCGACGACGTCCTCGAGGAGGCGGACGCGCTGATGGTGGCCCGCGGCGACCTCGGCGTCGAGATCGGCGCCGCCACGGTCCCGCTGCTCCAGAAGCGGATCATCCTGCGCTCGCTCGACGCGGCGAAGCCGGTGATCACGGCGACGCAGATGCTCGAGTCGATGGTCGAGCACGCGGAGCCGACGCGCGCCGAGGCGAGCGACGTCGCGAACGCGATCCTCGACGGGACCTCCGCGCTGATGCTCTCCGCGGAGACGGCGATCGGCGCGTACCCCGTCGACTCGGTGCGCACGATGGACCAGATCGCGCGCGCGGTCGAGCCGTCGATGGGCTACCGCCACCAGGCGCCCGCGCCGGGCGGCGACGCCCGCGCGATGGGGGTGGCGATGTCGAACGCGGCGTGCGACCTCGCCGAGACGCTCGGGGCGAAGGCGATCATCGTGCCGACGTTCTCGGGCCGCACCGCCTCGGCGGTGGCGCGGCTGCGTCCGCACCTGCCGATCATCGGCCTCTCGCACCGGCAGGCGTCGGTGCAGCAGATGGCCCTCGAGTGGGGCGTGACGCCGCTGCCGTTCCCGGAGGCCGCGAACGTCGAGGACCTGTGGAACCGCGCGGTCGAGGCGGTGCTCCGGGAGGGCCTCGTCGCCAAGGGCGACCTCGTCGTGCTGACGGCCGGCACCGCCGTCAACATGCCCGGCTCCACGAACATGATCAAGGTCGAGATCGCCTGAGCGGACCCCGGGAGGACCGGGGCCGCGCGGCGCGAATCGGTCCTCGTGCTCCGGCCGAACCGGCTGCTCGCGCTGGGCGGGATCGCGCTGATCGCCCTCCTCTACTGGAAGCCGCTCCGGTCGTACGAGCACGCCCGCGGCGTCCTCGACCGCCGTCAGGCCGAGGTGGCGCGGCTGCGGACGCAGCAGCAGCAGCTCCGCCACCGGCTCGAGACGGTCGGGACGGCCGACGCGCTCGTCCGCGAGTCGCGGCGGCTCGGGCTCGTGAAGCCGGGCGAGCGTCTCTTCATCGTGCGCGGGATCGACGCCTGGCGCAAGCGGCACTGAGCGGGCGGGCTACGCTCGGCCGGTGGACGACCGCGCGCTCGTCGGGCGCCAGCTCGGCCGGCCGCCGCGCGCCTTCCGGCGCGTCGCCGTCCGCTGCCCGTTCGGCCTCCCCGCCGTCGCCGAGCAGGCGCCGTTCGACTGCGCCGGCGAGCCCTTCCCGACGCAGTTCTGGCTCACCTGCCCGCACCTCGCCGCGCGGATCGCGCGTCTCGAGGCCGCCGGCGGGGTCGAGCGCTGGACGGCCGCGGCGGCCGCCGACCCCGAGCTCCGCGCGTCCCTCGCGGCCGCCCACGCCGAGCAGCGGGCGCTCCGGCCGGAGCTCCCCGGAGGCGTCGGCGGCGCGACGCGCGGCGGCAGCCTCAAGTGCCTGCACGCCCACGCCGCCTTCGCGCTCGCCCGGCCGGGCTACACGCTCGGCGACCTCGTCCTCGCCGAGGCCGCACCGCTCTGGCCGTCCGCCGGCTGCTGCACCGTGCCCTGACGCGGGCCCGCCTATCATCTCCGCGGTCGTGGACGTGCAGCTCGCGCGCCAGCAGTGGGAGCAGGGTCGCCGCCGCGTCGAGGCCGCGCGGGCGGATCCCGCCGGGTACGCGCGCCTGACGGCGCAGGTCGAGCTCGTCGCGGCCGAGCTGCGGCGGCGGATCGGCCTCACCTACTCGCTCGCCGACCTCGCCCGGGCGTACGACGAGGCGGACGACTGGGCCCGCGACGTGCTCGACGACGCGCGCGAGGAGGGCGCGCCGCCGCCGGACGCCGCGACCGTCGCCGACGCCGCCTTCCACCTCTACGCGCGCGGCGCCACGGACTACGCCCCGTGACGGCGCCCGGACGGGCCTGAGCGGATGCGGGTCGTGCGCACGCTCGTCCTCCTCGCCGCGCTCGGCGGCGCGTTCGCCGGCGGGATCGGCCTCGGCGAGGCGCTCCACGAGCGGCCCGAGCCGGGCGGGACGCAGGTGCTCGTGCGGACGCTGAGCCCGCTCCAGCTGCCGCCGATCCCGCCGAAAACGGGGGCGGCGACCGCCACCGGACCCTGAGCGCGTTTCAAGAAGGCGTAGCTTTGGGTAGTTTCAGCTCGTGGCCGGGATCCCCAGATCCTCCGGGGGCCGCCAGGCCCCGAGCGGCGAGCCCGAGTGGCTGACCCTCGGGCAGGCAGCCAAGTTCCTCGGCGTCGCGCAGTCGACGATCCGCAAGTGGTCCGACCAGGGCCGCGTGCCCGCCTTCTACACCCCGGGCGGGCACCGGCGCTACCGGCGGCGCGACCTCGAGCTCTTCGTCGACCGCTCCGGCCCGTCCGGCAAGGCGGCCGGGCCGCTCGTGCTCGTCGTCGACGACGACCCCCGCCTGCGCGAGTACATGCGGGTCCACCTCGAGCTCGAGGGCTACACGGTCCGCGAGGCCGAGAGCGCCGAGCAGGCGCTCGCCGCGATCGAGGACAAGGCGCCGGACCTCGTCCTCCTCGACGTCGTGATGCCCGGGGTCGACGGCTGGCAGCTGCTCCAGAAGCTCCAGGAGCGCCACGGCTCGATTCCCGTGATCATGTTCAGCGGCCAGGTCGACGAGCGCTCGGCCGCGCAGGCCGAGGAGCGCGGCGCGCGCGGCTTCGTCGGCAAGCCGTTCGACCCGCAGGAGCTTCTGAACCGGGCGCGGGCGCTCGTGCCCGTCTAGGCCGGCCCGCGTAGCCTTCGCCCGTGATCGGCTGGGACCGGCGCCTCGCGCACTGGAGCGTCGCCCACCGCGCGGGCGTGCTCGACCCGGTCTTCGAAGGGCTCACCTACGCCGGGACGTACGGGCTGCTCTGGCTCGCGCTCGCCGCGGCGGCGACGCTCGCGCTCCGGCGGCCGCAGGTGCTCCTCGCCACGCTCGTCGCCGACGGGCTCGGCGAGCTCGCCTCCGCCGCGGTCAAGGCCGCCGTCCCGCGCGCGCGTCCGCACGTGCACGCGCTCGTCGCCCGGCCGCACGGCCACTCGTTCCCGTCGGGCCACGCGACGACGAGCTTCGCCTGCGCGACCGTGCTCGCGCTCGCCCTGCCGCGGCTGCGCGTCCCGCTCCTCGTGCTCGCCGCCGCGGTCGCCTGGTCGCGCGTCTACGTCGGCGTCCACTTCCCCCTCGACGTCCTCGCCGGAGCGCTCCTCGGCGCCGCCCTCGGCCTGGCGGCGGCTAGAGCTCTTCCGCGGCTCGCAGCAGCCCGCCGGCGATCACGCCGAACGCGGACACGAGGCTGATCCAGATCCCGATCCCGCGGGCGTCGGCGGGCAGCACCGAGTCGGGGATCGAGATCACCCGGATCAGCACGAAGACGGTCGCGAGCGCCCCGAGGGCGAGGATCACGAGGCTCTCGGGGACGGTCGCCGGCAGGCCCATCCCCGCCTCGCGGAGGGCGAGGAGGGCGAGCACGGCGAAGCCGATGAAGAAGACGAGCTTGCCGAGCACCCCGGTGTGCCAGCCGATCACCGCCAGCTTCACGCCCACGCCGGAGCCCGCGTACCAGTCCATGAACGCCGAGAGGGCGAGCACGAGGGCCGCGATCCCGGTGACCCGGTCGCCCGCGCCCCAGAGGCCCGGCGGAGCGCCCCTCGGAGCCCGCGGAACCGGCTCCCGCCCGCGCTCTCCGGGGTCGCCGGAGAAGATCGGTGTTTCCACCGGGCTAAGTATGGGGATACTGTCGGTCAGCGTCCGATTCGAACGGGGAGGGTGCCAATGCTCGGCGGCGACGACGAGACGATCGACTTCCAGCCGGCCGGCACGCAGGCGACGGGACAGTATCGGTGCGCGGACTGCGGGTACGGGGTCATGATCCACAGCGAGCTGCCCGCGTGCCCGATGTGCTCGGGCACGTGGTGGGAGCCGGTGGCCTGGACCCCGTTCCGGAACGCCCGCGCGCAGGTCGGGGCGGGGCAGGCGTCCTAGCCGGCTACACCCCGAAGGTCGTCTGGACCTGGTGCCAGGCGGTGAGCGCGATCACGACCGTCAGGAAGACGAGGACGGCGAGCGCGACGAAGTAGCGCGCGTTCGAGCTGCGCGCGGCCGTGTCGCGGACGTGGCGCGCCCGGCGGCGGGCGCGCTCGCGCCGGTAGGCCCGCTCGATCGCGCCTGGGTCGAGCGAGAGCGCCTCGGGCTCGACGACCCGCAGCTTCCGCGCCGGCTGGGCCATGCAGGGATTCTACGAGATACTTGGCCGGACGATGGTGGTCGAGGCCCAGCGGCCGCCGTTCGAGCGGCTCGCCCGGGCCGCCGAGCGGCTCGCGTCCGGGGTGCCCCTGGCCGAGGCGCTCGAGGTGCTGGCGGAGGGCGCGGCCGAGGCCTCCGGCGCCGAGCTCGCGGTCGTCCGGGTCCTGGACGAGCGCGAGGGGGCGCTCGTCGCGCGGGCCGTCGCGCCGGCGGGCTCGCCGCGCGCGGCCGAGCTCTCGGGCTCGCGGCTCGACCCGGACGGGGACGCGCCGGCCGGGCACGTGCTCGCGCCGGCGCGCGCCGACGGCAGGGTGCTCGGGGCCGTCGAGCTCGTCGGCGCGGGGGGCGAGACCGCCCGGGCGCTCGCCGAGGTCGCGGCCGGCCAGCTCGCGCTCGTGCTCCGCCTCGTCCCGGGGACGGGGGAGTCGCGGCTCGCGGCGCTGCGCATCGCCGGCGAGTCGCTCGCCGCCGGGGCCGAGCTCCCGCGGCTCGCCCGCCACGCCGTCCGGCAGGCGGCCGAGGCGACGGGCGCCCGGCGGGCCGTCCTGTGGGAGTCGCGCGGCGACGGGCTCCGGCCGGCCGCCTGGGAGGGCCGCTGGGACGGCCCCGCGCTCGACCGCGCCCGCTCGCTCGCGCTCGAGGCGCGGTCGGCCTGGGAGCCGTTCCTCGTCGAGCGCGACGCCGCCGGCGGCGGCTGGGTCGTCTCCGTCCGCCTCGGCGAGCCCGTCCTGGGCGTCCTCCAGCTCCTCTGCGGGAGCGAGCCGCGTCCCGCCGAGCTCGACGCGCTCGGCGAGTACGGGGCCCGCCTCGCGCACGCGCTCCGGCTCGGCGCGCACGCGCGCGAGCTCGGGCTCGAGCTCGGCCGCACGCAGGCGCTCCTCTCCGTCGTCGGGGAGGCGATCGCGCACCTGTCGCTCGCGCACACGCTCGAGACGGCCGTCGACCGGATCGCGGACCTGCTCGCGATCGAGCGCGTCGGTGTCTACCTGTGGGACGGGCGGCGGCTCGAGACGGCCGCGGGCCGCAACCTGGGGCCCGGCCACGAGGAGCTCGCCTTCGCCCTGCTCCGGCTCGCGATCGGGCCGCTGCGCGCGCGCGAGACGATCGAGGTGCGGACCGCCAGCCGCGACCGCGCCGCCGGCTCCGCCGTCCGCGCGCTCGGGCGCGCCGGCGTGCGGGCGGCGCTCGGCGTGCCGCTGCGCGTGCACGACGAGATGACGGGGCTGCTCGTCGTCTACCCGGGGCCGCGCCGGGCGACGGAGGCCGAGCGCGCGCTCCTCGGGGCGCTCGCGGCGCAGCTCGCGGTCGCGGTGCAGAACGCGCGCCTGCACGAGGAGGCGAAGGAGCTCGGCGAGGCGCTCGGCACCGTCCTCGAGGCGGAGCGGCGCGCGGCGCGCCGGCTGCGCGCCCTCTACGAGATCTCGAGCACCTTCACGCAGGGCCTCTCCCTCGACCGCACGCTCGACGCCGTCGCGGCCACGATCGCGGAGGCCCTCGGCGTCGACGCGGCGGTGATCCGCCTCCCGGACGAGCGCGGCGAGCTCCTCGTCCCGGCCGCCGTCCACGTCGCGGACGGGCGCCTCGCGGCGGCCGTGCGGGCGATCCTCGAGCGGCCGCAGGCGCCGGTGCACCTGACGCGGCCGCTCGTCCTCGACCCCGCGACGGCGCGCCGCCTCGGCGGCGCGCAGGAGCTGCTCCTGCCGTTCCTCGCGAAGGGCTCGACCGCCGCGGTGATCCCGATCGCGACGCAGACCGAGCTGCTGGCCCAGCTCACGATCCTCTCCCTCGACCCGGCCGAGCCGATCTCGGAGGAGACGCTCGGGACCGCCTCGACGATCGCGTCCCAGGCGGCGCTCGCGCTCGACAACGCCCGCCTGTCGCAGCAGCAGCGGGCCTTCGCCGAGACGATCCAGCGGGCGCTCCTCCCCGGCGACCGGCCGGAGGTGCCGGGGCTCGACGTCGGCGCCGTGTACGAGTCCGCGGCGCGGCTCGACGTCGGCGGGGACGTCTACGACTTCGTCACCCTCGACGGCGGCCGCGTGGCGGTCGTGCTCGGGGACGTGACGGGTCACGGCGTCGACGCGACCGCCGACATGGCGATGGCGAAGTTCGTGTTCCGGTCGCTCGTCCGCGAGCATCCCGAGCCGGCGGACTTCCTCGTCCACGCGAACGCGGTCATCGCCGGCGAGCTCGGCTCGGGCACGTTCGTGACGATGCTCTACCTCGTGCTCGGCGCGGACGGGCGGCTCGCGTGCGCGAGCGCGGGCCATCCCGCGCCCAGGGTGGTGCACGGGGACGGCGCGGTCGAGCCGCTCGGCTGCCGCGGCCTCGCGCTCGGCGTCGACGGCACGCAGGCCTACGAGCAGGTGGAGCTCCGCCTGCCCGCCGGGGCGGCGGTCGTCCTCTACACCGACGGCGTCGTCGAGGCCCGGTCCGGCGGCGAGCTCTACGGCGTCGAGCGGCTCGACGCCTGCCTCGCCGACCGCGCCGCGCTGCCGGCGCAGGCGCTCGCCGCGGCGGTGCTGGCGGACTGCCGCGCGTTCGCCGGCGGCGAGCTCCGCGACGACTGCGCCGTCGTGGTCGGGCGCCTCCTCCCCGGAGGCGCGTGATCCGCGCGGCGGCGGGCCGGCCGCTCGTCGTGGGCCACCGGGGAGCACCGGCGCTCTTCCCCGAGCACACGCTCGCGTCGTTCGCCGCCGCCGTCGAGGCGGGCGCCGACCTGGTCGAGCTCGACGTCGGACGCGGCCTGCTCGTCGCGCACTCGGACCGCGAGCTCCCGGAGCGCCCGCTCTCGCTCGAGGAGGCGCTCGAGTACCTCGGCGGAACCGGGGTGGGCGTCCTCGTCGACCTCAAGCGGCCCGGGCTCGAGCAGGCGGTCGCGGCGGCGCTCCGCCGGCACGGTCTCCTGCCGCGGGCGCTCGTCTCGTCGACCTCGCCGCGCGTCCTGCGCCGGCTCGCGCGGGCCGAGCCCGAGCTCGCGCGCTCGATCACGTACCCGCACGACCGCTACCGCGTCTCGCGCCTCCCCTGGCCGCCGCGGCTCGCGGCCGGCGCAGCGGCCGCGCTCCGCTCGGCCATGCCGGTCCGCGCTCCGCTCCTCCTCGCGGCCGCCCGCTCCGGCGCGCTCACGCTGCACCACTCGCTCGTGTCGCGCTCGGTGGTGCGCTGCGTGCGCTCCCGCGGCGCCGCGCTCGTGGCCTGGACGGTCGACGACCCGGCGCGCATCGCCCGGCTCGCGGAGCTGGGGGTCGACGCGATCGTCACGGACGACCCGGGAGGCGCCCGGAGGGCGCTGGCTACACTGACCCCGCCGTGAGAACGCTGCGCGTCCTGGTTCCGGCGCTGCTGGCCTGCCTGGCGGTCGCGGGGCCCGCGGCGGCGGCGAGCCGCAAGCTGCTGCCGGCCCGCGTCCACGTCGCCGGGGTGAAGGTGGGCGGGCTGCCCGCGCCGGCGGCCGTCCGCGCGGTCGGCCGCGCGTTCGCCCGTCCCATCACGGTGAGGATCGACCACCGGACGTTCCTCGTCCGGCCGGGCCGCCTCGCCACCGCCTACGTCGACGGCGCGGTCCGGCGCGCCGCGGCCGCCGCCCCCGGCGAGCGCGTCCGGCTCGTCGTCGCCGTCCACGGCGCGGCCGTCCGCGAGCTCGTGCGGCGGCTCGCGCGGCAGGTCGAGCACCACGCGGCGGCGGGCGAGCTCGCGCTCCAGCTGCGCGGCGGCGCACCGTACGTCGCGCCCGGCGCGTTCGGGCGCAGCCTCGACACCGGCAACGTCCTCCGTCACCTCGTCCACGAGCTCGCGACGAACTCGCGCGCCCCGCTGCGGTTCGCGACGCGCACGGTCGAGCCGCGCGCCCTGGCCGCGTCGGCGTCCCGGGTCATCGTCATCGACCGGGCGAAGAACGTGCTCTCGCTCTACCGCGGCACGACGCTCTGGCGCAGGTTCCACGTCGCGACGGGCCAGGCCGCCTACCCGACGCCCGAGGGCCGGTTCAGGATCGTCGTCAAGTGGCGGAACCCGTGGTGGTACCCGCCCGCGAGCCCGTGGGCGGCGGGCGAGTCGCCGGTGCCGCCGGGCCCGGGCAACCCGCTCGGCACGCGCTGGCTGGGCCTCTCGGCGCCGGGGGTCGGCATCCACGGCACGCCGCAGCCGCAGAGCATCGGCTACAGCCTCTCGCACGGCTGCATCCGCATGCTCATCCCCGAGGCGGAGTGGCTCTTCGACCACGTCGACGTCGGCACGACGGTGTTCGTCGTCTGATGCGCAGGGCGGTCCAGGCCGTCGCCGCCGCCGCCGTCCTGGCGTTGCTCGGTCTGCTCGTGTGGGACGTCGTGCACGGGGGCGGGGGGAAGGTCGCGCGCGAGGTCGACAAGGGCGAGATCGTCCAGGCGCCGCTCTTCACGCGCAAGCGCGTCGACACGACCGGCAGCCTCAGCCTCGTGTCGCTGCGCGGCAAGGTCGTCGTGCTCAACTTCTGGCAGTCGTACTGCGCCCCCTGCACGCGCGAGGCGCGCACCCTCGCCGACACGGCCGAGCGCTGGAAGGACCGCGGCGTCGTCTTCCTCGGCGTCGACGAGCAGGACCTCCGCGGCCCGGCGCTCAAGTTCATGCGCCGGTTCGACATCCGCTACCCGATCGTTGCCGACGACCTCTCCCTCACCGGCCACTACGGCGTCACGGGCTACCCCGAGACGTTCTTCATCGACCGCCGCGGCCGCGTGATCCCGCCGCACATCGTCGGCCCCGCGACGCGGGAGACGCTCGAGCAGGGGATCCGGCGGGCGCTCGCACGATGAGGCTCCTCGCGCCCGCCGCGGCGGCACTCGCGCTGGCGCTCGCCGCTCCGGCGCTCGCGAGCGAGCAGCACCCGACGCAGGGCGAGATCGAGGCCGAGCTCGTCTGCCCGCAGTGCCACACGCCGCTCGACGAGTCCGACTCGCCGATCGCGCAGCAGATGAAGGCCTTCATCCGCGCGCACATCGCGATGGGCTGGACGAAGAGCCGGATCGAGAACGCGCTCGCCGCCGAGCCGGGCCTCGGCAAGGCGATCTTCGGCGTCCCGCGCAGGCACGGCTTCGACCTGCTCGCGTGGCTGCTCCCGCTCGGCGGGATCGCGCTCGGCGCCGTCGCCCTCGCCGGCGGCGCGTGGGCGTGGTCGCGGAACCGGCCGGGCGCCGCTCCTCCGGCCGACGGCGGGCCGGTGCTCGACCCGGCGCTCGAGCGGCGGGTGGACGAGGAGCTCGCCCGCTTCGAGGCCTGATGGCCGAGAAGCTCCCCGTCGCCTTCCTCGCCGGGCTCGCGTCGGTGATCACGCCGTGCGTGCTGCCGCTCGTCCCCGGCTACCTCTCGGCGGTCTCGTCGGTCGAGGTGACGCGGCTCGGCGAGCGCGGGGCGGCCAGGCGCGTGCTCGTCGCGAGCGTCCCGTTCATCGCCGGCTTCACGGTCGTCTTCGTCTCGCTCGGCGCGGCGGCGGCGGCAATCGCGAGCGTCGTCGCGAAGACGACCCAGAACGAGATCGCCGGCTTCGCGCTCGTGGTGATCGGGCTCGCGTTCGTGGGGGCGCTCCCCTGGCCGGAGCGGGCGGTCGCGCCGGGGCTGCTGCTGCGCGCCCGGCGCGGCGGGTCGGCCGCCCTCCTCGGCGGCGCCTTCGCCGTCTGCGCCGCACCCTGCATCGGCACCGTGCTGGCCTCGATCCTCGTGCTCGCGAGCTCCTCCGGCACGGTCGCCCGCGGCATCGTGCTGCTGCTCGCCTACTCGCTCGGGCTCGGGGCGGCGTTCCTGCTCGCCGGCGTCGCGTTCGCCCACGCGATGCGCGCCTTCCGCTGGGTCCGGTCGCACTACGACGCGCTCCGCTACGCCTCCGGCGTGACGCTCGTCGCCCTCGGGCTCCTGCTCTTCTTCCATCGGGACTGGTGGCTGCGCGTCGCGCTCGACGAGGCCCTCTCCAGGGTCGGGCTCGGCACCTACTAGACGCCTTGTAATCGGCGCCGACGGTGTTATCGTCGCTTCCGGTGGCCCCCCGTGAACCCTGACTAGGCAATGGCCACGATCCTGCTCGTCGGGGTCGACCTGTTCCTGCGCGGGAAGCTCGAGGCGCGCCTCCCGGGGCACCGCTTCGTCTCGGTCGAGGGCGTCGACCCGCCCGACATCGTGATCGCGGACGTCGCGCGGGTGGACCCCGAGGACGTCGCCGACAACTTCCCGGAGGTCCCGCTGCTCGGGTTCACGAACCACACCGACACGGCCGGGCTCCGGCGCGCGCACGCCGCCGGGTTCGACCAGGTCGTCGCCAAGTCGGCGCTCTTCGAGCGCACGGAGGAGCTGATCGGAGGGCTGCTCGCCTCGGTAGAGTGAGTTCGGCCATGACGTACGTCATCGCCGAGCCGTGCATCGACATCAAGGACCGCTCGTGCGTCGACGTCTGCCCGGTGGACTGCATCCACGAGGCGGCGCGGATGCTCGTGATCGACCCGGAGGAGTGCATCGACTGCGGCGCCTGCGAGCCCGAGTGCCCGGTCGAGGCGATCTTCCCGGAGGACGCGCTCCCGGAGAAGTGGGAACCGTTCGTCCGCATCAACGCGGCGTTCAACGACGGGATGGAGAGGGTCGACCTGCTCGCCGAGGAGTACGCCGTCGAGCACGGCGTGCAGAACTGACGCCCCGCGGGTACGTCCGCACCCATGCAGCCGAAGATGATCGACCACGTCGCGTTCTGGGTCGCCGACCGCGCCGCCGTGGCGGGCGAGCTCACGCGCCGCCTGGGCCTGCGGGAGATCGACCGCCAGGACGCCTTCACGCTCCTCGGCGCCGACGCGCGCCGCTTCAAGCTGACGCTGTTCGACGCGGAGGGCCCGCGGGACCCGGGCGCGTTCGTGCACGTCGCGCTCCGGGTGAACCGCCTTCCCGCGGGCGGGCCGGCGAGCTTCGACGCCGGCGAGGGCCTCCGCGTCGTGCTCGTCGAGCGCGAGACCGAGGCCGACTACGACCTCGACCACGTCGCGCTGCGCGCGTCGCGGCCGGGCGCGACCGCGGTCGAGTACGAACGCTACGGCTTCGCGCCCGCGGGCCCGGGCCGGGTCGAGGTCGCGGGCGCGTACGTGGAGCTGCGGCCGGGCGCGACCGGCGCGCCGGAGCGGCCGCTCCTCAACCACCTCGCCGTCCTCGTCGACTCGGCCGACGACGCCGTCGCCGAAGCGGCCGAGCTCGGGATCGAGGTCGAGTCCGTGGTCGACGCGCCGAACACGTACGCGGCGTTCCTGACCGGCCCCGACGGCGTCCGGATCGAGTACGTCGAGCACAAGCCCTCGTTCTCGCTCTCGTGATCGTCGCCGGCGCGGGGATGGCCGGCCTCGCGGCCGCCGTCCGCGCGCGCGAGCTCGGGCTCCGCCCGCGCGTGTACGAGAAGGGCACGCACTGCGGCGGCTCGATGCGCGCGAGCTCGGGCGTCGTCTGGCGCCACCGCGAGTGGGACGCGTTCCGGCGCGAGTGCCCCGCCGGCGAGCCGGCGCTCCAGCGGCTCGTCTTCGAGCGCCTCGACGACGCGCTCGCGTGGCTGCGCGCGCTCGGCGCGCCGGTCGTCGCGGAGGGGACCGGCAACCCGCGCACCGCGGGCGTGCGCTTCGACCCGCGGGGCCTCGCCGACACGCTCGCGCGACGGGCCGGCGGCGTGTCGCTCGGCTCGCCGGCGCCGCTCCCCGAGAGCGAGCTCGTCCTGCTCGCCACCGGCGGGTTCGGCGGCTCGCCCGAGCTCGTCGAGCGCTACGTCCGGCCGTCGGCGCCCCTGCGGCTGCGCGCGAACCCGTGGTCGACGGGCGACGGGCTCCGGCACGCGCTCGCCCGCGGCGCCGCCCTCTCGGCCGGGATGGACGAGTTCTACGGGCGCAACATGCCGGACACCCCGTGGACGGAGGCGGAGTACGTCTCGGCGGCGCAGCTCTACGCCGCACGGGCGCGCATCTTCGACGAGCGCGGCGTCGAGTTCTTCCGCGCCGCGGACGTGAGCTGGTCGGAGACGAACGTCGTCCAGGCGACGGCGCGCCGCCCCGGCGCCGCGGCCTACTACCTCCTCGACGCGGAGGCGCTCGCCGATCCCGCCGTGGCCGCCCGCGCCGGGCCGCTGCTCCCGCCGGACGCGCTCCCGTTCCCGGCGCCGGCCGGCACCGCGGCGGCGGTGCGCGTCGTCGCCTCGATCACGCACACGATCGGCGGCGTCCGCGTCGACGAGCGGGCCCGCGTGCTGCGCGGAGACGGCACGCCCGTCGACGGCCTCCTCGCCGCGGGCGTCGACGCCGGCGGCGTCGCGGCGGGCGGGTACGCGAGCGGGCTCGCGCAGGCGCTCGTGCTCGGGCTCGCGGCGGCCGAGACGGCGGCGGGCTAGCCTAGCCTGGACTGTCACCGAGTGGTCCAGACACTCGGGCCTCTTTTCAGCTTGTAGATGTGGACGGCGCCCGTGAGGGCGCCGTCTGGTCCTCGGCTCACTCTCGCCTTCGACTGCCACGTCGGAAGGAGAGGAGTGAGCC
>DASRHI010000030.1:0-123992 GCA_035650615.1 Gaiellaceae bacterium | reverse complement strand
GTTGGCAACCGTCTCCTTCTTGACCACCCCGCCCTCCCGGTAGGAGCGCCGCAGCAGGTGGGCGACGTACTCGCGGTGCTTTCCCTGCCGCCTTGTCGTAACCACGTGGAACGGCCCAGCCGGCCGCGGCTTCCTGCTCATAAACCGATGATCCCAGACAGGCCGGACGGATAACTACTGACCACACAATCCAGCCAAGGAAAGGCCGCGACCCAAGCAACAAAGCCAGATCGCGGCCTCTCGACCCGCCGTTATCGCGGGGAACTTCGGGCTAGCCGAGCGCCTGCGGGAAGCGTTGACGAAGCGCCTCCAGGATGCCGCTGCGCGCGTACTGCCTGACCGGCTGTGCGCTGTAGTCCTTCTGGTTGCTACGGACGACGAGTGCCTTGCGTGCCGGGTCGAGCTTGCCCTCGACGATGATCCCGTTCGCGGTCAGCGCGACCGTCTCCGTGTAGTCGTAGCCTGCGCTCGTGCCGCTGTACGTCGTGCTCGTCGCGACCCAGACCGGGAAGCGAGCACGGACGTTGCTCTTGTCGACGCTCATCGGCAGCACTTCGGCCACCGCGTCGGCCGGGACGCCGGCCTGTTCGAGCCGACGCGCGACATCGCGAACCGCCCGCTCGAACTCCTTGCCGTCGGGGTCAGACTCCGGGGTGCCAGTTGCTTCCAGCGGGACGTAACCGGGCACGTCCTGCCTGCGCTGACGCCGATGGAACAGCCCCACGCGCTGACGCTACCGCGCGTCGTTTCTGCCGCGCAAGCGACACCCCAGAGCCGCCTAGCCTAGAAGGTGACTTCCGCCTCGGGGCTCGTGTCCTCGAGCAGCGGGTCGATGAGGGGGAACACGCGCTCCGAGGGCGGCTGCGGGAGGCCAACGCCGAGGGCCTCCGCCTGCGGGCCATACGGGAGGGTCAAGCCTTCGCGTGCGCGGTACTCACTGAGCTTCTTCACGCACTTCACGCCGATGCCATTCATCGGCTTCACGTGGTTCCCGTTCCGTCGCTTCGAGCCGGGCTCGAGCCAGCCTTCGCGATACGAGATGCGCAGCCACTCGACGAGGAGGGCCGCCTGGCCCCGGAGCTCGTGACAAGGCTGGCCGCGACGCTTCGGGCGGCAGGCGAGCGAGTCGCCCGCGACGCGATAGCGGTCACGCCAGTGGCGGTGGTTGCGCTCGTAGAGCGCGTGTGATTGCTCGAGCTCGTGATAGACGGGGTCGAGGCGCCAGAGGGGAATCAGGAGCCGCCAGTCCTTCGCACACGCGATCGACTGGTCGCGCTGGCAAGCCTTCGTTGTTCCCCGCAGGCAGCGAAACCAGAGGCGCGGCGTCGGGTCATTCGCGCGGAAGCGGACGAAACGGCCCTCGCCGCCACAGTGCTTACAGCGGGGAATGCCGTGACGGTCGTGCGTCATCTTGTCGCGCCGGCGGTCAACGTGGTTACTCCGCCGCCAGGGGATGACGGAGGCCACGCCCTCGCTCGTGTTCAGCTTGAAGACGCTCTCGACCGAGAAGCCCTTGTCCGCGATGACCGTCTGCGGGTTCCCGTCGAGCGCGGCCTGGATGCGGGGGAAGAACTCGGGGTAGAGGCGGCACTCCTGCCGGCTTGCGGAGTAGAAGCCGAGTGCGACGGGCGCTCCCGTGAAGTGGTCAATCGCCTTCAAGCAGTAGAAGCCGTGCCAGAAGCGCCGGGCGCCACGCGAGCCCGTGTAGGCGCGGACGCCGGCGGTCGCGTCCAGGGTTCGATACCAGTGCTTCCCGACGCGGACACGCAAACGCCCATCCTCAGTCTCCCGGACTTCCTCAGCCTCGCCGATGTCGACGCCGGAGTCCGTCGGCGGCTTGTCCGCCGCGCGCTGGCGGAGCGAGCGCACGGTCTCGGTGGAGGTGCGCTTCGGGCGCTGAGCGACACGCCTTGTCGTCTTCCGCGAGTCGTAACTCCAGACGCGGAAAGAGCAGGACTCCCAGGGCTGGCAGTCGTGGACGAGCGCCGCGTGCGTCTCTGCCTCCGTGCTGTCCACGTGGACGTGATTGCCGATGCGGGGCTCCTGCGCGCGGGCGTGCTGAATCAGGAGTTGCGCGACCCGCTCGAAGCCGGATGCCGCCTTCTCGAGTGCCGTGAGACGGACTAGGCGGTCTTGTAGATGGGACGCTTCTCGAAGCCCGCCGCCTGCCAGAGCTCGTCTGTCGTCTGCGCCCACCAGGGCGTCAAGTCGACGTGGCCGGAGACGACGAAAGAGAGGTAGGCGAGTGCCCAGGAGCCCGGCTTCTTGGGGCGGCCGCAGCCCTTATCGAGGTTCGTCTCCTCCTCGAGGGCTGTCGCTAGCCACTCGGTCTTCTTCACGGTCTCGACGACCCACAAGGGGTTCAAGAGCTCGTGGTCGTCCGAGAACTCGGTCGCGCCGGGGAGGTGGCAGGGTGGGGTGATTCTCGCGCTCATCCTCTCTCCCGCGAAGGTGGCACCTTTTTTCGAACCTTGGAGACCTCTTGGGCGGCAAGAACGCGCTCTTTCCGGGGTTGCCTCGGAAGCGGCTCGAGGGCCGATGTGCGTGCCGATGGAGCTTGCCGGCTTGAATCGCACTGGCCGCTCTCCCCTCTAGCGTGGAGGCGAGAGTGAGCCCGCGCTTCGAGTCCCGCTACAGCCTTGATGCGCTTGTCAGCGTCGTCGCTGATGTTGCCCGCGCTGCGAATCCCGCCCGGCCGGAGAGCGTCACGCAGAGCGTCTACGACGCGGCGCGAGCGAAGGCCGGCCACAAGGACGCGCCGACGGGGAAGCAGTCAGCCGCGCGCCTGGGAATGAGCTGGCCGGATGCCCTTGCGTTCGCGCTCGACCCGGAGCGGCGGAGCACGGAGATCGCGCTCGGGCGGCGCCTCGGCTCCGAGGAAGCGCCCTGGATTGACGAGCTCGCGGTTCGCAGCGCGCTACGAACGGTTGCTCTCCGGCTCGGGAAGAAGACCCTCCGGCCCGCCGAGTATCGCGCCGAGCGCGAGCGGATGCTCGCAGCGGCACGTCGGAGCACACGTCATCGCCTCGAGCTCGAACTACCGACGGAAGGACAGATCGAGCGGGTCGCGGGCGACTGGGAACGCGCACTCGAGCTCGCGGGGCTCGCGCCTCGAGTCCGGCGGGAGAACGAGCGCGGCGTCTCGATCGTTGATGCGCTCGAGCTCGCGCTCGAGGCTCACGGCGCGCTCGCGACCAGTCACGAGCTTCCCATCTTCGCGCGCGCGAACCGTATCGCGCTCGAGAAGATCCGCCGGCCCTGGCGTGAGTACCTCACGGAGCTCCGCGAGCGCCGGGATGAGTGGGGCAAGTGGACGCCGAGCTCGCCGCCCGCGTGGCGAGTGAGACCCGACTACCGCGTGCCCGTTCCCCTGCCGCCCGACCTCCCGCGCATCGGCCGCCGGGAGTGGACGCGGGAGGAGTGCCTCGACGCTCTCGTCCTTCTCCTTGCCGAGCGACCCGGCGAGCGGTTGACGCTCCGGGGCTACCAGGAGGCGTCCGCTGGACGGCGCGATCTACCCTCACTCTCCGCGCTTCAGCGTCAGGGCAAGTTCAGTGAGATGGTCGCGGAAGCCCGAGGGCTTCAGGCGTCGTCGGGATAATGAGCCCGTGGATAGCGAGGGACTGACCCGGCTACGCGCCCAGCGCTTCGCCTTCCTGCGAGCGGTCTACGAGGGCTGCGACGACGGCAACACACTGAAGCGCGTCCGCTACCAGGAGATCGCTGCCGAGCTCGGCTTCGACGAGGAGCTCGCGGCGAAGATCGCGGGCTACCTCGTCGAGGAGAACTTGCTCGAGTGGGCGGCGATGGGCGGCTGGATAAGCCTCACACATTGGGGCGTCGTCGAGGTCGAGGAGGCGATTGCCGCGCCCGAGCAAGAGACAGAGCACTTTCCGGCGCTCGTCGTCGCCGAGAACTACCTCCACGTCGGCTCGATGGTCGGTTCGGCCGTACAGCAGGGGACGCAGGGGTCAACGCAGATCGTCGAGTCGGCTCAGGACGTCGAGGCCCTGCGCCGGCTCGTCGCGGAGCTGCGGGAGACACTCGGAACCCTCGCGCTAGATGACGAGGCGAGTGAGGAGGCGGACGCGGATCTCGCGACGCTCGAAGCCCAGCTCGTTTCGTCGCGGCCGAAGCGGGCAATCCTCCGCGAGGGCTTCGCCTCACTCCAGCGGATCATCGAGGGAGCACTCGGCGCGGGGCTCGCGACGACAGCACCGCAACTGCCGGGCCTAGCCGAGCGACTCGCTCACGTGCTGAGCACTTTTGGATAGGAGCCTTCGCGGGAGAGTTTCGCGGAGTGGAGCGTCACGATGCTTGCGATGCCACAAGTGGTTCGGTGCCCTCTTCGCGCACCACCGCAACAACCTTCACGTCATAGACGTGCTCGAGAAACTCATAGAACTTCTCGCGCTTCCACCCGCTCGGGGTCAGGTTCCCAGAATCCGCTTCCTCTCTAAGGTCGCGGGCCCTAACAGTTACGAGGCGAATCTTCGGAACCTCCGTGATGTCCACGACTTGGACAAGATCGTTGTCATCGAGCGACTGCTTGAGGTCGTCGAGCGTACAGTTGCGCCCAGACCCGACGAAGCGACTGTCTTGGAATTTCACCCCGCTCTTCGTCAGACACTTGTTACTGACCCGGATGGGCATGTCCGAGACGACAGCACTTAGGTCGTAGCCCGGCTCGTTCGAGTTCGTCGACTTCAGGATGTTTCCGACACGCGCACCCCAGTGCTCGGCCCAGCGTGAAGAGACCCGACCGTCGGCGAGTTCCTTGAGCGCAGCGTCCTCATCCACCCACAGCGCGTGCGCGACCTCAGCCACGTCGAGCTCAAACTCGTGGATGGTCGCCTCCCGCTTGGTTCGAACGCGCACCATCACACGGCGCTCGCTTTCGTCTCGGCGAGTAGGCGCTCCCAGGCGCTCGCGGCGTATTTCTCGTCGATCTCAAAACCGAGCCCTCGCACTCCGAGGCGGTGCGCCGCGAGGAGCGCGGTACCCGTCCCAACGAAAGGGTCGAGGACGAGCGTCTCTGAGTCGAAGCCCTGGAGCCGGACGCAGTTCTCGACGAGCTCAACAGGGAATGTTGCGGGGTGGTCGTGTCGTTCGGACTTCGACTGAACCGTCTTGTAGGGAATGAACCAAACGTTGCCTCGGCACCGTTTGTCGACTGCGTGACCCCATCGGGCGATGTTGCTCTTGTGCTTGAACGGGACGCCGATCGCGAGACGGTCGAGCGGGACGTCGCCGTGCTTGGTGAAGTGGAAGACCTCTTCGTAGAGGTTGTTCAGAAACCGTTGGCTGTTGATGGGCTTGAAGTGGCCGACGGAGTCGCCGTTGACCGAGACCGACTTCAGCCAGATGATCCGGTTCTGGAGTTCGAAGAACTCACGAGCCGGTTGGGCGGCATCGATTGAAAGCCAGGCGTCCTTGCTCTGAGCGCCAAGGTTGAGGAAGAAGGAGCCTTGCGGCTTCAACGTGCGCCGGACTTCGGCGTAGACCCGCGCGAGCCAGGCGTGGTAGTCACTCGGAGAGCGGGAGTCGTTGTAGGCGTGGTAGTCGAGCCCGATGTTGTAGGGCGGCGACGTGACGACGATGTCGACGCTCTCATCGGGGAGGTCGGCGAACGCTTCGAGGCAGTCACAGATGAGGAGCTGCTGTCGGCCGTCGTCGGTCGCGTAGCGGGTCTCCAGCGGTGAAGCCGGAGCGCTCACGTGACCCTCCAAGGAGAGGAACACGGTTGCTCGACCCGAGGGCTGACGCCCTGCGCTCGCGGAGCAGCGAGTGTCGGTGCTTCAGGACGGGCCGGAGCGGTCATCTCCGCTCAACCGTGCGCTCGGGCCGCCACGGGCGACCCGCTTTTATGAATCGAGCTCTGGCGCTATGAAGGTTTGGTCGCTAAGGCGCCAGGAAGAACGCTTGCCGAGTCAGGCGACGGCAGCGTCACCGAAGGCAAGCTGGTGCGACGCTCGGGCTGACACCTTGGCTTCAGCGTCCTCTTCCAGCGCCGCGACCGCCGCTCGTGCCTTCTCGCTGCGCCGCTCAAGCTCGTCGACGACGATCGCCAGGCGCTCCCTGGTCGACTTCTCCTTCTTCCACTCGTCCTTCAGTGCTCTCACCGTCTCCTCGGCCATCAGCCCGTAAGCGAGACAGCGCCGGTCGCCGCGCGTCAAGTGGAGACCAGCGTGCTCGAGATGAGCGACCTGCTCGGTGAGGAGAGCAGCGAGGTCGTGCCGCTCGGAGAGCGCCGCCGGGGGCTTACGAAGGATGAAGACCGTGTCCAGCCGGGACGAGTCCGCCTTCGCAATGTGGATTGAGCCGCGCATCTCAGCAGGACAGCCGATCGTCCGTGTCGGGACGAGTCCCGAATCGAGCATCGCGACGACGGGCGCCGCGTAGGCGCGCAGGTCGTTGTGATGGAAGGTGAAGACGAACGGCTGGCCGGGCTTCAAGGCTCGTGCGGCTGCCTGATAGACGGCGGAGAGGCGCTCCGCATAGACATCGAGCCCCCGCCCGTTGACCTTGCCTCCGTGAACCTCGTCCTCGTGGCGTGAGGTCTCCTCCGTGAAGTAAGGCGTCTCGGGGACGAGGCGCCGCAGCCAGGCGTAGTTGAAGTCGAGGAGCTCCGAGTAGGCGACGTTCGCGTAGTAAGGCGGGTCAGTCGCGACGAGATCGACACTCCCCTCCGGGAGCCGCTTCACGCTGAGACTCGATGCGCGGAGAAGGGCCGCGCGCTTGCTCTTGAGCTTCCCCGGCGTCGCGACGAAGCGCGCCTCGATCTTCTCGCCCGTTGTCCGTGTGACCCTCTTCGCGCTCCCGCGTCCCATTGCCTCGAACGGCGCCTGGCAGTAGCGCTTCGCGCCCGCGTACTTCGCCGCGAAGTGACGCCAGCCGCCGGAGCCGACGAGAGGGATGCCGACGAGCGCCGCTTCGCACTGGACGCGATGAATCGGGTAGCCGTGAATCGAGAAAACGTCGAGTACTTTCAGGGCCGCCGTGTCGTAGCGGCAGACGAGGTTCTGATAGCGGATGAAGTCGGAGTAGACGGTCGCAAGCGCCCGCTTCAGCTCCTCGGGCTGTTTGGCGATGCGCTCGGCGAGGAGGTGGAGGCCGAGAAGCTGGCGCTCGTTGTGGAGCTCGGAGAAGCGGCGGTAGCCCCAGCGCAACAATCGGTTCGTCTCGTCACCCGCAGGAATCGGATCGTCCGGCCAGTAGGGTGAGGAGCCGAGTGCCGCGTAACGCCGGCGCGCGTCCTCGACGCGGGCGTGGTCGTCAGCGTCCGCGCCCTTGAAGAAGCGCCCGCGCCTACCCGGACGCGCCTTACAGGTTGCGCAGTGGTACTCGAGCGCGAAGAGCGTGTGCTTCGGCGGTGAGTCCGCAGCCTTCGGGGTGACGGGAAACTCAACGCCGCAGCCCCGGCAGTTCGCCGTCCGCTCGAAGTGGGCGTCGTAGGCCGCGCCGCAGTGCGGGCAGTCCTCGGGCGCCTCGCCGGGGAGGTACTGCTCGACGCGCCTGCAGGAGCCGCAGACGAGGACATCGTGCGTGTGGCGCTTCATCCCGCGTCCCGCGACGAGCGGGCCGGGGAAGAGGAGCGTCTCCTCGCCGCAAGCACACTCGTGCGTCTTCACCCAGAGGAAGAACTTGACCTCGGCCTCCTCGCTGCACTCCTCGCAGCGTGTCTTGTAAAGGTCACCGACCTCGGCCTCGACCTCGCGGGCAATCGACTCGGCCGCCTCCTCGAAGGCGTCGACGTCGAGCGCCTCGAGCTCGCGTTCGCAGACCCAGCGTGAAAGCGGGTTCGTGTCGTAGCCGACGACTGATAGGCCGAGGCGGTTCGCCTCGAAGAGGGTCGTGCCCCCGCCCATGAAGGGGTCGAGAACGACGCCCGTAAGGTCGTGCGACTCGAAGTAGCTCTGGCTCAGGGGGCGGTCGTCGAACTCGCTGAGGAGGAGGCCACGAAAGAGCGAGCCGGGCCGGCGCGCGAACCACTTGTGAACCGCAATCACAGGCCGGAAGTTCTGCTGGATCTGCTTCTCGGCGGAGGCTAAACCGGCGATGAGCTGATCGTCGAAGCGCGTTTCGAGCATCGACCGACTCTATCCAGCGGGTCTGTCGGTGAGACCAGGCGGGGCCTGACTCGGCACGGAATCGGCACAGATCGGCTCATGTAGGCTCGCGGCCGTGTCCACGCCCGACGAGCTCCTCGCCCTCGCAAGCTCGGGAAACGTCCTCGACTGGAAGACGGCAATCGATGAGGTCTTCACGCTCCCGCCCGAGGAGCGCGAAGCGGCGCTACGGGTGATTCGCCCCGTCTACGAGAGCCGGCTCACACCCCAGTTCCACGCTGTCCCCTGGGGTGCGTCCCTCCACGAGCGCGCCGCCTTCCGTGAGGCATACGAGAGCGCCAACAAGCTGACGGACGGCTTCACGAAGACGAGTGAGGCCGACCTCCTCGCCGCGCTCGAGGCCGACCCGAGGACGCTGATCGTCTTCCGCCTCATCCTCGGCTACACGACGGCCGAGCTCTCTTCCGCGCTCGAGCTCGTAGAGGTCTCGGTCTCGAAGACGCAGATCGAGGCGATCGAGAAGGGACGCGGGGAGATGACGGAGGCCCGCCGTGCGCTCCTCGCCGGAGTTGCGCAGGCGGTCACGGGCGTGATCGAGCGCGACCTCTTCGCGCTCGATGAGACGCTCCCGGAGGAGGATTTTCGCAGCCGGCTCGACAAGGTCGACACCGAGGAGGGCTGGGTAAGCGTCCAGCGCGCCGCCTCCGGCGGCATCGACTATGGCGACCTCCTCTACGAGCGCTACGTCGACGGGCCCTGGCTCGCCGTGCGCTCCGCCTACTCGGAGAAGAAGGGCCGCTTGATCGAGGACGCCGTCGCGAAGATCTTGACGGAGGCCGAGATCGCCTTCGACCAGAATCCCGAGGAGCTCGTGGCCAAGGGCCTTCTGCCCTCGAAGCCCGACTTCGTCCTCCCGAACGTCGAAGAACCGCAGGTGACGCTCGAGGCGAAGGGTGCGGATGACGGCGGCACCGCCCGAGACAAGGCAGCGCGCATCGCTGCCGTTGCCGCCCGTGCCGACGAGCACGGCTGGACGCCCCTCGCCGTGATCGACGGGAACGGCTGGAAGCGGCGGGACGCTCTCGTCCAGACGCTCGAGGCGACGCACGGGCTGACCTTCTCGCTCGAGAATGTGAAGCTGATCCTCGACGTGCCGCGCGTCGCGGGATTGCGGGGGACGGCCGCGTAGGGTTCAGCCGCGCGGCCAGGTCGCCGGCGCGAGTTTCGCGAGCGCGAGCTGACGCTCGGCGATCTCCTTCGCCGTCCAGTCGTCGTTCTCCGCCGCCATCTTCGTCAGCTCGAGCTTCGAGGCGGCGAGGATCGGCTTCTTCACCGCCCAGCTCTGGTTCCCGATCTTGTCGTTCGGCCCCTTCGAGAGGAGGCAGAGGTTGCCAACGCGGTAGATCCAGGTCGGGAAATCCTCCGGCTCGAACGAGGGCCAGTCTTCCTTCGTCGGGTTGCGCGGCAGGATGTGCTCGAGGTTGACCTCGTCCTCGTCGCTGTTCGGCACGAGCTCCGGCTCCTTCTCGCCGCCCTTCTCCTTCTCGAGCGCGAGCAGCAGGTAGCGGGCGATCGCCGCCCTCGTCACCCGTGCCGTCTGGAACGCCGTCTCGAACTCCTCGTCCGAGGGGACGATTGCCGTCAGCTCCGTCAGCAGCGCCTTCGTCGTCTTCAGCTCGCCCTTCCGTACCTTCACGGCCGCCGCGCAGTAGGCCTTCTCCGAGGTGCCGCCGCCGAGCCGCCCGAGGATCAAGCTCCGCACCGACCAGGAGACGAGCGCCCGCAGCGCCTTCTTCAACTCCGCGTCGCTGAAGTGGGCCATCACGGCGAGCATCAGCGGGCGATGCTGCTCGACCTCGAGCCGAAGCAGTGTCTCGATGTTGCTCCGGCCCGAGTCGCCGAGCGGCGCCCAGCGCTCGTGCGTGCTGTTCTCAAGCGCGGCGAAGAGGTGCGCGGCCTGCTCCAGCTCCTCGGAGAACTCGACGGCCTGCGTCGCCGTCGTCACGCGCTCGCGGATACTCCGGTAGAGCTCGCGCTCGCGGACGAGGCCGTGCTTCGAGCTCCAATACTGGCGAAGGAAGGTGATGAACTTCAGGTTCTCGGCGGAGACGTCGAGCGCGGCGAGGCTGCCGATCCAGTGCTGCTTGACCGTCTCGAGCTTGCTCTTCGCTCTCCCGAAGAGGTAGTTCTTCAGGAGGTCGCCGATCGTCAAGTCGGCGCCCCGGTCGTTCAGGGTCTCGAAGATCAGGAAGGCGTCGGACTCACTCGGGACGATCAGCCTGATCGCGAGCAGGCCGTTACGGAGGAACGTGAGCCACTTCGTCAGGCGCTGGTCGGCCTGGTTGCCGTGATGCGCGAGGTCGGCCTCGAGCCGCTCCTCGAGTTCCTTGTGCGCCGCTGCGAGGCGCTGGTGAGACTCCGGCGGTTTCTCGGCGAGCTCGGGCGGCGTGTCGTCGAGGATCAGCTTACGGAAGAACGGGTCGTCGTCCGAGTTCAGCGTCAGGCGGGGAACGTTCTCCTCGGTCGAGTAGTCGAAGCTCGTCAGGAAGCTCGAGCGCAGGTTGTCCGCAACCTCCTGCTTGCCCCGCTTCAGGGCGGCCGTGCGCAAGGCGGCGAAGAGGAGGGTCGTCGTCGCGAGCCGCTGCTGGCCGTCGATGACGACGAGCCGCTCCCCGTTCCTCGTGAGAACGAGCGACCCGATGAAGTAGTCCGGCTCGTTCGCGGCGAGCGCTCCCTGGAGGTCGCTCCAGTAGTCGTCGATCTCGTCCACCTTCCAGGCGTATGAGCGCTGGTACGTGGGCACGGCGAACGTCGCCTCGTTCAGGAGCGCGCCGATGCCCTTCAGGTCGAAGTCGATGCCGGTCGGCGACGTGGGCACGGGGGCGATAGTAACCCCCGAGCCGAGGCTCGCTCGGCAAACTCGAGGCCGAAGGCGCCGATGAGCTGGAAGGCGCCGGAGGTCACAAGCCGGGAAGGGCCGGGCGGCCAGCCGAACGCCGGTGCGTCTCCTCTGAATAGGAACCAAGCTCCTCGTCGTCGTGCCAGGGCTACGCTGGCGAGGATGGCAGACGACGATCTGACGTTTCCCTCGCCACCAGGCACCACCTCCGTGCCTATCACCTCATTCAGCGTCGAGGAGGCCGTGAAGAACGGCACCTTCCGCTGGGAGCCGGTGTTAGTCAATCGCTCGCCGCGTCCGAAGGCGCTCTACCTGATGTGGCGCTCCTTCCAGTACGTCTTCGATCAGATTGACGACCCGCGCTCGTTCCCGCCTCTGCCGGCGAAGCCATCGAGCGAGGAACAGGACATCTTCCGGCGTTACATCTCCGCCGCCGAGGAGCTTGCCGAGAGTGAGCTCTTCTGCGGGGATGACCGTATGACCGTCCACTGGGACAACGAGACCGGGGTCGAGGAGGTCGAGTCGAGCTTCACCTCGAAGGAGATCACGCGCGGGTTCTCGGTCTTACTGCGTCAGTTCGATTCGCAGGGAGAGCCGGCCAGCTTCCAGCGGGTCAGTGGCCGGCTGCGCAAGCTGAGTAGCGAGATGGTCGACAGCCACGAGGGGCGGCGATGCGCGCAGATTGACGCCTGGCGTAAGGCCCAAGGTCTCCTACACGCAACGGAGCTCCCGCGCCTCGCTCGCCGGAAGATCGCGCCGGCGATGGAGTACGGCAATGACCACCCGCCGACCTTCTACTTGAGCACCTACAACTACGGCGAGTTGATCCATTGGGATAGCGGACGCGACACGCTGGCCGCCTGGGAGGAAGACCCGTTCCATCATGCGCATCAACGAATGGCCTTCCTCGAGGCGGCGACCGGCCTCGCTTATGTCTACATCGGCTTCAGCGAAGTAGTGCGGACAGCGATCGGCGCGTAGTAGTCGGAAAGCTGCTGGGCTACTCGCCCGCGTAATGCTCGAAGACGCCCGCCCAGTCGCTCTTGCCGTTCGCGTCGAGCCAGGCGCCGACGACGAGGATGCGCTCGAAGATATGAGGCGCTTTCGCCCTCTCCTTCTTCGGAAGCTCCTGTTGCTCGAGCCAGTGGCGGCACTCGTCCTTGTAGAGGTAGTCGATGATCTCGTTCAAGTCGTCCCAGGGCGGAGGCTGACGCTTCACGCGAGGCGGGGACTTGATGCGCGTCATCAGCCTTTGGAATCGGCGCGACGAGCCGACGGCTTGAGCAGGAACGCTACGAGGAGCGCGTCGGCCCGATCAGGTTCTCGGGCACCCCGCGCCGGCGGAGGAGACGTGCTTCATCCGGGTCGCGCGGGCGCTTGCGCTCATAGGGAGGCATGAGGCGGTCAATAGCCTCGCTCCGGCGCTCGGCCTCGGCGCGCTGCGCGAGCCACTCCTCAGCCGTGATCCTCTTCCTCATACGCTGAGGGTAGCGCGGGGATGGATGCGCGGATGGACTCGCGAGGAGACGACCGCTCGGCGCTGAGGCGTGCCGAGTCTCACTTTTCCTACTTAAAACCCGGAAAGTCGACGTTCAAGAACGGGCAGGATGAACGTTCATGACGGCCGGAAACTGACCCGTCAGCCCGCATCAGAAGGCTTTTTGGAACTCTCCCATCAGGAAGAGCCTGCTCGGCGGGCATCTTCGTCGCTTCGTCGCTTGGTCTGCGTAGGGGACCGCGTCGCCCAAGGCGTTCGGCGCGCAGCCACCCTCCCCGCCATCGTCTCTCGTCTGTCGCGAATGCTCGCCGGTCGCCGGAGGGCTACGAGCGCTTGATGACGATGATCGATATGTCGTCGGCGACTTCGTCGATTCGGTCCGCAGAGTTCTTGAGGTGGCGATAGATCTCACGCACCTTGAGGAGCGCGCTCGTCTCGCGCGTGCTGTCGAACAGCTCGTCGACCGACGCGTGGTAGATGTCGTCGATGCGGTTCTCGGAGCGTTTCGCGCGCACGGCGTGGTCGGCCGCGACAGTCGGGTGGTCGACCAGCTCCGCGACGGCGAGCCGGATGTGTCGCGCTCCCTCGACGAGAACATCCGTCATCTGACCCAGACCTTCGGGCGGCGCGATCCTGAACGTGGCGAGCTCTCGCGCCGCCTCGTCGGCCGCGTCGATGATGTCGTCGATCGCACGTGAAAGGACGAACAGGTCCTCGCGGTCGAAGGGCGTCGAGTACGTGCGCGCGAGCTCGTCGATCAAGATGCGACGGATCTCGTCTCCCTCGCGTTCCACCTGCTTGACGGCATCGGCGCCCTGCTCGGGGGCGCGTCCGTCGCGCTCGAGCTCGCGTAGGAGCTGGAGGCTCCTGACCGCGAGGTCCGCCTGATCGCAAAGCAGGGAGACGAAACGGCGGTCGTTGGACTTCACGAGCGCGCTGAGCAGGCGAGCCAGCTTCATCCAGCCCCGAACGCCCCTCGGACGAGCAGGTGCACGAGCAGCGCAGCCGCCAGTGCGAGCGGTAGGGTGATCAGCCAGCTTGCCAGCATCTCGCGCACGACGCCCCATCGAACGGCCGACGCGCGCGTTCCGACCCCGACGCCTATGAGCGAGCCTCCGATCGTCTGCGTCGAGCTGACCGGTGCACCGGCGAACGACAGCGCTGCGACCGCGACGCCGGCGCCGAGCTGCTCGGTCATCGCCTGTACCGACCGCACCCTGAAGACACCCGCGCCGACGCGTCGCGCGATCCGCCAGCCGCCGAGCAACGCGCCGAGCGCGAAGCTCGAGAAAGCGAGGAGCAGCGGCAACCAGGCGTCGAAGCGCGGCGCGGCACCCGTCTGCGCCAGCACTTCGGCGACGACGACGAGGCCCATCGTCTTCTCCATGTCGTTGCTGCCGTAGGCAACCGCCTGCAGCGCGCTCGTGACGTACTGGTAGCGAGCGAGGCTGAGCACGCGCGCATACGGCTGGCGCGCGAGCAGCCGGCGCGCAGCGCGATAGAAGACGAATGCGCTTGCGAGTCCGATTAGGATCGAGAGCGGAGTCGCGGCCAGCGCACGCGCAGCCCCCCGCCAGCGGATCGGCGAATGCCCCGCGTCCACGAGGGTCCATCCGATCATCGCCCCCACGAGCGCGAGCGTCATGCTGGTCGGGAGGCGGAGCCGCCACGAGCCGAGGACGACCCCCAGAGCGGCGGCGGTGATCGCGACGAACCCGACGGTTCCCTGCGCCGGCAGGTCGACCACGTTCAGCCCGACGGTTCGCGCAACCTGCGTGCCGACGACGAGGGGCCCGAGCACGGAGAGAAGCAGGAGGGCCCACGCGGCGCGGGGCGCGATCACCCGGCCGGCCGTGAAGGAAGCGAGCAGGTTGCCACCGTCGTTGAAGCCAGAGACGACACCGAACGCACACGGGACCGAGACCAGTCCGAGCTCCCGCATCCCCACCTCTTCAGACACTCGGGGATGCGCCTGCGACCGGGTCGTATGCGATCCCCTCAGGGGTCTGCCGGCATCGGAGCGATCCCGTTCGGCGCTTTCTGGGCGACAGGGTGCAGGCCCGAGCGAGAAGGACGTCGCTCACCCAGTCGACGGCGGCGGGCCCTGCCGTGAAGGCCGGCCCGTCGATGCGACGAGGGTGGGCGATCGGTATCACCGGGTTGCCGCGACCGGCTCTGCCTCGCTCCCGGCCAGGGCGATCGTCAGCCCATCGTGCGAGCACACGAACTCCTGATCGACGATCGGGGCCGTCCGCTCGCGGACGTAGCCCTCGAGCTCGGGCTTCGGCAGGTTGTGGTGACCGATGTGGGTGAGGAAGACGCGCCGCGCACCGATCTCGAGCCCGATCTCGATGGCCTCGTCGAGGTTGTTGTGGCGGCTGTCACGCGTTCCCGGACGGTGGGTCGCGTCGATCACGGCGCCGTCGAGCCGGCCGCGATCCCTCAACGCAGCGGCGGTTCGCGGCGGCAGTCCCTTCCCGTCGAGGAGGTACGCGACCCTGGCGCCCCCCGCCTCGAAGAGGAAGCCCTGGGTCGGGGTGTCGCCGTGGCGCAACTCGAGGGTGAGGACGCTCACCTCGTCCAGTGCGACCGATGAGAAGAAGTCGAGCCGGCTAGGCTCGAGCCCGAGCCAGTTCTCGAGGTGCACGCGCTCGTGCTCGACGTCGCGCGCGCCCGTGTCACCGCCCTCGGGCGGAAGGAAGACGGGGATCGGCGTCTCGTGCTGCGCCCAGCGGATCGAGTAGAGGCCGAGGGCATGGTCGGGATGGAGGTGCGACACGAAGACGCCGCGCACGCGGGCCGTCTGGAGCCATTGCGGAGCGGCGACCGCTGCCGGACCGCAGTCGACCACGTACTGGTCGGCGCCCACGACGAGCGCCAGTCCCGACTGCATCCGTCGCGCGGTCGCGTCCGTGCGTGCGTATGCGCAGCCGGGACAGTCGCAGCCGGGCGCCGGAACGGGCTCCGCTGCTCCGGTGCCGATGAACCGGAGCGTGACGCTCATGTCCGGAACACCCTGCATTCGCCGGCCGGCACCTCGATCGCAACCACGTCTCCAAGCGCGTGGCGCCGCGTCGGCGGCAGGTACGCGTGCACGACGAAACCTCCGTCGACTGCGAGACGGCACTCCTGGCGCTCGCCGAGGAACGAGAGCGCCACCACGCGCGCCTCCCAGCGGTTCGCGCCGGACGCGCCGCCGGAGCGGGCGACGGCAACCGCCTCGGGGCGAATCACGAGCACGACCTCTTCGCCGGGCCGGATGGCATCCACCGGGGCGCGGGTCTCCACCTCGGTCGTCCCGACCTGGACGACGGCCCCGGCCGCCCGCCGGGCGACCAGCGTCCCGGCGATCCGGTTCGGGTTGCCGAGGAACTCGGCGACGAAGAGCGTGCGAGGGTTCGCGTAGATCTCGGCCGGCTCTCCGATCTGGTGGATCACGCCGTCGTTCATGACCGCGATCCGGTCGGAGAGGGCGAGCGCCTCCTCCTGGTCGTGCGTGACGTAGATGGCGGCGAAACCGAGCTCGTCGCGGAGTCGCCTGATCTCGTAGCGCATCTCCCTGCGGAGCTTCGCGTCCAGGTTCGACAGCGGCTCGTCGAACAGCACGAGCGGAGGCCGGTAGACGATCGCTCGCGCCAGCCCGACCCGCTGCTGCTGGCCACCGGAGAGCTCACGCGGATAGCGGTCGGCGACATGCCCCAGGCGCACGAGCATCAGCGCCTCACCGACACGGTCCCGGATCTCCTTCGCGGGCACCCGGCGCACCTTGAGCGGAAAGGCGACGTTCTCGCCCACCGTCATGTGGGGGAAGAGCGCGAAGTTCTGAAAGACGAGGCCGACCTGGCGACGGTGTGTCGGCACCCGCGTGACATCGACGCCGCCGATCCGGATGCTGCCGGCGTCGATCTCGAGACTGCCGGTCACGCAGCGCAGCGTCGTCGTCTTGCCGCAGCCGCTCGGGCCGAGAAGCGTCACGAGCTCGTCTGCGTAGACGTCGAGGTCGATCGCGTCGACGGCGACTGCGTCGCCGAAGCGCTTCGTGAGTCCGCGTAGCGCGACCATGACGGTCCGCGCGTTCGTCTCACCGGGTGACAACCCGGGCTCGCTCACGTGAGGCGTGCTCGACGTCTCGGTCGTCAAGGTCAGATGCCCTTCGTCCCGCCCACCACGTTCTCGGGCTTGATGTGGTTCTGGATCAGCACGAGCAGGATCAGCGAGGGCACGAGCAGGATCGCCGAGAGAGCGCTGGCGATCGTCGTGAATCCCTGGCCGATCTGCACGTAGGTCTCGACTGTCAGCGTGACCGTTCGAGGTCCGTACGTGAGCAGTGTCAGCGTGAACTCGTTGAGGGAGGTCACGAAGCCAAACAGGGTCGCGGCGAGCAGCCCGGGCATGACCAATGGGCGGATGACGTACCAGGAGGTGTGCGTCCAGCGGGCGCCGCAGACGCGCGCGGCCTCGAGCACGCGATCGTCGAGTCCCTCGAACGTCGCCGACATGATCAGGACGACGAGGGGGATGATCAGAATCGAATGCGCGAGCGCGATGCCGAGATGGGTGTCGACGAGGTGGAAGCCGTAGAACTCACGGCTGACGCCGAGCGCGATCGTGATCGGCGGCACCATACGTGGCAGGAGGATCAACGCCATCAGGAGCGCTCGCGCTCGGACGCGCCGTTTCGCCATCGCCCACGCCGTCGGAATGCCGACCGCCAGGCTGATCGCGATCGCGAGACCGGCAATCGTCAGGCTGTTCGTCATGAGGGTCGGCAGGTCGGCGACCGTGCGAGCGAAGCGGAACCACTTCAACGTCCAGGTCTCCGGTAACCAGCGACCGCCGAACCAGCCCTGCCCGAACGCGTTGACGAGGATCGCCGCAAATGGGCCGACGATGTACAGGCTGAAGGCGAGGAGCACTGTGTAGACGAGCAACCGCCGCGTCGAATGGGCGATCCGCTCCATACGCGCCGGGGACTCGCTCGACGCCGAGGCGCCGGCACCCCTGCTTGCCGCCGCGAGCCCGCTCATGTTCGTCCCTCCCGCCGCTGTCTGCCCGTGGAGAGCGCCTGGTAGCTCACGAGCACGACCACCGCGATCACCGCCATCACGATCGCGAGCGCGCTGCCCTTCGGGAAGTTGTTGAACACCGTCGCCTCCGTGTAGACGACGACGGCGAGCGGCCGGTGATTCCCGCCTGCGATCAGGGGAATGCTGAACGCCTCGAACGCGAGCAGGAAGGTGAGGATCGACCCCGCTCGCACGCCGCGCAGGCTGAGCGGCAGCGTGACCCGTCGGAGGACTTGGATCGGCGTCGCGCCGGTCACCCTCGCCGCCTCCTCGACGGCCGGGTCGATCGCCTCGACCGCGGAGAGCGTCGTCAGGATCGTGTAAGGGGCATACAGCCAGGTGTAGAAGACGATCAGGCCCTTGATCGTGTAGTCGACCTGGATGTCGGCGCCGATGATGCTCGCGATGATCTTGTTCGCCCACCCGGTATTGGCCCAGATGATCAGCAGTCCCAGCGCGCTGATGAGAGCCAGGATGAGGAGAGGCGTCAGCACGAGCACTCGCACGAACCGGTGCCCGCGGACATGCGTTCGCAGGACGAGCGCGAGCGGCACCGCGACGACGATCGAGGCGAGTGTCGTCGCGACGGCCAGCAGCAGCGTCAAGCCGATCACGTTCCAGTAGTAGCCCGAGCCGAGAATCGCCCGGTAGTTGTCGAAGCTGTACCCGGACGCCCCTGTTCGCTCGAGGCTCGTCCGCAACGTGACGAAGATCGGGTAGACGAAGAAGACGCCGAGATAGGCGAGCGCGGGGGCGAGCAGCGTGACGGTGCTCAGCCGCACCACGCGCGTGCGGCCGAGCATCCGTCTCACCCGAAGGCTGCTCCGGTTTGGTCTCATCGATCCACCTGAGCCGGACGCGCCGTCACCCTCCGAGGAGCTGCATCCCATTCTGGGTTAGCCATGTGTACAGGTCGTTGTTCTCGAGCGGCGTCCTGAACGCCTGAACCGTCGTCCAGGTCGGGATGTCCTTGAACGCGCTCGCCGGCATCTTCTTCCACGCCGAGATGCCCGGGTACTCGTGCATCTCGGTCAGCATCCTCGTCTGCGTCTTGAGCGAGAGGAGCCAGTTGATGAACTTGAACGCAGCGAGCTTCTGTCCGACCGAGATGTTGCCCGGGACCGCGAGGTACGCCGCGCCGCCGTACGTCGCCGACTTGAAGAACGTCGCTCCCACCGTCTTCGGCAGTAGCCCCTGATCTCTCGACCAGAGCGTGAAGTCGATTGCGTACTCGGTGATCCAGACGTTGCCTTGCGCGAACTGCTGGAACAGGTCCGTCGCGGACCCCGCGGCCGGCTTGTAGAACGCGCTCGCAAAGGTGCGGAGCTTCTGAAGATCCTGGGTCCACTCGGACGAGCTCTGGATCTGGCTGAACGGAGGCTTTTCGTCGAGCCCGATGCCGAGCAGGAAGTCCCGCAGCATGATCCGGCC
This sequence comes from Gaiellaceae bacterium, assembly GCA_035650615.1. Lineage (GTDB taxonomy): Bacteria > Actinomycetota > Thermoleophilia > Gaiellales > Gaiellaceae > PALSA-600. The sequence continues at coordinate 105,029 of DASRHI010000030.1, read as the reverse complement.
GCCCCCCGACGTTGCGTCCGGGCGGATGATCCCGATGTGTCCGGCCCATTCGTTCCGCCGGTTGTAGAAATCTTGCCACGACTTCGGCGGGTTCTTGATCTTCGCCTTGTCGTAGATGATCCCGAACTGGTCTCGCCAGAACGGCACCGCCACGCCGTGCGTGGGGATCCCGAGCACGCTCTTGATGTCGGCGTCGGCGACCAGGTGCAGGTTCGGGATCTTCGGCCGACGAGCCTGCAGATAGACCAAGGGGACGCCCGCGTTGGTCAACGACGTGAGACCGTCGGGCTTGAGCAAGACGACGTCCTGGTTCGCCTGGCCGCCCTGGAGCCTCTGCAAGAGCTCCGGGGCGGAGCTCGGCAGGTAGTTGATCGTGATCCCGAGATCCTTCTCCGCCTGGGGAATGATCTCTTTGAAGAACTGCTGGAAGTTCGCCCCTCCCGCCGTGTCGACGAACGTGATCGAGGTGGCGGCGGCATGCGTGGACCCGGCCGGCTCGGCGCTCGCCGAACCGCCGATGCCGAGCATGACGCTCAGAATCCCTGCAGCGGCTGCCAGCGCAGCTGCGGACGTCCGCGCGCGACCGCGTCGGAGCATTTTGCGAGCTGAAGTCATGCCTCCTTCTCCTTTGCTGAAACGGAACTCTCGCCAGCTGATCGCCGCGAGCTGTCGCATGTCCCCCTGGACATCCCTCCCTTCGCTTCGGGAGTCGCTTCACGTGGTGCGGAGAGACCGTCGGTCACGAGGGCCGCGAGCTCGTCGAGGCGCTCGACGACGTGTGCGGCGCCCGCCTCGGCGAGCGCGGCGGGCGGGCGGTAACCGCCCGCGAAGCCGATCGCGATGGCGCCGGCGGCGTTCGCCTCTCGCATGTCGTACTCGGTGTCGCCGATGAACGCGACCGAGCCCTCGTGGGCGCGCGCGAGCTTTGTCAGCGCCTCCCGCTTGGGATCCGCATCGCCGAAGACCGAGCCGACGTGCGCCTCCAGGCCGAGCAGCGCGAGATCGCGCTCGATGACCTCGCGCGCCGCGGCGCTCACGACCGCCACGGGGATCCTCGCCGCGCCGATTCGCTCGAGCATCCGCCTCGCGCCCGGCATCGCCCGGACCGGCAGCTTCGCCATCGCGCGGTTCCAGTCGTCGATCGCGTCGCGCGCGCCGTCCGGAACGCCGTAGTGGGCGAACAGGCTGGCGAGCGGCAACCGGAACTCGGCGAGGAACCGGCTGAGCGACGGGGCGGCGAGGCCGCGTCCTTCCAGCACGGTGCACGTGGCGCTCCAGGCGCGGTCGCGATCGTCGACGAGCGTGCCGTTCCAGTCGCACGCCATCACCGCGATCGGCCGCCGCCGTCCGAACCATGCGTCGCGTGGTGTCGCCGGCAGCCTCCGCCCCCTAGAACCGATGCTCGGAGAGCGTTCGTCCTACCTCCTCCAAGGCCACGCGCGACCGTTCAGGGCGCCGCAGCGCGAGCGCCACGAAGAGCGCGTCGAGCACGCTGAGATGCCCGATCCGGCTCGCCATCGCTTCGATCCGGAACGAATGCTCGGTACCGCCCGCCACCAGCACGATCTCGGCGACCTCCGCGAGCGGAGAGCGGAAGAAGCTGCTGAGCGCGATCGTGGTCGCGCCTGCCTCGCGTGCGGCCGACACCTCCTCGACCGTTTCGCGCGTCGAGCCGGTATGGCTGATCGCGAAGCACACGTCCCCGGCTCGGAGCAAGCGTGCGGCCACGTGCTGTACGTGCACATCTGCGGGCGCGCGCGCGTCGACACCGATCGTCAGGAATCGATACGCGGCGTCTTGCGCCAGCGGCGCCGACGTCCCAACCCCGACGAACAGGACCGAGCTCGCCTTCTCGAGGGCGTCGACCGCTTTGCCGAATGCCGCCTCGTCGATCGTCGCAAGCGAGCCCCCGATCGCCTCCGCGTCCGATGCGAGCACCTTCCGCAGCACGTCTCCCGGAGCGTCGCCCTCGTCGATGTCCCGACCGCCAACCGTCGCGGCGCCCAGGTCACGCGCCAGGGCGAGCTTGAGGTCGTGGAACCCCCGGAACCCGAGCTCCTGGCATGCCCTGACGACCGTGGAGGCCGAGGTCTCCGCCCGCGCCGCGACCTCGGTGACCGTGAGGTACACGACCGCAGCCGGGTCGGCGAGGATCGCCCTCGCCACGCGCGCGTCGGCCGGCTGGAGCGAAGAGAGCGCGGCCCGGATCGACGCACGCGTCCGACCGGCCGCCATGTGCTGACCAAGGGCCGGCGCCACGTCCTCGCCCGCAGGTACCGGCTCGAGCCTCGACACCAGGCTGTGGATGATAAATCCCCAGAGGAGGGAGAGCAAGGAATTTCGTTCCACAGCGAGCAGCGCCCGATCGCTGCTTCGGGGGCGGGCGCGGGCGATGCCAGGGCCGCTGGAGAGCGGGGCCTGCTCGCCGAAACCGTCGGACGAGCAGGCGCGCCCTGGCCACCGGCTCGCCGGCGAGGGAGTCTTCGCGACGCCGTGCGAGACCGAGGATCGTGGCTCGCAGCGCCGGCCAGCCGTCAGCGTTGCGCCCGAACAGCGCCCCCGCGCAAGCGGCGGCTCGACCTCGTCGAGCGTCGCCATGGACGTTCCTCCCGGCGGTCGTGATTGCCAGCGCGCCGTGCGCGACCCCGTGGGCGAGGGCGGTGGGCGGAGCACCACCTCGCCGAGCGCGAGGAAGTCCCGGCGGCGGTCTTCCTTCGGCTCGACCGCAAGGACGCTCATCGCGCCGCCTTCGCGATCGCGAGTGCCTCCTCGGCGAGCTCGCGGATGGCGCAGGAACTCGCCGTTCGCGATCAGGTCGCGCTCGACCGGCCAGCTGCCGCCGCAGGCGACCACCTGCGGCAGCGCGAGGCAGGCGGCCAGATTCGACGCGTCGATCCCTCCGGCACCAACGAGACCTCCCGGAACGGCGCGCAGAGCGCGCGCAGGAAGACGACGCCGCCCGTCGCCCTCGGCCGGGAAGAACTCGAGCACGTCGAGGCCATACGCACGCGCGAGCTCGACTTCGGGAGGGGTGCAGGCGCGAACTGCTGCGAGCGCTCGCGCGCGGCCAGCGTCCGGACGGTGATCTCGACGCAGGTGAGGCCAGCAGCCGTGAGCGCCTCGACGAGCGGCACCGCCGCGCCGGCCGAGGGAAGCTCGACCACCGGGACGATGCTCACCTCGCTGGGGCGCGCGACGGGGTGGTCGGAAGGCGCCGTCGCGAGCGCTTCCGTCAACTCCCGCTTCCGCTACGGGAGCCGAAGCGGATCGTGACCTCTTTCAGCTGGCAGTACGCGTCGAGCGCGCGCAGCGAGTAGTCCTTACCGATGCCGCTCTGCTTGAAGCCGCCGAAGGGCATCTCCATCACGTGCGCGTAGTACTCGTTGATCCAGACCATCCCGGCCTCGATCTGCGAGGAGACACGGTGGGCGGTCGAGAGGTCGTTCGTCCAGACGGCCGCAGCGAGCCCGTAGCGCGAGTCGTTCGCGAGTCGAACCGCCTCCTCCTCGTCCGTGAACGGAACGACGAGCCCGACCGGCCCGAAGACCTCCTCCTGGAAGATCCGCATCTGCGGAGTGACATCCGTAAAGATCGTCGGCGCATAGAAGCTGCTCTGCGAGGGGAACCCGTCGACGAGCTCGACGCCTCCGGTGACGAGGGTGGCGCCGTTCGCGACCGCCTCCAGCGTATAGCCGTGCACACGCGACCTCTGCCGCTCGCTGATCACCGGACCCATCGTGATCTTCTCGTCGGCGAGCGGGTAACCGATTCGCTGCTCCTCCGCCGAGGCCTTCAGCCGGTCGACGACCTCGTCGTAGACGCGCCGGTGGACGAGCACGCGGCTACCTGCGCAGCAGTCCTGGCCGGCGTTCTTGAACAGGCCCATCGAGACGGCGGGGACCGCAAGGTCGAGCGACGCATCTGGGAAGATGACGTGCGGCGACTTGCCGCCGAGCTCGAGCTCGACCTTCGCGATCCGTTCCGCGGCGGCGTGCATGATCTTCCGCCCGACCTCGGTCGAGCCGGTGAAGGCGATCATCGCCACGTCCGGATGCTCGATCAGCGCCTGGCCCGCCACCTCGCCGAGCCCGGGGACGACGTTCAGGATGCCGGCGGGCACGCCAGCCTCGACCGCGACCTGACCGAGCAGCAGCGACGTCAGCGGCGCTTCCTCGGCCGGCTTCAGCACGACCGCGTTACCCATCGCGAGGGCGGGAGCGACCTTCAGCGTCGCCAGTGGCAAGGGGTAGTTCCACGGGACGATCGCCGCGACGACGCCGAGCGGCTCGCGGAGCGTGAAGGCGAGCTTGCCGGCGCCCGGCTGGTAGACCTCGCCGAGCATCTTGTTCGCGGCGCCCGCGTAGTACTCGAACAGAGCCGCCGACAGTTCGACCTCACCGCGTGCGTCCGGAAGCCGCTTGCCGACGTCCTCGGCCTCGAGCACGGCAAACTCCTCGGACCGCTCGCGGATCAGCTCCGCGATCCGGTGCAGGATGCGCCCGCGATCCGTCGGGTTGATCCGCGCCCACGAGGCGGAGCGGAAGGCTCGGCGCGCGGAGGCAACCGCCTCGGCGACGTCCTCTGGGCCGCCGGCGGCGATCTCGGCGATCGACTCGCCACTCGCCGGGTTGATGTCCGCGAACGTCTTCCCCGAGCGCGCCTGGGCCCAGTCGCCACCGATCAGCACTCCTGTGTGCTGAGGCGACGCGATGGTGGGAGCAGTCGTCATGTTCACCCTCCTGTCTCGTGCGCGGCCGCGCCGGCCGTCGCGTGAATGCGGTTGCGAAGGAGCTGGAGCGCGCGAACGAAGAAGTAGTCGCCGTAGATCGTCGACTCGTCGACTGCGATCCCGTGCGGCAGGTCGGCGGTCGCATGCAGCAGGATCGCGGGGTGGCCGGGCGGTGCCTGCGCGTGCTCGACGAGCGTGCGCAGACATCGCTCGGCAGCGTCGGACGCCTCCTCGTCGTCGAGGAGCAGGAGCCCGTAGGCGGCGATTGCGCCAGCGGACGTGTCGCGCGGCTCGTCCGGCTTCGCATCGAAGTCCCAGTACGGGACGAGGTCGTCGGGAAGGTGGTCGAGGTAGTAAGCCGCTGCGCGCTCCGCGGCCATCCGGTACCGCTCGCCCGCGCCGAGCCGCGCGAGCCGCGCGCAGCCCGCGATCGCCCATGCCTGCCCGCGCGACCAGCAACTGCCGGGCGCCTTGCCCTGGTAGGTGTCTCCGCGAATCGGCACGCCCGTCTGCGGGTCGAAGCGGTAGACGTGGAACGTCGAGCCGTCCCTGCGAAGATGGTGCGCCAGCGACGTGTCGCCGTGGGAGAGGGCGACCGCGCGGAACCGTTCGAGCTCCTCGCTCTCGTCCGCCGCCCACCACAGCAGCGGCAGGTTCATCAGCGTGTCCACCAGGACGGCCCCCTCCCAGCCGGCGTCGCCGAAGAACCCCCACCCGGGGATGAAGCCGCCCCGGCGGTTGAACTGGGACGCCAGGCTGCGGGCGGCCTCGAGCCCGGCCTCGCGGAAGCGAGGGTCCCCGGTCAGCTCGTAGCCCTTGACGGCGCTCGGGCAGAACATCATCCCGAGGTCGTGATTCCGCGTCTCGCCGGCACGGGCGGCGAAGCGTCGAAGCAGGCGCTCCGCCGCGACGCGGAAGCGGGGGTCGCCGCGCTCCTCGTAGCCGGCCCACAGGAGCCCGATCCAGAAGCCGCCCGTCCACTCCCCGTCGTCGGAAAGCACCCATTCGCCGCCACTGGTCACGTGCGGGAAGCGGTCGACGTCGAGGCGCGCCGCGACGCTGTCGAGCGCGGTCGCGAGCGCGGTCGCGATCCAGCTGCGGTCGCTCACCACGCCTCGCGCAGGAGGCCGAGTACCTGGTCGACGCTCGGCGCGACCGGATTCGTCGCCATGTCCGAGTGCGCCTGCGCCTCCGGCGCTATCTGTTCGAGGTCGCTCTCTGCGACGCCATAGTCGCGCAGGCGCCAGGTGACGCCGGCGGCGGCCAGAAGCTTCCCCACCTCGGCGACGACGGCCTCCGCGGCCGACTCATTCGAGCCGCCGTTCGCGCCGAGGCCGAGCGCTTCGGCGATCGGCGCGCAGCGCGCGGGCGCGGCCGCAGCGTTCATCCGGAGAACCGGTCCGAGCATGACCGCGCAGGCGAGACCGTGCGGGATCGGGTAGTGGCCGCCAAGCGTGTTCGCGACCGCGTGCGCGGCGCCGACGCCCGAGCGCGCGAGCGCCGCGCCGACCATCGCGGCCGCCTGTTGCATCGCGCTGATCGCCTCGGTGTCGCGGCTGTCCGCGACCGCAGGGGCGAGCGCGTGGCGGATCATCCGGATCGCCTGCAGGTGCAGCGCGTCCGTGAACGCATTCGCCGCCGTCGAGAGCACGCCCTCGAGCGCCTGCGTGAGCGCGTCCGAGCCGGTCGCGGCGGTGACGCTCGACGGCAGCGTCTCGAGCAGGGTCGGGTCGAGGATCGCGGCCTTCGCCGTGAGGTAATCGGACACGACCACGAGCTTCGCGTGGCGTGCCGGGTCCTTGAAGACGGCGCCGCGGGTCATCTCGGAGCCGCTGCCGACGGTCGTCGGCACGACGAGCAGCGGGATGCCCGGCTCGGCGACCGCACTCCAGTCCTCTGCGTAGCCGAGCAGGTCGCCCGTATTCCTCGCCAGCATCGCCGACAGCTTCGCGGCGTCGATCGCGCTGCCGCCGCCGACAGCGACGAGGAGGTCGGCGCCGTGGTCTCGGATCTGCTCGAGCGCGGCCGCGACGAGTTCGACGCTCGGCTCGGCGTCGACGCCAGCCCAGACCTCGCTCCCCGGAAGTGCGGCCTGCACCCGTGGGACGACCCCGGCCTTCGCGAGCGCTGCGTCGCTGACGATCAGCGGGCGTCTCGCCCCGAGCCGCTGCGCCCACTCCGACAGGGCGCTGGTCGCTCCTGGTCCGGAGACGACGGTGGGGCCGATTGCGAACGTGTAGGTGCTCACGTCGATCTCCTCTCGTTCTCCTCGGTGGTGCGTCCGCCGGCAAGGAAGCCGCGAACCGCCTCCTGCTGCTCGGGGGTGGTGAAGCACAGGGCGACTGCCCGGCTCTCGACCGCGTAGCCGTGCTCGCCGGTCGAGCGCGCGGCGTGGATCGCCGCCTTCGCGCCGGCGAGCGCGGCGGGCGCCTTCTCGGCCAGCTCGTGCGCAAGCGTGAGCGCGGCGTCGAGGGCGCTGCCATCGGTGAGGCGGTTCACCAGATGGACGGCGAGCGCCTCGTCTGCGTCGACAAGCCGTCCTGTGAAGATGAGGTCCTTCGCGATCGCCTCGCCGACGATGCGCGGCAGTCGTTGCGTGCCGCCCCAGCCCGGCAGGTTCGCGAGCGCGATCTCCGGCTGGCCGAGCTTCGCCGTGGCGGTCGCCACTCGGAGGTCGCAGGCGAGCGCGAGCTCGAGCCCGCCGCCGAGGGCGTAGCCGTTGACGGCGGCGATCACCGGCTTCGGACAGGCCTCCAGGGAGGCGAAGACCCGTTGCCCATCGCGCATCAGCTCCTGCGCGCCGAGCGGGTCCAGGGCCGGGAACCCCGTCACGTCCGCGCCGGCGGAGAAGGCGCGCTCGCCGGCTCCCGTCACCACCACGCAGCCCACCGCATCGTCGCGGGCGGCGTCCGCGACTGCGTCCGCGAGCAAGCCGAGCAGATCTCGGTCGATCGCGTTCAGCCGCTCCGGACGGTTGAGCGTCAGCACCTGGACGGCGCCGGCGCGCCGTTGCTCGAGCGCCGGCATCAGCGAACCTCGCTCCCGCGGAAGCGCTCGGCGAGGCCGAGGGGACCGTCGCCGAAGACGCCGGACGGCATCGCGGCGAGCGGCTCGCGCATCGCCGGAATGAAGTCCATCGACGCGACCACGTTGTCGAGCGAAACGCCAGGCGCGATCTCGACGAGCTCCGGCCCGCCCTCGGCGAGCGCGAAGACAGCACGCTCGGTCACGTAGAGGACCCGCTGGCCGCGCGAGAGCGCCTCGCGGGCGCTCCAGGTGATCTGGTCGACGGAGACGACGAACTTCCGGATCGTGCCGTCCTGCTCGATCCGGAGCCGGCCGTCGCGAACGTGGACGTGCTGGCCCTTGGCGGTGAACGTGCCGCAGAAGACAACCGCCTTCGCGGTCTGGGTGATGTCCATGAAGCCTCCGGGGCCGACCAGCCGGTTACCGAACTGGCTGACGTTGACGTTTCCCTGGGCGTCAACCTGCGCGAACGAGACGATCGCGAGGTCGATGCCGCCACCGTCGTAGAAGTCGAACTGGCTCGGTGCGTCGAGAATCGAGGTCGGGTTCCACATCAGCCCGAAGTCGCTGCCCCAGGCGGGGACGCCCCCGGCCGTCCCCTGCTCGACGGAGAACGTCACGTCGTCGGCGACACCCTCGCGCGAGGCGACGCTCGCGACGCCGTCGGCGATCCCGAAGCCGAGGTTGACGACCATTCGCGGCCGCAGCTCGAGCGCGGCCCGGCGGGCGATCACCAGGCGCTCTCCGCGCTCGAGCGGGCGATCCGGCACCGACACGACGTCTGCGCCGGTGTAGCCGGGCTCGTATCCCGTGGACGTCGACTGCCGCTGATCGGGAGCGACGACGATCGCGTCGACCAGGCAGCCGGGCACCCGCACCAGCCGGGGGTCGAGCCCGCGCGGCTCGACGAGACGACGGACCTGGGCGATCACGATGCCGCCGGCGTTGTGCGCCGCCTGGGCTGCGCCGAGCACGTCCAGGACAGCGCCTTCCTCGTCCATCGTGAGGTTGCCGGCCCGATCCGCGGCGCTCGCGCGGATGAAGGCGACGTCGACGGACGGGGCGGGGTAGAAGAGCCACTCCTCGCCTCCAAGCGTGACCAGCTCCGGCAGGCGTTGCCGGCCGGGTCGCACACTCGTGACGCGCGGGTCGAGGTACGTCTGCATGCCGACCTGGGTGAGGAGGCCGGGACGCCGCGCCGCCGACTCCCGGAGAAGCTGCGACAGGACGCCCTGAGGCCAGATGCCGGTCTCGAACTCGCCGGCGACCGCCATCTCGCTCAACTGCGGCGCCCAGCTCCAGTGGCTCCCGTACACGGCGCGGACGAAGCCTGGATAGGCGAATGCCTCGGTGCCGCCTCCCTTGCCGTCGCCGAGCCCGTTCGGGTGATAGAGGACGAGGCGCTCGGGCCGGCCGCTTGTGCGGAAGCGCTGTCTGAGCGCGGAGAGCAACGCGGCCGGCTCGTTGACGCCGCCTCCGGAGCCGGTGACCACCAGCGTCGCGCCGGTGGGTACCAGCTCGACCGCCTCCTCGGCCGTGAGCAGCGCCGGCCCCCTAGCGATCGTCGACTCCTGTGCGAGGCGGTCGGAGCTCGGAGCGGTGCCGGCGCACCCCCAGGTCTCGATGCGGCTAGGCACGTCCGTGCGCCACCCGCGAGCGATGAGAGACCGAGTCGACGATCACGGCGACGAGCAGGACACCCCCGGTGATCATGAAGCGAGCGGGCGAGCTCAGGGCCAGCAGCGTCAGGCCATTCGAGATCGACTGGATCACGAGGATGCCGAGCAGCGCCGAGTAGGCGTGCCCGCGCCCGCCGAAGAGGCTCGTCCCGCCGATCACGGCGGCTGCGATCGCGTTCAGGTTCACGTCTCCGGTTCCGCTCGAGATGCTCGCCGCGGCGAGCCGCCCCGCAGCCAGGAGGCCGCCGAGCGCGGCCATGACCGAGCACACGACGAACGCGGACATGAACACCAGGTCGACGTTGATACCGGCTCGGCGCGCCGCCTCGGGCGACGCGCCGACCGCGTACAGGTACCGTCCCCAGCGGGTTCGCTTCAGCACGACGTTTGCCGCGACGACGAGCGCGATGAAGAACGCGAACGCATAGCTGACGCCGTTCGCCCGGTTCAGGTACCACGTCGCCGCCTCGAGCCCCACGAGCAGAAGGCCGCTCGTGAGCAGACGCGGGGCGACAGACCCCGACGGGAGTTCGGCCTTCCGTCGGCGCCGGATGCGTGCCAGCCCGGAGGCGGCGAAGCCCGCCGCGGCGAGGCCCGCCAGAGCGTAGGCGACCGGGTGCGGGAGGTACATCTGCTGCATGAACCGGACGATCCACGACCCGAAGGGGATGTTGATCGTTCCGGTCGACCCGATCAGCCAGAGCTGGAAGCCGAGCAGAGCGAGGAGCCCCGCGAGCGTGATCACGAAGCTCGGGACGTTGAAGCGGACGAAGACGATGCCGTAGACGAGCCCGACTCCCACGCTGGCGAGCAGGGCGATCGCGATAGCCACGCCGAGTGGCAGTCCCCATTCCGTCAGGCCGACGCCGAGCAGTGACGAGGCGACGCCAGACATCGACCCAACCGACAAGTCGATTTGCGCGACGAGGAGAACGAAGACGATTCCGGTCGCGATCGTGCCGACCGCGACCGACTCGATCGCGAGATTCGAGAGATTGGCGCTCGAGAGGAAGACGGAATTCGTCGCGCCGAAGATCCCCCAGACGAGACCCAGGCCGATGAGGATAGGGAGCGTGCTGCCGAGGCGCGAGAGCAGGTTCCCGAGATGCCACGCCGGTTGCCGGCGGACCTCGTCGGCCCCCGCGGACGACGTGACCGGACGATCGGCCGGCACGCCTACCTGAGCGAGCTCGTCGGCGCTCACGGGGATCCCTTCGATGACTGCTGCGACGGCCCGGTCCTGCCCGCGGCTCCGGCGTTGTTGGCACCGGTGATCGCGGCGATGATGTCCTCCTGGGAGACCTCGCTCATGCGGAACGTGCCGTTGTTCCGGCCCTGCCGGAGCACGACCACGCGGTCCGCGACGACCTGGACGTCGGCCAGCTGATGCGTGATCAGGACGACGCCGTGTCCGCTCTCGCTCAGCTGCGTGATCATGTTCAGCACCTCCGCCGTCTGAGCGACGCCGAGCGCGGCCGTCGGCTCGTCGAGGATGACGAGCGACGGGTTGCCGAGCAGCGAGCGGGCGATCGCGACGACCTGGCGCTGACCGCCCGAGAGCGACGCGACGGCCGTGCCAACCGACGGGATCTTCGCGGAAAGACGGAGGAGCAGGCTGCGCGCATGCTTCTCCATCGACTCCTCGCTGAGCAGGAACCGGCCCTCCTCCCGGCCCAGGAAGAGGTTCGCGACAGTGTCGAGGTTCTCGCAGAGCGCGAGGTCCTGGTAGACGATCGCGATTCCCAGCGCCTGCGCCTCCGACGGGCTGGAGATCGAGACTGGCCGGCCGCCTACGCGGATCTCCCCTGAATCCGCGGGATGGGCGCCGGCGAGGATCTTGGCGAGCGTCGACTTGCCGGCGCCGTTGTCGCCGAGCAGAGCCACCACCTCGCCGGCGTACACGTCGAGGTCGACGTCCGAGAGCGCCCGGATCGCCCCGAAGGCCTTGGTCACCCGGCGGACCGAGACGAGCGGCTGCCCGGGATCGCCCGCGGCGAGCGGCGCCTCCGTCGTTATCGAGAGCGCTCGCTCCCTTGTCATGACCTCGCTCTTCTCCGTCGCTCGCTCGAGGCGAACCGCCCGGGGGAAGCGCCGGCAGCGCTTCCCCCGCCGATTCCGTCCTACTTGATGATCCCGGCCCTCCGGCAGGCCGCCGTGTACGCGCGTGTGCAGATGTCGGCTGGCTTGTAGAACTTGTCCGCGATCACGGTCGACGCGATCGTGGAGAACGTCACCGACTTCGGCGGGTTCAGGAAGGCAGGGATGCCGCGGTACTTCGCGTTGGCGGCCGGCTTCTTCCCCTGTGCGAGGGCGTACGCCGCCGCCGCGGCGCGCTCCGCCTCCGTCCTGAACGCGTTGTAGGTGCTCTGGTACTGATCACCCGCGAGAATCGACTGCATCGCCTGGACGGTCGCGTCGAGGCCCGAGATCGGAGGCATCTCCTTCCACCCGGCGGCCTTGAGCGCCGAGATCGCGCCACCGGCGTTGCCGTCGTTCGCCGAGTAGATCCCGATGATCTTGTGACCGAAGCGCGTGACCTGGGAGGTGACGAACTTCTGGGCCAGGTCCGGGTCCCACGTCTGGATGCTCGCCAGGATCTTGTAGGGGCTCGTCTTGATGACGCGGTCGGCGCCCCGCTTCATGCTGAGGGCGTTGTTGTCCGTGGCCGATCCGTAGAGCATGAGGATGCCGCCTGAGCGCGGTGAGACATGCTTCGCCTTCAGCCTGTTCACGACGGCCGTGGCCTGGAGCGTTCCGACCTTCACGTAGTCGTTCGATACGACGAATGAGAGATCGGGGCTCTTGACGTACCGGTCGTACGCGATGACGGGTACCTCCTTCGCCTTGGCCGCGGCGACGATGCTCGCCGCCGCGACGCCGTCAACGGGGTCGACAACGAGTACGTCCACGCCCTGCGTCAGCATCGAAGTCGCCTGCTCCTGCTCCTTCCCCTGATCGCCGGCGGCATTCGCGTAGAGCAGCTTGCAGTCCGGGCAGAGTTGTTTGAGCTTCTTCTCGAAGAAGGGCTTGTCCTTGGTCTCGTACCGCGGGACGAAGACGTCCGGCAGGATGAGGCCGATCGTGAACCCGCCCGCCTTGGCCGCGGCGGGCGCCGACGCGACCTGCGTCCGCGCCGTGCCGCTCAGGCCGATTCCGGCACCGACGAGGGCAGCCGCTGCGACGGCGAGCACGGCGACAGGTAGACGGCGTCCGATCGTGAAAGAGCCGATGGTCTCGGTCTTGGTCATCTTCTCCCCTTTTTGAATTGGCGCTCAGCCTTTCGGGTCGGTAGCTGCGTGTGCTGCTCTCGACGGCGCGTGGCCTTCGTCGCACTCGCTGCGGCGACAGACCACCGTCGGCCGCTTCGTCGTACGTCTGTCGGGATCGAACTCGGTCGCTGCTCGCTATGCCACCTCCCTCACGTCGAAGGCCGTCGGCCACGGGTTCGGAATCGCAGGCGCGATCGCGGAGCCGCCGTCGACCTGTCCGAGCTCCATGACGAAGTCGTAGCGGTCGGTCCGAAGCGCGGCCGCGAAGTACTCGACGGGAACGCCGTCAGGGTCGACCGATAGGCGCTCGACGTCGATCACTTCCGCTTGCCGACCGAGGATGAGGACCTCCCGCTCCCTTCTCGAGGCGGGTCGGACCCGGACTCGCTGGATCGCGTTGGCGATCGGCCTGCCCGACTCCCGGAGCAACTTGAAGATCGAGCGCGAGCAGTCGAGGCGATCGAGATTCGGGCAGACGGACTCCGGCACGTACGATGCCTGGAGGGCCATCGGTTCACCGCTGCCCTCGTGGAGCCGCTCGACCTTGAAGATCGTGTCCGACTTGTCGAGCTGGAGGCGCTCGGCGAACGTGTCCGCCGGCAGGCGCTCGACCGGGGAGAGCACACGGGTGGAAGGCTCGAGACCTGCGGCCAGCAGATCGTCGGTGAAGAAGCCGCGCAGCCTCGTCAGGCGTTGGTGCACCTTCGGCGGTGCGAGGAAGATGGGGCCCCGCGCCCGCCTCCGGTAGAGAACGCCGTCTGTCAGCATCGACGCGAGCGCCTGGCGCACGGTGATCCGGCTGACACCGAAGATCTCGCTGAGCTCCGCCTCGGTCGGAAGACACTCGTCCGAGCCGGCGGGTCGCGAGCGTGCCCACTCCTCGAGGCGCAGCCGCAGCTGGTGGTAGAGCGGGACCGGGCTCATGCGGTCGAGGTGAGACGGATTCAGAGGGCTCGTCTGCATCCTAATCATGATGTTATGACTTAATGACTTCTATCCTAGACGCAAGACGGGGCGCGACGCAAGGGCCGCGAACGAGCGTCGAAGAGACGGGCGACGCCTGGCCGAGCCGCTAGCCCGTCGCGGCGGTGCCGGCGCCGCCGTCTCCGTGCGCCGCGACGAGCTCGACCGCCGCCGTCGTCCCGCGCCGGCTCATGTGCGAGACGAACTCGAACCGCTCGGCGGGCATCGCGGCGACCAGGTACTCGATTGGTCGCCGCTGCACGTCGCGACTCGTCCGCCGGATGACGAACACGATCTCCTGCCGTCCGAGCTTGAGGAGTCGATGCTCGCGCGCCGTCGCTGAACGTGCGAGCAGATGCTGCTCCGCACTGGCGAAGAGGTGGCCCTGCGCCTCGAGCAGCGCAAGCAGCGACCCGCTCAGATCTTCGTCGAGCAAGCCCGAATAGCGTGCGACCGGGATGTACGACACCTGCAGGGCGAGCGGGATCGTCCCGCCGAGGTGGAGGCGCTCGATCCGGAAGACCGGCTCGTCGCGCGCAAGCTCGAGGCAGGGCGCGAGCTTGCCGGCCAGTCGCCTCGATGTCCTGAGCACGCGCGTCGACGGGTGGAGACCAGCGCGCGCGGCGACGTCGGCCGTGAAGAATCCTGCGAGCCGGTTCGTCTCCTGCTCGATCGACGCCGACCGTACGAACAGCCGGCCCCGCGGACGCGGTCGCGACAGCCACCCGTGGTCGAGCAGCTCCGCGAGCGCACGGCGCACCGTGATCCGGCTGACTCCGTAGAGCTCGCACAGGTCCTGCTCCGATTCGACCGACGAGCCCTCCGGGCGCACGCCCTCCGCGATCTCCGCCGCGATCAGCTCGAAGAGCTGGTGCCAGAGCGGCACCGGGCTCTCCGGATCCACGCGTCTGGCTCCGCTTCGGCCACCGGCGCCTGCACTATGGCGCTCCTCCTGACCCGGACGACTTCCGTACCACCGATCGCCCATCGCGAGAGATCCTAGTGCGGGCGCACCTGACGGGTGGAGACGCGCGAGCAGCGAGGTCCGAGATGAAACGCCGGGTGCAGCCGGGCGAGCTTGTGTATCGCCGGCGGCCCTAGCAGGCGACCAACCAAGCGCAGGCCCAGGAGCTCTTGAGCACTTCAACGCCGGCACTTCCGGGAATCCGCGCCGTCAGCGCGGCCGACCGACTGATCATGCTTCTGGTAGTCGCACCCAAGGTCCTCACCACGACGACTCGTCTTCGATTCGACGGGGCGCTTCACGCAAGACGCGGTCGCGCATCATCTCCTGCTCAGCCAAGCCTCCGAGATTCTCGTCTCCGCACCGATCGAACCAGGAGGCCGGCGGTCCATCCGCCTGGCTCCAGTTCAGAAGAGGCCGGGAAACGGGCTCTTCGGTCAGGCCGGCGGCTTGGGCCCGTCGCCGGGCCCGAGCCGCCGGCGAGAAGAGACCGGTATTACGCCGCGCCCGCCGCCTTCAGCGCTGCGCGCACGCGCGCCGGCGTCATCGGTGCCGTCCGCATCCGCACGCCCGTGGCGTCGAAGAACGCGTTGGCGACTGCCGCGGCGGCGACATCCGTGACCTCCTGGCCCACGCCTTGCGGTGGGACGTCGCGCCGCTGAAGCAGGATCGACGTCACCTTCGGGCTGTCCTTGAAACGCAGGATCGGGTAGCTGACGAAGTCCGAGCTCGTCACGTTGGTCCGACTCATGCGGAGCTGCTCCACAAGCAAACGGCTGATGACCTGCACGATCCCGCCGTCGTTCTGATTCGCCACCCCGCCGGGATAGACCAACAGCCCGGAGCTGAACGCCTGGTAGACGTGCTTGACGGTGACCTTGCCAGTCTTCTTGTTCACCGAAACGTCGGCGATCGCAGCGATCTTCGTAGCGGAGTCGGTGCCGCTGAGGCCGTACCAGGCAATCCCGCGACCGGTCACGACGTCGGCGTCCGAAAGCTTCGAGGCTGCCACCTTCGGCTGCCAGTCAGCCGCCCTGGTGACCGCATCCAGCACCGCGAGCAGCGAGTTCCGCGCCGCCGGGCTCACGTTCTGCACCCGGAAGGCAACGGGGTCCATGCCGGCGGCGTGCGCAAGATCGTCGATCACCTGCTCGGTGGCGAACGTGACAGGAATACGACTGCCGTGGCGGAACCAGTCCGCCGAGATCCAGTTGCCCTTGAGGGGCAGCGACTTCAACAAGGAGCGGCCGTTGGCCACGTTGTAGATCCCGAACGGCGCTGCGGTACCACTGACGATGGTCGGCGCGACTGGTTTCCCGACCAGCATCGCGACGTGCTCCACCAGTTCACTCTCGTACTGGGGATAGAAGTGCGTGAAGTCGAAGCCGACGATGTTGCCCTTGGCGTCGATGCCGGCGTGGACATCCATCAGCGTGCCCGGGGCGGTATTGTCCCAGCCGATCTCGTCCCAGCGCATGAACTGGACCCGGACGGGAGCCCCGGCGAGTTGTGACATGAGCGCAGCCGCCGCCGCAGCATCACGGTACTGCATCCCGTTGCCGTAGCACCCACCCATCGGGACAGCCGTGACACGCACCTTGTTCACGGGCAGACCGATCACCGAGGCGACGGTCTCGCGAGTCTTGTATTCACCCTGGGTGCCTGAGAAGATCCGCGCCCCTTGCGGCGTCACGTCTGCGACCGCGCAGCACGCACCGATCGGCGTGTGGACGTTCGTCGGCCAGCCGAACGTGCCGCCGGCGACGTGCGCCGCCGAGGCGAGAGCCCCATCGACGTTGCCGACGACGGTCGCGGTTTGCACTGACTTACCGGCGCTGTCGAGCGCCCGCATCGCCTCGAACTCGTCGCCGCCGCCCGGGAGCACCTTCGGCGGCGCGGCCCATTTGACCTTCAACTGCGCCGCCGCCTGGATAGCGTCGTACTCGTGTGGTGCCACCACGCCGAGGAAGTCCCCCTTCCGGACAATCCGAACGTCGGGGAGATGCTTGATGGAGCTCTCGTCGACCGAGATGATCGGGGCGCCGAAGCCGTAGACCGCCTGCCCGGGCGGCCGCACCCACCGCCCGTGCAACATGCCAGGTACACGGACGTTCTGGATGTAGACACCCGTCCCGGTCACGATCCCCTGGATGTCGATCTCTGGCGGCGACGTCCCGACCACCTTGTACTGGCTGACCGGCTTCGCGGGAGACTGACCGGGCTGGAGCCCTCCCAAGAAGAAGACCGTGGGCGGCGGGCCCATGTTCCAGCTTTCCGGCATCCGGACGTTGAACAGCTTGCCGCCAAGCAGCTCGCCGTACGTGACCGACTTGCCGCCCCCGGAGACGACACCCCTACTCACGCTTAGGCTCGAAGTCGGAACACCGAGCTGTGCCGAAGCGAGTGCGAGCAGCGCTTGGCGCGCCGAAGCCGCGGCCGCCCGAACCCCCATGCCCGCGTTCTTGATCGTGTTGCTTGCCAGCTTCGGGCCGGTATCCGGTGTCACGTTGGTGTCGGACTGGACGTGCATCACCTGGCTTAGGTCCATGTCCAGCTCCTCGGCGGCGATCATCAGGATGCCGGTAGTCGATCCCGTACCCTGGGAGATGGAACCGGACTTGATCGACGCCGTGTTGTCGGCGTTGATCGTGATCCAGGAGTCGATCTGGAACTGGTCGTAGGGTCCGTTGCTCGCGAAAGGGCTATCGGCGGCTTTCGCCGTCTGCGCGCCGAGGCCGGCCCCGGCCAGGCTGAAGCCGACGATCATGGCGCCGCCGCCCTTCAGGAACGTCTTGCGCGAGAGCTCGCGCTCCCGCAGAAGCCCGGTCATCACTTGCCTCCCTTCGCCATCACGGCCGCGGCCTGCTTGATCGCGGTCAGGATCCGCGGATAGGTCCCGCACCGGCAGAGATGGCCGTTCATCGCGGTGCGGATCTGCTCCTCCGTCGGATTCTTCGTCGTGCTCAGGAGGTCGGCCGCCTGGATCATCATGCCGTTCTGGCAGTAGCCGCAGTGGGGCACCTGCACGTCGATCCACGCCTGCTGCAACGGATGCAGCGCCGGGCTCGCGGCGGTCACGCCGCGCTCCTTCGCCCACAGCGCCGGCAGCCCCTCCAGCGTCGTGATCGCCTTCCCGCTCACAGCCGCCACCGGAGTGACGCAGGAACGGATTTCCTTGCCGTCCAAGAGCACCGAGCAGGCCCCGCACTGCGCCAGCCCGCAGCCGAAGCGCGGCCCGTGCAGGTGCAGCTCGTTGTGCAGCACGTACAGAAGCGGCGTGTCGAGCGACGCCGTCACCGAATGGACAAGGCCGTTGACCTTGAGCTTCAGCTTGCTCGCCATCCTCACCCTCCAAATCGAAGACGCACTGGCTCACGTCGCGGAGAGCCGCGAAGCCGCCAACCCTCGAAGACGCACAAGCGACGATACGACTCTGCGCGGGTCCTTACAAGGTCTCTGACATCGCTCACCCCGTGTGGCGAGTGGGTGGGCGAGTTCAGAGCGAGCAGCAGGTACCCGCCCGTTGGCCCTGCGCGGCGTGGCCGGGTCCCTGGAGCACCCTGCTCGCGGCGCCTCTTGCTTTCTGGATGGCCAACGTCGGGAGGCGCGTGGCACCCCACGAGAGAGCGATCCCGCCTGAGTGCCCGAAGTGTCAGGGCCTCTGCACGGGACGGGCCGCGCGCGAGCCTGCGGTCCGCGAACCGATCGTGAAGCTGGCACGGGAGAGCCCGCACCGGTGCCGCCTCCGTGTCCAGGGCGGGCTTGCTCGAGCTCGGCATCCGGGTGTGACCGCGATCCGCATGTCCGTCGTCTCGCGATGCACGCGCGACGTTCCGACCCTGCTCCCCGATCGCAATACGTAGTTCTTCCGGGCGTTGCAGTACGTAGTTCGTCGCAAGTTGCGAGCCCGCAGACGGGTCGGCTAGTGTCGAGCCGAAGTTGGGCACGACGGCCACGATCCTCTCGATCTCGTTCACGATCACTTGTGCCGTTGGCATCGCGTTCGTGCTCTACATCGCCCGCTCGACGCGGCAGAGGGGCGCGCTCGAGCCGGATCGCGCCTCACTCGCGGAACGCGAGAAGGCGTGGTTCGTAGTCGTCACGGCCGTGCTCGTCGCGCTGCTCGTCGCGACCATCTGGTTCACGCCGTACGGCCGCAGTGAGTCGGCGAACGCGACGGTGCTGAAGATCAGGTCGATCCAGTTCGCGTGGCTGATCCCGAATACGCGGATCGAGGCCGGCCGTCCGATCGAGTTCGAGCTCACCTCCGATGACGTCAACCACGACTTCGCGGTCTACACGATGAGCGGCACGTTGCTCTTCGAGGTGCAAGTGATGCCCGGCTACACGACCAGGTACAGCTACACGTTCAAGCGTCCCGGCACCTACCGCGTGCTCTGCCTCGAGTACTGCGGCGTCGGACACGCGCAGATGCAGGACACGCTGACGGTGAGCGCGTGACCTCCGGACACCTCGCTCCCTCACCCGAGCCGCTGCCTCCGGGGCCGCAGCTCGACACCGCCCGCTCGCTGGCGTTCCGCTTCCTGATCGCGTC
Source organism: Gaiellaceae bacterium (assembly GCA_035650615.1). Taxonomy (GTDB): domain Bacteria; phylum Actinomycetota; class Thermoleophilia; order Gaiellales; family Gaiellaceae; genus PALSA-600. The sequence goes on along the minus strand of DASRHI010000030.1, from coordinate 85,843 downwards.
GACCGTGATCCTCGGCGCTGCAGGCATCCTCGGGTTGATCCTCCGCGACAGCCAGGCCGGCGCCGGTCGCCTTCCGGACGGCTGGTGGTACGCGATCATGACCGCGCACGGACTCGGCGCGTTCGTCGGCTGGGCCGCGTTCGCGGTGATGGGCCTCTCCTACTGGGTCCTCGCCCAGGTCGGGTTCCCGGTCCGCCCCGCCGGGCTCGTGCTCGCGCGGCTCACGTGGTGGTTGATGGTCGTCGGCGTCGCCGGCGTCGTCGTCACCTGCGTTGCCTTCAGGTACGGCGGCTCCTGGGTCTTCCTCTACCCGATCTCGTTCTACGGCTCCGGCCAGTGGGGCAGGTGGACCTCGTTCTTCTTCTCGGCTTCCGTGCTCCTCGCCGGCCTCTCGATCGTCACCTGGTGCCTCTCCGTCTTGCACACGGTGCTCGGACCGGCGCTGCACGCGGTCGAGAGGAACATCCTCAACCGGATCGGCGTCGCGATGGGCTTCGGCTACCTCGCCCCGTCGCGGTTTGCGACCAACCCGCGCCCGGTGCCCTACCCGGTGCTGCCGCTGACGGTGATCGCGCTCGACATGATCGTCGCGACGCTCCCGCTCGCCGTGCTGCTGGTCGAGATGATGGTGCAGTCGCTGTCACCGAGCGTGCACGTCGACCCGCTGCTCGCCAAGAACGTGCTCTGGTTCTTCGGCCACCCGGTCGTCTACCTGCTGCTGTTCCCGGCGGTCGCGATCTACTACCTGCTCGTGCCCCGCTTCGCCGGCAGGCCTCTCGTCGCCGGCAACATCATCGCCGTCGCCTGGGCGATCGCCGTCACCGCGAACGTGATCATCTGGGCGCACCACATCTACCTCGACTACCCGTCCGGCTCGCCGCAGGCGGCGATCGACGTGACCATGGAGCCGCTCACGTTCTCGGTCACGATCGTGTCCGCGCTCTCCCTCTACAGCCTCTTCTTCACGATCTTCCGGTCCCGGTACCCCTGGAACGCCGCCTCGACCGCGCTCTTCCTCGGCCTCGCGAGCTGGATGATCGCCGGCTTCTCGGGGATCGTGAACGCGACGATCGCGTTCGACCAGATCATCCACAACACGCTCTGGATCGTCGGTCACTTCCACCAGATGGCATTCCTCGGCATCGGCTTCACGATCATCGCCGCCACGTACGCCTGGCTTCCCGAGTGGACCGGCAAGCCGCTCTACAGCGAGACGCTGGGGCGCTGGCACGTCTGGCTCACCTTCGTCTTCACGATGGCCGCCACCGCCATCTGGATGTACCAGGGGCTGCTCGGCGGTCCGCGCCGCTTCGCCGTGCTGCCGAACCGTTACGACGCCGCCACCCAGCTCGCCGTCCCGATCTCGTTGCTGATCGGCGCCGCCCAGCTCCTCTTCGCTTGGAACGTCGTCCAGACGCTGCGTGGTAAAGGTGTCGGCCGCGTCGCGCGCGCCGACCTCGCCTCGCCGCGCGCGATCGCGATCGGGATCGCGGCGCTCGCCGCCGCCTCGCTCGGCGGCTGGGGCGTCTACCGCTCCCAGGCCCGCAGCGCCGGGCCCGCGACGCCGACCGCGCCCGTCTCCGGCGCGCTCGCCGCGGGCAAGCGCGTGTTCCTGACGTCCGGCTGCTCCGGTTGCCACACGCTCGCTTCTGCCGGGGCCACGGGCACGGTGGGCCCGAACCTCGACCAGACGAAGCCGTCGGTCGCGCGCGTCGTCCAGTTCGTGACGAACGGCAAGAAGACGATGCCCTCCTTCAGGAGCACCCTGACGCCCACGCAGATCCAGGACGTCGCCGCCTTCGTCTCGCGGACGGCCGGCACCAAGTAGCCGGTATGGGCGCCTGGCAGCTCGCGCCGTTGCCGCTCGCCGCCGCGGCGACGGCGTGCTTCGCCTACGGGCAGGGCTTCCTGCGGCTGCGCACCCGACGGCGCTCGCTCGCCCGCACGGGCCCCGCCGTTGCTTTCGGGGGCGGCAGCGCGGTCGCGCTGCTCGCTGTCTGCTCCCCGCTCGACGCGCTCGGCGAGGACCGCCTCCTCACGGCGCACATGGCCCAGCACCTGCTCCTCGGCGACGTCGCGCCGCTCCTGCTCGTGCTGGGCCTGCGCGGTCCGATCGCCGTCTTCGCCCTCCCCATCGCGCTCCTGAAGCCGCTCGCGCGGCGCGACGCCCTCCGCCGGCTTCTCCGCTTGCTCCTGCGGCCGCGGGTCTCGTTCGCCGTCTGGGTCGCGACCGTCTACGGCTGGCACGACCCGGACCTGTATGGCGCCGCGATCGCCCACCCGCTCCTGCACGACCTCGAGCACGCGAGCTTCCTGCTCGCCGGGCTTCTCGTCTGGGTGCAGATCGTCGACCCCACCGGCCGCGGCCGGCTCACGCCCGGCGGGCGCGCCACGTTTGCCGCCAGCCTGCTCCTGGCCGGGATGCCGCTCGCCGAGATCCTGATCGGGAGCGGGCCGCTCTACCCGCACTACACCGCGATCGCCCATCGTCCGTTCGGGCTCACCGCCGCCGCCGACCAGACGAAGGCCGGCCTGCTGATGATGGCCGAGCAGGCCGCGACGCTCGTGCCCGCAGCGGCGCTGCTCGCGTGGAGCCACGCCGAACGAGGCGCCGCCCACAACCCCGCGCGACGCGCTCCCCGCGTCGAGGCCGGTCGGGCTCGGCGCCCCGCCGCGCCGGCCGAAGTCGGACCCCCCTCTTCTTCGAGCGGCCACCCTGCCGGAGGCAGGTGACCCGCGCCGCGCTGTTCGAGGTGAGAGTTGCGCCAAGGCGTACGGCTCGCCGCAGGTGTTCAAGGAGCTGAAGCTCGGACGCCGACTCGCGTTCGGCGAGAAGCTCGTCGCCCGGCTGATGCGGCAAGCGGAGCTGGTCTCGATCTACTCGAAGACGCGGAAAGGCTGGGACACGGAACACGCTCGCTGCTTTGCGGCGGGCGACTCCTGAGCCGGCTTCGTTGTCGCCGGCAGGGATGCCACTCTGAGGTGCTGCGGGGGTGGGCGGGGCGAGGCCGCAGGGGTGTGGCTCTTGCGTCACGGCCGCCGGACCGAGATCAGTCCCGCCTGACGAAGATCGCGACGGCCGCGACGATGACCGCGCCGAGCACGAGGCTCTGGTAGAAGCTCGAGATCGAGAGCTGCGTGAAGGAGTTCTGGATCAGGGCGAGCAGCGCGACGCCGCCCGCGGTGCCGAGCAGCCGGCCGCGGCCGCCGGCGAGCGACGCGCCGCCGAGCACGACCGTCGCGATCGCGGAGAGCTCGAGCCCGGAGCCGGCGGACGGCGCGCCGAGCCCCGCGCGCGCAGCGAGCAGGAAGCCCGCGACGGCGGCGAGCACCCCGCTGACGACGTAGCAGGCGGTCGTCACCAGGGTCACGTTGATCCCGACCGCCCTGGCGATGGCGGCGTTGCCGCCGACGGCGTAGACGTGGCGTCCGAAGCGCGTCCTCGCCAGCACCCCGGCGAGCAGCACGCCGACTGCGACGACGATCACGAAGATCCACGGGATCGGACCGGCGTGGCTGTAGAAGAAGTCGGAGACGCCGATCGGCATCGACCCGACGGGAACCCTGGTGTAGGCGAAGCCGACGCCCTGGAGGATGAAGTAGGTGGCAAGCGTGACGATGAACGGCTCGACGCGTCCGCGGGTCACGAAGTACCCGTGCGCGACGCCCACCCCGGCCCCGATCGCCATCAGCAGCAGCAGCACCGGGACGACGTAGCCGGAGCGTCCGGCGATCCACCCGGCGGCCAGCACGGTCGTGAGCGAGGCGAGCGAGCCGACGGAGAGGTCGATGCCGCCCGACACGACGACGAAGGTCTGCCCGATCGCGACGAGCGCGAGGACGACGCTCTGGGAGAGCACGTTCGACACGTTCTGCTCGGAGAGGAACGAGCCGCCGCGGTGAACCGCCATCACGACGACGAGCACGGCGACGATCAGCCACACCGCGAGGCCGTTCCGCACGACCCAGCGAACCGCGGAGGCCGTGCGGGCCGCGGGCCGCGACGTGCGGAGCGAGCGCAGCTCCGCGAGCCTCGCCGCCGCGTCGATCATCAGGCTGCCTCGCGGTCCCCGTCGTGGCCGAGCGCGAGCGCGAGCACGCGCTCCTCGGTCGCCCGGCCCGCGTCCGTCTCCGCCACGACACGGCCGCCGCTCATCACGAGCACGCGGTCGGAGAGCGCGAGCAGCTCGGGCAGGTCGGAGGAGACGAGGATCGTCGCGATCCCGGTGCGGCTCAGGTCGCGGATGATCTCGTAGAGCTCCGCCTTCGTCCCCACGTCGATCCCGCGTGTCGGCTCGTCGAGCAGGAGCACGGCCGGCTCGCTCGCGAGCCACCGCGCGAGCACGACCTTCTGCTGGTTGCCGCCGGAGAGGTTCCGCACCGTTCGGCTGGGGTCGGAGACCTTGATCGAGAGGCTGCTGATCGCTCGCCTCGCCACCGCCTGCTCGAGCCGGCGCACGAGCACCCCGAAGCGCGCGACGAGCCGCGGCACCGCGAGCGTGATGTTCGACGACACCGACATCTTCAGGATCAGCCCCTCGGTCGCACGGTCCTCCGGGATCAGCGCGATCCCGTACCGCTTGGCCGAGCGGATGCTGTTGCGCCGCAGCCGCCGGCCGCGCACGGCGATCGTGCCGCCGTGGACGCGTTCGGCGCCGGCGATCGCGCGGAGGAGGCGGCTTCGGCCGGCGCCGATCAGCCCCGCAAGCCCGAGGATCTCCCCGGCACGCACCTGCAGGCTGATCCCGTCGGGCTCGGTTCCCGGCAGCAGGAGTCCGTCGACCTCGAGGACGGCCTCTCCGCCGACCTCCCGCTCGACGCTCGTCAGCTCGGCGAGCTCGCGTCCCGACATGTCGCGGATCATCCGGCTCGGCGTGTACTCGGCCACCGGCCCGCTGGACACGACCTGCCCGTCGCGGAGGACGGTGATCTCGTCGCACAGGTCCATCACGTCGCTCAGCCGATGCGAGATGAAGAGGATCGCGACCCCCTGCGACGCGAGGCGCCGCACCGAGCCGAAGAGGCTCTCGAGCTCGGGCCCGGCCAGGACCGCCGACGGCTCGTCGAGGATCAGCAGCCGCGCGTCGCGGACGAGCGCGCGCGCGATCTCGACCAGCTGGCGCTCGGCCACCGACAGCTCCGACGCCTCCCGGTCGAGACTCAGCCCGCTCAGGCCGAGCTCGTCCAGCACCCGGCGTGCCCGCACCCGCTCCGCGCCGCGGTCGACGACGAGGCCGGGGAGGCACGGCTCCTGGCCGAGGAAGACGTTGTCGATCACGCTCAGGTTGGGGAGCACCGTCAGCTCCTGGTAGACGGCCGCGATCCCGACCGCGAGCGCGTCGTGCGGCGAGCGCGGAGCGAACGGCTCGCCGTCGAGCACGAGCCGCCCGGCGTCGGGCTCCTGCACGCCCGTGACGATCGAGACGAGCGTCGACTTGCCCGCGCCGTTGCCGCCGACGAGGCCGTGCACCCGCCCGGGCATGCAGGTCAGGCTCACCTCCCGGAGCGCCCGCACGCCCGGGAAGGACTTCGAGATCGCATGCGCGACGAGCAGCGGCCGGTCCGCCCGGCCGCTGCTCGCCTGCGCCTGCTCTCCGTTCAGCAAAGCTTGAGCTGCTTGAGGATCGCGCTCGGCAGCGACGACGGCACCCAGAGGTTGTCCGTGCAGTCGGGCCGGTAGTACTTGTCGAGCTGGGCGTGCGTGTACACCGCGCTCGCGGGGGGCACCTGGTTCAGCACCGGCTTCCCCTTGAGGATCTGGAGCACGACGTCGACGGCCTGGCCGCACTGCTCGGGGGGATAGGCCGAGAGCGCGAACTTGACGTCGTACTTCTTCGCGACGCGGAGGAATGCGTTCGACGAGTCGCCGGTGACGAACGGGATCGGCTTGTGCGCCGCCGTGTACGCCTGGACGACGCCGACGTCCGTGAAGCTGCTGTCCGACCAGATCGCCTTGAGGTTCGGGTACTTGACGAGGACGGACGCCGCCACCGTCTTCGCCTGGGTGGGTGACCAGTTGTCGTACTGGTGGGTCATGATCTTGATCCCGGGGTACTTCGCGAAGAACGCCTTCGCCGCCTGGTACTGGAGCTCGGCGGTGGGCACGCCCGGAATGCCGGAGATCATCGCGATCTCGCCCTTGCCGTGCAGCTGCTTCACGATCCACTGCGCGAACAGCGTGCCGTTGAGGGTGTAGTCGCGGTTGACGGTCGAGACGATGTCGTTCGTGTCGGGGAGCTGACCCGTGCACACGACCACCGGGATGTTCCGCTGGGCGGCCTGGTGCACGAGAGCCTGGATGGCTGAGCTCATCGGCTGGATGAGCAGCGCGTCGGGATTCTGCGCGAGCAGGTCCTGGACGTTCCCGACCTGCTTGGTGGCGTCCCCGTTGGCCGACGCGTAGGCGAGCTTGACGTGGTTCCTGTTCGCGACGTAGCGCACGTACGCGTCGGAGGACGACGCCCAGGAGTTCGTCGGGCCCTGGGATGCGAACGCGATCGTGTAGGGACCGCTCTTCTTGTACTTGCTCGTGTCGACGAAGCAGAGCGTCTGAGCCGGCGGCTTGAGGACCGGGACGCCGAGGATCTTCTCGGACTGCTTCCAGACCTTCGCGATCGCCGCCTTGGCCTTCGCCGAGTCGCTGCACGGAGCGGACGCTGGATCCGCTCCGGTGCGATCCGTGCGGCCGAACGCCGGGACGCTTCCCGACGCGGCGACGACCAGCACGATCGCGACGGCGGCCGGAAGGGCTCCGACCCTGCGTGTGAACCTCATCGAACGCTCCTTTCCTTGCTGTCGTTGGGAGTAGAGCCTGCCCCGGCGCGGCGCCCGGCCCACTCGACCCACAGGCGGAGCCGGCGAACGGACCGGCCGCCGTCCTGCCCGCGGTTCTGCAGCCACACCGCGCCGAGGATCACCGCGCCTTCGAGGACGAGCTGACCGCTGATGCCCGCGTTGAAGAACACCATCAGGCTCAGGAGGGAGGCGAGCAGCACGACTCCGATCGTGGTGCGCGCGACTCCCCCCTCGCCGCCTGCGAACGTCGTTCCGCCGATCACGGCCGCGGCTATGCAGTTGAGGTTGATCGTGCCGACGAGCTGGTTGTCGACGTAGCCGATGTAGCCGGAGATCAACAGCCCCGCGACGACGGCGCACAGGGCACAGACGACGTACGCGGAGGTGGTCACGGCACGGGTCGGTATCGCAGCGAGCCGAGCCGCCGCGGGATTGCTGCCCGTCGCGTACACCCAGCGCCCATAGGTCGTCTTGACAAGGGCGAACGCGCAGACGAGGCAAAGCCCCGCGAAGACGAGCAGCGGCACGGGGATCCCGGCCACGCTGCCGGCGCCGAAGGATCCGAGCGACTCGGGGATGTTCCCGCTCGGCGCGCCCTTCGTCCACGCGAGCAGAGCACCCTCGACGAGGGTGAAGGTGGCGAACGTCGCCACGAACGGCGGCGCGTTGCGCCAGCTCACGAGGACGGCGTTGCCGATCCCGACCGCGATCCCGAGGCCGAACGCGAGCAGGATCGCGACCGCGAGCTTGTCGTCGCTGCCGCCGCTGACCACTGCGACCACCACCATCGTGAGGCCGCTCACCGCTCCGACCGACAGGTCGATGCCCCCGAGCAGGAGCGTGAACGTCTGGCCGAGGGCTGCGACGCCGATGAAGCCGATCTGCTGCGCGACGAGGACGAGGTTGGCCGAGGCGTAGAAGTCGCGCGCGAAGAGCGCGGCGATCGCGAGCACCAGCGTCAGCCCGGCGAGCGACGCGAGCGTCTGCGTGACCCGTGCCCTCTCGAGCCGGGCGCCGGCGAGCAGCGCACCCGCGCTCGACGTGCGCCCCCGGTCCCGCGCACCCGCTCCTCCGGCTTCGAGCCACCTCATCCCGCGGGCGTCACGATAGACGCGCAGGGCCGGTCGTGGCCAGCAGGCGGCCGTGGCCGGGGAGCGAGGTGGGCTCCCCGGCCCGACGCCCGCGGTTACGAGACGCCTGCGGCCTTGAGCGCGGCGCGCACCCGGGCCGGCGTCATCGGCGCCTCCCGGATCCGCACCCCCGTCGCGTCGAAGAACGCGTTCGCGATCGCCGGCGCCATCGGCGTCGTCCCCGGCTCGTCAACCCCCAGCGGCAGCTTGTCCGTCCGCTGCACGAGCGCGTTCACCACCTTGGGGCTGTCCTTGAACCGCAGGATCGGATACCCGACCCAGTCCAGGCTCGTCACACGGCTCTTGTTCACCTCGATCTCGACCACCGCCGCCGCAGACGCCGCCGACCCGCGCAGCCCGAACCCGCACCCGCGGCCCCGGACGACCTTCCCGGTCTGCTTCACGGAGCCCGGAGACCAAAGGCATCTTGAAATCGAGGCGCGCCCGGGGATCCGCGTAACCGCGCCGTCTCCCGCCCCCGCCGCCCGGCGGGCAGCGGAACTCGAGCGCGACGCGCGGTCTCGGTGACCGATGAGTTCCGGCCGCAGCGGCGGTCTCAAGCGGCGAAAACCGACCGAAGGAGGCTCGAGGATGTCGAAGGTGGCGCCGAAGCTCAAGCTCAGGCAGGTGGGACGTGTGTGCGTCACGGTCGCCGACAGCGACCGTGCGATCGACTTCTACGTCGACACGCTCGGCTTCGAGAAGGTGGTCGACCTTCCGATGGGGCCGGACATGCGGTGGGTCGAGGTCGCGCTTCCGGGCACCGCGACCACGATCGCGCTCGCACCGCCGCCGCAGGGCCAGGAGGCGAGCGGCAGCGAGACCGGCATCTGCCTCGACACGTCCGACATCGACGCCGACCACGCCGCGCTCAAGGCTGCCGGTGTCGACGTCGACGACGAGGTGACCCGCTGGGGCGGCCCGGTGCCGCCGATGTTCTGGCTGCGCGACCCGGACGGCAACTCGCTGATCGTCGTCCAGCCGTCGACATAGTCGACGCGAGGCGCGCGGCCCGGGCGGGAGCGCCGGCCGCCCCCCGCCCGGGCCGCGGAACGATCGTGGGCCTGAGGAGCGCCGGCGCGGCTTCCCGGGCCCGCAGATCCTCGAGGTCTGCGGCCGCAGGAGCGGTGAGCCGCGCCGCGTGCCGGTCAACCCCCTCCCGGTCGAGGAGGGCCGCTGGTCACCCGCCGCCGAGGAGCTCGCACCGATCGCCCGACCGTCCGGTGTTCCGGTCTCGCCCTGACCCGCCTCGGCGACCGGTGGCTCGGGTCTGCAAGGTGACCGCGAGTGCGGACCGGGGTCGTCGCCGCTCGGCAGCGGCGCGCGTCCCGTCGCGTGCGGAACGGGCATGCGGGCCCGCTTGCTTCCACCGTCTCGACACGCCTGACACGGTCGGAACCCGTGGTGAGCGCCGCGGCGCTCTCGGGGCGTCTCGTGCGGAGTTCACACTCGCTTCATCTCCGCTCGCCTAGCCTGCAGGCTGTGCTCGAGACCGCCGCAGCGCAGGTCGGCGCCGCGCGTCGCGGGCTCGGCCTGCAGCTGGCGAGGGTGCGCTGGCGCGCGGGCTCGGCTCTCGCAGCCCCCCTGTACGCGCTCTACACGCGGCGGCTGCGCCGGCGCGTGCGTGCCCGGCCGCTGCCGAACCACGTGGCGGTCATCCTGGACGGCAATCGCCGCTGGGCGAGCCTGGCCGGGCTGCACCAGCCGGGCGCCGGCCACAGCCGCGGCGCCGACAAGCTCGACGAGCTGCTCTGCTGGTGCGCAGGACTCGGGATCGGCGAGCTCACGGTGTGGGCACTTTCCGGCGAGAACCTCGCGCGACCGCGAGCCGAGCTCGACGAGCTGGTCGCGATCCTCGTGCGCAAGCTCACGGCGCTCGCCGAGCACGCTCCGGCCGGCAGCTCGCCGCCGCGGATCCGCGTCTTCGGCCGGATCGAGTCGCTCCCGCGCGAGCTCGCCGAGACGGCTCGCCGCGTGCAGGCGGCGACTGCGGACAACCGGGGTCTCGTGCTGAACGTCGCGCTCGGCTACAGCGGCCGCGACGAGCTCGTCGACGCGGTCCGTAAGCTCATCGCCGCACTCGCCGCCGAGGACGTCCCCGCCGGCGAGATGGCGGCCCACGTCGATGCAGCGGCGCTGGAGAGCCACCTCTACACCGCCGAGCACTCCGATCCGGATCTGATCGTTCGCACGAGCGGCGAGATGCGCCTCAGCGGCTTCCTGCCCTGGCAGAGCAGCCACAGCGAGTTCTACTTCACCGACGTCTACTGGCCCGCCTTTCGCGAGCTCGATTTCCTGCGTGCGGTGCGCACCTACCAGCAGCGGGAGCGACGCTTCGGGCGTTGAGCGACGATGAGCGCAGCGGGGCCCCAGCGGGCACGGAGACACGCCGAGCGGCGGGCGAGCCGGGACGGCTACTTCGTCCCGGACAGCGTCATCCGCCGCCTCGGCTCGACCCCGGTCACTCCGTTCCTCGGCGGCGGGACAGCGGTGCTGCTCCAGGTCGCGCACCCACTCGTCGCAGCCGGAGTCGCCGAGCACTCGGACTTCCGCCGCGACCTCTGGAGACGGCTCGCGCGGACGCTGCGCGCGCTCTACCTCGTCGCGTTCGGAACGAGAGAGGAGGCTGACCGCGCGGGCGCTGCCGTACGGGCCGTCCACGCGCACGTCCGCGGCGTCACGCGCGAGCAGCTCGGCGTCTTTCCGCCCGGCACGCCGTACGCCGCCGACGATCCCGAGCTGATGCTCTGGGTCCACGCCACTCTCGTCGAGGCCTCGCTCTCCGCCTACCAGCGATTCCACGAACCGCTCTCCGGGGAGGAGCAGGAGCGCTACTACCGCGAGATGGCGGTCGTCGCGCGCATCTTCGGCACGCCGGCTCGGGTGATTCCCCGCAGCCTGGCCGACTTCCGCGACTACTTTCGCGGCCAGATCGAGAGCGAGACCATTCAGGTCACACGGCCCGCTCGAGAGATCGCCGCCGTCATCCTCGCCGCGCCGCTGCCGATCGTGCTGCAACCGCTCCGCCCCGCGCACCGCCTCGCCACGGCAGCACAGCTTCCGGCTCGCCTGCGAGCCGGGTACGGCCTCGGCTGGACACCGGCGCACGCGCTCACGCTGCGCGTCCTCGCCCAGACGGTCAAGATCACCGCGTCGCCGATGCTGCGAGCGGCGGCCTGCCTCCGCCCGCCCACCGCAGTCACAGCCCACTGACCGGCCGACGCGGCTCCTCCGGAGCCTCCCGCTGGCACGCTTCACGGCATGAGCGGAATCGCGCCCTCGGACGAGTCGTCCGGGCTCGAAGCGCTCGCGAGCGAGCTCGCGGGCGTCGTGGGACGCGAGCACGTCGTCACCGATCCGTCCGTCGCGGCGCCCTTCGGGCACGACCTGACCGGTCGGTTCGCCGCCGGGCGCTCCTCGTCGTCCGTCCGGCGGACACGGCCGCGGCGGCGGCCGCGCTACGCGCGTACGCGGAAGCTCGGGCTTGCCCGTGAAGTAGCGGTAGATGCTTCCCTCGGCGCACCCGGCCGCGCCCGCGATCGCAAGACACGCGGTCTTCTACGGGCCCCCGCGCGGGACCCACTGGACGAGCCGGCGCGAGAGCCGGTCGAAGAGCGCGTAGCTAAGAGATGCGTAGAGCACGAACACGAGCGCGACGAGGAACATGCGGTCGACGTAGGCGAACTGCTCGGAATACACGATGATCTGACCGAGGCCCGTCTGCGCGCCGAGGTACTCGGCCCCGAGCACGAGCGTCCAGCCGAGACCGAGGCTGAGCAAGATCGTCGAGCGCAGCTCCGGGAAGATCGCCGGGAGGATGACCGTCCGGTAGAGCCGCAGCCTGCTGGCGCCCAACACCCGCGCGTAGTCGATGAAGATCGGCGGGACGTTCTTCACCGCGTTGATCGTCCCGACGAAGAAGATGACGCCCGCGCCGTAGGCGACGAACAGCATCATCCCGACGAACGAGATCCCGAACCAGAGCTGGAAGAGCGGGATCATGGCGAGGAGCGGGAAGGTCCGGACGACATGCCCGGGAAGCTGGACGAGGAAGCGGGTCCAGCGCGACCAGGACACCGCAAGCCCGAGGAGCGTCCCTCCCACGCCGCCGAGTCCGAGGCCGGCGAAGAGCCGCGCGATCGTATCGAGCGAGTTCGCTCCGATCGCGAGCAGGGCGCCCTCGTACGTTCGCTTGCCCCCCTCGGAGACCGCCACCACGCCGAGCCCGCCGCCCCAGTAGTCCGACAGCGAGCGCAGCGTCCGAGTGAAGACCACCTCCCAGCCGGGCACCATCGGCTCGCCCGGTGCGGCCTCGCCCGTGTAGATGCGCGAGACGAGCTCCCAGGCGCCGGCCATCGCGACGAGGACGACGATCCCGACAGAGCGCCGCTTCGTCATGCGCCGGCTCCCGTGGCGACCGCCCCGCTCGGGCCGGGCGCCTCGAGACCGAGGTGGCTAAGGAGCACGTGCTTGTGGCGCAACGCCTCCGGGACGACGAGGCTGTCCGTCGTCCGCGGCCGGGGCAGCGTCGAGCGCATGTCGTCCACGAGACGCCCCTGCTTCACGACGAGAATCCGGTCCGAGAGGGTCAGCGCCTCGTCGACGTCGTGCGTGACGAACAGGATCGTCCGCGCCCGCTCGGTCTCGGTTGCCTGCCAGAGGTTCAGCAGGACGTCGTGGAGCTGATGGCGCGTGACGTAGTCGAGGGGCCCGAACGGCTCGTCGAGGAGCAGCACCTTCGCTCCGGTCGCGAAGACGGTCGCGACGGCGACCCGCTTCAGCATCCCTCCCGAGAGCTCGCGCGGCCAGGAGCGCTCCAGACCGTCGAGCCCGACTGCCTCGAGGTAGGAACGCGAGATCGCCCGCCGTCTCTCCTTCGGGACGCCACGGCAGCGGAGCCCGTACTCGACGTTGTCGATTACGCGCATCCACGGGAACACGCTGTCTCTCTGGAAGACGACGCCGCGGTCCGGGCCGGGCCCGGTCACGGGGACGCCGTCCACCACGATCTTGCCGCTCGTGGGAGGCAGAAGGCCCGCCACGAGCTGGAGCAACGTGGTCTTCCCGTGTCCGGACGGGCCGACGATGCAGACGAACTCGCCCTCCGAGATCTCGACGGAGACGTCGACGAGGGCGTGGACGGTTCCCCCTCCCGCCCGCCGGAAGGTGCGCGTCACGTTCTCGATGCGGATCATCGGCCCCTGCTCATGCCCAGGTCGCGCTCCACCGCGTCAGCCAGCGAAAGGCAACCGCCGTCAGGGCGTCGAAGAGGACCGCGACGGCGCCGAGGAAGACGATGGCGGCCATGATCCCCTCGGCATCCGTCTGCTGGGAGAGCACCTGGATGATCTTGCCGATACCGTCCGGGAGCCCGAGCAGCTCGGCGATCGCCTCGAGACCCCAGGCGCCCCCGAGCGCGATCCGGATGCCGCCGAGGATCTCGGGCACGGTCCCCGGGACGAGCAGGTCGCGGATCACCCGGCGCGGCGTCGCCCCCAGGGTGCGGGCGGCATCCTCGTACACCGGATCGAGGTTGTCGGCGGCCCGCTGCGCGAAGATGTAGAGGATCGTGCTGACGTACAGGATCACGAGCAGGAGCGCGCTGATGCGGGCCACGCCGAACCAGATGAGGAAGAACGGCGCGGCGACGAGGATCGGGATCGTCCCGGCGGTCAGCACGATCGGGTCGATGATCTCGCGGGCCAGCCGGAAGCGCGCTGAGGCGAGCCCGGTGACCGTTCCGATCGTGGCCCCGATCGCGACCGAGACCAGGACGTTCTCGCCGGTGTAGATCATGCTGCTCAGCAGGCCGTTCTGCCCGACGCCGTAGAGCGCGAGCTCGGGCGCGCCGCCGAAGTCGTCGGCGATCCGGGCGAAGACGTCCTGGGGAAGCGGCAGCGCGGTGCGGGAGATGACGAGCGTCATCAGCCACCAGAAGCCGAGCACCAGGGCGAGCCCGAGAACTCCCAGCAGCTCGGCGGGCCGGACGGCTCGGCGCAGTCCGGCCCGCAGCTGCCACCGGTTCGCGGCCTCCGAGTGGAAGCCCGTCGCTGAGGTCGCGCCGGCCAAGCCCCTACCCGGCCGCCGCCTTCGCCAGCCGGTAGGCGTCGAGGAAGTCGAACCACCCGTAGTACTGCTTCGCCTTCGCGACGAGCGCCTGCTTGTCGCCGGACAGCGTCTTCCCCTCGAGCCCCTTGAGGAGCGAGTCCGCCTTCTGCTGGTAGCCGACGAGCGCGTCGTAGGTCTTGCACGCCCAGATCACGTCGTCGGCCTTGAACTTCCCGGCGGGCAGCGCCTTCTGGGACTCCAGCGTCTTCAGGAACGACGTGTACGCGTTCCGGTAGAAGAGCGCGCCGGACGGATTCCGGCAGTACGCCTTCTGCTCGTCGAAGTTGGAGAGCGGGTCCAGCACCGCCAGCGTCTTCTGGATCCCGCGCCAGTCGAGGCTCGTGCCGGCGACGCTGTTCAGATAGGGAGCCTGAAGCGCCAGGATCTTCGGGTTGTGCTGGATCTCGTCGATCGTGCGGAGCACGACCGAGAGGAAGCGGAGAACCGTGTTCTGGTGCGTGTTGACGTACTCGGCATGAGAGGCAAGGCCCACGGTCGAGGCGAGCGGCTCGATCTCCGACGTGGGACCACCCTTGACGTTCTTCAGGATGTCGATCGGGCTGACGAGCGGCGCCCACCCGGCGTTTTCGAACGTCAGGGTGATGGGAGCGCCTTCGGGCGTCGCGAAGTTGATCCGCCCCGACTTCGCGAGCACGAGCGACTTCGAGTCGTCGAGCACCTGGAACTTCGGCAGCGGCAGCCCGGCGAGCTTGAACGCGATCTGGACGAACGGTCGCGCGCTGATCTGCGGCGCGACGACGAGCGTCGAGCGGGACACGGGCTCGAGCGCCTTCTTGAGGGCCTGGGCGAACGGCAGGCCCTGCTTCATGTAGTCGTTGACCGTCTTGAGGTGAAGGCTCGGGTTGGCGAGCACCGCCCAGCCCTGGAACGTGTCCACGAACCCGACCAGCCTCAGGACATTCTCCGACTTGAGCACCGGCAGGAGCAGCGGTCCGAACTCGCTCGAGATGTCCAGCTGCTTCTTCAGGAGCAGCGACGTGACGACCGCGTCCGTGACCTTGAGCCCGTAGGGCGCGGGAGCGATCGTGATGCCCACGTCCTTGAACCAGCCCTTCTTCATCGCGACGACGTAGAACGTGTTGTCGGCGTACGGCCGCATCCCGAAGCGCACGGTCGCCTCCGGGATGTCGGTGCCCGCCTCCGGCGGCGCCGGGACGTAACGGTCGGTCGGCGTCGCGACGCGGACGCCTTGCCGCTCACCCGCCCCCGAGGCCGTGAGCACGATGGCGAGTGCAACGAGCGCCGACCCGGCCAAGGCGGCGATCCTCATCGCGACTCCCTGTCTGTTCATCGGTGTCATCCTCCTCTGGCAGAACGGCGGCGCCCACGCACCACCGGTTGATGGTTGCCGATAGCCTCTCGAAAACGGAGCTGGCGCGCCCACGCATCCTCGAGACTGAGATCGGCCGGCGTCAAGGCGGGCAGCCGATCAGCTCCTCGACCAGCTCCGCCACGTCGAGAAGCTTCCGGTCCTCGCCGGCTGCGCCGACGAGCTGCACGCCGAGTGGGAGGCCGTCGGAGTCGATCCTCGTCGGCACGTGGATCGCCGGCACACCAAGGGCGGTCCACATGCGGTTGAAGAGCGGATCCCCGGTCGAGGAGAGGCCGGCGGGGGCCCGCCCGGTCGTGCTCGGGGTGAGCAGGACGTCATGGCGGGCGAGCAGCGCGTCGACGGCGAGCGATGCTCGCTGTACGACCTTCAGGCTCTCGTCGTACTCGCGAGGAGTGCGGCGCGCCGCGGCCTCGAGGAACTCTCGGAGCGCCGGGCTCAGCCCGGCGTAACCACCGGCGAAGCGCTCGTGCGCGAAGCTCTGCGCGGCCTCGAACGCCATGATCGTCATCTGAGCTTCCGTGACGCCGGCGAGAGCGTCGGGGAGAGGCACGCGCTCGACGGCGACGCCGGCGCCGGCGAGCCGGTCGGCGGCATCGCGGATCGTCTCGCGCGTGTCGCCCTCGGCGTGCTCCCAGTCGTGGGTCAGGTAGATGCCGATGCGCGGCCTGCGTGCTCGGCCGCGCGAGCTCAGCGCGGGCCGGCGGCCGAGCACCGAGGTGACGAGGCGAGCATCGGCGACCGTTCGGCTGAACACGCCGACGGTGTCGAGCGACTCGGCGAATGGGAAGACCCCTGCCCGGCTGATCAGACCGTAGGTGGGCTTGAAGCCGATCACGCCGCAGTACGCCGCGGGGCGGATGATCGACCCGGCAGTCTGGGTCCCGATCGCGATCGGGACCATTCTGTCGGCGACCGCGGCGGCCGATCCGCCGGATGATCCTCCCGGTGTGTGCGCGAGGTTGCGTGGATTCGCGGTCCTGCCCGGGCTGGAGAAGGCGAACTCGGAGCAGGCCGTCTTGCCGACGATCACGGCTCCTGCCGCGCGCAGCAGGGCCACGCACGCGGCGTCGCGACGCGGCGTATGCCCCCGGTAGAGCGCGGAGCCGTAGCTCGTGGGCATGTCCACCGTGTCGATGACGTCCTTGATTCCGACGGGGATCCCGCGGAGCGGCGCCGGTCGCGATTCGCGGTCCCGCTGCCGGGCCGTCTCCAGCGCCCGGTCGAGCTCGAGGTGCTCCCAGGCGCCGACCTCCTCCTCCCGCTCGGCCACCCGCGCGGCACAGGCGCGGACGAGCTCGTGCGAGCTGAGCGTCCCGCTCGTGATCTGCCGGAGCGCCTCCGTGGCCGACAGCGAGGCCGGAGCGCGCGCCGATCCGTCCCGGTCCGGTCCCCGAGCTCCACGGCGATCGTGCAGTGGGCTGCTCGCCACCCTCCCCCCTTCAGCTGAGAGACGGATCGACCCGCGTCGCGGCGAACGGCCCGGCCCCCGAGCCGGCCCGACCGCGCGGGAGACGATACGGCCGCCGCCCGGTGCGTGCAAGCTTCCCCGCCGGGGCACGGCCGCCGCCCGCGTCCGGCTCAGGGGAGCGTGTACCCGCCGTCGACGACGAGCGCCGCGCCCACGACGAAGCTCGCGTCCGGCGAGGCGAGGAAGCGGATCGCGGCGGCGATCTCCTCCGGCCGGGCCAGGCGCCCGAGCGGGTGAGCGGCGACGAGGTCGTCGAGGGTGCCCTGCGGGCCGCGGCCGCCGGGGAAGGCGCCCCGAAGGAGAGGCGTGTCGGTGCCGCCGGGGCAGACGGCGTTCACGCGGATCCCGCGCGGCTGCAGCTCGAGCGCGAGGCAGCGGGTGAGGTGGAGCACGGCGGCCTTCGACGCGCAGTAGGCGGCGAAGCCGGCAACGGCAGACAGCGCGAGCTGCGAGGCGACGTTCACGATCGACGCGCCCTCGGAGCGGGCGAGCGCCGGCACGGCCGCGCGGGTCATGAGGAAGACGCCCTTGACGTTCGTGTCGAAGACGCGGTCCCACGCGTCCTCCGAGAGGTCGGCGACGTCGCCGACGGCCGAGGTTCCGGCGCAGTTGACGAGCAGGTCGAGCCGCCCGAGCCGCCCGACCGCCTCGTCGACGCCCCGCCGCGCGTCGGCCGCGCGTGCGACGTCCGCCTCGATCGCAAGCGCGCCGGCCCCGAGCGCGCGCACCTCGCCGGCGGCGTCCTCGAGCGGCGAGCCCGGAAGCCCGAGCAGGGCGACGTCGTAGCCGTCGGCGGCGAGCGCGAGCGCTGTCGCCCTGCCGATGCCGGTGGCGCCCCCGGTGACGAGCGCCGCCCTGCGGCCGGCGGGGGCCGCCGTCATGCCGGCGCGGGCAGCGAGGAGCGCGCCTGCAGCACCTCCACGCTCTCGGCGCCGCCGATGATCCAGCCGAACGAGCCCTCGAAGACGAGCCGCGCCGCGGCGTCGAGCTCGGGCCCCATCATCGTGTCGACGCCCTCGTCGACCAGGAAGACGGCGAAGTCGCGGACCGACGCGGCGACTGCGGTGGCGAGGACGCACGAGTTCGTGTTCACCCCGAGCACGAGCAGCGCGTCGTGACGGCCGGCGCGGAGGAGGAACTCGAGCTCCGTCCCGACGAAGCAGTCGTACCGCTTCTTCGTCGCGAGGACCTTGTCGCCCTCGCCGACGATCCCCGGCATCATCTGAACGCCCGGCAGGTGGTCGAGGTTGTGCTCGCCGACGCGGGCGCGCGGGCTGCCGGCGAGTCCCGCCTGGATGCGCCAGTACGGGTTCGAGACGATCTCGTCGCGGTCGCGGTAGCTCGTGAGCAGGTGGAGCACCGGCAGGCCGAGCCGCCGGTACTCCTCGAGCAGCGGCACCGCCCGCGCCACGAGCGCCGCCGCCGCCTCCGCGGGCAGCGGCAGGGTCGCGACGGCCGGATCGAGATGGCCGCGGTGGAGGTCGATGGTGACGACGGCCGGGCGCGTGGCCAGCTCGCCGAACAGCTCTCTCACGTCCAAGGTTCGTCCTTTCGTCCGTTCACTCACGCTGGTAGTTGACGCCGAGGTAGGCGGGCGGCCGCATCCTCCGGACGAGCCCCGCGAGGGCGAGGATCGTCACGAGGTACGGGAGCATCACGAGGAACTGGTACGGGATGTGGATCCCGAGCGCCTGGGCGCGGATCTGCAGCGCGTCCGCGACCGCGAAGAGCAGCACCGCCGCCATCGTCCCCACCGGTCGCCAGCGGCCGAAGACGACGGCGGCGAGGGCGATGAAGCCGCGGCCCGCGGTGACGTTCTGGGTGAAGGCGCCGAGGCCTGCGAGCGTCAGCTGCGCGCCGCCGACACCGGCGAGCGCGCCGCACGCGAGCAGTGCGGCCCAGCGCATCGGGTTGACTCGCAGGCCCAGCGACTCCGCCGCCTGCGGCCGCTCCCCGACCGCCTTCAGCGCCAGCCCGAGCGCCGTCCGGTTGAGCACGAACCAGAGCACGGGCACGAGCAGGAACGCCGCGTAGACCCCGGCGTCCTGGTCGAAGAACGCCCGCCCGACGACGGGCACCGAGGCGAGGCCGGGAATCCGGAGGTTCTCGAGCGTCGAGACCTGACGCGCGAGGTTCGACTCGAAGACGACGGCGAGGCCGAAGGTGGTGAGCCCGAGGACGAGCACGTTCAGGACGACGCCGCTCACGACCTGGTTGGCCCGGAAGACGAAGCAGACGACGCCGTGCGCCCCTGCGACGAGGATCCCGCCCGCCGCCGCCGCGAGGAAGCCGACGGCGACGTTGCCCGACTCGAAGGCGCCCCACACGCCGCAGAACGCGCCCGCCAGCATCATCCCCTCGAGCTCGATGTTGATCACGCCCGCGGTCTCGGAGACGACCTCGCCGAGCGCGGCGAAGAGGAGCGGGGCGGCCAGCCCGACCGCGGACACGAGCAGGAGCGAGACGAAGTGCCGGTCCATCAGGGCGCGACCTGCCCGACCGGACGGACGTCGAGGTGGTGCGCCTCCTCGAGCGCCGCCTTCGCCCGCCGCCTGCGCGACAGCAACTCGACGACGCCGAGGCCGACGAGGACGTAGACGACCGCGAGCCCCTCCGTCACGGGGACGATCGACGAGGAGACGCCCTGCGCGGCCGTCTGCAGGCCGGCCCCTCCGGCGTCGAGGGCGCCGAAGAGGAGCGACGCCGCGACGATGCCGAGCGGGTTCAGGCGGCCGAGCAGGGCGATCGCGATCGCCTCGAAGCCGTAGCCGGGCGAGAAGCCCTCGATCAGCTGCCCCCGCGACCCGAGCACCTCGACCCCGCCCGCGAGCCCCGCGAGCGCGCCGCTCGCGGCCATCGCGACGATCGTCGTCGCGGCGACCGAGATGCCGGCGACGCGCGCGGCCCGGTCGTTGCCGCCGACCGCGGCCAGGCGCAGGCCGAAGGAGGTGCGCGCCACGACGAACCAGACGGCGAGGACGGCCAGGACGGAGACGACCACGCCGGCGTGCACGAGCGTCCCCGTCCAGACGATCGGCAGCCGGCTGTCGGGGGGCACGGGCTCGGTCGCGGGGAAGGTGGTGTTCGGGACGAGCCAGGGCCCCTCGACGAGGTAGTTCGCGAGCTGGACCGCGACGTACACGAGCATCAGCGACGTGATCACCTCGCTGATCCCGCGCGCCGCGCGGAGGACGCCCGGGATCGCCCCCCAGGCGGCGCCCGCGAGGCCGCCGGCGAGGAGGGCGAGCGCGGTCGTCCCCCGGAACGGCAGCTGCGGCCCGAAGAGCGCGACTCCGGTCGCGGCGATCGCCCCGACGTAGATCTGGCCCTCGGCGCCGATGTTCCAGAGACCCGCGCGAAGCGCCAGGCCGATCCCGAGCGCGGGCAGCAGCCGCGGCATCGTCTTCACGATCGTCGTCCCGATCGCAAACGACGAGCCGAGGGCGGCCGACCACATGCTGTGGAAGGCGGTGATCGGGTCGGTCCCGCTCGCGACGAGCAGGAGCCCCGCCGTCGCGAGGGCGAGGGCGACGCTCACGAGCGGGACGAGGAGGCTCCAGACGATCCCGCTGCGGGCGCGGAACGCGCTCACCCGGCGCCGCCCATCATCAGGCCCAGCCGCTCGGCCGTCGCCTCGCGCGCCGGCAGCTCGCCCATCAGCCGGCCGCCCTGCATCACCGCGATGCGGTCGGCGACGAGCAGCAGCTCGTCGAGGTCCATCGAGGCCAGCAGGACGGCTGCGCCCTCGTTCCGCTGACGCACGAGCTCCCTGTGCACGGCCGAAGCCGCCGCGAAGTCGAGCCCCCACGTCGGGTAGCAGGAGAGGACGACGGCCGGCTGGCGCCAGAGCTCGCGCGCGACGACCACCTTCTGCTGGTTGCCTCCCGAGAGCGTCGAGACCTTCACGTCCGGGCTCGGGACGCGGACGTCGAACCGCCGCACGAGCTCGGCGGCATGGCGGCGGATCGCGCCCCGGCGCAGGATCCCGAAGCGGCTGAAGCCGCCGTGGCCGAGCGTCGTGAGCGTCAGGTTCTCCGCCACGGTCAGCGTCGGGACGAGGCCGTCGCGGCGCCGGTCGGGCGGGATGTGGCCGATGCCGAGCCGCTGCCGCTCCGCGACCGGGAGCCGGCTCACGTCCCGGCCGCCGAGGACGACTCGGCCCCGCTCCGGGGTGCGGACGCCGGCGAGAGCCTCGACGAGCTCGACCTGCCCGCTCCCCTCGAGCCCCGCGATCCCGAGGATCTCGCCGCGCCGGAGCGTGAGCGACACGCCCTGGACCGCGGGCGCGCCCCGCCCGCCCCGCACCCACAGGTCGCTCACCTCGAGCACGGCCGCCGGCTCGCCGCGGTCGGCGCGCTCGTACGCCTCCTCGCCGGCCTGGAGCTCTCCGACCATCAGCTCGCCGAGCAGCCCCCTCGTCGCCTCCGCCGCGTCGAGCGTCCGCACGAGGCGCCCGCGGCGGAGCACCGTGATCCGGTCGACGACGCTCAGCACCTCCTCGAGCTTGTGGCTGATCAGGATGACGCCGATGCCGTCGTCGTCGGCGAGCTGGCGGATCACCGTGCCGAGGTGCTCCGCCTCCTGCGGCGAGAGCAGCGCCGAGGGCTCATCGAGGATCAGGACGCTCGGCCTGCGCGCGAGCGCCTTCAGGAGCTCCGCCCGCTGCTGCTGCCCGACCGAGAGCTCGTCCACGCGCGCGCCCGGCTCGACGTCGAGGCCGTAGCGGCGCGACAGCTCGCGAACCGTCGACTCGCTCTCCCGCAGCCCGATCCGCCGGCCGCCGAAGTGCAGCGCCAGCACGAGGTTCTCCGCGACGGTCAGCGTCGGGATCAGCGAGAAGTGCTGCTGCACGTAGCCGATCCCGAGCGCCATCGCGTCGCGCGGCTCGGTGATCGCGACCTCGCTCCCCCGGAAGAGGATCCGGCCTGCATCGGGGCGGTGCAGGCCGTAGAGGATCCCCATCAGCGTCGTCTTCCCGGCCCCGTTCTCTCCGAGGAGGCCGTGCACCTCGCCTTGCCCGAGGTCGAGGGAGACGTCGTCGTTCGCCAGGACGCCCGGATACGCCTTCGTGACGTGCCGGAGCGAGACGAGCGGCCGGGCGGCGGCGACGTCCCCCGGACCCCGCCTCACTTCGGGCAGGACTCGTCGTGCTTCGGCTTCAGCGCCCCCGACGCGATCTTCTTCTGGACTGCGAGCGCCTGCCGGTACACCGACGCCGGCAGGAGGTTCGTCTTCGAGATGCCGGGCCCCCAGCTCTTCGGCAGCCCGAAGAGGTAGAACTTCCCGCCGAGCGTCCCGGCCTGCGCCTTCTTCGCGAGCCCGAGCACGAAGGAGGCCTGCGACTTGAGGATCGACGAGGCGATCACGGTCGGCGCCAGCTTGTGGTTGTCGGTCCACTCGGTCACGACCGGCAGGTTCTTGTTGCTCTTCGCAGCCTTGAAGATGCCGAACCAGCCGTTGTTCAGGTTGCCCGAGAGCGCGGTGGCCCCGTTGTCGATCATCGCCTGCGCGGCCTGCTGGGCCTTTGTCGGGTCCTCGAAGTCGCCGGTGAACGTCCGCTGCACCTTGACCCTGGAGCTCGCGAAGCGCGCGCCCTGCTCGAAGCCGTGGAGGTTCGCGGCCGTCGCGGGGAAGCACTGGCCGCCGACCCAGCCGACGTTGCCGTTCTTCGAGAGCTTGGCGGCGACGAACCCGCCGAGGAACTCCCAGTCCTCGATCTTCGTGTCGAACGACGAGAGGTTGCTGCCGTTCTTCGCGTTGCTGTTGACGACGAGGAACTGGACGTTAGGGAACTCGGACGCGACCGTGACGGCGCCGGAGGTGAACTGGCCGCCCCAGCCGATCACGAGGTTGTACCCCTTGGCCGCGTACTGCCGGTAGACGTCGGCCTGGTTGGGCACGGAGACGCTCTGCGTCACCGTCACGTCGGCCTTGAGCGCCTTCTTGATCAGGTTCGCGGAGCGCTGGCCGTCGGCGTTGTAGCCCTGGTCGCTCGTGCTGCCGGGCAGCAGCACCGCCACCTTGAACGCCGCGGCGGAGCTCTCGCGCGCCCCGGAGCTCGTGCTTGCGCCGGCCGCGGCGACCACCGCCGCCGTCAGGGCTGCGGCCGCCGCCGCCAGCCGCAGGGACTTTCGTCTCATGTTCGACTCCTTCCGAGTGGTTTGTCGCTTGCTCGAGCTCATTTGCGCCAGTCGACGAAGACGCGCTCCGCGAGCCCCGCGCGCTCGATCGCCTCGCGCGCCCGCCGGTTCGCCTCCGCCAGCACCTCCTGCTCGCGGTCGAAGCCGACGAGCCGGCCCTCGCGCAGGCGGACCTCGCCGTTGATGACGACCGTGTCGACGTCGGTGCCGTGGGCGGAGAAGACGAGCGCCGCGATCGGCCGGTTGCCGACCGTCGCGTGAGGCTTGTCGAGGTCGAAGACGGCGATGTCGGCCTTCTTGCCGACCTCGAGCGAGCCGACGAGGTGGTCGAGCCCCATCGCCCGCGCCGTGTTGATCGTCGCCATCTCGATGACGCGCTCGGCCGTCATCAGCGTGGGGTCCATGTGGGTCACGTTCTGGATCAGCGCCGCGAACTTCATCTGCTCGACCATGTCGGGCGAGCAGTTGACGTACGTGCCGTCGGTGCCGAGCCCGACGTTGACGCCGGCCTCGAACATCTGCTTGAGCGGCGCGATCCCGTCGCAGCTGTACGCGTTGCTGACGGGGTTCGAGACGACGCTCGCGCCCGACCGCGCGACGTGCTCGATCTCGCGGTCCTTCAGGTGGAGCGAGTGGATCAGGACCCAGTTGTCGACGAGCGCGCCGAGCCTGACGAGGTAGTCGACGTCGCCGCCGCCCGTCGCCTGCTCGAAGTCCTTGATCGAGAGCCACGGGGTGCCGGCGGAGCAGTGGTTCGTGATCTTCAGGTTGCGCCGCTGCGCGAGCGCGACGCCGTCGCGGACGATCTCGTCCGAGGTCGCGTTGTGGAGCATCCAGTTCGCACCCGTCTCGATCGCGAGCCCCATGTGGACGAGCCCGCCGGCGCCGTCCCAGCGGTCGATCACCTCCTCGGCGAGGGCGAGCTCCTCGTCCCGGCTGCGGACGTGCGGGCGCGCCTCGTAGCGATCCGAGAAGGGAGGCTCCGGCGTCTCCCGCAGCTCTTTCGTGACGAGCTGGCGCACCCCCACCTCGAGGACCGGCTCGATCGTCGCCTGCATCGTCTCGTGGTCGTTGACGAGCACGACGTGGTTCAAGGAGCAGGTGGTGCCGGTCCTGATCTGCTCGATCGCGCCGAGATACGCCGCGACACGGAGCTCCTCGCGGCCGAGCTGCGCCCCGAGCGGGAGCGTGACGATGTCGAGCCACGGCTCGAGCAAGAGACCCTCGCCGGTGTTCTTGAACAGGCTGCCCCAGTGGTGGTTGTGGCCGTTCAGGAGGCCGGGCAGCACGAGCATCCCCCTGAGGTCGATCACCTCGGCGCCGCCGGGGTCCGGGACCTCGCTCATCGGACCGAGCCCCGCGATGCGGTCGCCCTCGACGCGGATCCACCCGTCCGACAGCACCCGGCGGTCGGGGTCGACCGTCACGACGTAGCCGTGCGTCAGCAGCAGTGAAGCCATTCGAACCTCCTGCGGAGGCACACCTGCGGGCCCCTCCGCGCTCCGAGACTTGCGTCGACTAGTGGGGAGGCGGTATACACAACCCTTGCCTGGAATGCAATATTCAGGCCGTTGTGCTTCACATACGGCAGATACGACGGTTAGATTGTATACGACAACCCTCCCATGTCCGTCCGCGTCCCGCTCCGGCAGCAGGCCTACGAGCAGATCCGCGACGAGCTGCTGACGCGGGGGCCGCTGGCCTTCGGCGGCCGGCTCGCGGAGGAGCAGCTCGCCCGCAGGCTCGCGATGAGCCGGACGCCGGTCCGCGACGCGTTGCGCCGGCTCGCGGTCGCCGGCCTGGTCGAGAGCGCCCCCGGCGGCGGCTACCTGCCGAGGCGCCCGCGCCCACGGGACGTGCGCGAGGAGTACGAGCTCCGGGCGCTGCTCGAGTGCCGCGCCGCCGCGCTCGCCGCCTCGCGCCCGCGGGAGGCGGCGGACGAGCTCGAGCGGGCCGAGGCCGAGGGGCGCGACTTCCACCTCGCCGTCGCCCACGCCTCCGGGAACGAGGCGCTCGCGCGGTCGATCGGGACGCTCAGGGAGCGCGCGCTCGTCCACTCGCTCGCCTCCAGCACGAGCGTGCATGAGCTCGAGCGCCTCCGCGAAGGGCACCGCGCCGTCCGAACGGCGATCCGGGCGTGCGACGCGCCGGACGCCGAGCGGCGGATGGCGGAGCACCTCGCCCTCGCCTGCGAGCTCGCGCTCGCGGCCGTGCGGACCGGGCGTGAGGCCGCGTGACGGCAGCCTCGCTCGCCGACGCCGCGTACGAGCGCCTGCGCACGGCGCTCGTCCACGGCGAGATCGAGCCGGGCGCGGCCGTGGTCGAGGCCGAGGTCGCAGGGCTCCTCAGGATGAGCCGCACGCCGGCCCGGGAGGCGCTCCTGCGGCTGGAGCTCGAGGGCTACGTCCAGCGGGACGCCGCGGGCCGGCTGGTGGTGCACCCGCCGACGGCCCGCGAGATCGCCGAGACGTTCATGGTCCGCCAGCTGCTCGAGGGGCACGCGATCCGGCTCGCGGCGTCGCGGATCTCCGACGCCGAGCTCTCCTCGCTCGTGGAGCTGATCCGTCTCGACCAGCGCGCCCTGCGCCGGCGGCGGGTCGACGAGCTCGCCGGCATCAACGACCGGATCCACACCGCCATCCTCGTCGCGTCGCGCAACCGCACGCTGAGCGAGCTCGTCAGCAGCCTGCGGGCCCGGATCTACGGCCTCAACGCCTTCGTCGTCGGCTCCCAGTCGGACCAGCAGCGCTTCGTCGCCGACCACGCCGAGATGGTGCGCTGCCTGCGCGACGGCGACGACGAGGCGGCCGTCGCGCTCGTGCACGACCACCTCGCCCGCGCACGCGACCTCCTGCTCGCCGGGCTCGACGGCCTCGGCGCGGCCGAGCCCTCGTTCCCGAGGCGGCTCCGGGTGTCCGCCGCATGAGCCGCGACGGCTTCGACCTCGCCGTCCGCGACGGCCTCGTCGTGGGCCCGAGCGGTCGCAGGCGCGCCACCGTGTACGTGCGCGGCGGGCGCGTGGCCCTCGTCTCGCACGAGCATCTGCCGGCGGCGCGGGAGGTCGACGCGTCGGACCTGCTCGTGCTGCCGGGAATGGTCGACACGCACGTGCACTTCATGGACCCCGGCGATCCGGAGCGCGAGGACTTCCCGAGCGGGACCGCCGCCGCCGCATGCGCGGGCGTGACGACCGTGATCGAGCACACCCACGCGCGGCCGGTCCGGACGGCGGCCGAGCTCGCGGAGAAGCGCGAGCACCTCGCCGGCAGGTCGCTCGTCGACTTCGGCCTGGCCGCGCACGCGTGGCCCGAGCACCTCGGCGAGCTCGAGGGCCTGTGGCGCGCGGGCGCGGCGTACGTGAAGGCGTTCACCTGCTCGACGCACGGGGTCCCGGGGCTGGACGCGGCCCACCTGCTCGAGCTCTTCCGGCGCGCGGCCGCCGCCGGCGCGACCTGCCTCGTCCACTGCGAGGACGACTCGATCACCGCCTGGGCCGAGGCGGCGCTGCGCGGGGCCGGCCGCGAGGACGCGCCTGTCGTCTGCGAGTGGCGCAACCGCGACGCGGAGGCGGCGGCGACCGCGGTGACGGCGCTGCTCGCCCGGCGGACCGGCGCAGCCGTCGTGGTCGCGCACGCGAGCAGCCCCGAGATCGTCGAGCTCGCCCGGCGCGAGCGGCGCGAGGGGGCGCGGCTGCTCGTGGAGAGCTGCCCGCAGTACCTGCTCCTGCGCGAGGACGAGCTGCGCGAGCTGGGGCCGTTCCGGAAGTTCACGCCCCCGGCGCGGGCGCGCTCGGAGCGCGAGCTGGAGCGGATGTGGGACGCGCTGGCCGACGGCCGCGTCCACCACGTCGGCTCCGACCATGCGCCCTCGACCCGGGCGCAGAAGACCGGCGGGTCGATCTGGGACGTCCACTTCGGCCTGCCGGGCGTCGACACGACCCTCCCGGTGCTGCTCGACGGCGCCCACGCCGGCCGGCTCTCCTACGAGCGCGTGGTCGAAGCCTACGCCGAGGCGCCGGCCCGGGCCTACGGGCTCTGGCCGCGGAAGGGCACGCTGCGCGACGGCGCCGACGCCGACCTCGTGCTGGTCGACCCGGAGGCCCGCTGGACGGTGCGCGACGAGGACGTCGTCTCGAAGGCCGGCTGGTCGCCCTTCGCCGGCCGCACCTTCGTCGGCCGGGCCGTCGCCACGTACGTCCGCGGCGCCCTCGTCGCCGAGGGCCGGCGGGTCGTCGCCGAGCCGGGCGCCGGCGCCTTCCTGCCCGGCGCGGGCGCGGAGGCGGGCGGGTGAGGATCCGCCTCGCCGCGGTGCAGCCCCGCAGCCGCTTCGGGCCGGACGAGGCGCGCAACCTGGACGACGCGCTCGGGTGGCTCGACCGGGCGCGCGAGGCGGGCGCCGACCTCGTCCTCTTCCCGGAGGGCTACCCGGGGCCGACGAACCCGGCGAACGACTACGACGCGCTGACGCCGCTCTCCCGGAAGGCGGCCGCGCTCGGCCTGCACGTCGTCGCGGGCGGGCTCGAGCCGTGCGGAGACGGCAGGCACCACGTCGTCGTGCGCCTGATCGACGACACCGGGGCGGTCGCGGGGCTCTACCGGCGGACGAGCCCGCCGGGACCGTACGTCTACCGCGACATCGAGGCCTGGAACTTCGACTACGCCGAGTCCGACGCCGAGCCTGCCGTGTTCGAGACGCGGCTCGGCCGCATCGGGTTGCTCGTCTGCAGCGAGGTCTACGTCCCCGAGCTCGCGCGCGGCCTCGCCCTCGAGGGCGCGGACGTGATCCTCTGCCCGGCGGGCGGGGCGATCAACGAGCTGCTGCCGACCTGGCGCACGATCGTCTGGGCGCGCGCGATCGAGAACCTCGTCTACACCGCGGCGGTGCAGAACCTCTACGACGAGGCCGAGGAGGGGGTCGGAATCGTCGCCGCGCCGGAGCGCGTCCTGGCGGAGTCGCCGCGCGAGGGGCTGCTCGTCGCCGATCTCGACCTCGACCGGCTCGCCTTCCTGCGCGAGCGCGACGAGCGGATCGAGTTCCCGAAGCCGTACGCCACCATCCCGGGCGTCATGCGCTGGCGGCGCCCCGGCCTCTACGGCGCCCTCGTCTCGGAGCGTCCGTGACCGACGACCTGATCGACGTCCACTCCCACCTCTACCCGCGCTGGTACGTCGAGGCGCTTCGGAGGCGGACGGAGCTTCCGAGGATCGTCGGCTCCGAGGGCGACGAGCGCTTCGTCATCTTCCCCGGCGAGGCGGGTCGGCCGATGGGGCCGGAGTACTGGGAGGTCGACCGCAAGCTGGCCTTCATGGACGAGTTCGGGATCGGCCAGACGGTCGTCTCCCTCGGCAACCCGTGGCTCGACCCGTTCGGTCCGGAGGAGGCGCCGGAGCTGGCGCGGACGGCGAACGCCTACTTCGCCGGGCTCGAGGAGGAGACGCGCGGGCGCATCGTCGGCCTCGGGGTCCTGCCCCAGCACAACCTCGACGCCGCCGTCCGGACGGTCGCCGAGGTCGCCGCGACGCCGGGGCTCCACGGCGTCGTCAACGGCTGCCTCGTCTGCGGCCGCACCCTCGACGACCCCGACCTGGAGCCGCTGTGGGAGGCGCTCGAGGAGCTGCAGCTGCCGCTCCTCCTCCACCCCCACTACGTCGTCGGCCGCGAGGCGCTCGAGGGCTTCGGCCACGCCTTCCCGGTCTCGCTCGGCTTCCCGTTCGAGACGACCGTCGCGCTCGCGCGGCTCGTGTTCGCGGGCGTCCTCCGGCGCCGGCCGCGCCTGACGATCGTGGCCGCCCACGGCGGCGGCGCGTTCCCGTTCCTCGCCGGGCGGCTCGACGCGGGCTGGCGCTCGGACGCGAGCGTGCGCGAGCGTCTGTCCGAGCCGCCCACGGAGGCCCTCGGGAGCCTCTCCGTCGACGCGCTCGTCTACCACCGAGCCGCGCTCCTCGCCGCCTCCGCGCTCGTCGGCGTCGAGCGCATGGCGTTCGGCACCGACCACCCCTTCTCCGTCGCCGACCCCGGCGCGAACCTGCGCGCGATCGACGAGACGTTCACCGGCGCCGAGCGCCTGGCCGTGCGCGCGGAGTCGGCGCGCCGGCTCTTCTCCCTGCCCCGACCCTGACCGAAGGAGGAGTCGACTCATGGCCGACGCCACGATCGAGAAGCTCACGGAGGACCTCTCGCCCCACTACGAGCCGTACGGCTGGCACCACTGGCCCGAGCACCCGTGGATGGCGTACCAGTTCCGGCGCGGGCTCGGCGAGACGCAGGAGGGCGGCGGCGCCGTGAGCGAGTGCTTCCAGGCGGCGAGCCGGATGGTCCCCGGCGACGCCGAGAGCTGGCACGAGGAGTGGCTGCGCGTGGCAGAGCGCAACCGGGAGCGCGGCGACGCGGCCGAGGCCGCCGGCCACGTCCAGACGGCGAAGGCGTCGTGGCTCCGCGCGGTCGACTACTACCGCCAGGCCGAGTTCTGGCTCGCCGCGGACGACCCGCGGCGGCTTCAGACGTTCACGAAGTGCGAGGAGTGCTTCCAGAAGGCGGGCCGCTACTTCACGCCTCCCGTCGAGCGCGTCGAGATCCCGTACGAGGACGGCGCGCACCTGGACGCCTACTTCGTGCGGGCGCCGTACGACGTCGAGCGCCAGCCGGTCCTGATCGCCTTCGGCGGGCTCGACTCGTTCAAGGAGGAGCTGCTGTTCATGGTCGGGAACGGCTCCCTCCGCCGCGGGATCTCGTGCCTGCTCGTGGACGGGCCCGGTCAGGGCGGCACCCTGCGCCGCCAGAAGATCGTCAACCGCTTCGACTACGAGGTGCCGGTCGGCCGCTGCATCGACTACCTCGAGACGCGCGACGACGTCGACGTCTCGCGGATCGCGGTCTCCGGCTCGAGCCTCGGCGGCTACTACGCCGCCCGCGCCGGCTCCTTCGAGCACCGCCTCGCGGCCACGATCTCCCACGGCGCGATCTGGAGCGTCTTCGACCTTTGGGGCGACCGCGGCGAGGACCACGGCCTCGCCGCGCACATCAAGTGGGTGTTCGGCGCGGACTCGATGCGCTCGGCGATGGAGAAGGCGCGCGCGTTCACGCTCGAGGGCGCGCTCGAGCACATGCGCTGCCCCTACCTGATCGTGCACGGCGGCCACGACGTGCTCGGCGTGCAGCAGGCGACGCAGGTGTACGAGTACGCGAAGGCCCACGGCGTCGACGTGACGCTGACGCTGATCCCCGAGGAGGAGACCGGCGCCGAGCACTGCCAGCACGACAACCCGACGATCGGCATGGAGTACCTGTGCGACTGGCTGGCCGACCGCTTCGGCGTCGACCAGCGGGAGCTCCTCCGGCACGGCCGCGGCGCCGGCTGAGGGGCGCGGCTGCCGCGCCGTCGGCAGGCGGTCGAGCGCGACGGAGGCGCCGTCGGCCCCGTCGAGGCGTCGCCGTCTCGGAGCCACGCGTAGAGCGCGCCGAAGCCCGCGAGCTCGCGGCCTCCGATCGTCGTCGTCTCGTTCAGCTTCGGGTACATCGGGTCGCCCGGGCGTTCGAGTGACCGACGCCGACAGCCGACCAGGGCGTGACCGAGCGCGTGGAGGACGATCTCGTAGACGGTGTCGTGGTCGTTCGCGAAACCGAAGCGCGAGCCGGAAACCTGGACCGTCGCGCCGTCGACGAGCCCCCCGCGCGTCGTCGGACAGCTTGGTCCGGCCGGCGACCGTCCCGCCGCCGGCCTTGGTCGTGATCGGCACCGTCGCGCCGCCGCGGCCGGCGAGCCGGCTCGGAGCACGCCTGCACGGCGGCCCTCGCCGCGTCGACCGCCGTCTGCGACACGCTCGGCGACGCGGCGAGCGAGTACGTGAGGCCGATCGGGCCCGGCCGGCCAGCGCCGCCGTCCCCCACGGCACGATCAGCCCGATCGAGAGGCCGGCGGCTCCGCCGCCTCCGCCTCCACCGTGTCCGTGCGCCCACGGCGGGGGCGCGGGGACGAGGCTGAGCCCCTTCATCGTCAAACGCCCTTCTCGTCGGAGCGGTCGATCCGGACCCAGCGCAGGGCGGGAGGGAACGTCCGCACACGGCGGGTGCCGGCGACAATGCCGTGCGTGCTCCCGGCACCCGCGGCCGAGATTCCGCGCCAGCCCGCCGCGCTCGTGGCGAAGCTGCGGCAGACCGAGCGCCGCCTCGACGCCGCGATCGACCGCTGGGACAAGCGGCGCCGTCCGCCGCGCGACGTGACGCTGCTCGCGCTCTACGAGCAGCGGGCGATCCGGCTGCTCGCGCGCGACCGGGCGCTCGCGGTCGCCGTCGTCGCGCGCCTGCCGGCGCTCCGCGACGACGTGCGCGCGCACGCCGACCTCGCCGCGCTGGCGCCCGCTCGGCCCGGGCCGCGCCCGCGCGTCGCGAAGCCGCCGGCGCCGCGGCGGCTGCTCGCCTGGTACCGCGCCGCGCAGCGGCGGTTCGGCGTCCGCTGGCAGCTGCTGGCGGCGGTCAACTTCGTCGAGTCCGCCTTCGGCAAGCTCCGCAACGACAGCGTCGCCGGAGCCCGGGGGCCGATGCAGTTCCTGCCGTCGACCTGGCGCGCCTACGGCCTCGGCGGCGACGTCCACGACCCGCGAGACGCGATCCTCGGCGCCGCCAACTACCTCGCCGCGGCCGGCGCCCCGAGGAACGAGACCCGGGCGCTCTACCGCTACAACCCCTCCCCGCTCTACGTCGACGCCGTCACCCGCTACGCGCGCCGGATCACCCGCGACCCGCGCGCATTCTACCGCTACTACGCCTGGCAGGTGTTCGTGCGAACGGCGCACGGCGTACGCCGGATCACCGGCCCTCGCTGAGCGGCACCGGCCCGCACCTGGCAATCGGCGGCGCGCGGCCTTAGGGTCCACGCCGCTGCAGCAAACGGGCGAAAGGGAGGCGAAGATGCTCGGAGCGAAGAACGCCATGGCCACGCTGGCCGTGAAGAACCTCGAAGCCGCGCGCGACTTCTACGAGGGGACCCTCGGGCTCACCGAGATCCAGGGCGGACCGTCCGAGGCGGGAGCCGCCGTCTACAAGAGCGGCGCCTCGGCCGTCCTGGTCTACGAGTCGGCCTACGCCGGCACGAACCAGGCGACCGCGGCGTCGTGGGGCGTCGGTGACGAGTTCGACGCCATCGTTCGCGACCTGAAGGAGAGGGGGGTGGCGTTCGAGCACTACGACGACCTGCCCGGCACCACACGCGAAGGCGACGTGCACGCGATGGGCGAGCTCAAGGCCGTCTGGTTCAAGGACCCGGACGGCAACATCCTGAACCTCGTCAACGAGGCGATCTGACCGGCCCGACGCCCCGCGTGCCGAGGCCTCGTCCGCCTCGCCGGGCCCGGCGCGGACGGCCGCGAGCGCAGGCCCGGTCGGGGCGGGCGCGTCCGCCCTCACGCCGCGGCCGCGCCGCTCGACCGCGGGCCGGCAGGCGAGGACGAGCGCGAGCGTTGCTGCTCGCCGCCGGGAGCGGCTGGCACGACGGCCACTGCCGGGCCGTCTTCCCGATCCCCCGGCTGGTACCGCGACCGGCTCGCGCAGCTCCGATGAGCGTCGCGGTAGCCTCGACGCGGCGAACGACGGCGAGAGGAGGGTCCATGCACTATCTGAGGGTCTACGCGGACGCCGACGGGGAGTCGCACTTCGCCGAGGTCGAGCTCCCGACCGAGCGCGTCGCCGAGCCCGCGCGCGCGCTGGTCGCGGAGCTCTCCGCGCCGCTCGACGCCGGCGTGGTCGTCTTCCGGAACGTCCTCAGCGAGCCGACCGACGGCTACCCGCACGTCGCGCCCCGCCGCCAGCTCATCGTCCAGCTCGGCGGCGAGGCGGAGATCGAGACCTCCGACGGGGAGGTCCGCCGCCTCTCGCCCGGCAGCGTCGTGCTGGTCGAGGACACGACCGGCAAGGGCCACGTGACGCGCGGGCTCTCGCCCGGGGGCCGGACGACGCTCGTGGTGACGCTCCCGGACGGACGCTAGAGCGTCGTCGGCGTCTGGACGGCGAGCCACTCCGCGGTCTTCTCGCCGACGTTGCGGAAGGCGCGCTCGCGGTCGGTCCGGAGGTAGGCGGCGTCGCCCTTCCGGAGCCGGAACGCCGTCCTGTCACCCTCGACGACCTCGACGTCGCCGCGGAGCACGAAGACGAGCAGCTCGCCGCCCGCGGGGGTGCTGGTCTCGTGGGCGACGCCGGACGGCTCCAGCGTGACGAGGAGCGGCAGCATCTTGTTCCTCGTCGAGTGGCTGAGGATCTCGATCGCCGCGTGCTCGGAGCTCGAGCGGAGGCGGCGCCGCGCGTTCCGGCGCACCACGACGCTCTGGTCGGGCTCGGGGTCCGGAAGCAGCTCCGTGATCGGGATCCCGTAGAAGGCGACGAGGCGGGAGAGGCGGCCGAAGGTGATGTCGCTCTTCCCCGTCTCGAACAGCGACAGGAACGAGGTCGAGATCCCGGTGGCCGCCGCGACGTCGACCAGCGAGAGCCCGCGCACCGTCCGCAAAGCGCGGAAGCGCGCCCCGAGATCGGCCTCGGCTGCCATCGACGGCCTCCCTTTCGCGGGCGGGCGGCGAAGGCCTGCGCCCTCGCCGCCCGCGCCCGGCGCCATCAGGCGACGATCGCCTTCCAGCTCTTGACGATGTGGTCGCCGGTCCGCCAGGCCAGAGCCTCGATCGTATGCGTGGGGTTGTAGGCGGTGCTCGTCGGGAACGTGGATCCGCCGAGGATCGCCAGGTTCGGCACCTCGTGCGACATGAGCCACTTGTCCACCACCGAGGTCTCCGGGTCGTCGCCCATCCGGGTGGTGCCGTAGGCGTGGCTGTTCACCGCGATCGGCACCGCCGGGAACTGCGGCCACGTCTCGGAGGCGCCCGCCTCCTTCAGGAGCTGCTCGGCCTTCGCGGTCACGAAGGCGTGGCGAGCCTTCTCCTGGTCGTGCAGGTCGAAGGTCACGCGGAGGACCGGGAGGCCGAAGGCGTCCCTGACCTCGGGATCGAGGTCGGCGAAGTTGTCCTCGTACGGAAGGCTCTCGATCTGAGCGCCCGCGTCGCCGACGGAGTTGGCGTTCTTGTGCAGCCACTCCTTCCACGCGCTGCCGAACCGGGGGACGGACGGCGGCGTGCTCCTCGCGGCCGAGATGGGCTTGTTCTCCATGCGCGAGTCGATCACCCCGCCGCCGATGAAGCCGAGGCCCTTGTGGTCGAAGTTGTCGGCGTTCCAGTCGTCCACGCTCGTCCGCTGTGCGCCGGGGCCGCTGAACCGGTTCAGCTGCTTCCCCGGGAAGAGGCCGTTGGCCCCTCCGTACATGTGGCTGATGTAGTGCTTGCCGACCTGGCCGTGGTTGTTCGAGAGCCCGTTCGGGAACGCCTTCGACTTCGACAGCAGGAGCAGCCGCGTGTTCTCGTACACGTAGGTCGCGAGGACGACGACCGACGCCGGCTGGAAGTACGACTTCCTCCCCTTGACGTAGGTCACCCCGCTCGCCCGGCCGTCCTTGCCGACCTCGATCTTCGTCACGCGCGCGAGCGGCACGACCTTCAGGTGACCCGTCTTCTCCGCTCTCGCGATCGGGCCGACGTCCGTGGAGCCCTTCGCCTCCGCCATGCACCCGTTGAAGGTGCAGAAGCCGCAGTACTGGCAGGCGGGGAGGCCGTTGTACGCCCGCGAGCGGATCGCGGCCGGCCCGGGGAACGGATGCCAGCCGAGCCGCTTCGCGGCGGCGGCGGTCAGCTCGTTCCAGCCGCTCCGGCGCAGGGGCGGCAACGGATACTCCCTCGTGCGCGGCGCCTCGAAGACGTTGCCGCCGGGAACCTTCTTCCCCTTGAGGTTGCCGGCCTTGCCGGAGACTCCCATGTCGTACTCGACCTTGTCGTAGTACGGCTCGAGGTCCTCGTAGCCGATCGGCCAGTCCACGACGGTGGACCCCGCCGGGATCATGCTCGCGCCGTAGCGCTTGATCGTCTCCGACCGGGTCCTGAAGTTCCACGGCAGGTAGCGCCACTGCTCCATTCCGTAGTGGATCGAGGAGCCGCCGACGCCGTTCATCATCAGGATCCTGATCCCGCCCGTCTGCGTCGCCTTGACCGACGGGTTCGGGCGCCACGTCGGGACTTCCTTCGCCGCCTTCGGCTGGCTCATGACGTTGCGCACGTCGTTCCGCAGCTCGTCCATGGGGAAGTCCTGCGGCTTCCAGCGAGGGCCGGCCTCGAGCCCGACCACGTCCAGGCCCGCGCGCGCCAGCGTCAGCGACGCATACCCTCCTGCGGCGCCCAGGCCGACGATCACGACGTCCGTCTTCTTCAGCTTGACGCTCATGCGACCGCCTCCTTCTTCGCGCGCGGATACTCGCCGATCGCCCCGCCGGCGTACGTCGACTTGCGAGCAGGCTTCACCGCGACGCCGACCCGCTGGTCGTGCGGCGACACCGGCATCTTCACCCCCGGGTAGCGGAGGAGCTTCCAGCCGGCGAAGTCCTTGTTGCCGCCGTAGATCGGATCGCAGAACATGCCCTGGAGAGTGTGCTCGCGCACCGTCTCGAAGAACGCGGACGAGCTCGGGTCGAAGCCCGTCGCCTTGTCCGCCGCGAGGTCGTTCAGCACCGCGTCCTGCTTCTCGGGCGGCAGCGCGGTGAACGCCGCTCCGTACGCGGACTGCGCGTACGCGTCGACCGCGGAGAGGCCGGCCGAGTACAGTGGCGCGACGGCCTTCAGCCCGCCGGCGAGGCCGCCGTCGAGCGAGCGCTCGATGTAGGCGGCGGCGCCGGCCTCCTTCGCCCCCGGCCCGTTCCCGTCCGCCGGGACGAGCCGCTCGACGAGCGCCTCCAGCACGGCCGACTGCTGGGCCGACAGCGCGGACGTCCGCGCGGCCTGCGCGGTCGCGACGCGGGACTCGAGCGCCGCCGACGCGTGCGCCGTCCCGAAGGCCGGCAAGGTCACGACGACGCCGACCGCCGCGCCTCGCTTCAGAAGCTCCCGCCGTGAGATCAGCTCGGCGTCCCGCGGCTCGGTCTCCTGTTCCATGATCACCTCCAGTCAACCGATCACTTCCAGGAAAGAGGATAGATATCCTGTAAACGGCAATCCAGCATTCGGGACGCTCGTGGTGACGCTCCCGAGCCGAGGGGGACGGGTCGCTGCACGGCCCGTCCCCCGGTTCTCGACGAGGCCGCCTACGGGTGCCCTGCCGTCCCCGCCTCGCCCGCTGCGAGCGCCGCCCGCACGCGCGCGGGCGTGAAGGGCGCGGTGCGCATGCGCACGCCGGTCGCATCGAAGAACGCGTTCGCGACCGCGGCCGCGGCCGCCATCGCGACCGGCTCGCCGACGCCTTCGGCCTGGTCCCCGCTCCGCTGGATGACGATCGGCGTCACCTCGGGAGCGTCCTTGAAGCGGAGGATCGGGTAGGTGACGAAGTCCGAGCTCGTGGCGTTCGTGCGACTGTAGCGGTACTGCTCCACGAGGAGGCGGCTCAGGATCTGCGTCACCCCGCCCACGATCTGGTTCTGGATCCCTCCGGGGTAGACCGCCAGGCCCGCGCTGACCGCCTGGTAGACGTGGTCGACCCTGACCTTGCCGGTCTTCCTGTTCACCGTGACGTCCGCGACCGCCGCGGTCTGCGCGTACGTCTTCGTGTTGTCGGCGTTCGACCAGGCGACCCCGCGCCCGGTCACGACGTCGGCGTCCGAGAGGGTCGACGCGGCGACCTTCGGCTTCCAGCCGGAGGCGGACGTGACGGCGTCGAGCACCGTGAGCAGCTGGTCCCTCGCCTGCCCCCTGGCGAGGTCGTTGCCGCGGACGACGTTCTGGATCCGGAACGCGACGGGGTCCATCTTCGCCGCGTACGCGAGCTCGTCGATCGCCTGCTCGCCCGCGAACGTGACGTGCGGCGAGCTGCCGCCGCGCAGCCAGAACACCTTGATCCAGTTGTCCTCGAGCGGGATCGACTTCAGGAGGTAGCGCCCGTTCGGGAGCTCGTACATCGGCGCGGGCCAGAAGTTGCCGCTGATGCTCGACGGCGTCGCCGGCCGCGGCACCCCCGCGAGCTCGGCGTTCGTCTGCACCGAGTCGCTCCAGTACTGCGGATAGAAGTGCGTGAAGTCGAAGGCGACGAGGTTGCCCTTCGCGTCGATGCCGGCGCGGACGTCCATGAGCGACGCCGGGGACGTCTGCCCCCACGAGATCTCGTCCCAGCGCATGAGCTGGACGCGGACCGGCGCGCCGACCGCCTGGGACATCAGCGCCGCGGCCTGGGCGACGTCGTAGTACTGCGCGCCGTCCCCGAAGCAGCCGCCCATCGCGCACGCCGTGACGCGCACGCGGCTCTCCGGCAGCCCGAGCACGAGCGCGATCTGCGGACGGGTCTGGTAGGCGCCCTGGGTGCCGGAGAAGATCCGCGCGCCCTGCGGGGTCACGTCCGCGACCGCGCACTGCGGGCCGATCGGGGTGTGGACGTTCGTCGGCCAGCCGTAGGTCTGCGCGACGACGTGCGCGGCGGACGCCAGCGCCCGGTCGACGTCGCCGCCGATCGGTGCGACGCCGCCGAGGTCGGCCCTGCTCATGACGGTCTTGCCGGCGGCGTCGAGCTCGCGCATGCGCTTGAGCTCGTTGCCGTGGCCCGGCAGGGCCTTCGGCGGGTCGGCCCACTCGACCTCGAGCTGCGCGGCCGCCTGGATCGCGTCGTACTCGTGCGGCGCGACGACGCCGACGAAGTCCCGCTTCAGCACCACGCGGGCCCCGGGGATGTGCGAGATCGACCCCTCGTCGACCGAGACGACCGGCGCCCCGAAGCCGTAGACCATCTGCCCGCGCGGCCGCACGACGCGCCCGTGCAGCATCCCGGGCAGGCGGATGCTCTGGATGTAGACCTCGGAGCCCGTGACGATGCTCGGGATCTCGATCCTCGGCGGCGACGTCCCGACGAGCGTGTACCGGCTCGGCGGCTTCGACGGCGGCTGACCGGCGGGGATCCCCCCGAAGAAGAAGATCCCGGCCGGCCGGTCCATGTTCCAGCTCGCGGGCATCCGGACGTCGAAGAGCCTCCCGCCGAGGAGCTCGCCGTAGGTCACCGACCTGCCGCCGCCGGAGACGACGCCCTTGCTGACGGTGAGCCGCTCCGCGGGCACGCCGAGCTGCTTCGAGGCCAGGCCGAGCAGCACCTGGGCCGCCGACGCGGCCGCGGCCCGTACCCCCGGCCCGGCGTTCTTGATCGTGTTGCTCGCCGAGTGCTTGCCCGTGTCGGGCGTGACCGCGGTGTCGGCGAGGACGAACTCGAGCTGGCTCAGGTCCAGGTCCAGCTCCTCGCCCGCGATCATCAGCAGCCCGGTGTCGGACCCCGTCCCCTGCTTGATGCCGCCGGTCTTGACCGTCGCGGTGTTGTCGGCGTGGATCGTGATCCACGAGTCGATCGAGTACTGGTCGACGCCGGGGCTCGCGTACGGGTCGTCGGCGGCGGCCCCGCCGGCGCGGGCGGACGCAGCCAGCGAGAACCCGACGATGAGCGCGCCCCCGCCCTTCACGAACGCCTTCCGCGAGAACGTCGCGGACTGCCCGAGGCCGTCGGCCCCGATGCTCCTCATGCTCGCCATCTCTCCCCCCAATCTGCGACAGGCGATCCGTCGCGAGACGGCTCGGTCGCCGGCCCCGCGACCGCCGGAAACGATAGACGCCGGGAGGGGGTCGCGGAGCAGAGCTTCGGCGTCGCTCCGGCCGCCGGACCGCGTGGGCCGACGCGGACGTCGCGACGGCGGACGGGCGTGTCGTCGCCACGGCGCGCGGGGACCTTCGTCTGGTGGCCGGCACGGCGCCGCAAACCGCCCCGGCCGCCGCGCGCGTACGTTCGGGTAGCGTTGACGACCTCCGAGGAAGACACCCCTGCGGCCACGAGGAAGATGGGACTCCGGGAGCGAAAGAAGCTCCGCACGCGCCAGACCATCGAGCGCGTCGCGCTCGCGCTCTTCGCCGAGCGCGGCTACCAGGCGACGACGCTCGCCCAGATCGCAGAGGCCGCGGAGGTCGTGCCGAGCACCCTGCACGCGTACTTCCCGTCGAAGGACGACATCGTGTTCACGAGACTCGACGCGACGTGCGAGAGCGCCCGCAGGCGCATCCTCGAGCGCCCCGGCGGCGAGACGGTGGTGGCGGCGCTGCAGGCGTGGCTGTCGGAGGACATGCCGCGCATCAGCGGCGCCGACCCCGTGGCTCCGGAGCTGCGGCGCCGCGTCATCGACGGCGACGAGACCCTGCTCGCGCAGGAGCGGCTCCGGCTCGCGCTCCTCGAGGACGTCTTCGCAGAGGCGTTCGCGCGCGACCTCGGCGAGGAGGGCACCGACCTGCGCTCCCGCCTCATGGCGGCGGTGGCGGTGAACGGCCTCCGCGCCGTCTGGCTCTGGTGGGGCCTGCACCGGTCCGAGCTTCCCGACGACCCTGGCGATCCGTACGAGCTGGACGGCACGTACCTCACGAGCCTGCTCGAGGCCGCCGAGCGCGCGCTCGAGGGGATCCCCAGCCCGCAGCAGCACCTGCGCCGGGCGGCGGGCTGACGGGCGTCAGTCCGGAGACAGCGCCGTCGCGAGGCGGCGCGCCAGCGCGCGGACCCGGCCCGGGCGCAGGCGGACGACGGCGAGGGCGGTCATCGCCGCGCCGCAGGCTCCGGCGAGCCCGAACGCGAGCTCCGTGCCGCCGACCGAGGCGAGCCACGCCGACAGCAGGCTTCCCGCCGGGGTGAGCCCCGTCAGGACGAAGAGGTAGATGCTGAGGACCCGGCCCCGGAGGCGATCCGGTGTCGTGAGCTGGAGGATCGACTGGCTGCTCGCCGTCCAGAGGGTGAAGCAGAAGCCGATCGCGGCCAGGAGCACGCTCGCGGGCGCGGCCGAATGGAGCGGCGCGAGCGCGAGCATGGCGACGCTGAAGCCGCCGACGCCCGCGACGAGCGTCCGCCAGCTCGCCCGCGCCGCGCCCGCCGCGTACAGGGCGCCCGCGAGCGCGCCCGTTCCGAAGCTCGCCCAGAGGACGCCGAAGGTCTCGGGGCCCGCGCGCAGGGTCCGGCCGGCGAGGAGCGGCAGCAGGACGCGCAGGTTGAAGCCGGTCAGGCTGACCACGAGCGCGATCGTCAGGAGGAGCACCGTGCGCTCCGACGCGAGCACGAACCGCAGCCCCTCGCGGATCGCCCCGCCGGTCTCCGCGGCGCCGCTCCGGTCGAGCGGGAAGAGCTCGTCGCGGCGCATCGCGAGGAGCGCCGAGAGCACCGCGAGGAAGGAGAGCGCGTTGAGCACGAAGCACACCGAGATCCCGAGCGTCCCGATCACCACGCCGGCGACGGCGGGCCCGACCACGCGGCCCGCGTTGAAGAAGCTCGAGTTGAGCGCGACGGCGTTCGGAAGCTCGTCGCGGCCGACGAGCCTGTACGTGAGCGCATGCCGGTTCGGCGCGTCGAGGATCGTGGTCGCGCCCCCGAGCGTCGCGAGGAGGTAGAGCGCCCACAGCTGCTCGTGACCCGTGAGGGTCAGCGCCGCCAGCGCCGCCGCCACGCACATCGACGACGACTGCGTCGCGATCATCATCCTGCGGTTGTCGAACCTGTCGGCGAGGGCGCCCGCCGGCAGCCCGAGAAGGGCGAACGGCACGTAGCGGCAGAACACGAGCAGGCCGACGTCGATCGGGGAATGCGTCAGCCTGAGCACGAGCCACGGCAGCGCCGTGTCCTGCATCCACGTCCCCGTCACGGACACGACCTGGCCCA
The DNA here is from genome assembly GCA_035650615.1 of Gaiellaceae bacterium. Classification (GTDB taxonomy): domain Bacteria; phylum Actinomycetota; class Thermoleophilia; order Gaiellales; family Gaiellaceae; genus PALSA-600. The sequence goes on along the minus strand of DASRHI010000030.1, from coordinate 45,124 downwards.
TGAAGAGCAGGCGGTAGTTGCGGTGCTTGCGCAGGCTGACGAACGTCCGGCCCCGCCGCACGGAGAACGTCATTCGGCGTCGCCGGCGACCCGGCGCAGGGCGTCCAGGGCGGCGTCGATCCTCTCGAGCTCCTCCGGGGAAAGCCGGCGCAGGCGGGCCGCGAGCCAGGCCGTGCGCCTCGACCTGACCGAGCGCAGCACGCGGTCGCCGTCCGGGGTGAGCGCGAGCCCGACGCGCCGCCGGTCGGCGCCGCGGGACGCCTCGATCAGCCCGGCCCTGCGCAGGCGCCGGACGTGAGTCGAGATCGCCGCCGCGGAGACGCCCTCGTCCGCGGCGAGCGCGATCACTCCGATCCCGGGCCGCTTCCCGATCCGGGCGAGGATCGTGACCTGACCGCCCGTGACGCCGAGCGAGTGCACCTCGCGGCGAAGGTGTCTGCCCAGCCTGAGCAGGACCGGCCGGAGCTCGTTCGCAACCGCGATCGGGTCTGCAGCCGCGACGTTCTCCGTCATTACTTAACCATGTTAACGATTCTCGCCGCCCCGCCGGAGGCGGCGGAACCGCGCCGGCGCGGGCGGCGGGCGGAGCGGGGACGGCCCCGCCCGCCGCCCGCGGAGGCCGGCGGAACGCCGCTTACCTGCGCACGGCCTCCCGGTTCACCCCGCCGCGGAACATGCCGCCGGTCGCGATCCTCGAGAGGAGCTTGTCGGCGGCGGCCTCCTCGTCGAGCGTCGCGTCGAGCAGGTCGGCGCTCGCGTCGAGGCCGAGCTCGCCGGCGAGCGCCCGCGCGGTGCCGTAGGCGGCGATCTCGTAGTGCTCGATCCGCTGCGCCGCGGCGATCAGCGCCGCGTCCTTCGCGAGCGGGTCGCCCTCCATCGCGACCACCTCGTCGCCCTCGGCGACGAGGCCCTCCATCGCCCTGCACGTCGTGCTCGACGACGCGATCCCGAGCTGCCCGAAGACCTCTTCCAGCCGCCGGACGTGGCCGCGCGTCTGCTCGAGGTGCTCGGCGAACGCCTGCTTCAGCTCGTCCGAGTGGGCCGCCTTCGCGACCTTCGGGAGCGCGTCGACGAGCTGCAGCTCCGCGCTGTAGAGGTCCTCCACCTGCTCCTGCAAGACATCCTGTAGCGATTCCAGCCTCACGCTCAGCTCCTTCCTTCCGCTCGTCCACTGGGTGCAGAGCCTGAACGCGGCCGCGACCCGAACGGTTGCGGCCGTGACTCCCGCGCGAGGCCGCTCCGATCGGGCCCGAGCTATCGTGTGCCGATCCCGAGGGTCAGGATCACCTTGGCGATCGCGCTCGCCGCGGCGCTCGCGGTCTCGCTCGCCGCGACGGCCTCAGGCGCCGCCCCCGGCCCGACGGCCTCGGCGCAGAAGGCCGACCTCGCCGCCGGCAGGGCGCTCTACCGCCGCTTCTGCGGCCAGTGCCACGCGCTCTCCGCCGCGCTGTCGGCCGGCTTCGGAAGCCGGCGTGGGCTCGGCGAGCTGGGCGGGCCGAGCTTCAACGAGCTGCGCGTCCCGTACGCGGTCAGCATCACCGCCGTGACGCTGCCGACGGGCGGCCACGAGGTGGTGAAGAGGCGGATCACCGCGAGGCAGCTCCACGCGGTCGCCCGGTACATTGCGCGCGTGACGAGGAAGCATCCCGTCCCGGCGTTCTCGACGGACGGCTGACGAGGGCCGGCGCCACCCGCCCGCTCGCGGCCGCGCTCCTCGCGGCGGGCCTCGCGGCCGCCGCCGCCGCGGCCGGCCCGAGCGGGCCCGCGCTGAAGGTCGTCGCGAAGGACCTGAACAACCCGCGCAAGCTCTTCGTCGCCGGCGACGGCGCCGTCTACGTCGTCGAGGCGGGCGTCGGGGGCCGTGACCGGTGTCTCGGCACGGGCCCGCGGCGGGTGTGCGTCGGGCTGAGCGGGGCGATCTCGAGGATCGCCGGCGGCGCGACGACACGGGTCGTGACCGGCCTCTGGTCGGGCGCGCGCCCCGACCGCCACGAGGCGCAGGGGCCTGCGGACGTGCTCGTCCGCGGCGGTCGCTACTTCGTCCTGCTCCAGGACGCCTCGATCGACAGACGCGGCTTCAACGCCCTCGGCCCGGACGGCGCGACCGCGGGCGACCTGATCTCGACCCCGCCGGGCCGGGCGGCGCCGGCCGTGATCTTCAACTTCGCCGCGTTCGAGGCCGCGCGCAACCCCGACCGGGGCGCCGGGCCGGGCGCGAAGCTCGGCAACCCGCCGATCGACAGCGACCCGTACGCGTTCACCGCCTACCGGGGCGGCTTCGCCGTCGTCGACGCGGCGGGCAACGACCTCCTCTGGGTGAAGTCGGACGGGGAGGTCTCCGTGCTCGCGGTGTTCCCGGTCCAGAGGGTGCCGCTCACCCCCGCGGTCCGCAGGCGGATCGGCGTGCCGGCCTCTCTGCGCTCGATCGCCGTGCAGTCGGTGCCGACGTGCGTCGCCGTCGGCCCGGACGGCGCGCTGTACGTCGGCGAGCTCACGGGCGTGCCGTTCGCGCGGGGGACGGCGCGCGTCTGGCGCGTCGCGCCGGGCGAGCCGCCGGCGGTCTACGCGTCCGGCTTCACGAACATCGCCGACCTCGCCTTCGCCGGGAAGAACCTGCTCGTGCTCGAGCTGGCGGCGCGGGGGCTCCTCGACCGCTCCTCGCGCGGCGCCCTCGTCCGGGTCGCCCCCGGCGGGGCGCGCGCCGTCGTGGTCGACCGGGGGCTCGTCCACCCCACGGGTCTCGCGGTCGGGAACGGCTCGGTCTACGTCTCGAACTACGGCTTCTCGCCCGGGACGGGCCCGGGGCCTCACGGGCAGGTCGTGAGCCTGCCTCTCTCCGCCGTCTCGTGAGCCGCGGCGACGCTACGGGGTGTAGTACATCCCGCACATCGGCGGCAGCTCGACCGGCGGCGCGACGACGCTCGCGTCGCCCTTCGCGCCGACGGAAGCCCCGGGGATGACGTCGAGGAACATCACGTTGTACTCGCCGAGCCCGACCGGGTCGGAGAGGACGTAGGCGCCCGGTCGCAGGGTCACGGTCAGCCTCGCGCTCTTGCCGGCCGGAACCTTGCCGGTGCGCCTGCCCTTGATCCCGGGACCCTTGACCTGCAGGACGTGCACCCGCTTGCCCCTGTTGACGACGACGAACGTCGTCGGCCCCGACGACGGAGTCGTCGGGGAGACGCGCAGCGCCCGGTCGGTGAAGGTCACCGTCACCTTGGCCGCCGCGGTCCGGCGCGCGGCGCCCGCGAGGGCGGGACCGGGCAGGACGAGCGCGAGCAGCGCTGCGGCGAGCAGGCCCGACCGGCCGGCGCCGCGTGCGCTCCGCATCCCGTCCTCCCTCCTTCCGAGTCCGCTCCGATTTGAGCACGGCATCATAGCCGGAGTCGTTGCATTTTTTCAAGCTCGCTGTTAGGGTCGGCGGCCGGCAGCCGGAGGGTGCGAGGGGGCTGCCGGCCGCGACGCGCTCCCGCGTCGCGGAACCGAATTCTCGACTCGGAGGATGGTATGGCGAGCAAGTTGAAGATCAAGGTCAACGGCCTTGTTCATTCGGTCACCGCCAGCCTGGACACGCCGCTCCTGTACGTCCTGCACAACGAGCTGCACCTGCACGGCCCCAGGTTCGGTTGCGGCCTGGCGCAGTGCGGGGCCTGCTCGGTGCTCCTGGACGGGAAGGAGATCCGGAGCTGCGTGACGCCGGTCGCGGCCGTGTCCGGGAAGGCGATCACGACGCTCGAGGGCCTTCCGGCCCTGTGGGCGAAGGAGCGGGGGACGACGGCGTCCGCGCCTGCGCTCCACCCGCTGCAGCAGGCGTGGATCGAGCAGCAGGTGCCGCAGTGCGGTTACTGCCAGAACGGCATGATGATCCAGGCCGCGGACCTGCTCTCGACGACGCGCAACCCGTCGAAGCTGCAGATCAAGCAGGCGCTGAACGGCCACCTGTGCCGCTGCGGCACGTACACCGCGATCATCGAGGCGATCCAGCAGGCCGCGAGAACGATGGCGAAGGGGGTGTGACGTGAGCGCACTCGAAGAGACCGTCGACGTCTTCGGCGCGACGCTGACGCGCTCGAGGTTCGTGAAAGGCGCCGGCGCGATGGTCGTCGGCCTCAGCTTCGTCGGCACCGGCGCGGGGGCGAAGGCCGCGACGGGGTCGGAGATCCCGCTCCTGCCCGGAACGGCGCACTCCCCCAACGTGGGCCTGTCGGACGCGTGGTTCACGATCCACGCCGACAACACGATCACGATGCGCACCGGCATCGCCGAGATGGGCCAGGGCTCGGCGAGCACCGCCTTCGCGCAGATCGCAGCCGACGAGCTGAACGTGCCCTACTCGGCGATCACCGAGTACGTGATGGGCGACACCGACCGGACGCCCGGCGGCGGGATCGCCGCCGGCTTCATGTTCCTCGGCGCGCCCAACATCCGCAAGGTCGCCGCGTACATCTACCAGGCGCTGCTCGGCATGGCCTCGACGCAGCTCGGGGTGCCGGTGGCGTCGCTGACGGTCAAGGACGGCGTCGTCTCGGGCGGCGGCAAGAGCGTCACCTACGGCCAGCTCGTGGGCGGCAAGGCGCTCAACCTGTCGATCCCGGTGAGCGGCGACCCGACGAGCTTCCTCGGACTGACCGTGCTCGGGAACCCGCCCACGAAGCCGATGAGCCAGTACCAGGTCGTCGGCCGGTCGATCCCGATGCGCACGATCCCGACGATCGTCTCCGGTCAGGCCACGTTCGTCGGGGACGTGCGCCTGCCCGGGATGCTCCACGCCCGCGTCGTCCATCCGCCGGCGCTCGGCGCGAAGCTCGTCTCCGTCGGGCAGCTCGACAAGAAGGAGTTCCCGAACGCCCAGGTCGTGACCAAGGGCAACCTCGTCGCGGTGCTCGACCCGAGCGAGTACGCGGCGATCCAGGCGGCGTCGATCCTTGCCGGCAAGACGAAGTGGACGAGCTGGTCGGGCCTGCCCGGCAGCGGCAACCTCTTCACGGCGATGCGGTCGTTCGACTACGCCTCGGCGCCGGTCCTGACCGGGGTCAACAAGGGCAATGCCGAGGCGGCGTTCGCGTCGGCCGCGACGAGGCTGTCGGCGACCTACGAGTACCCGGTCGAGAAGCACGCGCCGATCGGTCCCACCTGCGCGGTCGGCGACGTCCGGCCCGACGGGACGATCTACGTCCACATGCACGGCCAGAACCCGTCGATGCTCCGCCGCGAGATCGCGACGATGATGAACACGGCGGTGGACAACGTGGTCGTCCGCTGGTACGACGGCTCCGGCCACTACGGCCGCTCGAACGGCGGCAACACCGGCGCCGAGGAGGAGGCCGTGATCCTGTCGTCGATCGTCGGCAAGCCCGTGCGCGTGCAGTGGATGCGCGCGGACGACATGCAGTGGTCGACGGTCGGGCCGCCCGAGCTGTCGGACGTCGTGGCGGGCCTCGACTCGAACGGCAAGATCGTCGCCTTCCGCGTCAACCACTACTCGACGGCGGGCCAGGACGACCGCCCCGTCGGCGCGCTCCTCGCGGGACTGCCGACGATGCCGGCCCCGGCGATCTCGCCGCCGCCCGGGAGCTTCTCGGGGATCTCGCACGGAATCTCGGACCCGTGGATGTACGACCAGGTGCCGAACGCGCTCCAGAAGGGCTTCGGCACGTGGAACATGGGCCAGGGGACGCCGAAGACCGATCCCGGCTACGAGCAGAACATCGGCCTGCGCGGGCACAGCATGCGCACGCCCGGACAGCGGCAGCAGAACTTCGCCCACGAGTCGATGATGAGCGAGCTCGCCGCCGCCGCGAAGGTCGATCCGATCCAGTTCCGGATCGACCACACGTCGGCCAAGCGGCTCGTCGCCGTGCTGAACGCCGTCAAGGAGAAGTCGGGCTGGGAGACCCGGCCCTCGCCGAGCCCGAAGGCCGCGACCACGGGCGAGAAGGCCGTGATCGGCCAGGGCTGCAGCGCGATGCTGCGGTCGAACACCTACTGGGCCTGCGCGGTGAAGGTCTCGGTCGTCCCGAAGACCGGAAAGGTCCAGGTCCTGAACCTCGTGACCGCCGTCGACCCCGGCACGGTCGTCAACCCGCGGCAGCTCAAGCGGATGGTCGAGGGCGGCGCGGTGATGGGCGTCAGCGAGGCCCTGCGAGAGCAGCTCGTGTTCAACAGGAGCGGGATCGTGAGCCGCGACTGGGTCACCTTCCCGATCCTCCGGATCATGGACGTTCCCGACATCGAGACGGTCATCATCGAGAACCCGAGCGTCGGCGACATCGGCGGCGCGGGAGAGGGCCCGAACGGGTTCGTCCCCGCCGCGATCGCGAACGCGATCTTCGACGCGACCGGCAAGCAGCCGCGGCGGCTGCCGTTCACGCCGAAGTACGTCCGGACGCTCCTGAACGGCTAGAGGCCCCGCCCGGGTGGGGCGGCGGGAACGCCGCTCCACCCGCCGGCCGGGACGGCGCTCAGTCGGGCCGGGGCAGGACGGCGATCACCTCGCGGCCCGCGTCGAGCACGCGGCGCACGTACTCGGCCTTGACCGCGAACACGGGCTCGAGCTCGAAGTCCTCGTCGGAGGCGTGCTGCTCGTACCACGAGCTCCACGCGTCCACCATGCCGTGGAGCGCGAGCCCCGCCATCGTGCGCGTCCGGAGCCCGTCCTCGGGCTCGCCCAGGTCGCGCGCGAACGCCGCGGCGAGCACGTCCTCCAGGCGGCCGAGCCGCAGGCGGTGCTGCGCCTGCAGCTCCTCGTTCGACGCGACGATGCCCGGGAACTCGCGGACGAGCTCCACGTACGGAGACTCGACCTCCGGGAGGTCGTCGGCGATCCAGGAGACGATCGCCGACACCGCCGGCTCGTCGTCGGCGCGGCCCAGGATCCGGGCCCTGGCGCTCTCGGTGACGGCGTCGACGAGGCTGAAGACGAGGTCGGCCTTCGTCGGGAAGTACGTGAAGAGCGTGCTCGGGGCGACCTCCGCCTCCTCCGCGATCTCGGCGATGGTCGTGGCGTCGTAGCCTCGGGTGGCGAAGAGTCGCGTCGCGACGCGGACGATCGACTCGCGCGTGCGCCGCTTCTTCCGCTCCCGAAGGCCGATCCGGGGCTCCGTCGCCGCCATTTCCGGCTCCTACCTTAGCGGAGCCGAGCCGCCGGCTCCAGAAAGCGACAGAGTCCGAACTCGAATGACGCTCGGATCTCGGGATCGCCACGAACGTCTGTTCGTCTAGAGTGCGGCGGGTGCAGCTCGCGCTCGACTCGCTCGACCGCCTCGTCGAGCTCGCCGAGGAGTCGGGCGGCCGCGTGCGCGCGACCGTGGCGGCACGCCGGCTCTTCGCCGTGGCGCGGGCGCCCGAGGGGCTCGCCCGGACGCTGCTCGGGCCGCTCGTCGAGGCCGACGCGCGCCTCGCCTGGCGCGGCCCGTTCGTGGCGCTCGCCGACGAGCCGAACCCGCCGGTCGCGAAGGCGCGGTTCGTCGTCTTCGACCTCGAGACGACCGGCCTCTCCGCGACGTCGGCCCGCGTCTGCGAGATCGGCGCGGTCCGGATCGAGCGGCTCGAGCAGGCGGGGACGTTCGAGACGCTCGTCGCGCCCGGGGTCCCGCTGCCGCGCCCGGTGGAACGGCTGACCGGCCTCTCGGACGGCGCGCTCCGGGCCGCCCCGCCGATCGGGGAGGCGCTCCGGCGCTTCTGCGCCTTCGCCGGCGGCGCGGCGCTCGTGGCGCACAACGCCCGCTTCGACGTCTCCTTCGTCGACCGCGCGCTCGAGCGGACGGCCGGCCGGCGGCTCGCCGCGCCCGTGATCGACACCGTGGCGCTCGCGCGCGCCCTCCTGCGCGGCCGCGTCGAGCGGACCGACCTCCGCACGCTCGCCTGCTTCTTCGGCGTCTCGGTCGAGCCGTGCCACCGCGCGCTCCCGGACGCGCAGGCGACGGCGGAGGTCTTCCTCCGCCTCGTCGAGCTCGCGCTCGAGCGCGGCGCGGCGACCCTCGCCGAGCTCGAGGAGCTCGCGGCGCCGCGTCCGCGCCGCATCCACGCGAAGCGGAGGCTCGTGCGCGACGCGCCCCCGAAGCCCGGCGTCTACCTCTTCCGCGACGGCGCCGGGCGGGTGCTCTACGTCGGCAAGGCCCGCGACCTCCGCGCGCGGCTGCGCTCCTACTTCCACACGCCGCGCCAGCGCCGGCCGCTCGAGGCGGCGCTCGACGAGCTCGAGGAGATCGAGTGGCGGGTGACCGGCTCCGAGCTCGCCGCCGCGCTCGAGGAGGTGCGCCTGATCCGCCGGCTCCGGCCGCCGGCGAACGCGCGGGTCCCCGAGCCGGAGCGCTACGTGTTCCTGCACCGCCGCGGCGGGCGCGTCGTCGCGAGCCGCGCCCCGTCGCGCTACGGCCCGCTCCGCGCCGGCGCCGAGGTGAAGCGCGCGGCGCAGGCGCTCGCCGGCTGCAGCGAGGAGGAGTTCGAGCGGCTGCTCGAGGGCGAGGCGCTCGACCGGCTGCGCCGCCGGCTCGGCGAGCTCTCCCTGTGCGGCCACGACCTCGAGCTCCGCCGCCTGCGGCGATCGGTGGCCTCGCTCGAGCGGGTGCTCGAGCGGCTCCGGAGGCTCGAGGAGCTCCGGAGCCTCGAGGTCTGCATCCTCGCCCCCGCGCTCGCGCCGGGCCTCCACGACGCCTTCGTCGTCGCCGGCGGCGGCCTCTCCGTGCACGAGCGCGTGGCCGCGGCCCCCCGGCCCACGCCCCACGGCGGCGCGGCGGGCGCGCTCGACGCCGACCGCCTCGACGAGCTGCTCGTGCTGGCCTCCTACCTCGAACGGCCGCCGCCGGAGCTCACGGTCGTCCGCCGGTAGGCTCGCGCCTCGCGATGAGGCCCCGCGACCAGCGACTGGCCGGGCTCGCGGCGCTCTGCCTCGGGGCGGCCGCGGCCTGCCGCTTCGCCGGCGCCGGCGCCGTCGTCTCGTTCGCGGTCTCCGCGGTCGCGATCGCGCTCCTCGCCCAGCTCGTCGGGCGGGCGACCGACCAGCTCGGCGCCCGCCTCGGCTCGGCGGCGACCGGCGTCGTCCAGTCCGGCCTCGGCAACCTCCCGGAGCTCTTCATCGCCCTCTTCGCGCTCCACGACGGGCTCGTGCGCGTCGTCCAGGCGGCACTCGTCGGCTCGATCGTCGCGAACGGAGTGCTCGTGCTCGGGCTCGCGTTCGCCGCCGGCGGCCTGCGCAACGGCCCGCAGCGCTTCGACTCGCCGCGCGCCCGGATGATCGCGACCCTCTCGACGCTCGCTGCGGTGATCCTCGCCCTGCCGACGCTCGCACACGCCTTCCACGCGCCGGCGGCCGCGCACGGGCGCACGCTCAGCTTCGTCTGCGCCGGCGTGCTGATCGTCCTCTTCTTCGTGACGCTGCCCTTCTTCCTGCGCGGCGGCGACGCGGGCGCGGGCGAGCCGCCCGCGTGGAGCCTCGGAACGACGCTCGCGACGCTCGCGGGCGCGGGCGTCGCGGCCGCGTTCGCGAGCGACTGGTTCGTCCACGCGCTCACGCCGGCGACGGAGGCGATGCACATGAGCAGCGACTTCGCCGGCCTCGTCGTCGTCGCGATCGCCGGCAACGCCGTCGAGAACGTCGTCGGGGTCCAGCTCGCCGCGCGCAACCGGCCGGACTTCGCGATCTCCGTGATCGTCAACTCCGCGCTCCAGGTCGCGCTGCTGCTCACGCCCGTGCTCGTGCTCGCAAGCCTCGCGTTCGCGACGACGCTGACGCTCGTCTTCCCGACGCTCCTCGCGGTCGAGCTCCTGCTCGCCGCCGGGGTCACCGCCCTCGTCGTCTACGACGGCGAGAGCACCTGGGAGGAGGGAGCCATCCTCACGGGGCTCTACGTCGTCTTCGCGACGAGCTTCTGGTGGGGAGCCTGACGGCTACCCGGCGACGGGCTGCGGCGCCACGTTCAGGAGCCGGTCGAGCAGGTCGTGGTCGCCCTCGACCGAGACGAGGTCGGTGCGGCGGTCGACGAACAGGTGGTAGACGCCGATCGGGTCTCCCTCGACGACGACGTCGGCGTCCTCGACCGCGCCCGGCAGCGCGGCTCCGTCGACGAGCGACGCGACCTCGTCGCCGACCCGGAACACGAACCGGCCCGCCGGCGCGACCGGCGCGAGCACGGTGTCGACCGCGTTCTCGAGCCAGCCCGGGAAGAGCTCGTCCTCGTCGCTCGGCGGCCCGAGCGAGCGCGCGCCCCAGAGCGCGAGCTCCCGGATCACGCCCTTCAGGTCGCGCCCGTAGTCGGTCAGCTCGTAGACGCGCGAGGCGGCCGGCGGCGGCAGCGTGCGCTTCGTCACGAGCCCTGCCGCCTCGAGGTCGCGGAGCCGCGAGGCGAGGACGTTCGTGCCGATCCCGGGGAGGTGGTCGGCCAGGTCGGTGTAGCGCTTCGGCCCGTGCATCAGCTCCCGCACGACGAGGAGCGCCCACCGCTCGCCGACGAGGTCGAGCGCGTGGGCGACCGGGCAGTACTGGTCGTAACCCTTGCGCACGCAGGCATTGTAGCGCCTTCCCTTGCTGTTGTGAAGGCTTCACTTGCATAGAGCAAGTGATACCTGCTAACTTGCCAGCGACTACTACCGAAGCGAAAGGAAGAGGGGACATGGTGGCATCGGAACGTCGCAAGTGGCTGGCGCTGGCGCTCCTCTCGGTCGTCCAGTTCATGGTCGTCCTCGACATCGCGGTCGTGAACGTCGCGCTGCCGTCGATCAAGGTCGACCTCGGCTTCTCGCAGGAGGACCTGCAGTGGGTGATCAGCGCGTACGCGCTCGTCTTCGGCGGCTTCCTGCTCCTCGGCGGGCGGGCGGCGGACGTCGTCGGGCGCAGGCGGATCTTCCTCGCCGGGCTCGTCGTCTTCACGCTCTCGTCCCTGCTCGCGGGGCTCGCGTGGTCGGAGGGCTCGCTGATCGGGGCGCGCGCCTTCCAGGGCCTCGGCGCGGCGATCATCTCGCCCGCCGCGCTCTCGATCCTGTCGACGACCTTCGCGGAGGGCCGCGAGCGGAACATCGCGCTCGGCGTCTGGGGCGCCGTCGGCGGGTTCGGCGCCGCGGCCGGCGTGCTGCTCGGCGGCGTGCTCACCGACGCGCTCAGCTGGGAGTGGATCTTCTTCGTCAACGTCCCGGTCGGGGCGGCCGCGTTCGCGCTGACGCCGTTCCTGCTCGGGGAGAGCCGCGACGCGCGCGTGAGGCGGTTCGACGCGCCGGGCGCGGTGCTCGTGACGGCGGGCCTCTCCTCGCTCGTCTACGCGATCACGCAGGCGGGGCAGCAGGGCTGGCTCGCCGGCCGAACGCTCGGCTTCGCGGCCGCGGCGGTCGTGCTGCTCGCCGCCTTCGTCGGCTGGGAGCAGCGCCACCCCGAGCCGCTGATGCGCCTCGGCATCCTGCGCATCCGCACCGTGAGCGGCGCCAACGTGGCCGGCTTCATCATGGGCACGGCGATGTTCTCGATGTTCCTGATGCTGACGCTCTACATGCAGCAGGTGCTCGGGTACTCGCCGATGAAGACGGGGCTCGCCTACCTGGCGGTGGCCGGCACGGCGATCGTCTGGTCGGCCGTCGCCGCGCAGCTCGTGACCCGCGTCGGCGTGAAGCGGGTGCTCGTGGTCGGGATGACCGCGCTCACGGCCGGGCTCGCGTACTTCACGCAGGTCTCGGTCGGCGGCTCGTACCTCGGCGACCTCCTGCCCGGGTTCCTGCTGATCGCCGTCGGCATCGGCTTCTCGTTCGTGCCGATCTCGATCGCGGCGCTCGCCGGGGTGGAGCCGGCCGAGGCCGGCCTCGCCTCCGGCCTGATCAACACCTCGCAGCAGATCGGCGGCGCGCTCGGGATCGCGGCGCTCTCGACGATCGCGACCTCGCGCACCGACGACGCGCTCGCGGGCGGGACCGCGCTCCCGCGCGCCCTCGTCGACGGCTTCACCGACGCGTTCGTCGCCGGCGGGATCGTCGCGGCGATCGGGATCGCCGCCGCGCTCACGCTGATCCGCCGCGAGGAGCTCGAGGCGGCCCCGGAGGCCGAGCCCGCGCTCGACCTCGCAGCCTAGGATCCCGCCCGCCCGCGGGGAGCCCGGCGCTCCCCGCGGGCCGACGGGTGCAGGAGCGGCACGGCCCCCTGCCACCCCGCGGCGAGGACGGCGGCGAGCGACGGCGGCGTCACGAGCAGCGCGGCGCCGCCGGCGGGCCGCGGCCGGCGCTCCCCGTAGCCGGCGGGGGTGAAGCGCAGGAGCTCGCCGCCGAGCACGAGCCAGGGCTCGCCGCCCTCGAGCACGAAGGCGCCGTCGGGGACGCGCCCGGCGTCGACCTCGCGGAAGCGGCGCCTCCCCGAGCGCGGCTCGAGCCGCTCGCGGTGGAGCCGCGCGTCGATCGCGTCGGCGCCGGACTCGCCGTGGAGGCCGTCCCAGAGCGCCGAGAAGCGCCGGTAGTCCTCCCGCCGGCAGAGCGCGCACGGGCGGTGCCCGGCGGCGAAGGCGGTCGCCTCGTCGAGGAAGAAGAGCTCGGTGAAGCGCCCGGGGCGGAGGAGCGGCGAGCGCCGCCAGCCGCGGAACTCGAGCCGGCAGGCGATCCAGCGCCGGCCGGCGTAGCCGCGGCGGATGCGTCCGCGGTCGTCGTGGAGGCAGCCGCGGTTCCCGTAGACGAGGCCGCGGTCGGGGACGGCCACGAGCTCGCCGAGCGGCGTGACGCGGTTTCGGAGCGGCATCGCGCTACGCCGGCCGGGGAAACCGGCGCCGCGTCTCGTCCACGGCCGCGGCGACGTGGCAGCGACGATCGTGCCCGTTCACGAGGCCCATCGCCTCCATGAACGCGTACACGGTCGTCGGGCCGACGAAGCGCCACCCGCGCCGCTTCAGGTCGCGCGCGAGCGCGCGCGACTCCGCCGACTCCGAGACGTGCCCCGCCGCTCGCGCCGCGGGCTCGAATCGCCACACGTACACGGCGAGCGAGCCCTCGGCCTCGACGAGCTCGACCGCCCGTCGCGCGTTCGAGACCACCGCCTCGATCTTGCCGCGGTGGCGGACGATCCCCGGGTCGGCGAGCAGCCGCTGCACGTCGCGCTCGCCGAAGCGCGCGACCCGCTCGAAGTCGAAGCCCGCGAACGCGCGCCGGAACGCCTCCCGCTTGCGCAGGATCGTCAGCCACGAGAGCCCCGCCTGGAACCCCTCGAGGCTGAGCTTCTCGAACAGGCGCACGTCCTCGGCGACCGGGAAGCCCCACTCGGCGTCGTGGTAGGCGCGGTAGTCGGCCGGCGCGTCGCCCCACCGGCAGCGGACGAGGCCGTCGTCGCCGCGGACGACCGGTGCGCCGGCGCCCGCTACGGCGCCGAGAGGGTCGCGGCCAGCACCTCGGCCTGCGTCGGCTCGGCCTCGGCGACGAGCTTCCGCCCGGCCTCGGTCAGGCACGCGTAGATGCCGCGGCGGTCGGCGTCGCAGAGGTTCCGGCAGACGAGGCCGTCCGCCTCGAGGCGCCCGACCAGGCGGGAGAGCGCGCTCTGGCTCAGGTGGACGGAGTCGGCGAGCTCCTGCATGCGGCTGTGCTCCCCCGGCGCCTCGGCGAGCCGCTGCAGCACCTCGAACTCGCTCACGGTCAGCCCGTGCCGGTGCTGGAGCTCGCGCTCGAGCGACTCGCAGACGGCCGCATGGGCGGCGTCCAGCGCGCGCCAGCTCCGGACGAGGTCTCGCTTCGCCGCCGACGTCACGCCCCGAGTATAGCGCCGTTTCAATGTCGTTACATAACTTGCCTGAACATCTTATGCTTGCGCAGAAGTTGTATCTGCATGTATCCTGCCGGCTTCGACCGGCGACCGAACGGAACGGAGGGATTCGTGACAGACGCTCACACGACCTCGAACGCACTCCCCGCCCTCGGCAGGCGCGGCCTCCTCGCGCTGCTCGTCCTCTGCGGGGCGCTCTTCCTCGACGGGCTCGACGTCTCCATGGTGGGGATGGCGCTCCCGAGCATCCGCGACGACCTCGACCTCTCGACGACGAGCCTGCAGTGGGTCGTGAGCGGCTACGTCCTCGGCTACGGCGGGCTCCTGCTCCTCGGGGGCCGGGCCGCCGACCTGCTCGGGCGCCGGCGGGTGTTCGTGACCGCGACCGGCGTCTTCCTCGTCGCCTCGCTCCTCGGCGGGCTCGCGACCGACGGCTCGGTCCTGATCGCGACGAGGTTCGTGAAGGGCGTCTCGGCCGCGTTCACCGCGCCGGCCGGGCTCTCGATCATCACCACCACCTTCGCCGAGGGGCCGGCGCGCAACCGCGCCCTCGGCGTCTACACGGCCACCGGCGCGAGCGGGTTCTCGCTCGGCCTCGTGCTCGGCGGCCTGCTCACGACCGCCGGCTGGCGCTGGACGTTCTTCCTGCCGGTGCCGGTCGCGCTCGCGATCCTGCTCGTCGCGCCGCGCGTGATCGCGCCCGACCCCCCGCGCGCCGCAGGACGCCGGCGCTACGACCTCGCCGGCGCCGTGGCCGTGACCGCGACCATGCTGCTGCTCGTCTACACGGTCACCCAGGCGCCCGAGCACGGCTTCGGCTCCGTGCGGACGCTGCTCCTCGGCGCGCTCACGCTGCTCGTCGGCGCCGCCTTCGTCGTGCTCGAGCAGCGGGTCTCCTCGCCGCTCGTGCGGCTCGGGATCCTGCGCTCGCGGCGCCTCGTCGGCGCGAACCTCGCCGCGATGACGATCGCCGGCGCGTACTTCAGCTTCCAGTTCGTGCTCACGCTCTACCTGCAGGCCCATCACGGCTGGTCGTCGCTCACGACCGCGCTCGCGTTCCTCCCGGGCGGGACGCTCGTGGCGCTGATGGCGCCGCGAATCGGCCCGTTCGCGACGAGGGCCGGCGTCGGCCGCACCCTGATCGCCGGCATGGCGGCCTTCGTGCTCGGCTACGCCCTCGCGCTCCGGATCGGCGACCACTTCGACTACGCGTCGACGCTGCTGCCGTCGATCCTCCTGCTCGGCCTCGGGTTCGGGCTCGCCTTCCCGACGCTGAACATGGAGGCGACGGGCGGCGTCGACGACGACGAGCAGGGCCTCGCCTCGGCGCTCGTGAACACGTCGTTCCAGCTCGGCGGCGCGGTCGTGCTCGCGGTCGTCACGGCCGTCGTGGCCTCGCGCGGCGCCGGGCAGGCGTCGGCGTCGATCGGCGCCTACCGGCCCGGCCTCGCGGTCGTCGCCGGCGCCGCCGCGCTCGGCCTCGCCGTCGCGCTCGCCGCCTTCGCGCGCAGGCCGCGGCGCGAGGCCGCCGTCGCGGAGCTGCCGCCGGCCGCCGAGGCCCTGGACGCGGAGGCCGCCTGACACCCGGGCGGAAGGTGCTGCGGCCGGCGTCGTCCGCGACGACGCCGCCGCTACCCACCCCCCTGCGGGACGAGCTCCTCCTCCGGCCGCGGGCGGCGCTCGACGCCCGCGGCCGCGTAGGCCTCGCCCTCGTCGAGCGTCTCGTGCTCGAGCAGGGCGGCCGCGAGCGCGTCGAGCCGGTCGCGGTTGTCGGCGAGCAGGGCGACGACCTCGTCGTAGGCGCCGGCGACGATCCGTCCCACCTCCTCGTCGACCCGCTCCTGCGTGCGCGCGGACACCTCCGCGGCGCCGGGCAGGAGCGGCCCGCGGCCGTCGGCCGGCAGCACGGCGAGCGGCCCGATCGTCTCGCTCATGCCCCACCGCCCCACCATCTGCCGCGCGATCGCGGTGAGCTGCTGGATGTCGGACTCCGCCCCGGTCGTCGTGTCGCCGAAGACGAGCTCCTCGGCCGCCCGGCCCCCGAGCGCCACCTTGATCCGCGCCAGGAGCTCCCGCTTCTCGTAGTTGAAGCGGTCGGTCTCGGGCGCCGAGAAGGTGATGCCGAGGGCGAGGCCGCGGGGGATGATCGAGATCTTCCGCACCGGGTCGGCGCCCTCGGTGAGCATCCCGACGAGCGCGTGCCCGCCCTCGTGGTAGGCGGTGCGGCGCCGGTCGGCCGGCGTCATCATCACCTTTCGCTCGGCCCCCAGGACGACGCGCTCGAGCGCGTCGGTGAAGTCGGCCTCGGCGACGCGCTCGTGGCCGCGGCGGGCGGCGAGCAGCGCCGCCTCGTTGACGAGGTTCGCGAGGTCGGCGCCGACCATCCCCGGCGTCGAGGCCGCGATGCGGGAGAGGTCGACGTCAGGGGCGAGCGGGACCGAGCGCGTGTGCACCCGGAGGATGCTCTCGCGCCCCGCGCGGTCGGGCGGCTGCACGGCCACCCGCCGGTCGAAGCGCCCCGGCCGCAGCAGCGCCGCGTCGAGCACGTCGGGCCGGTTCGTGGCCGCGACGACGATCACGCCGGTCGACGCGTCGAACCCGTCCATCTCGGTGAGGATCTGGTTGAGGGTCTGCTCCCGCTCGTCGCTGCCGCCGCTGAACCCGGCGGGGCCGGCGGCCCGCGAGCGCCCGATCGCGTCGAGCTCGTCGATGAAGACGATCGCCGGCGCCGCCTCCTTGGCCTGCGTGAAGAGGTCGCGGACGCGCGCGGCGCCGATGCCGACGATCGCCTCCACGAACTCCGAGGCCGAGAGCGAGAAGAAGGGGACGTTCGCCTCGCCCGCGACGGCGCGCGCGAGGAGCGTCTTCCCGGTCCCGGGCGGGCCCGAGAGGAGGACGCCGTGCGGGATCCGCGCGCCCAGGCTCGCGTACTTCTCCGGGCTGCGGAGGAAGTCGACGACCTCGAGCAGCTCCGCCTTCGCCTCGTCGATCCCGGCGACGTCGGCGAACGTGACCCGCGCGCCCGACGGCTGGTAGCGGCGCGCCCGCGAGCGCCCGAACGCGCCGAGCATCCCCTGCACGTTGCCGGCGCGACGCATCAGCCAGAGGAGCAGGCCGACGAAGAGCAGCGTCGGCCCGAAGCCGAGCAGGACGCTCTCCCACCACGGCGCGCTCTTCGTCAGCGGCTGCGCGTTGACGACCACGTGCTCCCGCTCGAGGAGCTGCGCGAGCGCCTTCGTGTCGGCGAACTCCGGGATCTCGGTCTGGAAGCGACTGGTCGCCTTCGAGCCGGCGTAGCTCTTGCGCTCCTTGAACGTGCCCTGGATCGCGGTCCCCTTCGACGTGATCGCGCTCACGTTGCCGTCGCGCACCTGCTGGAGGAAGAACGGGCTGTACGGCACGCGGATGCGCGCCGGCGCCTGCGTCGCGCGCGAGCCGAGCCAGAAGTTGAGGGCGAGCAGGCCGAGCACGGCGAGGAGGAAGGGCCAGCTCGGCCGGAAGCGCGACCGGCCCGCCGGGGTGGGGCTGGGCGCGGCCGGGCGGCCGGCGCGGCTGGGCGGGGGCGGCGTGCTGATCGTGCAACGATGCCACGCCCCGCTCCGGCCCGTGGGGCCGACGTGACGATTTCTTCATAGCTTCGAAGATATTCAGATACCATCTCGGGCCCGTGCCCCACAACGCCCGTCCCGTCCACGAGGTCAAGGCGAACCTCTTCCGCGTGCTCGGCCACCCCGCGCGCGTCCGCGTCCTCGAGCTCCTCCACGAGGGGGAGCGGTCGGTCGGGGCGCTCCAGGCCGAGCTCGGGCTCGACTCGGGCGGCACCTCGCAGCACCTCGCGGCGCTGCGCCGGATCGGCCTCGTCGAGTCGCGCCGCGAGGGGACGAGCGTGTACTACCGCGTCGAGGACCCGACGGTGTTCGACCTGCTCGACGCGGGACGCGCGATCATCACGCGGCGCCTCGCCGAGCAGCAGTCGCTCCTGCACGAGCTCGAGACGGCGTGACCGCCGCCGCACTCGCCTTCGGGCCGGGCGCGATCGCGCTCGGCGGGATCCTCGCGGCCCTGCGCCGGACGTTCCGGGCCGGGCTCGGGCTCCAGGCGGCGGGGGCGGCGCTCACCGGGGCCGCCGGGCTCGCCGTCCTCGCCGCCGGCGGCTCGCACGGGGCGGGCTTCACGAGCGAGCTCCACCCCCGTCTCGGCGTCGACGCGCTCAGCGGCTTCTTCCTCGGCACGCTCGGGCTCGTCGCGGCGCCGGCGCTCGTGTTCGCGCAGCGCTACCTCGAGCCGGACGCGCGCGGGCGCGCGACCGCCGCGCTCTCCTCGCCGTTCCTGCTCGCGATGGCGGGGGTCGTGTGCGCGCGCGACCCGGTCACGTTCCTCGCGGGCTGGGAGTCGATGACGCTCGTGCCCGCGACGATCATCCTCGTCGCCCGCGGGGCCGACCGGCGCTCGCGGCAGACCGTCTTCACGTACCTCGCCGTGACCCACCTCGGGGGCGCCGGCACCTGGGTCTCCGTGCTCCTGCTCGCCGGGGCCGGCGGGATCGGCAATTCGGCCGCGGCCGGCGCCGGGTCGGGACTCCAGGCGGCGGTCGTGCTCGCGGCCCTCGCCGGCATGGGGACGAAGGCCGGCGTGATGCCCCTGCACGTCTGGCTCCCCCGCGCCCACCCGATCGCCCCCGCGCCCGTCTCCGCCCTGATGAGCGGCGTGATGATCAAGGTCGCCCTCTACGCGCTCGTGCGCGTCGTGGTCGAGTGGGCGGGGCCTCCGCCGCTGTGGCTCGGCGTGCTCGTGCTCGCGGCCGGCGCGCTCTCGGCGCTGGGCGGCGTCGTCTACGCCCTCTTCCAGCACGACCTCAAGCGGCTGCTCGCGCTGCACTCGATCGAGAACGTCGGGATCATCCTGCTCGGGATCGGCGCGTGCCTCGTGCTGCGGGCGCGGGGAGCCGAGACGTGGGCCGCGTTCGCCCTCGGGGCGGCGCTCCTGCACACGCTCAACCACGCCCTCTTCAAGGCGCTCCTGTTCCTCGGGGCGGGCGCGTTCGAACGCGCCGCCGGCTCGCTCGAGCTCGACCGGCTCGGCGGGCTGCTGCGGCGGATGCCCTGGACCGGCGGAGCGTTCCTCGTCGGCGCGGCGGCGATCGCGGGGCTCCCGCCGCTCAACGGCTTCGCCTCCGAGTGGCTCACGCTGCAGGCGCTGCTGCGCGTCCCCGCCTACGGCGGCGTGCGCGAGGGAGTCGCCGGCGCGCTCGCACTCGCGGCCCTCGCCGCGACGGCCGCCCTCGCCGTCCTCTGCTTCGTCAAGGTGGTCGGCCTCGTGCTGCTCGGCCCGCCCCGGCGCGAGGCGGTCGCGGCGGCGGAGGAGGCGCCGGCGCCGATGCGGGCCGCGACGGCCTTCCTCGCGCTCGCGTGCGTGGCGCTCGGCGCCGCCCCGGGTCTGCTCTTCGGCCCGCTCGCCGGGCTCGCGCCGTGGGCCGGGCCCGCGCCGGCGCGGGCCGGGCTGCAGCTCCCGGGCACCGGCTCGCTGCCGGCGGGCGGGATCGCGCTCGTGCTCGCCGGGCTCGCCGCGGCGCTCGTCCTCCTGCGCGGGCGCCGCAGCGCCGCGCCGGCGCCCACCTGGGCCTGCGGCCAGCTCGTCGAGCCGGCGCTCGCCTGGTCGAGCGCCGGCTTCACGAAGCCGCTCCGGCTCGTGCTCGAGCTCGTCCTGCGGCCGGAGCGGGAGGTGGCCGGACGCGAGGCGGGCGGGGTCCTGCAGGAGGTCGCCTACCGCGGGCACGTGCCGCACCTGATCGACGAGCGGCTCTACCGGCCGGTCGCACGCCTCTCGCTCGCCGGCGCGGCGCGCGCGCGGCGGCTGCAGAGCGGGAGCCTCGGCGTGTACGTCGCGTACCTGATCGGCCTCGTGGTCACGGTCCTCGCGGCCGCCCGCCTCGGACTGGTCGGGTGAGCGGCACGGCGCTCGCAGCCGGCGCCGTCCAGGTGGGCGGCGGCGTCGCCCTCGCGCCGCTCCTGCCCGGGCTCGTCCAGCACTGGAAGGCGCGCCTGCAGGGCCGCCGCGGGCCCTCGCCCGTGCAGCCCTTCCGGGAGCTGCGCCGCCTCTTCGGCAAGAGCGCGGTCACGGTCGAGGGAACCGGTCCGGTCTACCGCCTGGCCCCGTCCGCAGCCGCGGCCGCCGCCGCCACGGCGGTGCTGCTCGTGCCGCCCGCCGCCGCCGGGCCCGACTGGGGGGTCGGCCACGACGCGCTCGCGCTCGCGGGGCTGCTCGCGCTCGGGCGGTTCGCCGTCGCCGCCGCCGCCTGGGACGCCGCCAACGGCTTCTCCCTGATGGGGGCGAGCCGCGACCTGACGCTCTCGGTCTTCGTCGAGGCGACGCTCGTCCTCACGCTCGCGGTCGCGGCGCTCGTCTCCGGCACCACCGACCTGCGCGGCGTCGTGGCGGGGACGGCCGGCGGGCACGTCTGGACGAGCCCGGCGCTCGCGCTCGGCGCGATCGCGTTCGCCCTCGTCGTGCTCGCCGAGACGGGCCGGCAGCCGGTCGACAACCCCGACACGCACCTCGAGCTGACGATGATCCACGAGGGGCCGTTGCTCGAGTACGCCGGACGCGACCTCGCGTACTTGCAGTGGGCCGCGGCGGCGAGGCACTGGGTGGTGCTCGTCCTCGGCGCGCAGGTGTTCCTGCCGCACGCGGACGGCGTCTGGTGGCAGCTCGCGGCGCTGCCGGGCGTGCTCGCGGCGCTCTGCGCCGCGCTCGCGGTGACCGAGACGCTCGTGGCGAAGATGCGCGTCCTGCTCGTGCCGCGGCTGCTCGCCGCCGGCGCCACGCTCGCGCTGCTCGGCGTCGCCGCCTGGGTGGCCGGGGCGCCGTGACCGCTTGGGCGCTCGTGGCGGCCGGGCTGCTCGTGCTCGTCGTGCGGCGGGGCTCGCTCGCCGTCGCGCTCGTCACCGGTCAGACGCTCCTGCTCGCGGGGATCGCGCTCGACCACGCCGGCGGCGGCGACGCCGCGGCGGCGGGGGCGCTCGCCGCGCGGGCCGTCGGGCTCGCCGCGCTCTTCCTGGTCCTCGCCGCCCGCACCCGGGAGCCGCGCCGCGTCGTCGCGCGGGTCGCTCCGCTCGTGCGCGCCGGCGCCGCCGCGGCGCTGGCGCTCGCGCTCACCTGGCTCGTGCCGACGATCGGGCTCGAGTCGCGGAGCGCCGAGCGGGCCGTGCTCGCGCTCGTCGCGTTCGGGATCGCGACCGCGGCCACCCGGCGCGCCACGCTCTTCCAGGTGCTCGGGATCGTGCTGGTCGAGAACGGGCTCGTGCTGGCCGCGCTCGAGCTGCCCGGTGCGTCGTCACCGGCGATCGAGCTCGGGGCGGCGCTCGACCTGACGCTGGTCGCGCTCGTCGCGGCCGTCTTCCACGACCGGATCTTCGCCGAGTTCGGCGCCGGGGACAGCGCCGCGCTGAGGACGCTGCGTGACTGACGTGCAGGCCCTCGCGCTCGCCGCGGTCGCGGTGCCGGCGCTGTCGGCGCCGGCGCTCGCGCTCGCGCCGGCGCGTGCCGCCCTCGCCGCCGCGCGGGGCGCCGCGGCGCTCACCGCCGCGGCCGCCGCCGCCCTCGCCGCGCTCGCGCTCGCGGGCCGGTCGTCGCGCGGGGACTGGCTCGTCGTCGACGAGCCCGCCGGACTCCTCGTCGCGGTGATCGCCGGCGTCGGCCTCGCGAGCGTGCTGGCCTCGCCCCCGTACCTCGCGACGCTCGGGAGCTCGCTCGTCGCCGGGCGGCGCCGCGCGCGCGCCTACCTCGCGCTCCTCTTCGCCTTCTGGGCCGTGCTCCTCGCCGTCCCGCTCGCCGGCAACCTCGGCGCCGCCTGGCTGCTCGTCGAGGCGACGACCGCCGTCTCGGCGGTGCTCGTCGGCTTCAGCGGCAAGCCGCGCGCGCTCGAGGCCGGCTGGAAGTACCTGATCCTCACCTCGCTCGGGCTCGGCGTGGCGCTGCTCGGGATCGTGCTGCTCGCCGCCGGCGTCCCGGGCGGCGGCCTCGGGGGCCTCTCCTGGGACGCGCTCGCACGCTACGGCTCGGGTCGGGAGACCGCGGTCGTCGCCTACCTGCTCCTGCTCGCCGGGCTCGCCGCCAAGATCGGCTGGGCGCCGGTCCACAACTGGCTGCCCGACGCCCACTCCGAGGCGCCGCCGCCCGTCTCGGCCCTCCTCTCCGCCGCGCTCCTCCCGGCGGTGCTCCTCGTCGCGTGGCGCTCGGAGCACGCGCTCGCGCCGGTCGTCGGCGCCGGCACGGCCGGGGGCGTGCTCGTCGGGTTCGGGCTCGTCTCGCTCGCCGTCGCCGTGCCGTTCCTCTGGCGGCCGCTCGCATGGAAGCGCCTCCTCGCGTACTCGAGCCTCGAGCACATGGGCGTGATCGCGCTCGGGCTCGGGTTCGCGACGCCGCTCGCGCTCGCGGGCGCGGCCGTGCACGTGGCGGCGCACGCGGTCGCGAAGGCGCTGGGCTTCTACGCGGCGACGCCGCTGCTCGAGCACGAGCCGCGCGCGGCCGGGCACCCGGTGACCGGAGTCGCGCGGACGGAGCCGGCGCTCGGCGCGGCGATGGGGATCTCGCTCGGCGCGCTCGCGGGGCTGCCTCCCTCGCCGCTCTTCGCGAGCGAGGTGCTGATCGTCGCGAGCGGCTTCCGCGCCGGCCGTCCCTGGGCCGCCGGCGCGGCGACCGTCCTGCTCGCGCTCGGGTTCCTCGGGCTCCTCCACGCGCTGCTCGAGACCACCGTCGGCAAGGCCCGCCGCCGGAACGCCTCTCCCCGCGGGCTGCGCGGCGTGGTCGCGCTCGCGGCCGTCTCCGTCGTGCTCCTGCTCGCGCTCGCGGCGGCCGCCGTCTGGCTGCCGGGCGCGGACGTCGTCGACTCGCTCGCGGGGGCCGCGTCGTGAGCCCCCACAGGGAGCGCGTGGCGGCCGCCCTCGCGGACGGCTTCCGCTTCGGCGGGCTGCACGCGACGTCGGACGGCGCGTGGGTGCGCACGCTGCTCGTCGCCCCGGACGGATCGGCGCGCCTCGAGAGCGTTCCCGTGCGCGACGGCCGGGCGCCGACGATCGTCGACCTCGCCCCCGCCGCCGGCTGGGACGAGCGCGAGGCGCACGACCTCCAGGGCGTGCGCTTCGACGGCCACGAGCCGCTGCGGCCGCTCGCCCTCCACGACCTCCGCCTCGAGCGCTGGACCGTCCCGGTGCGCGGGCGCGACCCCTACCAGGTCGCGGTCGGGCCGATCCACGCGGGCGTGATCGAGTCGGGCCACTTCCGCTTCCACGTCGTCGGCGACCGGATCCTCCACCTCGACGCCCGTCTCTTCTACAAGCACCGCGGCCTCGAGCGCGCCGCCGAGGGCAGGACGCTCGAGCAGGGGCTCGCCTACGCCTCGCGGGCCTGCGGCGCGTGCACGGTCGCGAACGGCCTGGCGTACGCGCAGGCGTGCGAGGAGGCGCTCGGGCTCGAGCCGACGCGCGGGCTCGCCCGTGCGCGGACGCTCCTGCTCGAGCTCGAGCGTGCGTGGAGCCACCTGAACGACGTCGCGGCGATCTGCGCCGGCGTCGGCCTCGCGGCCGGGACGGCGCGGTTCCTGGCCCTGACCGAACGGGCGCGGCGCCTGAACGCGCGGCTCGCCGGCCACCGCTTCCTCTTCGGGAGCGTCCGGGTGGGCGGGAGCGCCCTCGAGGTCGACGGCCGCACGGCGCGGGCCGCGCGCGAGGAGCTCGCGGCCGTCCGGGCCGAGAGCCGGCGCGCCTGGCGCGAGCTCCTCTTCAACGCGTCGTTCCAGGAGCGCCTGCCGGAGGTCGGCGCCGTGCCGGCCGCCGACGCCGCCCGGCTCGGCGCCACCGGCCCGGCCGCGCGGGCGGCGGGGCTCGCGGAGGACGTGCGCTCGGCCAGCCCGCGGCTCGCCTACGACGGCTTCGAGCCCGCCGTCCCCGAGCGCGCCGCCGGGGACGTGCAGGCACGCCTCGAGCAGCGGGGGCTCGAGCTCGAGCAGACGTTCGCCCTGCTCGACGGCCTGCTCGACGGCGCGCTCGCGCCCGCGGCGGCCGAGCGGGCCGCGCCGGAGCGCGCGGTCGGGGTCGGCCGCGTCGAGAGCGCGCGCGGCGCGACGAGCTGCGTCGTGGAGCGCAGCGGGGACGTGCTCCGGCGGCTCCGGCTGCGCACCGGCTCGTACGCGAACTGGCCGGTCGTCGCCCGCGCCGCCGCCGGCGGCCTGCTGCCCGACTTCCCGCTCGTGAACAAGAGCTTCGAGCTCTGCTACGCCTGCGCCGACCGCTGATGCTGACCCTGCTCCGCGACCTCCGCCGCCAGCGCCGCCGGCTCGCCCTCGCGGCTCCCGACCGTGGCCGCAGCCTCGCGCTCCGCCATGTCGATGCCGGCTCGTGCAACGGCTGCGAGCACGAGCTGACGCTGGCCTCCGGCCCGCACTACGACCTCCAGCGCTTCGGGCTCGGGATCGTCGCCTCGCCCCGCCACGCGGACGTCCTGCTCGTGACCGGAGCGGTCACGACCCGGATGCACGAGCCCCTCCTCGCCGCCTACCGCGCGATGCCCGAGCCGCGCCGCGTCGCAGCGCTCGGCGACTGCGCGCTCGGCTGCGGGCTCCTCGGCGCCGCCGCCGAGCTCGTCGGCCCGGTCGAGGCGGTGCTCCCGGTCGACCTGCGCATCCCGGGCTGCCCGCCGACGCCGGCGGAGATCGCCGAGGCGCTCCTGCGACTTGTCGACGGGCGTCTCTAGGGAACCCGCGCGGGCGTGCTGAGCGCGTCCTGGGCCGCGGTCCCGGCGGTCGCGTGCACCACCGCGAGCAGCGCGTGCCCGGCATCGGCGGCCGTCACGGTGTAGCCGGCCCCGGTCGCGCCGTCGATCGGCACGCACAGCCGGCCGTTCGGGTTGCACCGCTGCCACTGGTAGGCGAACGCGGTCGGCGGCGCGCTCCAGGACCCGTTCGAGACCTGCAGCGCCTGCCCGGGCGCCGGCGTGCCGCTCACGCCCGGCTGCGCGGTCGCGACGAGCGGCGAGCCCTGCGCGGCGACCGGCCCGACCAGGGCGGCGTACGCGGTCGCGGTGCCGGCCGCGTCGGTCGCGTGGACGGCGAGCCCGAGCGTGTGGCCGGCGTCCTTCGCGCCCTGCACGTACGTCGGCTTCGTGGCGCCGTGGATCGACTGGCAGTGGGCGCCGGCGGCGTCGCAGCGGAACCAGTTGAACGTGTAGGCGACCGTGCCCGAGCCGGTCCACGACCCGGTGGCGCCGGTGAGCTGCTGCCCCTGCGCGGCCGTCCCGGCGACCGTCGGCGGCGCGGAGGCGGCCGGGCCGGCGGGTGCCGCCCCGCCGACGACGGCGGTCGTCGCGCTGAGCACGTCCTGGGCGTCCGTCCCCGCCGTCGCGTGCACGACCGCGAGCAGGCGGTGGCCCGCGTCGGCGGGCGTCACGGTGTAGGTCGCCGCGGTCGCGCCCTCGATCGGGGCGCAGAGCCTGCCGTTCTCGTTGCAGCGCTGCCACTGGAAGGAGAGCGCGGACGGCGGCCGGCTCCAGCTTCCGCCGTACACCTGCAGCGCCTGGCCGGGCGCCGGGGTGCCCGCGACGGCCGGCTGGCCGGTGGAGACGAGCGGGGCTCCCTTCGGCGCCACCGGCCCCACGAGCCCGGCGTACGCGGTCGTCGTCCCGGCCCCGTCGCTCGCGCGTACGGCGAAGCCGAGGGTGTGGCCGACGTCCTTCGGCCCGAGCGCGTAGGTCACGCCCGTCGCGCCGTGCACGGACTGGCAGTGCGCCCCCGCGGGGTCGCAGCGGAACCAGTTGTAGCGGAACGAGATCGAGCCCGACCCGGACCACGAGCCGACCGCGCCGGCGATCCGGTTGCCCTCCTGCAGCACCTGGGCGACCGCGGGCGGAACCTCGCTCGTCGGCCCGCCGCCGGCCGGGGCCGGAGCGGGCGCCGGGGCGGGGGCCGGCGCCGGCTCGGCGCCGGGCCGCACGGCGACCGCGGTGGGCGTGCTGAAGACCGCGCGCGCGGCCGGCCCCGAGCGCGCCTGCACGATCGCCGCGAGCGCGTGCCCGAGGTCGGCCGCGCCGACCTCGTGCTGCCGCGAGGTCTCGCCGCCGATCGCCGCGCACGCGCGCAGCTGCGCGTTGCAGCGCACCCACTGGACGCTGAGCGACGACGGCGCCGGCCTCCACCGGCCCGCGCCGAGGCGCACGACCGCCCCCTCGACGGCCGGTCCCGAGACCGACGGGCGCACCGTCGGGACGAGCCGGGGGCGCTGGCCGGCGACGGGCCCGACGAGCCCGGCGAACGCCGTCGCCGAGCCCGTCGAGTCGGTGACGCGGACGGCGACGCTCAGGGTGTGGCCGACGTCGTTCGCGCCCAGCCGGTGGCTGCGCCCCCCGACGCCGCGCAGGACCCTGCAGTGACGGCCCATGGTGTCGCAGCGGTACCAGCGGTACGAGTACCGGAGCCGCCCCGAGCCGGTCCAGGAGCCGTGCGAGACGAAGAGACGCTTCCCCTCGGCGGCGTCGCCCGCGACGGCGGGCGCCGCCTTCATCGCCGGCCCGGCGGCGGCGGCCCCGGAGGCGAAGAGGAGAGCGGCGGCGAGCGCCGTAAACGCCTGAACCGGCCGCGACGGTCGGAAACGCGTCAGACTGCCCGGATGCCGACCCCGAACCGGACACCCTGAGCAAGCCGTGCGGAGACCAGCGAGCACCCGGCAGCCGATGGTAACGAAGCGGGCGTACGCCGCCGCTCTGGTTGCCGCCGCGTGCGCCCTCCTCCTCCCCGGCTCGGCGGCGGCCTCGAAGCACATGCTCCTCGGGATCTTCGACGACGCCTCGATGCTCGCGCCCGAGCAGAACGCGTTCGACACGCTGAAGGAGCTGCACGTCCAGGTCGTGCGGCTGACGCTCGCGTGGGGCGGCCCGGGCGGCGTCGCGAACAAGCGGCCGAGGCACGGCGCGGACCCCGCCGACCCGGCGTACGACTGGAGGCGCTACGACGACGCGATCGAGCAGGCGAGCGACGCCGGCATCGAGGTCCTGCTGACGATCGTGGGGACGCCCGCGTGGGCGAACCACGGCGCCGGAGCGAACCGCGCGCCGACGTCCGCGAGCACGCTGCGCGCGTTCGCGTACGCGGCCGCCGAGCGCTACAGCGGCACCTTCCTCGACGTCGCGACCGGACGCGTGCTCCCGCGCGTCGGCCTCTGGCTCGCCTGGAACGAGCCGAACAACCCCGTCTTCCTGCGGCCGCAGTTCACCCGCGCGGGCGCACGCTGGCGGATGTCGGCCCCCGCGGCGTACGCGCGGATCTGCAACGCCGTCTACGCCGGCGTGCACGCGGCCGGCGGCCCCGAGCGCGTCGCCTGCGGCGCGACGGCGCCGCGCGGCGGCAACAACCCGAACGGCGCGCGGCCGTCGATCTCGCCGCTCGCGTTCCTGCGCTCGGCGAGGAAGCACGGGCTGCGCACCTTCGACGCGTGGGCGCACCACCCGTACTACGGCAACCCGCGCGAGGGACCGCGCTCGAAGGGGGTCGGCAGCGCCGTCGAGCTCGGCAACATCGACGCGGTCGTCTCGACCGTGACGCGGCTCTACGGCCGCAAGCCGATCTGGATCACCGAGTACGGCTACCAGACGAACCCGCCCGACCGGCTCTTCGGCGTCTCCTGGAAGAGGCAGGCCGCGTACGTGCGCCTGGCCTACGCGATCGCGAGGGCGAACCCGCGCATCGACCTCTTCACCTGGTTCCTGCTCCGCGACAGCCCCGACCTCGCGGGCTGGCAGTCGGGCCTGCTCACCGCCGACGGGCGCAAGAAGCCGGCGTTCGACGCGTTCGCGCGCCTGCGGGCGCTCGCGCTCTGACGGTCAGCGGGCGACCGCGGCGGCCGGCGCGTCCCAGGTCCCCTGCTCGAGCTGGAGCCGGCGCCACTCCTCGGCGACGTCGAGGTGCGTCGCGAACCAGACGTCCGGGAACGACCGGATGTACTCGACGAGCTCGTTCAGCATCGCGATCCGCGGATGGCGGCCGATGCAGAACGGGTGGACGACGAGCAGGAAGCAGCCCCCGGCGGCGTAGGAGCCGTCGAACTCGGCCTTCCAGATCTCGAGCACCTGCGAGGGCGGCACGAGGTTCGACATGTAGGGGAAGAAGCTGAAGAGGAAGTAGGGCGCGTCGTCGAGCTCCCAGCTCACGGGCAGCTCGACGAAGTCGCGCAGCGGCCCGCCCGTCACGGGCACGCGCGGGCGGTAGGGCTCGTCGTGGCCGAAGAGGCTCGAGTCGTAGGCGAAGCCGAGCTCCTCCAGCAGGTCGGCGGTGTTCGGGCCGAGCGCGAACGGCGGCGAGCGGTTGCCGCGCGGCGTCGCCCCGAACACCTCCTCCAGCCGCGCGATCCCGCGCTTCATCAGCTCCCGCTCCTCCTCGACCGGCAGGTCGAGCACGCTCTCGTGGTAGTAGCCGTGGTAGCCGACCTCGTGGCGGCCGCGCTCGGCGATCTCGCGACACGCGTCCGGGTGGTCGTCGGCGACCTGCCCGGGAACCATGAACGTGGCCGGGAGGTCGTGGCGGTCGAGCAGGGCGTGGATGCGCGGCAGCGCCGCGCGCACGTCGTAGTCGCCGCGCGAGAGCGGGCTCGGCGTCTGCAGCTTGAACGTGCCGCTCCAGAGCGACTCGGCGTCGAAGTCGACCGAGAGCGTCGCCGCGCAGCGGTAGCGGTCCTTCCACACGACCGTTGCATCCTGCCCGACCGCGGCTCGATACTCAAGCGGTGTCGGGCCCGAACGAACGCGCGCTCGCCGGCGTGCTGGCGTGCACGCCGCGGCTCGCGGGCGTCAGGCCGGCGCTCGAGGTCGTCCCGGGCATGCGGCCGGAGCTCGTCCTCCACGCGGGCCCGCCCGCGGGCTGGGAGGAGCTCGCGCCGCCGCTCCGCGCAGGACTCGAGGGCGCCGCCGCGCTCGAGGGCCTCTCGCCCGCGGAGGCCGTGCTCGCCCCGGCCCAGGACCACGGCTCGATGGCGGGCGGCGCGGGCGCGATCACCGCGTCGACCCCGGTGGTCGTCGTCGAGGACGCGGCGAGCGGGCGGCGCGCCTTCCACTTCCTGATGGAGGGCTTCGGCCGCGCGCTCATCCTCGGCATGACCGGCGAGGACGTCTTCGCGCGCCTCCGCTGGCTCCGTGACGAGGCGGCGCCCGCGCTCGACGAGGCGGTGCGGGCGCTCGGCGGGATCGACTGCGACGAGATCGTGGTCGAGGCGCTCCGCCGCGGCGACGAGCTCCACAACCGCAACGCCGCGGCGACCTCGATGCTCGCCGAGCGGCTGGCGCCCGGCCTGGCGCGCGCGGGCGCCGGCGCCGCGCTGCAGGAGCGCCTCTTCGCGTTCCTGCGCGGGAACCCCCAGTTCTTCGTGGCGGTCTCGCTCGCGGCGGCCAAGCTGATGCTCGACGCCGGACACGGGGTCGAGGGCTCGACCCTCGTGACGGCGCTGGGCGCGAACGGCCGCGACTGCGGGCTCAAGGTGTCGGGCCTCGGCGACCGGTGGCTCGTCGCCCCGGCCGAGGTGCCCGAGGGAGTCCTCGCCGAGGGCTTCGGTCCCGGCGACGCCGCGCCCGGCTGCGGCGACTCGCTCCTCGTCGAGTGCGCCGGGCTCGGCGCGTCCGTGCTGCCGGCGGCGCCGGCGCTCTGGCCGGTGCTCGGAGTCGACGCCGAGCGCGCCGCGCGAATCCACGAGGACGCGCGCACGATCGCGCTCGCCGAGCACCCGCGCTACCGGGTGCCCGCCCTCGGCGACCGCGGCGCGCCCGTCGGCGTCGACGCCCTCCGCGTCGCCGGGACGGGCACGAGGCCGGTGGTCGACATCGTCATGCTCCACCGCGAGCCGGGCCGCGGCCTCGTCGGCTTCGGCCTCACCTCGCCGCCGCTCGCCTGCTTCGAGCAGGCCGCCGCCGCGCTCGCGGCCTGAGCGCGGTCGCCCGGACCGGGGTCAGGCGTTCTCGGCGACCGGCTCCGGCGCCGGCTCCCGGCGCCTGATCAGGAGCACGGTGCGCGTCCACTCCGGCATCCACCAGTTCGCCCTCCCGAGCAGGCGCATCAGCGCCGGCACGAGCAGCGCCCTGATCACGGTCGCGTCGAAGATGACGCCGGCGGCGAGCCCGATCGCGAACTCCTTCACCTCGAAGCCGGGACTCGACGAGAGGACGAGGAACGCGAACATGAGGATCAGCGCGCCGCTCGTCACGAGCTTGCCGGTGCGGGCGAGCCCGAGCTCGATCGCCTTCTCGGTGGAGCCGGTCTCGTCGTAGGCCTCGCGCATCCGCGTGAGCATGAAGACCTCGTAGTCCATCGAGAGGCCGAAGAGGAACGCGAAGATCATGAGCGGGATCCACGCGGTGATCGCCTGCGTCGCGTCGATCGACCAGAGCGACGAGCCGTGCCCCTGCTGGAAGACGAAGACGACGATCCCGAACGCGGCGCCGAGCGACGCGAGGTTCAGGATCGCGGCCTTGAGCGGCAGCACGATCGAGCGGAACGCCCGTGCGAGCAGGATCAGCGTCAGCACGATCACGAACGCGAGCACGTAGGGGAAGTTGCCGTAGACCGCGTGCACGAAGTCGCGGTCGACGGGGGCGACGCCGCCGAGCGTGCCCTGCGTGCCCTCGAGCGCGGCGTCGACGCGGTCGATGATCCCCTGGATGCCCGGCGCGGCCCCGTCGACCGCCGGGAACGCCTCGACGAGCGAGTCCTGGCCGCGACGCCAGTCCGCGGGCGCGACCGCGTCGAGCACGCCCGGCACCGCGCGCACCTTCGCCGCGACCGCCTCCGGGTCTCCGCCGTGCTCGACGAGGATCTTGAACGGCTTCATCACGCCCGGGCTGATCCCGGCCGCCGCGAGCGCGTCGCGCCCGGCGATCGCCTGTCCGGAGCCGGGGAAGTTCGCGAGCTGCGACTCGTTCGGGTTGAGCTGCGTGCCGATCCCCGCCAGCACGCCGACGACGGCGATCCCGGCCAGCGCCACCGGCAGCGGCCGCCGCAGCACGAGGCGCGCCCAGCGGCCCCACGCGCCGTCCTCCGGGTGTCCGTGGTCGACGAGCCGCCTCGGCATCACCCGCACGCTGTTGATGCGCGTGCCGAGCACCGCGAGCATCGCCGGGAGCAACGTCACGGCGGCCAGCACCGACACGGCCGGGATCAGCATCCCGCCGATCCCCATCGAGCGGATGAACGGGAGCGGCAGCACGATCATCGAGAGCAGGCCGACGGCGACCGTCGACCCCGACACGATCACGGAGCGCCCCGCGTGGGTCATCGTCTCGACGAGCGCCGTCTCGACGTCGGCGCCCTCGCGCAGCTCGTCGCGGAAGCGGAAGATCATGAGCAGCGCGTAGTCGATCGCCACGCCGAGCCCGACGAGCGCGATCAGGAACTCGACGATGATCGAGACGTCGGTCACGTACGTGAGCGCCCAGACGAGCGTGAAGGTGTTGAGGATCGCCGCGACCGCGACGAGGATCGGCATCAGGACCGCAGGCAGCGTCCCGAAGACGAAGAGCAGGATGACGAGCGCGCCGACGCCGCCGATCACCGCCTCGAGCAGCACGCTCGGGCCGCCTCCCGTGCCGTGCGTGCTCGCCTCCTCGAGCGGGTCGTGACCGGTCACGTCGACCCCGATCCCGGCCGGCAGGCCCGCGAGAGCCGCCTTCTGGATCCTGTCCGCGCCGCTCTTCGAGTCGAACTTCGCCGGCCCGGGCGGGTAGATCTCCAGGAACGCCGTGTGCCGGTCCTTCGAGACGTAGGCGAGGCTCCCGGTCGAGAAGTAGGAGCTCGTGAGCGACCCCGGCACCGCCCGGGCCGCGCGCCGCATCGCGGCGCGGATCGCGTCGCTCCTCGTCGCGTCGCCCCGCGTCCGGAACACGACGACCTCGGGCGGGCGCACGCCCACGCCGAACGCCTTCAGCGTCCGCTGGTTCGCCTCGTAGGCGGACTTGCCCGGGATCGAGAAGCTCTGGAACCAGCGCTTCGAGACCTGCGAGGCGGCGAACGCGCCGAAGACGGTGAGGACGAGCCAGGCTCCGAGCACCGCGAAGCGGTGACGGGCGACGAGGTGGGCGAGGCGGGCGAGCATGCGACCTCCTGGTGCGCGTGGCGGTGTGATGACCTGCGTGAGACCGTTCCGGCCGGAGGAATTCATCGCCCGGGCCGAACCGGCGTGCGGCTGAAAAAGTCTAGTGGGTGAAAAGTTTCTGCGACTATATCAAAGGGGCTACACTCCCGGCGTGGGGCTGCGCGAGGCGAAGAAGCTGCGGACGCGCCGGGAGCTCGCCGACACGGCGATGCGCCTCTTCGCCGAGCGGGGGTTCGACCACGTGACCGTGGCCGAGGTCGCGGCCGCGGCCGGGGTCTCCGAGAAGACGGTGTTCAACTACTTCCCCACCAAGGAGGACCTCTTCTACGACGAGGTTCCCGCCCGGGAGGCCGCGCTCGTGCAGGCGATCCGCGAACGCGCCCCGGGCGAGTCGCTCGTGGCCGCGCTCGAGCGGCTCCAGGCCGGCGAGTGCCCACGGCTCTGCAGCCCGGGCTTCGCGACGTTCGCGCGCGTGATCGAGGAGTCGCCGGCTCTGCGGGCGAAGGAGCTGGAGGTGATGGCGCGCTTCACGGAGGTGCTGGCGCGGACGATCCGCGAGGAGCTCGCCTGCGACGAGGCGGATGCGAGGATTGCGGCGACCATGCTCGTCGGGGTGCACTGGCAGCTCTTCCGCACCGCGCGCGCGCAGGCGCTCGCGGGCCGCCACGGCCCTGCCGCCCTGCGCCGGCTGCGCTCCGACCTCGCCCGCGCCTACCGGCTGCTCGAGCACGGGCTCGCCGGGCTCGGCGGCGGCCGGGCCGCGGGGGCCGCATGACCGAGGTGCCCTCCGTCGGCGAACTGAGGGCGGCCGCCGCCCGTCAGGGGATCGAGCCCGACGAGGCCGAGCTCGCCGCCGTGCGCGAGTTCCTCGCGGTGTTCCTGCCCGCGGTCGAGAGCCTCGGCGAGCTCCTCCCGGAGGGGGCGCCGGGCCCGGCGCCGCTTCCCCCGGAGTGACGGTCGCCGGCCTCGCCCGAGCGCTGCGGACCGGCGAGCTCTCGCCGCTCGAGGCGGTCGAGCGCGCGCTCGCGCGCGTCCGCGCGCTCGACGGCCGCCTGAACGCGTTCGTCGCGGTCCGCGCCGAGGAGGCGCTCCGCGAGGCGGAGCTCGCGGCGCGCGCGCCCGAGCGGGGGCCGCTCTGGGGCGTTCCGCTCGCGGTCAAGGACGTGCTCGACGTCGCCGGGACGGCGACGGCCGCCGGCTCGCGCATCCTCGCGGGCAACGTCGCGGCCGAGGACTCGGAGGCGGTCGCCCGCCTGCGCCGCGCCGGGGCGATCGTGGTCGGGAAGCTGAACACGCACGAGTTCGCCTACGGCCCGACGACGACGAGCGAGCACTTCGGGCGCGCGTGCAACCCGTGGGCGCTCGACCGCGTGTGCGGCGGCTCGAGCGGCGGCAGCGGCGCGGCCGTCGCCGCCCGCCTCGTGCCGGGCGCGCTCGGGACGGACACCGCCGGCTCGATCCGCATCCCCGCCGCGTTCTGCGGCGTCACCGGGGTGCGGCCGTCGACGGGCCTCGTCCCGACCCGCGGGATGACGCCGCTCTCGTGGTCGGTCGACACGATCGGGCCGATGGCCCGCGACGCCGCCGACTGCGCGCTCCTCCTCGGCGTGCTCGCCGGCCGCGACTTCACGGCGGACGCGCGCCCGCGGGAGCTCACGGTCGGGGTCGTCGAGAGCCTCTTCGAGGGCGACCTCGACCCGCGGATCGCGGCCGCGGCGCGCTCGGCGGTGGACGCGCTCCGCGAGGCCGGCGCGGCCGTGCGCGGCGTCGAGCTCCCCCACCTCGACCGCGCCGGCGTCGTGCAGCAGGCGCTCCAGTTCCCGGAGGCGACGGCGATCCACCTCGACTGGCTGCGCACGAGCCTCGCCGACTACGGCGCGGACGTGCGCGGCCGCCTGCTCGCCGGCCTCTTCGTGCCCGCCACGGCGTACGTGACGGCGCTGCGCGTCCGGGGCGTGATCGCCGCCGGGTTCGACGAGGCCGCCGCCGGCGTCGACTGCCTGGCCGCGCCGACGCTGCCGGTCGTCGCGCCGCGGTTCGAGGACGGGAAGGTCGTCTTCGACCCCGGCGGCGGCTCCCCCGCGCTCGCGGAGAACCTCTTCCGCCAGAGCCTGCTGCGCTACACGGCGCCGTGGAGCCTCGTCGGCCGGCCGGTGGTGTCGGTGCCGTGCGGGTTCGTCGACGGGCTGCCGGTCGGCCTGTCCCTCGTCGGCCGCCGCTTCGGCGAGGCCGCCGCGCTCCGCGCCGCCGCGGCCTTCCAGCGCGTGACCGACTGGCACGAGCGCGAGCCGCCGCTCGCCGCGTGAGCGCGCGGGCGGCGGTCAGGCCGCGGAGAACGCGGCCACCTCGCCGCCGCCGACCCGGATCAGGTCGTCCCGCGCCATGCTGACCGAGTCGGTGTGCGTGCCGGCGTTGAAGTTGACGGTCTCGACCTCGAGCAGGCTCGTGTCGTAGATCGTGCGCAGGCCGAAGAGGCCGCCGAACGGCGGGACGGCGCCCTTGCTGAGGCCGGTCACGTCGCGCAGCTCCTCGTCGGTCGCGAAGCGCGCGCCCTTGCCGCCGACGAGCGGGGCGAGCAGCTTCCAGTCCACCTTCCGGTCGCCCGCGAGGACGGCGAGGACGAACCCCGCCCGCCCCTTCACGAGCATCGCCTTGGCGCCCGAGCGGAGCTCCGCCCCGCGCGCCGCCGCGGCCTCGGCGCTCGTCGTCACGGGCTCGTGGCGCGTGAGCCGGAACTCGACGGCCTCGGCGCGCAGGAGCTCCACCAGCCTCGCGTGCACCGCGTCGGCGCTTGGCGGGGTCGTCACGCCGGGAGTTGTAGCCGTAGCCACGCATAGCTACGGCTAGCCTCGTGGCGGGATGGGCCCGGACGAGGGGGCAGTTGCGGTTCGTGCGTTTCGGGGGTCGAGGAGGGCTTCGGTCTACCGCGAGCACGTCCTCGCGGCGGAGGCGTTCGCGCGGATCCTCGCGACCGGGAGGCGAGCCGGGCTGGCGCTCCTCCCGTCGCTCGACCGGCGCGGGCGACGCGAGCTCGACAAGCGGGAGGCGGCCCGGCTCGCCGCCGAGCTCACGACGGTTCGCGCGAGCGGCGAGCTGCTCGACCTCGACGCGGATCTCACCGCCGTCGCCGAGGTCGCCCGCTGGTGCGCCCACGCGCCGCGAGGCTCGTGGCTCAGGGTCGAGCGGCCCTGACCGCCGCCCGTGTCCGGGCGGTCGAGGCGCGCGCGCAACATCCCGGGGTCAGACCCCCGAGCGTTGCGTCGCGCACGCGTGTCGCGCCGCGCAACGGGGTCAGACCCCGGAGCGTTGCATCGCGCCCGCGGGCTGCGTCGCGGGCCGGGCGGGGCCGGTTGCGCACCGGTCGCCTGCAGGCGTTTTCCGATCGGCCGACCCGTTATCGTCCTCCCGACGTGCGGAGCGTTCCTCCGATCGACAGCGAGTACACGCTGTCCGAGCTCGACGTCGGCCGCGGCGTCGCGGTGCCGGTGCCGGCGGGCCTGCGGCTGCCCTCGTCCCGCACGCTGTGCGCCGCCCTCGCGCTCGCCGCCTCGGCGACGGCCGTGACGTGGGCCGACGGCCTCGACTGGACGCCCGACCGGGCCCTCCTCGTCTTCCTCGCCCCGGCGCTCGTGCTCCGCCGCGGCCGCCGCTACCTGCTCGACTTCGTCCCGTTCGCGCTGCTCATCCTCGCCTACGCCGAGTGCCGCGGGCTCGCCCACCTCGCCTCGCCGCACCCGTTCTACCGGCCCCAGCTCTGGCTCGAGACCCACGTGCTCGGCGGCGTCCCCGCCGAGTGGCTGCAGGCGCGCTTCTGGCGAGGGACGATGCAGTGGTACGACGGCGCCGCCGCCAAGCTCCTGAACGTCCACTTCGTCGTCCCGCCGCTCGTCGCGTTCACGCTCTGGACGAGGCGCCGGCTCCTCTTCTACCGCTTCGCGACGAGCATGGTCGCGCTCTCGTTCGCGTCGGCCGTCGTCTTCCTCGTCTACCCGAGCGCGCCGCCGTGGGCGGCGGGGCAGGCCGGGCTCCTGCCGGGCGTCGTCAAGCTCCCGCCCGTCGACGACGTCTCGTCGCTCGGCGCCGCGACGCCCACGCCGGCGAACCCCTACGCCGCGATCCCCTCGCTGCACGCGGGCTACGCCTTCCTCGCCGCGCTGACGGTGGCGGGCGTCGTGCTCGCGAGCCGGATCCGGCTCCGCCGCACGCTCGCGGCGCTGTGCTTCCTCTACCCCCTCGCCCAGTCGCTCGCCGTGATCTACACCGGTAACCACTACGTCGTCGACATCGTGATCGGGTGCGCGTTCGCGACCGCCGCGTACGCCGGCACGAACCGCGCCTTCCGCCGGCTCGAGCCGGTCCTCGCGTTCGCCGCGGCGCGGCCGCCGCTCAGCCGCGGCGACGCACGAGCCTGAAGGTCCCGAGCTCCCGCCCGAAGAGGAGCGAGCGGCCCGCGAACCCGCCGTCGTCGGGCTCGACGACGTCGACGAGCCCGCGCAGCGGCGGGCGGTAGCGGAGCTCCGACCCGGCGACGTCGAAGGGGACCCCGGGCAGCGGCCCGAGGCTGGTCCACCCGCGCTCGCCGCGGATCCGCTTGCGCACGCCGACGAGCGGGGGCAGCAGCCCGCCCGTCCTGATCACCTGCCAGTCGCCGTCGAGTCCCGCGGGGCGGTCCACGCCGCCCTAGGCTACTGCCTCCACCGCCTCCGGGTCGGCCTGGTCGAACTGCGCCTCCTCGGTCGAGCCGGTGAGCGCGAGGGTGGACGACTCGCCGCCGGAGACGGCGCGGGCGACGAGGTCGAAGTAGCCCGCGCCGACCTCGCGCTGGTGACGCGTGGCCGTGTAGCCCCTGCGCTCGAGCTCGAACTCGTGCTCCTGCAGCCGCACGTACGCGGTCATCCCCTCGCGCGCGTAGCCCTCCGCGAGCTCGAACATCGACGACGCGATCGCGTGGAAGCCGGCGAGCGTGACGAACTGGAAGCGGTAGCCGAGCTCGCCGAGCGTCTCCTGGAAGGACGCGATCCGGCGGTCGTCGAGGTTGCGCTTCCAGTTGAACGAGGGCGAGCAGTTGTACGCCAGCGGCTTCCCCGGGTGCTCGGCGTGGATCGCCTGCGCGAACTCGCGCGCCTCGCCGACGTCGGGCGTCGACGTCTCGAACCACAGCATGTCGGCGTACGGCGCGTACGCGAGCGCGCGCGCGATCGCCGGGTCGAGACCGTCGCGGACGACGAAGAAGCCCTCGCTCGTCCGCTCCCCGGTGATGTACGGGTGGTCGCGCTCGTCGACGTCCGACGTCAAGAGCGTCGCGGAGAGCGCGTCCGTTCGCGCGACCAGCACGGTCGGGACGCCGCAGACGTCGGCCGCGAGCCGCGCCGCCTGGAGGGTCCGGACGAACTGCGACGTCGGCACGAGCACCTTGCCGCCGAGGTGGCCGCACTTCTTCTCGGAGGCGAGCTGGTCCTCGTAGTGGACGCCTGCCGCGCCGGCCTCGATCATGCTCTTCATCAGCTCGAAGGCGTTCAGCGGGCCGCCGAAGCCGGCCTCGGCGTCGGCCAGGATCGGGACGAGCCAGTCGACCTCGCCGCCGCCTTCCGCCCACTGGATCTGGTCGGCGCGGCGGAGCGCGTTGTTGATGCGGCGCACGACCGAGGGCACGCTGTTCACGGGGTAGAGGCTCTGGTCGGGGTACGTCGACTCGGCGAGGTTCCCGTCGCCCGCGACCTGCCAGCCCGACAGGTAGATCGCCTTCAGGCCCGCCCGCACCATCTGCACCGCCTGGTTGCCGGTGATCGCGCCCAGCGCCGCGACGCGAGGCTCCTCGCGGAGCGCCCGCCAGAGCCTCTCGGCGCCCCGCCGGGCGAGCGTGTACTCGACCGCGACCGACCCCCGCAGCCGCACGACGTCCTCGGCGCCGTAGCCTCGCTCGATCCCGAGCCAGCGCTCGTCGGCGCGCCACGCGCGCTCGAGCTCGCGGACGGCGTCTCGGTGCGAATCGGTCGTGGTCATTGGTCGTCACCTCCAGGTCGCAGGCCGAAAGTCGGATCCGAGAAGTCTAACGGCTGGATCCGAGATCTGCGAGATCGCCCGATCCGGAGCGACAACCGCCTATTCTCGGATCCGGAACATCCGCCGCTGGCCACGATCCTCGCCGGGCTCCGGAGGCACTGAGGTGTAACGGGAGCGTGAACCGGGTACTCCCCGCGTCGTGCTCCGCACCTGCCAGGCCGACGGCTGCGAGACGCTGACCCTCGGTCCTCTCTGCCTCCACCACGAGCCGCCGGCGAGGCCGCGCCGCTTCCCGCGCGGCCGCCCGTACCCGCCGCTTCCGCGCGAGGTTCCGGCGGCCGGGCGTCGTATTGAACCGGCGTGGCCGCTCGCCGAGCCGGTTCGCTCGCGCTCGCTCTCGCCCTCGTAGCCGGCGGCGCCGGCGCGCAGGCGGCCGGGCCGACGCCGGCGGCGCCGCCGACCGTGTCGGGCACCCTCGCCGCCGGCGACCGCCTCCAGGCGGGCACGGGCACCTGGACGAGCGCGAGCACGGTCTCGTACCGCTACCAGTGGTACCGCTGCAACCCCGCCGGCGCCCGCTGCGCGTCGGTCCACGGCGCCACCGCCGCCGGCTACACGCTGACGGCGAGGGACGCCGGCAAGACGATCGGGCTGGCGGTGACCGCCTCCGACGGGAGCGGCTCGACGGTCGCCTACGCGAGCCTCGTCGGCCCGGTCGCCGCCGCGCACCCGCTGCTCGTCTCGACGGCGCAGCCGCAGGTCGCCGGCCTCGCCGTCGAGGGCCAGACGCTGCAGGTGACGGCCGGTGGCTGGAGCCCGGCGCCGGCGGAGCTCGCCTACGCCTGGCAGCGCTGCAACGCGAACGGACGCATCTGCGCGCCGATCCCCGGCGCGCGCGGGAGCTCGTACGTCGTCACGGCCGCGGACGCCGGTCACGCCCTCGCCGCGCTCGTCCGCGCCTCCTTCGGGGCGACGACGCAGGCCGCGCTCAGCACCGCGACCGGGCCCGCGCTCGCGGGCGACGTCACCGGGCCCACCCACACGGCGAGCCCCGCGGTGTCGGGGACGGCGCGGCAGGGCGAGCAGCTCTCCGGGTCGACCGGGGCCTGGCGCGGGATCGGGTCGCTCAGCTACGCGTTCCAGTGGTACCGCTGCGACGAGGCCGGCGCGCACTGCTCCTCGGTGCACGGCGCGACCGGGCCGACGTACCGGACGGTCGCGGCGGACGTCGGCCACACCCTCGGCTTCGCCGTGCGCGCGACCGACTCGACGGGGACGGCGGCCGCGTACGCGAGCCTCGTCGGCCCCGTCGCCCCGGCGCAGGCGCCGGTCGTCTCGACCGCTCCCCCCTTCCTGGCCGGCTCCCCGCGGCCGGGTGCGACGCTCACCGTCGACGCCGGCGTCTGGCAGCCCCCGCCGGACGCCGTCTCCTACGCCTGGCGGCGGTGCAACGCGAACGGGCGGATCTGCGTCCCGATCGCGGGCGCCGACGGGGCGGCGTACGCCGTCACCGGCGCCGACGTGGGCCACGCACTCGTCGCCGTCGTCACCGCCACGGCGGGCACGGCGACCCAGCGTGCCTGGAGCACCGCGTCGGCGGCCGTCCGGTGAGCCGGGCGAGCGCCCTCGCCGCGGTCTGCGCGGTCCTCTTCCTCACGTTCCTCGACAACACGATCGTCGGCGTCGCGCTCGCCGACATGCAGAAGTCGCTGCGCGCCGGCGTGCCCGCCCTGCAGTGGATCGTCGACGGCTACATGCTCGCGTTCACCGGCCTGATGCTCACCGGCGGGACGCTCGGCGACCTGCTCGGGCGCAAGAAGGTGATGCTGGGGGGCGTCGTCCTCTTCTGCGGCGGGTCCCTGCTCGGCGCGCTCGCCCACGACTCGAGCACGCTGATCGGCGCACGCGTCGTGATGGGCGTGGGGGCGGCGGCGTGCGAGCCGGGGACGCTCTCGGTGATCCGGCACGTCTACCCGGACCGGAGCGAGCGCGCCCGGGCGCTCGGAGTCTGGACGGCCGTCTCCGGGGTCTCGCTCGCGCTCGGCCCGGTGCTCGGCGGGGTGCTCGTCGCGGCCGCCGGCTGGGAGGGCATCTTCTGGTTCAACCTCGCCTTCGGGCTCCTGATCCTCGCCGCGGCTGCGCGCTTCGTGCCCGAGAGCGCGGACCCCGAGGGGCGCGAGCTCGACCCGGCCGGCCTCGTCGCCGGCGCGGCCGCGCTGATCGCGCTGACCGCCGCGGTGATCGAGGGCGAGAACGGCGGCTACGGGCGGCCCTGGGTCGCCGCGCTCTTCGCCGTCGCCGCGGTCTCGGGCATCGCCTTCGTGGCGGTCGAGCGGCGCGTGCGCGACCCCGTCCTGCGCCTCTCGTTCTTCCGCGTGCCCGCGTTCGCCGGCTCGACCGCGGTCGGCTTCGCGTCGAGCTTCGGCCTGTTCGCGGTCTTCTTCTTCAGCGCGCTCTACCTCCAGGTGGTGGCGAACTTCTCGGGGTGGCGGATCGCGCTCGAGTTCGTCGCGATGACCGTCGCGATGGTCGCGGCCGGGCGCGCGGCCGGCGTCTGGACGGCCGCGCGCGGGCCGCGCGAGCCGATGGCCGTCGGCTGCCTGCTCGCGGGCGGCTCGATGTTCGCGGTGGACGCGCTGCTCGACCCGCGCCCGTCGTTCGCCGGCCTGGCGGCCGCGCTCGCCGCCGTCGGCTTCGGGCTCGGCCTCGCGCTCGTCGCCGTCAGCGCGGCGGTGCTCACGCTCGTCCCGCCGGAGCGGTCGGGGATGGCGGCCTCGACCCTCAACACGAGCCGCGAGCTCGGCGGCGTGCTCGCCGTCGCGATCCTGGGCGCGGTGGTGAACGGGCGGCTCGTCGGCGAGCTCGGCCGCAAGCTCGACGAGATCGGCGTCCCGCCCGCGCTCCACTCGCTGATCGTGAACGCGGTCACGCACGGCGGCGTGCCGGCGAACGCGGCGCAGGCGGCGAAGGAGAACCCGATCGTGGCCGCCAACCTCGGCCTCGTCGCACGCATCCTGACCGCGGCCGAGACCGCCTTCGGGAACGGGCTCCACGTCGCGCTCCTCGTCGCGGCCGCGATCCTGCTCGCCGGCGCGCTGACCGCCGCCGTCACCGTCCGGACGAGCCCCTGACCATCCTCCGCACGGCCTCCTCGAGGAGCGCGCGCGAGGTGCCGAAGTTCAGGCGGGCGAAGCCCTTCCCCTCGGCGCCGAAGGTCGGCCCCGGCGAGAGCGCGACCCGCCCTCGCTCGAGGAACGCGGCGCTCGGGTCGTCCCCGAGCCCGAGCGCACGGCAGTCGAGCCAGGCGAGGTAGCCCGCCTGCGGCGGCGCGTACCCCACCTCCGGCAGCTCGGCGGCGAGCAGCTCGGCCAGGTGCCGGCGCTGGCCGTCGAGGTGGGCGACGAGCCCGTCGAGCCAGTCGACGCCGTCGCGAAAGGCCGCCACCGCCGCGATCACGCCGAGGTGCCCGACGTGGAAGCGGACGTGCTCGGGGACGCGCGCGAGCACGGCGGCCGCCCGCTCCGAGGCGGCGACGGCGAGGGCGCACTTGAGGCCGGCGACGTTCCAGGCCTTGCTCGCGCTCACGAGTGCCAGGCCGTGCTCGGCGGCCTCGCCGCCGAGGGCGAGGAACGGCGTGTGGGCGGCGCCGGGCAGGGTCAGCGGCGCGTGCACCTCGTCGGAGATCACGGCGACCCCGTGCCGTGCCGCGAGCGCCGCGACCTGCGCGAGCTCGTCGCGCGCGAACACGGTCCCGGTCGGGTTGTGCGGGTTGCAGAGGAGGTAGGCGCGCGCGCCCCCGGCGGACGCGGCCTCGAGCCGGTCGAGGTCGAGCCGTCCAGCCGCGTCGAGCGGCGCCTCGACGACCCGCCGGCCGACCTGGGCGACGATCCCGAAGAAGGGCGGGTAGACGGGCGGGTTGACCACGACCCCGTCGCCGGGCTCGGTCACGACCCCGAGCAGCTCGGCGACGCCCGACATCACGTCGGCGAGGACGAGCGTCCGCGCCGGGTCGACCGCCCAGCCCCAGCGCTCGGCCGCGAAGCCGGCGAACGCGGCCCCGAGCCCGGCGGGCTCCGCGTAGCCGGTGTCGTCGCGCTCGACCGCCTCGGCGAGCGCCCGGCGGACGGCCGGGGCGAGCGCGAAGTCCATCTCCGCGACCCACGCCGGGAGCACGTCGGGCGGGTAGCGGCGCCACTTCGCGCTCAGGCGGGCGCGCAGCTCGTCGAGCGAGACGTCGTCGAAGAGGGCGGTGGACGGCGCGGCGGACACGCGCCGCCCACCCTAGTGGCTCTACGCGGCGCGGAGCGCCTGCTCGCGCTCGGGCTCCTCGGCGGCGGGCCGTTCGGGCCGCCGGCCGGGCCCGAGCACCGCGAGCGCCGCGAGCGCCGCCGCTCCGGCGACGCCGACGCCCCACCAGAGGCCGCTCAGGTCGCCGTCCCAGCCGATCAGCCGGTCGAGCGAGAAGCGCGCCCCGCCGGTCGCGGCGAGCGCGACCGCGGCCGCCGCGATCAGCAGGTTGAGCTCGAACCCGCCGGCCGTGTTCCAGAAGCCGTTCTTCGCGTGCACGGTCGCGATCGCGACGAGCATCACCGTGGCGACCGCGAACGCCGCGAACGGCGTCAGGAGGCCGAGCGCGAGGCCGAGGCCGCCCAGGAGCTCGGCCAGCGCGGCCGCGAGCGCGACCGGGAGGGGGGCGCGGAGGCGCATGCCGCCGAACCAGCCGGCGGTGCCGCGCAGGCCGGGGCCGCCCCACCAGCCGAAGAGCTTCTGCGCGCCGTGCGCCGCGATCGTGGCGCCGAGCACGGCGCGGAGGAGCAGGATTCCGTAGGACAAGTGTTACTCACCTCCTTCCCAAGAAGGATCTTTGTGGACGCAAGTATAACAACGAGCCGGCGCCCCGGCTCCTTCCCGCCCGCTTCGGCGCGCCAGGGCGCGGGCCGGCGCTACGGGCCGGGCGCTACGCCGGGAGCTGTGTCCAGGAGGTGATCGTGATCCCGCCCCTGGCCTTCTGGACGAGCGTCACGCGCACGCGCTCGGCCGGCAGCTCGAGCGCCGCCGCGACGTCGTCG
Organism: Gaiellaceae bacterium; assembly: GCA_035650615.1. Lineage (GTDB taxonomy): Bacteria > Actinomycetota > Thermoleophilia > Gaiellales > Gaiellaceae > PALSA-600. Next base: position 2,222 of record DASRHI010000030.1, on the reverse strand, counting down.
CGGATCCGCACTGCGAGCGCCTCGGCGAAGCAGCCCTCGTTCCGGAAGCCCGCGAGGTAGAGCTTGAGCGACTTCGACTCGAGGCAGAGCGCGCCGGCGTCGTACTCGATCCGCGCGGTGTAGAGGTCGGGCTGTCCCGTCACCGGACAGACGGCCGTGAGCTCGTCGCTCGCGAGCTCGACGCGCGCGACGCCGGGGTTCGGGAAGGTCTCGAGGCCGGCGTAGCGGTCGAAGCCCGGGTGGCCGAGGGCGACGAAGTCCGTCGAGCGCTCCGCGGCGTCCACGCCCCAAGGGTACCGCCGCGCGGCGCCCCCGGCGGCCGCCCCCCGGTCGAGGGAGCCGTACCCTTCCGGCGGTGAGGGTGCTGCTCGCGATCGTGCTCGCCGCCGCTGCGCCCGCGGTGAGGCACCGTCCCGCGGACGTGCAGGCGGCGCGGGCGTCGGTGCTCGCCGCCGCCGACCTCGGCAAGGGCTGGACGGGCGAGGCGACGGCGCAGCGCGGGGTCGCGCTCTCCTGCCCCGGCTACCGTCCGAGCGGCGCCGGCGTCGTCGAGACGGGCGCCGCCGCCTCGCCCGCGCTCCGCTACGGGAGGACGGGGCCCTTCGTCTCCCAGCAGGCGAGCGTCTACGCGAGCGCGCGCCAGGCCGACGCCTACTGGAGGCGGGCCGTCCGGCCCGGCCTCCTCGCCTGCGTCGTCCAGAACGTCGAGGCGCTGCGGGCGCGCGGGGTGAAGGTGACCGTGCTCTCGAAGCGGCGGCTCCCGCTCGCCGCCGCCGTCGGGCACGCGGCCGCCTACCGGGTCAAGGCGCGCGCGAACGCGCTCGTCCTCTACTTCGACGTGCTGGTGCTCGGGAGCGGCCGCACGATCACGACCGTCTCGGTGAGCTCCTTCCAGCAGGCGCCGCCGGCGGCGTTCGAGCAGGCGGTTGCGCGCATCCTCGTGCGTAAGCTCGGCGGCCCGGCCGCGTAGCGCGGCGGGCTACTGGCAGACGGGCTCGGCCGGCGCGGTGATCGCGAAGCCGTAGACGGCCTCGCCGGTCGTGTAGATCGAGGTGACCGTGTTGCCGTTCCGCATCGACATCGCCCCGTAGCCGATGCAGACGTGCCAGCCCAGCGAGCCGTAGAGACGCGAGACCTTGTCGATCTGCTCGCCCATCAGCAGCCCCTCGGTCGTCCGCCAGCCGGTCGGCGAGCCGAGCGTGAAGGCGGCGACGACGCGGCCCTTCTTGAACTTGACCGCCGCGCCGAGCGGCTCGCCCTTCGTGTAGATGTAGTACCAGGTCGGCGACTTGCACTCGGGGCAGACCTTGTAGTTGGAGCCCCAGAGCTTCTTCACCTTCGCGACCGTGTAGCCGATGCGGACGCCGGCGAGGCTGACGCCGGGGCTGAGGACGCCGTGGGCCGGCAGCGTCGCCTGGCCCGCCCGGTGGGTCGCGGCCGCACCCTGCCCCGCCGGGGCGCACACCAGCGCGACGATCGAGACGGCGAGGGCTTTCCTCAAGGCAGGGGGGACTGGAGGAACGGTGGTCGCAGGATACCCGTGTTTCTCGCGGTGCTCAATAGCTCCAAACCCGTTGAGTGGAAGGAGCCGGGGGAAGCGGGCGAGCCGCTCCCCCCGGACTCCGGCGACCTACTTGACGCCGGCCGCCTTCAGCGTCGCGCGGACGCGTGCGGGCGACATCGGCGCCTCGCGGATGCGGACGCCCGTCGCGTCGAAGAACGCGTTCGCGACCGCCGCCGCGACCGGCGACAGCGCCGGCTCGCCCGAGCCGGTCGTGCGCGAGCCGGGCCCGTCGGCCGGGTCGGGCACGTCGGTGCGGGTGAGGCCGTGGATGTACACCTTGGGCGCGTCCTTGAACCGCAGCATCGGGTAGGTGACCCAGTCGAGGCTCGTCACGTTCTTCGAGTTGAACGTGACCTCCTCGTGGACCGCCCGGCTGAGGCCCTGCAGCGCGGCGCCCTCCTCGTTGTTCTCGCTCCCGGCCGGATACACGATCAGGCCGGCGTCGCCCGCGACCCAGAGGTTCTTGGCGACGATCTTGCCGGTCTTCTTGTTCACCTCGATGTCCGCCACGCAGCACGACATCGTGTTCGAGTAGAACCCGAACGCGATCCCGCGGCCGGTCACGACGTTCGCCGAGGACAGGTTCGACGCGGCCACCTTCGGCTTCCAGCCCGCGTCCTTCGCCACCGCCGTCAGGACGTTCTTCCACCGCAGCGCC